>CP101406.1:1220604-1830906 GCA_024758765.1 Mycobacterium sp. SVM_VP21
TCACCGCGCAGGCGGCGCAGCCGCAGCGGGCCGCACTGCTGCAGCCGGATCTCCCCGTACAGCGGGTGTCCCACATACACCACATCAGCGCTCGGCGGTACCCGGATCAGTCCGCGTCCCTCGGCTACCTCGACGGCCTCCGGGCTGGCCAGCGCCATCAGGCACGACCGGTCGATGGGTTCGGCGACCGCCACCAAGTCGACGACCTCGCGCACTTCGTCGGGCACCGCGCCGATCTGGGACTCGACCAGTTCGACCAATGTTGGCGACACCGACAATCCGGCCGTCCAGCACCATTGCCCGGCCTCGCACACCAGCCTGCCCGCCGCACGTTCCTGCTCGACAAGATGGCGCAGGTACAGCACGTTTCCCCGGGTCAGTTTCCACATCCGCGCCAGACATTGGGGGTTCACCGCACCCAGCACCGCGGCCAGTAACTCCTCGGATTCCAAGCGCGACAGCGGTTGCAGTTCGAGGCGCTGCAGCAAGCCGTCCTTCCACAACGTCGACACCGCATCGGGTGCGTGTTCGCCGTTGCGAACGGTGGCGATCACTCGGCCGGGACCCGCCGCACCGTTCACCACCAGTTGATGCACAGTCAGCGCCGACAGATCGTCCAGTAGGTGTGCGTCGTCGACGACCACGAGCAGTGGTGCACCGGCGGCACCGGCCCGCAGCTCGGTGATGACTTGGCGCGCCATCGCCATCGGGTTCGCGTCGAAGTCCTCGACCCAGTGGGCGAAGGCACCCAGCGGTACCGAGCGCCCGGTCGCTGTCCCGGCCAGCCGACTGACCGCCCAGCCCGCAGCGGCCATAGCTTCCGCAGCCTCGCGGGCCAGCCTGGTTTTGCCCACACCGGCTCGGCCGGCGATCAGAACACCTCGCCGCTCTGCGTCGGCGAGCGCATCGGCGACGAGCTGAAGTTCTTCCCCCCGGCCCGTCAATGGCCAGCGGTCACTCATTCGTCGATCGTAAACACCCCTGGGACACCAACGCTTACTACTCAGGAATCTTGTGTAGTTCAGCGTCTAGCTTCTGGTGCGCCAGCTTGATGACGCTGTCCAGTCCTTCGGGCTCGATCTGCAGGTACTGGCAGATCACCTCGTCGGCGACACCGGCAGCGCGCAAGCGCAGGGCCAGGGAATGTGCGTCGGGAAGGCGCCGCAGCGCGGCCTCATACCGGTGCCCGGTCTCGTGAAAAGCGGTCACATCTGCCCTCGATTCGGTCGACACCGCAACCCTGCCCGGCCCATCGACGCCCGGTATCCGTAGTCGACTACCCGATTCCCGGCGATGCCGCGCCCGACTACGCAGGTCCCGATCTGAGTAGTCGACGCTGCGCCAGATGCGAAGACAGGTAGTGCGCTACGCGGCTCGACGCGGCCTGCTGAGCGCAGGCTGAGCAGCAGCTTGGTGCCGTTTCGGGTTCAGCGGGAGGTGGGCATGTCAGGTCATCGACAACGGTTCAGTCGGGTGGTGGGCGCATCCAGCGCGGTGGGGGCGTTTTTGGCGCTGGGGACGCCGCCCCTGGCGGCGCCGCCGGCGCACGCCGATGCGCTCGACGCCCTTCTCGATGACCTGTTGACTTCGGCGATGGCCTGGTTTGAGCCATCCGCACTGGCGGGCGCGGCCGCCGGCGGGGCGGACCCGCTGGCGGCGTTGGACGCTCTGGTCGCGACCACGATCAACGACTGGATCTACACCCCGATCTATGACCTCGGTCAAAGCCTGATCAGTTCCGGGGTCCTGGACTCCCTCAACCAACTGCTGGCCACCGCCGACAGTTGCGGAATCCTCTGCAACGGCCTCGACGCCCACATCGACACCGACACCGGTGACCTAGTAGCCGCCACCGCCGGCGGCTGGCTGTTCGGAGATGGCGGCAACGGTATCGACGGCTCAGCCGCCGGCGCGGCCGGGATGATCGGCAACGGCGGCACCGGTGGCGACGGCGTCATGAGCACCGTTGACGGCACCAGCCTGGATGGGGGTGCCGGCGGGGCCGGCGGCTGGCTACTGGGCAACGGCGGCGACGGCGGCGACGGCGGTGCCGGCACCGCAGGAGACGACACTGCCGGCAGTGACGGTGGCAACGGCGGTGCCGGCGGTAACGGCGGGTTCTTATTCGGCAACGCCGGTGCCGGCGGTGACGGTGGCGGTGGCGGTCTCGGCGCCGACGGCGCCGACGGCAGTCTCGGGTGGTCGGCCCTGTCAGACCCGGTAGCCACCGACGGCGCTGCGGGGATCGCCGGCGGTCACGGTGGTAACGGTCAGACCGGGTTCAACGGCGGCGCCGGCGGCAACGGCGGCGCGGGGGGCCAAGCTGGACTCTTCGGCAACTCCGGCACCGGCGGTGACGGTGGTGACGGTGGTGTGGCCGGTGCCGGCGGCAACGGAGGCAACGGAGGCATCGGCGGCAACGGGAACACCAACACCGAAGGCCTCGGCGGCAGCGGTGGCGCCGGTGGCGATGCCGGCAGCGGCGCCGCCGGCGGTATCGGCGGCACCGGCGGGGCCGGCGGTGCTGGCGGTCGGGGTGGCTTCTTCGGGGTGCACACCGCCGGCGCCGCCGGCGACGGCGGCAATGGCGGGGCCGGCGGCGACGCCGGTCTAGCCGGCAACGGAGGTGACGGCGGCAGCGGCGGCGCCGGAATCACCGGCGGCGGCGCTGGCGGCAACGGCGGAACCGGCGGCGATCTCGGCACCGCCGGCGCCGGCGGCGTTGGCGGCACGGGCGGGGCATCGACGGGCATCTTCCCCGGCAACAACGGCAACACCGGTACAGCCGGCACGAACGGAATCCAGCCAGCCTTCCCCTCCGGCAACGGCGGCAACGGCGGAACCGGCGCCAACGCCATCGGCGCAGCAGGCGGCAACGGCGGCGCAGGCGGCGCAGGCGGCGCCGGCGGCGACCACGGCAACGGCGGCGACGGGGGCAACGGCGGTACCGGTGACATCAGCGGTGTCGATGGCACCGGCAACGGTTTGCGGGGTGGCTCCGGTGGCGAAGGCGGCAACGGCGGTACCGGCGGCTCGATATCGGGCAACGGCGGCAACGGCGGTACCGGCGGGCACGGCGGCGACGGCGGCAACGGTGCGGCCGGAAACAACGGCTTCGACGCCGCCACCGCCATCCCCTACGTCGCAGGCGCCAACGGCGGCGACGGCCAGGACGGCGGTAATGGCGGGGCCGGCGGTACGGGAGGCAACGGCGGCAATGGCGGCAGTGCCGTTGCGGGCGTCGTCGGCGCCAAGGGCGACGGCGGGGCCGGCGGGAACGGCGGTGCGGGCGGCACACCCGGCAACGGCGGCAACGGCGCCAACGGCGACGCCACCCACATCGAGGGCGGCAACGGCGGCAAGGGTGGTGACCCCGGACACGTCGGCGCGGGCGGAGACGGCGGGGCAGCCGGCACCTCGGGCACCGGAGGAAACGCCGGCGCCGCCGGCAACACCGGCACCAACGTCTTCACCGACCCGGTCGGCAACGGCGGCAACGGCGGCAACGGCTACAGCGCCACCACTGCGGGGACGGGCGGCGGAGCGGGTGGCGCCGGCGGCGACGGCGGCACCGATGGCAACGGCGGTAAAGGCGGCAACGGCGGAGAGGGCGGAGCCGGCGGGAACGGTGGTGACGGCGGCCACGGCGGCAACGGTGTTGCCAACGGTGACGGCGGCAACGGCGGTAACGGCGGCGACGGCAGCACCGGTGTCGACAACGGCAACGGCGGGGCCGGCGGCGCTGGTGGCGATGCCGGCACCAACGGTAACGGCGGGGCCGGCGGCAACGGCGGCAACGCCGTCGACCACGGAATCCCCGGGCAGGGCGGCGACGGCGGTAACGCCGACCTCAACGGCAACGGCGGCAACGGCGGCAAGGGCGGCACCGGTGGGACCGGTGTCAACGGCGTCAACGGATCGAACCCGCCGGCACCGCCGCCACCGGGCCCCGGTGGTGCCGGCGGCACCGGCACCGGCGCCGCTGGCGGTGCCGGCGGTGCTGGCGGCACCACCAGTAACGGCAATGACGGCCGCCGCGGTGGTTACCGTGGTGGCGGATACGGGGGCGACGGCGGCGTCGGTAGCGCCACCGGTGGTGGTGGCGGCGGCGGGGGTGGCGGCGGCGGCAACGGCGGTGGCGGCAACGCCGGGGCGGGCGGGGCCGGCGGTGACGGCGGCGGCACCGGCTACGGCGGCGACGGCGGCCAGGGCGGCGCCGGCCGCAATATCCAACCGGGCGGTAACAGCATCGGCGGGATCGGCGGCAACGGCGGCAACGGCTTCGGCGGCGGCGGCAACGGCGGCGACGGCGGCTACGCCGGCGCCAACAACAACGGCTACGCCGGCGGCGGCGGCAACGGCGGCAGTAGCGACGGCGGGGTGGGCGGCAACGGCGGTGCCGGCGGCCCCAGCTACGGCAACGGCGCGGGCAAAACCGGCTACGGCGCCGCCGGCACGGGCGGGAACGGCGGCACCGGTGGCAACGGCTACCGCGGTGGCGGTGCCGGCGGCATGGGCGGCTACAGCGACAGCGGAACGGGCGGCGCCGGCGGGGCGGGCGGTAACGGCACCGGTTTCGGCGCGGCCGGCGGCAACGGCGGGGCAGGCGGCAACGGCGCCGTCGCAGGCGGGGCAGGCGGAGCCGGCGGCCACGGCGGGGCCGGCATGCCGGGAGGCGCCGGAATCCAGGGCGGTGCCGGCGGTGCCGGCGGCCACGGCGGGTCGCAATCCGGTGACGGCGGCAACGGCGGCAACGGCGGCGACGGCGGCACCGGCGGCACCGGCGATGTCGGCGGACAGGGCGGCAACGGCGGGGCCGGCGGAGCCGGCGCGACCACCGGCAGCGGTGGCGACGCAGGCCAAGGCGGCGCCGGTGGTGCCGGCGGGGACGGTGGCGCCCCCGGCACCGGTGGCACCGCTGGTACCGCCAATAACCCGACCGGTCACGCTGGCAGTGACGGCAACGACGGCGCGAAGGGGCAACAAGGCGCCAAAGGTAACGACGGCGGCGCCGGTCAACCCGGATAGGGTCGGGCGCTCGAATCGCGTCCGGGCTGCGTTCCCCGCCGCGAAGCCGGTCACCGGCCTGCCCACTGCGGGAATGTTCCGGTTACGACTTGGGAATCTTGTGTAGTTCAGCGTCGAGTTTTTGGTGTGCCAGCTCGAGGATGCTGTCGAGTCCTTCAAGGCCGACGGTGACGGCACTGGCATGCGCCGACCCCCTCAGCCGGATGACCCCGGCGCCTGATCGAATTGCTGGAACATCGAGGACAATTCGGCTCTCGTGGCGACTCCGGCCTTGACCGTCGCACGATAGATGCGCCCCTCGACGCTGCGCACCGACAGCGACATGGCCTCGGCGATGTCCCGGTTGGACAGGCCCCGAGACACCAGCAGGGCGATCTCCCGCTCCCGCTCGGTGAGCGGATGCCTGACCTTGGCTGCGGCCAGCGCCGGGCTGGTGGCCCCGCCGCACCGCTCGGCGAGCTGACCGGCGCGCGCACTCGCCGATAGCGCACTGCCTCGCCGACCGGCCAGCCGATATCCCGCGGCGGCCTGCGCGGCGGCGTCGGCCGCGGCTAGCACATCGCCCATGATTTCGAACTCTCGCGAGGCAGCTTCCAGGCCGGCGCTGTCGCCGTCGGCCACCGCGCGCGCATATCGGGCCGCGACCGGCGCCCGGGGACCCTCGACACGGGTCGCCAATTCATCCAACCTGTCCGCGACATCGGTCTCACCGAACTGCGCCGCGGTCTGCAACGCCACGACTTCACGGGTGAACTGGCCGTGATCGCGAGCGAACTCTGCTGCGCTGGAAGCGATTCGACGCGCCTCGCCGGCACGGCCGCGTACCGCCGCCACCCACGCACCGGCGAGCAGATAGCCCGACTCCACGTAGCCGTAGGCGGGATGACGGTGCTCGCGGGTGGCCTGCAACGCCGCGACGGCGGCGTCGATCTGCCCGGCGCGGGCCAACACCTCAGTGTGCAGAATCTTGAATCGGTAGAAAATACCGCTGACCTCCCCGTAGCCGCCCATCCCGGCGGCGGCCGAGCCGAGGTGACGCAACGCGGCGGGCAGGTCGCCTTTGTGAAGTGCGGTCATTCCCACCGTCGCAGTTGCTATCGCGCTGGCCATCCCGGGCAGCTCGGCGCAGATCTGCTGACGCGCCGCGGCGACGACTGCCGCGTCCTGGATGTATCCGGCGGCGATCAGCGCGTAGGCGTGGAATTCGGCCAACGCAGTGCCGTTGTAGCTCTCCTGGGGCGACTCAGCGATCACCCGGTATCCGATCTGGGCTTTGTCCGCAGCATGTTTCGCCCGCCCCACATCACCCAGGGCAATGATCTGGGCGCACAGTCCCAGCGTCTTGCCGAAATGATCGAGCTGCTCGATGTCGACGTCGGACATCGCTTCCAGGGCTTCGGCGGGCTTGCCGGCCAGGACCAGCAGCACCGCACCGAAGATGCGCAGCGCGGCGTTGCGATCGGGGTCGCTGGCGCGCAGCGCGTGGTCCAGCACTTCCCGGGCCTGGTCGGGCCGCCGCAGCAGCCACAGCAGGTTGGCCGAACGCAGGATCACCGGAGTCACGAATCCCGTCGCCGGCAACGCCGGTGCTTCGACGGTGCTCAGTATCTGCTCGGTTTCCGCGCCCTGCTCGCGCATGAACAGCACGTAGGCGAGCAGCAGTTTGGCCGCCGGGCCGCCGCCGGCGTCGACGGCCGCACGCGCGAATTGCTCGGCCAGTGCGAGATCGAGGCGCGAGCGGGCGATGTTGGCGGCCCGGGCCAGCACCCCGGGATCGCCCGGCAGGTCGGATTCCAGCCACAGCAGCCCCAGCCGAAGTGGATCGGCCCGGGCCGGTTCCCGCGCCATAGCGGTGGCGATCTCACCGCGTAGTCGGCGCAGCCGCAGCGGTCCACATTGGCCCACCCGGACCTCTCCGTATAGGGGATGGCCCACATAAACCATGTCAGCGTTGGGCGACACCCTGATCAAGCCGCGCTCCTCGGCGGCCTCGATCGCCCGCGGGTCTACCAGCGACGCCAGGCAGGACCGGTCGACGGGTTCGGCGATCGCCACCAAGTCGACCACGTCGCGCACGTCGTCGGAGACCGTGCCGATATGCAGGTCGACCAACTCGACCAGTGTCGGCGTCACCGACAACCCGGCCTCCCAGGACCATCGTCCGGCCTCGCACACCAGCCGACCCGCCTCGCGTTCCTGCTCGACGAGATGACGAAGATACAGCGCGTTCCCGCGAGTCAGCCGCCACATCCGCTCGGCGCACTCAGGCGTCAACGCGCCCAACGCCAACCCCAGCAGTTCTTCGGTCTCGGGCCGAGACAGCGGCTGCAACTCCAGGCGCCGCAGCACAACGTCCTTCCACAGCCTGGACACCACGTCGGGCACGGTCGGACCGGTGCGGACGGTGGCGATGACCTTGGCGACGTTTTGCATCACCAGTTGATGCACCACCAGCGCCGACATGTCATCGAGCAGGTGGGCGTCGTCGACCGCCACCAACAACGGGGCGTCGCCGGCACCGGCACGCAACGCGGCAAGGATCTGGCGGGTGACGGTCAGCGGGTTGGCATCGAAATCGTCGACCCACGCGGCCAACGAGCCCAGCGGCACGGACCGGCCGCTCGCCGTCCCAGCCAATCGGCTGACCCCCCAACCCGACGCGGCCATGGCCTGCGCGGCCTCAGCGGCCAGCCGGGTCTTGCCAACACCGGGGCGACCCGCGATGAGCACCCCGCTCAGCTCACCGTCGGCGAGTGCGTCTCCGATCAGCCCGAGCTCTTCGCCCCGGCCCGTTAGGGGCCACCGGGCACCCATCCGTTGATCGTAGACACCCGGTCAGACCGGCGGTCACTGCTCGGGAATTTTGTGCAGCTCAGCGTCCAGTTTGCGGTGCGCAATCTCCAACACGCTGTCCAGTCCTTCCGGCTCGATCTGCAGGTACTGGCAGATCACCTCGTCGGCCACACCGGCGTCACGCAGCCGCAGCGCCAGGGAGTGCGCGTCGGGCAGCTGCCGTAGAGCGGCCTCGTATCGGTGCCCGGTGTTCCCCACATCATGGAAAGCGGTCACGCCTGCCCTCGCTTCGCCTGGTCCCCCGATTCGGTCGACACCCACTCTGCGCTTTCCCGCGAGGCGCGGTGTGGGGGTCGACTACCTGATTCCGGACTGCTGACCACCGCCGACTACCCGCCATCCGGCCCGGACTACGCAGACCGTCCGCATCGTGGGCGGTGGTTGTGCCGGTGTGAGTAGTGGGTGCCGGGGTGGGTCCGAAGACAGGTAGTGCGCTACACGCCGAAATCAAGATGCAGGCCGGACAATATCTACTCACCGCCGGCTCATCGGTGGATCGAGGCTTAATCTCACCGGCTAACCGGGAAACTGGATGCCCGCTGGGGTTTTCCTGAATGTCAATTCTTTCTTCAAAACGAAATAATCTCGCTAGCTTAATGCCCGATATTCGTCGTCGGTTAACCCAAAATACTTCGCTAAAGCACTCTGAGCAGCTGTGATGATCACATTTTCCAGGTAGGGCGCGGGCATCTACATGCTTGGCGGATGCCACAACAGGAAGTTTTTTATTTTGATTGCCTGCTGGTTATGTAAGGAGTAGCTTCACATATCAACCGAGGTTGTCACTTAAATTTTGGGTCGCATCTTTCACGTTCGAGTTGGGTCGTTGAGTTCGGGGTCACGGGTTCACCCTCGGGTTTATCGCTTGAGAGGGCAAAATGGCTCGTCAGCGCGGAATTTCAGGCAACATTGCATCGGGTGGGAAGGCTCGTCGCCGGCGGGTGGTCGGTGCGGCCTCGGCGGTGGGGGCGTTTTTGGCGTTCGACCTGATGCCGCTGACCACCGCTGCCCCGGCCCGCGCCGATGAGTTGGGCTGGCTGGTTGATCTGTTCGATTCGGACCTAGGCGCCGCATCGAGCACCACACCCGCCGACGCGCTGCCCGGCCTGGCGCCGCTGGAGACCTGGTTCGACCAGTCGATCTACTTGCCGCTGCACGCCGATATCGAAGCCTGGATCGGCAGCTCCCTGGGCCAGCTGGTGGACGGCACGATCAACACCCTGGCCGGTCAGTATCTGATCGGCAACGGTGTGGCCGGCTCGGCGGCCAATGTTGATGGCGGTAGTGCCGGGTTGTTGTTCGGTGATGGCGGCTCAGGGTATGGCTCCTCCGGTGACGGTGGGGACGCCGGATTGTTGTTCGGCAACGGCGGCAACGCCGGCACCGCGGCCGAAACCGGCGGATCGGGTGCCCCGATCGACGGCGCCGCGGGCACCGGCGGCAATTCGGCGTTCCTGTTCGGCGACGGCGGGGCGGGCACCGCCGGCGGGGATGGCCAGTTCGGCGGCGACGGCGGGGCCGGCGGGGCCGGCGGCAACGGTGGGTTCTTGTTCGGCGCCGGCGGCGCCGGTGGTGATGGCGGCAACGGCGGGGCCGGCACCGCCAGCCATCTCGATGGTGGGGCCGGCGGGGCCGGCGGGGCCGGCACCGCCAGCCATCTCGATGGTGGGGCCGGCGGGGCCGGCGGGGCCGGCGGCAACGGCGGGTTGTTCAGTGCCGGCGGGGCCGGCGGCCAAGGTGGTCAGGGCGGGGCCGGCTACGTTGGCAGTGCGACCGGTGCCGCTGGTCAAGACGGTGTCGCCGGCGGTGCTGGTGGTATCGGTGGGGCCGGCGGCAACGGCGGGGTCGGTGGGTTGTTTGCCAGCGGAGGCGACGGTGGGCTCGGTGGTATCGGTGGGGCCGGCGGCAACGGCGGCAACGGCGGCACCGGGCTCAATGCCACCACAGCGGGCAGCGCCGGCGGCAACGGCGGCAACGGCGGCGACGCCGGAGCGGGTGGGACCGGCGGGGTCGGTGGCAACGCCGGGGCGGCTGGTTGGTTCGGCCACGCCGGCACCGCCGGCAGCGGCGGGGCTGGTGGCCTGGGCGGTAATGCCGGCACTCCCGGTGATGGCGGTACCGGCGGGGATGGCGACGCCACCAGCCTCAACGGCGGTGATGGTGGCACCGGCGGGGATCCGGGCACCGCTGGTGCCGGCGGCAATGGTGGAGCGGCCGGCTCCGGCACGGGTGGCCAAGCCGGCACCAACGGCGCGGCTGGAACCGGGGTAAGCGGCATCGTCGGCGACGGCGGCAACGGCGGCGCCGGGTTTAGCCCCACCACCGCCGGAACCACCGGGGGCGCCGGCGGCAACGGCGGGGCCGGCGGCGCACTGGGTAACGGCGGCAACGGCGGGGCCGGCGGCAATGGGGTGGCCTCAGCCACCGGTGTCGGCGGCAAGGGTGGCGCCGGTGGTAACGGCGGTGCCGGCGGCACCACCGCCGGCAACGGTGGTGACGGTGGCAAAGGCGGTAACGGTGGGGCCGGCGGCTCGGGCGCCCAGGGCACCGACGGTGCGGCCGGGGTGGCCGGGGTCAACGACGGCGCCGGCGGCAACGGGGGCGCCGGCGGCGGCAACGGCTACAACGGCGGCGCCGGCGGCCAAGGCGGCAACGCCGGCACCGCCGCCCACGGCACCGCCGGACAAAACGGCGACGGCGGCAACGGCGGGGCCGGTGGCAACGCCGGCGCACCCGGCAACGGCGGCGCCGGCGCCCAGGGCGTCTGGGGCTACGCCGGCTCCGGTGGCCAAAACGGCGCCGGCGGCAACGGCGGCAACGCCGGCACCGGCACCCCCGGCACCACCGCCGGCACCGGCGGCCAAGGCGGCGCGCACGGCACCGGCGGCAACGGCGGGACTACGGGCAGCACCGGCAGCAACGGCACCCTGCCCACCAGCAGCAGCATCCACGGCGGCAACGGCGGCAACGGCGCGGCGGCCACCGCGGCCAACCCCGACGGCGGGGCCGGCGGCAACGGCGGCAACGGCGGCACCATCGGCAACGGTGGTGCCGGCGGGACCGGCGGCAACGGCGCGGCCGGCGTGACCGGCAACGATGGCACCGGCACCAACGCCGGGGCGGGCGGCGCCGGCGGCAACGGCGGCAAAGGTGGTATCGACGCCGGCAATGGTGGTGCCGGCGGGCAGGGCGGCACCGGCGGCAACGGTGGTGTCGGCGCCGTCGGGACTGCAGGGGCGGCCGGGGTACAGGGCACCAACGACGGTGCCGGTGGGGATGGCACCAATGGTGGTGGCGGCGGACAGGGCGGTGAAGGCGGCGCCGGTGGTGATGGCGGCGTGGCCCAGACTGCCGGCGGCACCAACGGCGCCAACGGCGACGGCGGGGCCGGTGGCAACGGCGGAGACGGGGGCGCCGGCGGCAACGGCGGCGCCGGGGCGGCCGGAACCGCCGCTGACCCCAATGGCGGGGCCGGCGGCAACGGCGGCAACACCGGACTGGGCGGCAACGCCGGACTGGGCGGCAAAGCCGGCACCGGCGGCACCGGCGGGGCCGACGGCGTAGGAGGCACCAACGGCTCCACCCCGGCGGGGGTGTACGGCAGTGGCGGCCAGGGCGGGGCCGGCTACAGCCCCACCAGCTTCGCCGCCAACGGCGGCAACGGCGGGGCCGGCGGCCAGGGCGGCAACGGCGGGTCGATCGGAAACGGCGGCAGCGGCGGGGCCGGCGGAGCCGGTCTGACAGGCGCCAACAGTGCCGGCGGCAACGGCGGCCAAGGTGGCGCGGGCGGGACCGGCGGGGCCGTGTCGGGCAACGGCGGCAACGGTGGGGCCGGCGGAGCCGGTGGCGCCGGCAGCTCCGGGACCGTGGGGGCCGACGGTGCGGCCGGGGTGGCCGGGGTCAACGACGGCGCCGGCGGCAACGGGGGCACCGGCGGCGGCAACGGCTACAACGGCGGCGCCGGTGGCCAAGGCGGCAACGGTGGCACCGCCGCGCACGGCAGCACCGGACAAAGCGGCAGCGGCGGGGATGGCGGAGCCGGCGGCAACGCCGGCGCACCCGGCAACGGCGGCGCCGGCGCCCAGGGCGTCTGGGGCTACGCCGGCTCCGGTGGCCAAAACGGCGCCGGCGGCGATGGCGGCAACGCCGGCACCGGCACCGGCGGCACCGTCGCCGGCACCGGCGGCAGCGGCGGTGCGGCCGGCACCATCGGCAGCGGCGGCAACGCCGGCAGCAAGGGCAGCGACGGCACCCTGCCTGGCGGCGCCACCGTGCACGGCGGCAACGGCGGCAACGGCGCCGACGCCACCGGCAGCTACACCAACGCCGGCAACGGCGGAAACGGCGGGGGCGGCGGCACCATCGGCACCGGCGGCAACGGCGGCCAAGGCGGCGCGGGGCTGGCCGGGGTGAACGCTGCCGGCGGCAACGGTGGGCAAGGCGGCAGCGGCGGCACCGGCGGCACCAGCTCCGGCAACGGCGGCAATGGCGGCGCCGGTGGCGCCGGCGGGTCCGGCAGCTCCGGGACCGTGGGGGCCGACGGTGCGGCCGGGGTGGCTGGGGTCAACGACGGCGCCGGCGGCAACGGGGGCACCGGCGGCGGCAACGGCTACAACGGCGGCGCCGGTGGCCAAGGCGGCAACGGTGGCACCGCCGCGCACGGCAGCACCGGACAAAGCGGCAGCGGCGGGGATGGCGGAGCCGGCGGCAACGCCGGCGCACCCGGCAACGGCGGCGCCGGCGCCCAGGGCGTCTGGGGCGACGCCGGCTCCGGTGGCCAAAACGGCGCCGGCGGCGATGGCGGCAACGCCGGCACCGGCACCGGCGGCACCGTCGCCGGCACCGGCGGCAGCGGCGGTGCGGCCGGCACCATCGGCAGCGGCGGCAACGCCGGCAGCAAGGGCAGCGACGGCACCCTGCCTGGCGGCGCCACCGTGCACGGCGGCAACGGCGGCAACGGCGCCGACGCCACCGGCAGCTACACCAACGCCGGCAACGGCGGAAACGGCGGGGGCGGCGGCACCATCGGCACCGGCGGCAACGGCGGCCAAGGCGGTAACGGGTTAGTCGGTTACAACGGCCTGGACTCCACCACCGCGGGTGTCGCCGGCGGCTGGGGCACCGCCGGTGGTTACGGCGGCAACGGCGGCGCCGGCGGCGCCGGCGGCACCAGCTCCGGCAACGGCGGCGCCGGCGGCCAGGGCGGCACCGGCGGGGCGGGCGGCAACGGCGGCAACGGCGTCGTCGGCGCCTATGCCACCGATCCCGGTGTCACCGGCGGCACCGGCAGCAACGGCGGCAACGGCGGTCAGGGTGGGGCCGGCGGCCAGGGTGGGCTCGGTGGTGCGGCCCTGGCGGCCGGTGCCAAAGCGGGTGCCGACGGTGCCGGCGGCACCGGCGGTCAGGGTGGCAACGCCGGCGCTGGCGGCAACGGCGGCAACGGCGGCAACGGCGGTGACGGCTCCTCCAACGGCGGTAACGGCGGCAACGGCGGCCACGCCGGGCTGGCCGGAGCGGGCGGTGTCGGTGGCAGTGGCGCTGCCAGCGGCGCCGACGGCGCCAACGCCGCCAACGGCAACGGCGGACAGGGCGGCACCGGTTACGGCACCGGCGACGGCGGCAACGGCGGCACCGGCGGCAGCGCGATCGCCATCAATGGCACCGGCGGCAACGGCGGGCAGGGTGGGGCCGGCGGGGTCAACGGCAACGGCGGCGCCGGCGGGGTCGGCGGCAACGGCGGCGCCGGCGCGTTCGGGGTGAACGGCGCCAACCCCGGTGACTCCGGCACCGATGGCGGGGCCGGCGGCCTCGGCGGCAACGGCGGTGTCGGCGGTGCCGGCGGGGCGGACTCCGGTAATGGCGGCACCGGCGGCCTCGGCGGTCAGGGTGGCAACGGCGGCAACGGCGGCGACGGTGTCACGGGTGCGACCGGCGTCAGCGGGGTCAACAACGGTGCCGGACAAGCCGGTGGCAGCGGCGGCAACGGCGGCCAGGGCGGCAACGGCGGCACCGGCGGCCTCGGCGGCAGCGCCGCGAACGGCACCGCCGGCAACCAGGGTGTCGGCGGCACCGCGGGCAGCGGCGGGGCCGGCGGCTACGCCGGCCTGGGCGGCAACGGCGCCTCCGGCGTGAGCGGGGTCGCCGGCTCCGGCGGCAGCCTCGGCGCCGGCGGCAACGGCGGCACCGGCGGCAACTTCGGGACCGGCGGGGCAGCCGGCACCCCCGGCACCGGCTCTTCTCCCGGCGGGGGCGGCTACACCGGCTACACCCCCAGCCGGTTCGTCGGCAACGGCGGGCAGGGCGGCGTCGGCGCCACCGGGGTGATCACGGTCAACAACGGCCAGGGCGGCAACGGCGGCACCGGCGGGGCGGCCGGCAACGGCGGCACCGGCGGGGCGGGCGGGTTCGGCGGGGCCGGTGCGTCCGCCGTGGCCGGCAACAACGGCGGCAATGCCGGCAACGGCGGCAACGGCGGCGCCGGCGGGGCCGGCGGGACGACCGGCACCGGCGGCCTCGGCGGCAACGGCGGGCACGGCGGCTTCGGGCTGACCGGAATCAGCGGTGTGACCGGCAGCGGCGGCAACGGCACCACCGGCGGTGTCGGTGGCACCGGCGGTCTCGGCGGCAACGGCGGTGCCGGCGGCGCAGCCGGAACCCAGTCCGGCGATGCCGGTCAGGGCGGCACCGGCGGCTACGGCGGCACCGGCGGTGTCGGTGGCACCGGCGGCTACGGCCAAACCGGCACCGCCGCCGACCCGAACGGCGGCACCGGCGGCACCGGCGGGGCCGGCGGCCAAGGCGGCACCGGCGGCCAAGGCGGCGCCGGCGGCGCCGTGGCGGGCAGCAACACCACCGGCACCGCCGGTGACGGCGGCACCGGCGGCGACGCCGGTCATCCCGGCATGGGCGGGGCCGGCGGCAACGGCGGCTACGGTGTGGCGACCACCACCACGGCCAGCGGCGGGGCAGGCGGCAACGGCGGCAACGGCGGCAACGGCGGGACCGCCGGGACGGCCGGCTCCGGCGGTGCGGCCGGCGGAACCGGCGCCAATGCCGGCGCCGACGGCGGTATCGGCTACGGCAACTACGGCGGCGGCGGCTTGGGCGGCCGCGGTGGTGATTCCACTGGCTACTACACCTCGGGCTCCTCGGTCCACGACGGCCTGACTGGCGGCGCCGGTGGCGCCGGCGGCAATGCCACCGCCGGCTTCGGCGGGGCCGGCGGCTACGGCGGCGGCGGTAACGGCGGCAACAGCGCCGCGACGGGCGGCAACGGCGGGTCCGGCGGCGTCGGCGGCACCGGCGGCAACGGCGGGACCGGCAGCATGGCGCACCTCAAGGGCGGCTTCGGCGGCAACGGCGGCGAGGGCGGCACCGGCGGCACCGCGCTGACCTCTGGCACTGGCGGGGCCGGCGGCCAGGGCGGCCTCGGCGGCAACGGCGGCAGCGGCCAGGACAACTCCACCTCGACCGTCACCACCGGGGCCGGCCTCGACGGCGGCACCGGCGGCTCCGGCGGCTCCGGCGGCAACGGCGGCAGCGGCGGCATGGCCGACGGGTCGGGCACCGGCGGCAACGGCGGCAACGGCGGCCAAGCAGGGGTGGCCGGCAACGGCGGCGGCGGCGGGGCCACCACGGCCGTCGACCAGAGCGGCGGATCCGGCGGGTCCGGCGGCTCCGGCGGCGGCGGCGGCTTCGGCGGCACCGGCGGCAACTCCGCTTCCGGCAGCGGCGGGCAAGGCGGCACCGGCGCCACCGGCGGCACCAGCGGAAACGGCGGAAACGGCGGCACCAGCGGCCCCGGCGGCGTCGGCGGTACAGGCGGGGCATCGGGCGGCTTCGTCAGCGGCGGCGGGCCGGGTGGTAACGGTGGTGCCGGCGGCGAAGCGCTGGGTGCCACGGGCAACGGCGGCAACGGCGGCGCCGGCGGCGCCGGCGGCACTGCCGGAACGAACGGCAACGGCGGGGCCGGCGGGGCGGCCACCGCCAGCACAGTGGGCGGCGCCGGCGGCAACGGCGGCTACCTGTCAGGAGTCGGCTCCGGTACGGGCGGCAACGGCGGTGCCGGCGGCAGCGCCGCAGGTTCGGGCCACGGCGGTACCGGCGGTGCAGCCGGCAACGCGGGCACCGCCGTCAGCGGCGGCCAGGGTGGTGCCGGTGGCGCAGCCTCGGCCAGCCAGTCGGCCGGCAGCGGCGGCCACGGCGGTGCCGGCGGATCGGGCGCCAACGGCGGCGACGGCGGCCAAGGCGGCAGCTCCGCAACCGGCACCAGCGGGGCCGGCGGGTCGGCCGGCACCGCCGCCAGCGGCGGCAACGGCGGCACCGGCGGCATGGGCGGCGCTGCCGACGGCAGCCAGGCCGCCGGCAACGGTGGCTACGGCGGGCAGGGCGGCCAAGGCGGCAGCGGCGGCTACACCGGCTTCAGCAGCGCCGGGGCCGGCGGGGCGGGTATCGCCGGGGCAGCCGGCGGTGTCGGCGGCAACGGCGGCGCCGGTGGTGCCGGCAGCGCGACGCAGGCGAGCGGCAGCGGCGGCGACGGCGGCGGCGGCGGACAGGGCGGCACCGGCGGGACCGGCCGCTTCGGCGGCATTGGGGTCAGCGGAACCAACGGCGGCGCCGGACCCGCCGGCGGCAACGCCGGCAACGGCGGCACCGGCGGCACCGGCGGCCACGGCGGCAACGCCGGCGCGAACAACGGCGGCGGCGCCGGCACCAACGGTAACGGCGGCGACGGCGGCGGCGGCGGCACCGGCGGCACCGGTGGTTTCGGCGGCACCGGCGCCAACGGGGTGAGCGGAACCAACAGCGGGACCGGCGGTACCGGCGGTACCGGCGGGAACGCCGGCAATGCCGGCAGCGGCGGCACCGGCGGGGCGGCCGGCAGCGGCGGTAGCGGCGGAACCGCGGGGACGACCGGCGACACCGGTGCGGCCGGCACCGGCGGCACCGGCGGCTTCGGCGGCAGCGGCGCGAGCAGCGGCGTCAGCGGTACCGCTGGCGCCGGCGGCGCCGGCGGCCAGGGTGGCGCCGGCGGCGCCAACGGCACCGGCGGGGGCGGCGGCCAGGGCGGCCAGGGTGGCTACTCCACCGACAGCAGCACCGCCGGTGCAGGCGGCGCGGGCGGCACCGGCGGAGTCGGTGGCACCGGCGGCACCGGCGGGGGCGGCGGCGACGGCGGGAGCGGCGGCACCAGCAGCACCACCAGCACCGGTGGCACCGGCGGCAACGGCGGCACCGGCGGGGGCGGCGGGATCGGCGGCAACGGCGGATATGGCGGCAACGGCGGCAGCGGCGGCAGCAGCACCGGCGGGAACAGCGGCGCCGGCGGCAACGGCGGCACCGGCGGCAACGGCCAAACCACCGGTAACGGCGGCCAGGGTGGCGCCGGCGGTGCCGGCGCCACGAGCTTCGGTTACGGCAACCCGGGCGCCGGCGGCAACGGCGGCACCGGTGGCAACGGCGGCAGCACCGGCAACGGCGGCAACGGCGGCACCGGCGGCTACGGCGGCTTCGGCGCCCAGGGCGCGGCCGGGGTCGCCGGGGTCGACAACGGCGCCGGCGGAGTCGGCGGCACCGGTGCCGCGGGCGGCAACGGGGGCAGCGGCGGGCTGGGCGGGTCGACCTCCGGTGATGGCGGCGCCGGCGGTACCGGTGGCCGTGGCGGCGGCGCGGGTGCAGGCGGGGCCGGCGCCGCTGGAGGCGCCGGGGTGGCCGGGGTCGACAACGGCGCCGGCAATGGCGGCGGCAATGGCGGCGCCGGCGGCGCCGGCGGGGTCGGCGGCACCGGCGGGACCGGCGGCGGCGTGGCCAACGGCGGCACCGGTACCGCGGGAGCGAACGGCAACGGCGGCTACGGCGGCAGCGGCGGTTCCGGCGGTAACGCCGGCAACGGCGGTGCCGGCGCGGCGGGCACCGCCGCCGACCCCAACGGCGGCAACGGCGGAACCGGCGGCAACCCCGGAGCCGGCGGCACCGGGGGCAACGGTGGTGCGGCCGGCGGCACCGGAGGTAACACCGGCGGCCAGGGCGGGAAAGGTTCCACGGGTGCCTTCGGCGGCAACGGCGGCAACGGCGGCAACGGCTATACCGCCACCACCGCCGGTGTCGCGGGCGGCGCCGGCGGCAACGGCGGCAACGGCGGCGCCGTCGGCACCGGCGGCAACGGCGGCGCCGGCGGGAACGGCGCGGCCGGTGTCGACGGCACCAACGCCACCGCACCGGGCGGGGCCGGCACCAATGCCACCATCGCCGGCGGCGCCGGTGGCGCCGGTGGCGCCGGCGGGCTCGGCGGATCGATCTCCGGCAACGGCGGCAACGGCGGGCTCGGCGGCGACGGTGCGGTCGGCGGCAACGGCGGCAGCGGCGCCGACGGCGCCGCCGGGGTGGCCGGGGTGAACAACGGCTACGGCGGCAACGGCGGCAACGCCGGCAGCGGCAGCGACGGCGGGGCCGGCGGCAACGGCGGGGCCGGCGGCGGCGTGGCCGCGGGCGGATCCGGCAGCACCGGCGCCAACGGCTATGGCGGTGACGGCGGGGCCGGCGGCAACGCCGGCAATGCCGGCGACGGCGGCGTCGGCGCAGCCGGCACCGCGGCCGATCCCCTTGGCGGCGCCGGCGGCAACGGCGGCGCGGTCGGCAACGCCGGCTCAGGTGGTGCTGGCGGCACGGTCGGTGGCGGTGCCACCGGCCCCGCGCTCGGCAACGGCGCCAACGGCGCCGCTGGTGACTTGAGCGCCGGCGGCAACGGCGGCAACGGCGGCAACGGCCAGAACGCCACCGCGGACGGCGGCAACGGCGGCAACGGCGGCGACGGCGGCAACGCCACCGCGTCGGGCGCCCGGGCCGGCAACGGCGGCAACGGCGGCACCGGCTTGACCACCGGCGCCGGCGGCAACGGCGGCAACGGCGGGGACGCCGATGCGCCGAAATCCATTGCCGGCAACGGCGGCAACGGCGGCGCCGGCGGCGATTACGGCAACGGCGGCAACGGCGGCAAGGGCGGCACCGGCGCCGACGGGGCCGACGGCGCACCCCCACCGGCCAATGGCACCGTGGCCGCCAGCGGCGCCCCCGGCGCCGGCACCCACGGCCCCGGCGCCCCCAACGGCGGCAACGGTGCCAACGGCGTCACCGGCCAGGCCGGCGGCAGCGGCGGTGACGGCGGCTCTGTTTACCAAACCGCCATGCCCTCCAACCCAGGCAATGGCGGCACCGGTGGCGACGGCGGCGCCGGCGCGCGCGGCGGCAATGGCGGCGATTCCGGTATCGGCAAGGTGGTCTACAAGTACATCGGCCCATCCACCGCGGGGGCCGGCGGGGCGGGCGGGGCCGGCGCCGACGGTGGCGACGGCGGCAATGGCGTCGCCGGCGGCTTCGGCAACGCCTCCGGGGGCAGCGGCGGTGACGGCGGACCCGGCGGTCAGGGCGCTAACGGCTTCGCGGGCACCGCCGGCGGGGCCGGCGGGGCCGGCGGGGCCGGTGGGGCGTTGGGCGGCAACGGCGGCAAAGGCGGTGACGGCGGCGACGGCGGCAAAGGCGGTGACGGCTCCGACGGCGGGGACGGCGGCGACGGCGGCAACGGCGGCAAGGGGACCGGCTCGGGCTCCAACGGGACGATCGGTGACGGCGGCGCCGCCGGCCAAGGCGGCAAAGGCGGCGCGAGTGGTGTTGGCGGCAAGGCCGGTGCCGGCGGGGCGGCCCCGAGCGGCACCCCGGGCGCAAAGGGCACGGTCGGGACAGCCGGCGGCATCGGAAAAGCCGGCGACGACGGCACGCCCGGCAAGCCAGGCGTTTTAGTCGGCTTCTGAGCGATTCAGTCCGCTGACTGATGCGGCTTCAGCGGCCGGGCTGACCGGGTTTGCCGTTGCCGCCGGCCAGGCCGCCGGGTGTGCCGGCTGCGCCGCCGGTGCCCGCGGAACCGCCGCTGCCGGGGGTGCCGGGCGTCCCGTCGGAACCCTTGCCGGTGCCGGGGCCGGGGCCGCCGGCGCCGTGGTTGCCGCCGGTTCCGCCGCCGGGGTGGCCGGGGTGAACAACGGCTACGGCGGCAAAGGCGGGGATGGCGGGACCGGCGGCGGCGTGGCCACGGGCGGATCCGGCAGCACCGCCGCCGACGGCTATGGCGGTGACGGCGGGGCCGGCGCGGCCGGCCAAGGCGGCAAAGGCGGCGCGGGTGGTGCCGGCGGAAAGGCCGGTGCCGGCGGGGCGGCCCCGAGCGGCACCCCGGGCGCAAAGGGCACGGCCGGGACAGCCGGCAGCCTCGGAAAAGCCGGCGAAGACGGCGATCCGGGCAAGCCCGGCTGATCATGTGCTCGCCGAATGTGGGCTTGAGGCGCGATTCGCCTGAACCGTTATCCGCGCAGACCGTCCGCATCGTGGGCGGTGGTTGTGCCGGATGTGAGTAGTGGGTGCCGGGGTGGGTCCGAAGACAAGTAGTGCGCTACACGCCGCGGGCCTGTGAACCGGCCAAGACTTACTGATGCCGCGTTGATGTGGGGGTTGACGTCGGGCGTATCGGAGGAGGTCGTCATGTCGGGACAGCGCGGGAGTCGGCGACGTCACCGACCAAGCGGGCTTGGCCGGGCCCGGGTGCTGGGTGTCGGGACGTCGGTGGGCGCGTTTTTGACGTTCGGGCTGGCCCCGTGGGGCAGCACGCCGCCGGCGCGCGCCGACTTCGGGTTCGACGACCTGCTCGATTTGCTCGACCCCAGTTGGGCCGCCGGTGCCGTGGACCCCACCGTGCCCGACGCCGCCGCGGATTCGGGATCGTTTGATCTGAGCGCGCTCTACGACCAGTTCGTCTACCAGCCGATCCACACCGCCGAGCAGGACTGGATCACCAGCTCGTTCGGCGAACAAGTCGACACCTTCCTCAACACCGCCTGGCATGAGGTGGGCGGCACCGGCATCCTGATCGGCGACGGCGATCCGGGCACGCAGGCCGACCCCACCGGCGGTGCCGGCGGGTTGTGGTTCGGCGACGGCGGAGCGGGCTGGGACTCCACGCAGTCCGGGGTCGCCGGCGGTGACGGCGGGATCGCCTACTTCGGCAACGGCGGCGACGGTGGGACCGGCGACGACGGCGGCAACGGCGGGGCCGGCGGCGATACCGCATTCGGTGTCGCCGGGGACGGCGGCGCCGGCGGCGCCGGTCCCACCGGCGTTGACGGCGGTGACGGCGGGGCCGGCGGTGACGCGACCGGTTTCTTCTTCGGTGACGGCGGCGACGGCGGCAACGGCGGCACCGGCGCTGATGGTGGCGCGGGCGGGGCTGGCGGTAATGCCGGGGCGCTGGGTAACGGCGGGGCCGGCGGATCCGGCGGGTCGGGAGCGGCTGGTGTCAGCGGTGAAACCGCAAATGATGGCAACGGCATCGATGGCAACATCGGCGGTGCCGGTGGAGCCGGCGGCAACGGTGGACTAGGTGGCTCGATCTCGGGCAACGGCGGGGCCGGCGGCCAAGGCGGCAGCGGCGGCCAAGGCGGGGCCGGCGGCACCGGCGCAGACGGCGGAGCCGGGGTGGCAGGCAGCAACAACGGCGCCGGCGGCAACGGTGGTAATGGCGGGAACGGCGGGAACGGCGGCAACGGCGGTGCGGGCGGGTCCGGCGGCGGTGTGGCCCAGCGCGGGTCGGGTAGCGCGGGCGCCAGCGGCAACGGCGGGGCCGCCGGTGACGGTGGTGCGGCCGGAAGACCCGGCGACGGCGGTATCGGTGCGGCCGGCACCGCGGCCGATCCCAACGGCGGCGCTGGCGGTGACGGCGGGGACCCGGGAACATTCGGCGCCGGTGGCTACGGCGGCGCGGCCGGCGGTGCGGACGCCACCGCTGGCAGTAACGGCGGCTCCGGGGCCGCGATCACCGCGGTGGTCGGCAACGGCGGTAACGGCGGGGCCGGCTACAGCTTCACCGATGCCACCACCGCGGGCGCTGACGGCGGTGACGGCGGGGCCGGCGGCAACGGCGGCCTGTACGGCAACGGCGGCAACGGCGGGGCCGGTGCCGCGGGCGCCAACGGCGCCGGAGGTGCCAACGCCACCACCGCGGGAGGTGATGGCGGCACCGGGCTGGCCGGCGGCAACGGCGGGGCCGGTGGTGTAGGTGGTGACGGCGGCGCCGACGCCGGCAACGGTGGGGCCGGCGGAGCCGGCGGGGCCGGCGCCGACGGCGGCGCAGGCGGTAACGGCGCCACCGGCGCCGACGGCGCCACCCCAGGCGCCGATGGCCAAAACGGCGGCGACGGCGCCAATGGCGGGGCCGGCGGTGCAGGTGGTGACGGCGGGGCCGGCGGGACCGCGTTGTCCTCGTCGGGCAGCAATGGCACCCAGGGCGCAGGCGGCAACGGCGGCAACGGCGGTAACGGCGGCACCCCCGGTGACGGCGGCAACGGCGCCACCGGCGCGGCCGGAATCAACGACGGTGACGGTGGCGGCGGCGGCAACGGGGGTGACCCCGGTGACGGCGGCGCGCGCGGGGCCGGCGGCACCGGCTCCACCCCGGGTGCCACCGGCGCGGCCGGTAGCACCCCCGACAGCGGCGGTGATGGCGGCAACGGCGGCAACGGCGGCAACGCCACCACCGCGGGCGCTGACGGCGGTGACGGCGGGGCCGGCGGCAACGGCGGCCTGTACGGCAACGGCGGCAACGGCGGGGCCGGTGCCGCGGGCGCCAACGGCGCCGGAGGTGCCAACGCCACCACCGCGGGAGGTGATGGCGGCACCGGGCTGGCCGGCGGCAACGGCGGTGTCGGTGGTGTGGGTGGTGACGGCGGCGCCGACGCCGGCAACGGTGGGGCCGGCGGAGCCGGCGGGGCCGGCGCCGATGGTGGCGTAGGCGGTAACGGCGCCACCGGCGCCGACGGCGCCACCCCAGGCGCCGATGGCCAAAACGGCGGCGACGGCGCCAATGGCGGGGCCGGCGGTGCAGGTGGTGACGGCGGGGCCGGCGGGACCGCGTTGTCCTCGTCGGGCAGCAATGGCACCCAGGGCGCCGGCGGCAACGGCGGCAACGGCGGTAACGGCGGCACCCCCGGTGACGGCGGCAACGGCGCTGGCGGTGCCACCGGCGCAAGGGGGTTCAACGGCAATGCCGGCGGCAACGGCGGCAACGGCGGCAACGGGGGTGACCCCGGTGACGGCGGCGCGCGCGGGGCCGGCGGCACCGGCTCCACCCCGGGTGCCACCGGCGCGGCCGGTAGCACCCCCGACAGCGGCGGCAACGGCGGCAAGGGCGGCAGCGGCGGCTTGGGCGGCAACGCCGGCGGCCGCGGCGGAAACGGCGGCAACGGCGGCACATACGGCAGCGGCGGGGCTGGCGGCAACGGCGGCAATAGCATTGGCAATGGCGGCGGCGGCGGTGGTGGCGCCGGCGGTAACGGGGTCGTCGGCGGCAACGGCGGTAACGGCGGCGCCGGCAACCGCGGCAGCTACTACGGCGGCGCCGGCGGCAACGGTGGCGGCCCTGGCGTCAGCGGCAGCGGCGGCGCCGGCGGTGGCGGTGGCACTCGCGGCGGCGTCGGCGGTGCCGGCCTCGGCGGCGGTGGCGGCGGTGCCGGCCTCGGCGGCTACGCCGACGGCGGAGGCAACGGGACCAGTACCAGCGGCGGCAACGGCGGCGGCAACGACAACTACGCCGGCAACGGGGGCGCCGGCGGTACTGGGAGCACTGGCGGCGCCGGCGGCGGTGGCGGCGCCTACGACGGTGGGGGCGGTGGCGGCGGCGGCGGTGGCGGCGGCCCCGACGGCGGCGCGGGCGGCAACGGTGGCTACGGCCAGTACGGCGGCGGCGCGGGCGGCGGTGGCGGAGTCGGCGGCGCGGGCGGCGGTGGTGGCGTCGGCGGCGTCGCCACCGGCTACTTCGGTGGCGGTGGCGGCGGTGGCGGCGGTGGCGGCCTCAGCCTCGGGGTGCCGGGGCAGTCGGGATAAATCGCGCCCGCTGACCGGCCCGGTGTCGGGTCACGGCCACCGTGCCACGGCCTTCACCTTCACCAGGCACGGTGATGTCGTTCACCGAAACTGCTCAGCCCGGTGCGCACGCCGCCAGCGCCGCGCTCACCTCGTCGCCCACAGTTACGTCTCGGAAGTTTTGCCCAGTTCGGCTTGTAGTTTCTGTCGGTCCAGTTCAAAGACGCTGTCCAGGCCTTCGGACTCGATCTGCTGGTGCCGGTGTGAGTAGTGGGCGGGGCCGGCGGCGGCAACACCCACTACTCACACCGGCACCGGCGGAGCGGCCGGCACCCCCACCAACCCCGTCGTCCCCCCGGCACCCCCGGCGCCAACGGCCACCCCGGCAGCAACGGCAACAGCGGCGTCTAAGACGACAAGCACCTCGACCTGACCCGGAGCTCCTCCGCGCGATCAAACTCGGCCGTCGCCGGACGACGAGGCATTCGCCGGGCCACCCTGGCGGGCCACCAGCAACTGCGGGCGGCCCCGACTGCTGGCCTGATCGGCAACGCCGGCTTGACGCAGCGACTCGATTTGCCGCTGAGCGAGCAGGTAGTCGGTGCGTGGTGTGAGTAGTCGGCGCGACAGTGGGCGCAAGGACAGGTAGTGCACTACGGGGGTCGGCATGACGTGCTGAGGGAAAGCTGAGGAGCACTTGGGCTTTCTACGGGAGGGTGTCATGTCGGGTCAGCGACGTCGCGTCGGGCGTGTGGCAGTTGCGACCAGTGCGGTGGGAACATTCTTGGCGTTCGGGTTGTCTCCGCTTTCGGTGCCAGCGGCACGCGCCGACGGGTTCGACGAACTCCTGGACGACCTGGTCAGTTCGGCGATCGCCTGGTTTGGTTCGTCCGATCTGGCGGTAGCGGCCCCAGCCGAGGCGGACCCGTTGGCGGCGTTGGATGCCCTGGTGGCGACCACGATCAACCAGTTCATCTACAGCCCGCTTTATGACCTCGGTCAGAGCCTGGTCCAGTCTGGGGCGTTCGCGTCGCTGAACGAATTGTTCGCAACCGCGAACAGTTGCGGGATCGTCTGCAATGGCGTCGACGCCCATCTCGACACCGACACCGGTGATCTGGTCGGGGCCACCGGAGGAGGCTGGCTGTTCGGAGATGGCGGCGCCGGTCTTGACGGTTCGGCGGCGGGCGCGGCCGGGATGATAGGTAACGGTGGCGTCGGCGGTGACGGCGTGAGCAGCACCATCGCCGGCACCAGCATTGATGGGGGCGCCGGCGGTGACGGCGGCTGGCTACTGGGCAACGGCGGCGCCGGCGGTGCCGGCGGTGCCGGTGCCGCCGGTGATGGTGGCATCGGCGGCGCCGGTGGTGATGGTGGCGTCGGCGGCCGCGGCGGATTCTTATTCGGTGACGCCGGTGCCGGCGGTAATGGGGGTGCCGGTGGTGTCGGCGCCGACGGCATGGCGGGCACGCTCGGTTGGTCGGGGCTGTCAGATCCGGCGGCCACCGATGGGGCGGCAGGTGTCGCGGGCGGTCACGGTGGGACTGGACAGGTCGGTTTCAACGGCGGGGCCGGTGGGGCCGGCGGGGCGGGTGGTCAGGCCGGGTTGTTTGGGAACTCCGGGACCGGCGGTAACGGTGGTAACGGCGGAGCAGCCGGTGTCGGCGGCAACGGGGGCAACGGTGGAAGCGGTGGCAGCGGCAACGCCAACACCGATGGGCTTGGCGGCATCGGTGGCGCGGGTGGCGACGCCGGCAGTGGTGCCGCCGGTGGCGTGGGCGGTGCCGGAGGTGCCGGCGGTGCTGGAGGGGCGGGAGGCTTCCTGGGGGTACACACCGCCGGCGCGGCCGGCGACGGCGGTGATGGTGGTGCCGGCGGTGCGGCCGGTGTAGCCGGCGATGGTGGCGCCGGCGGTGCGGGTGGCACCGGCACCACCGGTGGTGGTCTCGGTGGTGCGGGCGGCGCCGGCGGTGATCTGGGCACGGCCGGCGCCGGCGGCATAGGCGGTGCGGGCGGGGTGTCATCGGGCGTCTTCGCCGGCAACGACGGCAAAGCCGGTGTGGACGGCGTCGACGGAGCCTTGCCGAGCGGCCCGGCCGGCAACGGCGGTGCAGGCGGCGCTGGCGGCACAGGTGCTTCGGGCGCTTCCGGTGGTGCCGGCGGTGGCGGTGGTCACGGCGGCGATCACGGCAACGGCGGAACCGGCGGACGCGGCGGCGCGGGTGGCGCCGGCGGGGTCGATGAAGACGGCAACGGCCTGACGGGCGGCGCCGGCGGCCAGGGCGGCGCCGGCGGTGCCGGAGGCTCGGTCAGCGGTAACGCCGGCGCAGGTGGCGACGGCGGCCAGGGTGGTGACGGCGGCAACGGTGCCCATGGCGCCGACGCCGCCGCCGACACAGGCGGCAACGGTGGTGACGGCGGCAATGCCGGAGCCGGCGGCGCGGGCGGCAACGGTGGGGCCGCGGGCGCCGCGGCGCACGGAGCGACTGGCCTCGGTGGTGACGCCGGCGACGGTGGCAACGCCGGTGCCGCCGGCACGGGTGGCAATGGTGCCGGCGGCGGTGCCACCGGCAAGGCCGGTGACGGCGGGGCCGGGGGTCACGGCGCCGACGGTGGGGCTGCCGGAACCGCCGGCAATGGCGGTTTGACCGGATCGGCCGGCTCCGACAGTGACGGCGGGGCTGGTGGCAACGGCGGCGACGGCCAGGTCGTCAACATCGCCGAGTTCGTCGTCGCCCAGGCCGGCGGGAACGGCGGCAGCGGCGGTGCCGCCGGATCGATCGGGACCGGCGGCGCCGGCGGCGTCGGAGGGCTCGGCGCCACCGGCAGCAACGGTCACGACGGCACGGTGCCGGGTCAGCCGGGTGCACGTGGCGTCACCGGCGGCGACGGCGGCAACGGCGGTAACGGTGGGGCCGGCGGTGCGGTCTCCGGTGACGGCGGTGCCGGCGGTGCCGCCGGTGATGGAGGCACCGGCGGCAACGGGGGCACCGGCGCCGGTGGGACGCTGTCCACCCCCAACGGCAGTACCGGCGGGAAAGGCGCTGATGGCGGCACCGGGGGCCTCGGCGGCCAGGGCGGCTCAGCCAACAACGGCAACGGCGGCGCCGGTGGCGCCGCGGGTAACGGCGGCAACGCCGGCAACGGCGGCAACGGCGGCAACGGCGGCAACGGCGGCACCACCGACACCGCCGGTGCCGGCGGCACCGGGGGTAACGGCGGCGACCGCGGTGCGGCAGGCGTTGCCGGGGACGGTGGCGTCAGTTCCGGTGGCGGAATCGACGGCAGCACCGGCGCAACCGGCCACGACGGCACCGCCGGTGGCCACGGCGGCACCGGCGGCAAGGGCGGCGACGGGCAGGTGGTCACCATCAACGGTGCCGCGGTCGTCCAGAACGGCGGCGACGGGGGCACCGGTGGTGACGGCGGCGTCGCGGGCCTCGGCGGCAACGGCGGCACGGGCGGTCGCGGCGCCGACGACGCCCCCACCACCGCGGGCGCTTCCGCCACCGGCGGCGACGGCGGCACGGGCGGCGACGGCGGCACGGGCGGGCTGCTGGCCGACGGCACCACTCGGGCCGCCCAGGGCGACGGCGGTGCTGGCGGTGCCGGCGGAAACGGCACCGGCAACTCCGGCGGGGCCGGCACCGGCGGCAACGGTGGTAACGGCGGCAACGGCCTGCACGGCGGCACCGGCGGCACCGGCGGCACCGGCACCAGCGACGGCTCAAACGTCCTCAGCACCGGCGGCACCGGCGGCAACGGCGGTCTGGGCAACGTCGGCGGCCGTGGCGGCGACGGTGGCGCCGGCGGCGCTGCCGCCGCCGGCGATGGTGTCGCCCTGGGCGGGGGCGGCGGAGGCGGAGGCGGAGGAAACGGCGGCGACGGCGGCGACGGCGGAACCGGCGGCCTCGCCACTGCCTCGGTGAACGGTGTCGCCGCATCTGGTGGTGGCGGTGGAGGCGGCGGCACCAGCACCACCGGCGCACCCGGATTCAGCTATCCGACCGGCAGCGGCCCCACCGACTTTCAGGGCGGCGGCGACGGTGGCGGCGGCAGGTTCGGTGGGGGCGGCGGCGGGGCCGGCTCTTACTACGGCGGCCCGGGGAACGGCGGCCGCGGCGCCACCGGCACCGTCGCCGGGACCGGCGGAGGCGGCGGTACCGGCGACAACGGCACGGTCGCGGGCGGTGGGGGCGGTGGCGGAGGCTACAGCGCAGCCGGCGCCGGCGACACCGGCGGCGGAGGTGGCTACTTCTACGGCTACGGCGGCGGTGACGGCGGGGGCGGCGACTTCGGCGGCGGCGGTGGAGGCGGCGGCGCCGCATTCGGTGGTGGCGGAGGCGGCGGTGGTGGCGCCAGCGCCAACAGCGGCGGCGGCGGTGGAGGCGGCGGTGCCGGCGGCACCGGCGGAGGCGGTGGTGGTGGCGGCGGTACGGGTGTCGGCGGCGGTGGCGCCGGCATATGGGGTGCTGCCGGTGCTGGTCATGGCGGCGGCGGAGACGGTCAATCCGGAGCGGACGGTGGCGCCGGCGGTGCCGGCAGCGGTGGTGCTGCCGGCGGATCCGGCGGCACCAGCGGTAACAGTCAGGGCCAGCCCGGTCAGCCCGGCGCATGAGTAGTCGTCACAGCAACAGCAGGAATTACAGGGAGGTTCCCATGTCTGGTCATCGTCGCGGTCGGGTGATGGGCGCCGGCACGGCCGTCGGGGCGTTCTTGGCCTTTGGGATGGCTCCGTTGGCGTCCGCGCCGACCGCCCGGGCCGACGAATTCGCCTGGATCGACGACCTGTTCGATCCCTCGGCGTGGCAGGCCCTGACGGTGGGCACCGCACCGGCCACCGGCGATCCCACTGACTGGGCCGCACTGTTCGACCAGTGGATCTACCAGCCGATCCACGACTCCCAGCAGGACTGGATCACCAGCACGTTCGGTACCCAGGTCGACGCGGCCATCAACCAGTACCTGGGGCCGTTGTTCGGCACCGACCTGCTGATCGGCAACGGTCTGGCCGGAACCCAGGCAGACCCCAACGGCGGCGCCGGCGGACTGTGGTTCGGTGACGGCGGCGCGGGTTGGGACAGCACCGTGGCCGGTGTGGCCGGCGGCAACGGCGGCGCGGCCTACTTCGGCGACGGCGGCGACGGCGGCCTGGGCGGCGCCGGGGCCGACGGCGGCATCGGCGGGGACACCTCGTTCGGCATCGCCGGTGACGGCGGGACCGGCGGCACCGGCGCCAACGGTGGGGCCGGCGGCGACGCCACCGGCTGGCTGTTCGGCAACGGCGGCACCGGCGGACTCGGCGGGACCGGGGCGGTCGGTGCGGCCGGTGCCGACGGTGTCGGCCCGGGCAGCAGCGGGACGGCCGGCCTTACCGGTGGCATCGGCGGTGTCGGTGGGGCCGGCGGCAACGCCGCCCGGCTGATCGGGACCGGCGGGGCCGGCGGGACAGGCGGGACCGGCGGGGCCGGCGGGGCGGGCGGCGGTGGCATCAGCGGCGCGGCGGCGACCCTCGCCGGCGGAACCGGCGGCAATGCCGGGAACGGCGGAGCCGGCGGGACCGGCGGCCACGGCGGGAACGGCGGCGCCGGCGGGATGAGCGGCGTATTCGGTACCTCCAGCTCCCAGGGCGCGGGCGGATCAGGCGGGACCGGTGGTGCCGGCGGCGCACCGGGCGACGGCGGTACCGGCGGGGCTGGGAATGCCGCGACTCCCGACGGCGGCACGGGCGGCAACGGCGGCGACGCCGGTCCCGGAGGTGCCGGCGGCACGGGCGGCGACGGCGCCACCAGCGGCGCCGACGGTCTGGCCGGGATCACACCGGTCGGCGTCGGGAATGGCGGCACCGGCGGCACCGGCTGGGATGCGACCACCGTGGGCGGGACCGGCGGCAACGGCGGGACCGGCGGCAACGGCGGGGATCACGGCGACGGAGGTGACGGCGGGGCCGGTGGGCGTGGCGGTACCGGCACAGTCGGCGACGACGGCGCCAGTCCGCAGTACGGCGCCGGCGGTGACGGCACCGCCGGCGGCACCGGAGGGACTGGCGGGGTCGGCGGTAACGGCGGTTTGGGCGGTTCCCTCTCCGGTGACGGCGGCACCGGAGGGGCCGGCGGCGTCGGCGGGACCGGCGGCGGCGGCGGAAACGGCGGCGACGGCACCACGACGAGCCCCTTCTATAACCACACCGGCGACGGCCTGACCGGCGGCAACGGCGCCGTCGGGGGCGACGGCGGCGCCGGCGGCGCGGGCGGGGCCGGGGGCGGCGTCGCGGCCGGAGGGTCCGGACACCACGGCGTCGGCGGGGCGGGCGGCAACGGCGGTGTTTCGGGCGCCGGCGGAAACGGCGGAAACGGCGGAAACGCCGTCTTCGGCACCAGTGTGTCTGCCGGCAACGGCGGGCAGGGTGGCAACGGCGGCGACGCCGGCAGCGGCGGGGCCGGCGGTGCGGGAGGCGGAACCGGCGACGACCGAGGCGCCGACGGCCAGACCGGCGCCATCGCGGCCGGCGGCGGCAACGGCGGCAACGGCGGCAACGGCGCCGCCGACCCGCACACGGACTCGGGCAACGGCGGAGCCGGTGGGGCCGGCGGCAACGGGGGCAATGTCGGAAACGGGGGCAACGGGGGCAACGGGGGCAACGCTGCCGGCGGCGGTCCCGGTGCGCCCGGCTTTGTGATCGGCGGTTGGGGCAACGGCGGCGCTGATGGCGGCAACGGCGGCGCCGGTGGCAACGGCGGCCTCGGTGGCTCGATCTCCGGCAACGGCGGAACCGGTGGCAACGGCGGAATCGGCGGAAAGGGCGGCGACGGCGGCGGCGGCAGCAACGGCAGCGACGGTTCCGCCGACTCGGCCGGCGGCAACGGCGGCAACGGCGGTCTCGGCGGCAGCGGCGCAGCGGGCGGCTCCGGTGGAAACGGCGGTGCCGGCGGAGCGGTTGCCGCAGGAGGATCCGGCAGCCACGGCATGGGTGGCAACGGCGGTGACGGCGGGGCCGCCGGTAGCGGCGGTACCGGCGGCGACGGCGGCAACGGCGTCACCACCAGCTCAGGCAGCGCCGGCAACGGCGGTGACGGCGGCGCCGGCGGCAACGCCGGGCTCGGCGGGACCGCAGGTGTCGGCGGGGGCACCGGCGCCTACCAGGGCGCCGACGGCCACACCGGCACCGCAGCGACCGGCGGCGGCAACGGCGGCAAGGGCGGTAACGGGGCCAACGCCACCCTCGCCAGCGGGGCCGGCGGCAACGGTGGCAGCGGCGGTGCCGGCGGCGACGGCGGCGACCACGGCAACGGCGGCAGCGGCGGCGGCGGCGGCGGCAAAGGCGCGGCCGGCGGCAGCACGGTGAACTTGCCCGACGGCTCCAACGGGCCCGACGGCGGCGCCGGCGGGCAGGGTGGAGCCGGCGGCAACGGCGGGGTCGGCGGGACGCTCTCGGGCGACGGCGGCGCCGGCGGCAACGGCGGTGCCGGCGGTAACGGCGGCGCTGGTACAACCGGAAAGGACGGCTGGACGACCTTCCAGGACGGCCTCAGCGGCGGCAACGGTGGCAGCGGCGGCGACGGCGGCGGCGGCGGCAAGGGCGGCAACGGCGGCTCGGCCACCCACGGCGTCAACGGTGACGGCGGCGACGGCGGAACCGGGGGCAACGCCGGAACCCCCGGCGACGGTGGCCGGGGACACGACGGCAGGGACGATTGGCACTCCGACCCGAACGGCGTGATTCGCTCCGGGAACGGCGGGAACGGCGGGAACGGCGGTGACCCCGGCAAGGCCGGTGTCGGCGGCGCCGGCGGAGCGGCCGGGGGTGACGGCGCCGGCACCGGAGCGGCCGGCGGCGACGGGACGACGGTCACCAGCGGCGGCAACGGCGGCGACGGCGGCAGAGGCGGCAACGCCGGCTATAGCGGCTACCCGAACGTCCTCGGTGGTACCGGCGGCAACGGCGGTAACGGCGGCGCGGTCGGCAACGGCGGCAACGGCGGCAACGGCGGCAGCGGCGCCAACTCGACCGGCATCAACCCGGGAAGAGTCTGGAGCGCCGGCCCCGGTGGTGGCGGCGGCAATGGCGGCTTGGGTGGCACCACCTCCGGCCGCGGGGGCAACGGTGGCAACGGCGGTGATGGCGGTTTCGGAGACAACGCCACCAACAACTACGGCAACCCCATAACCCCCACCACCGGTGGCGCCGGCGGCAGCGGCGGCAACGGCGGGTCGGCCCGCGGCTTCGGCGACGGCGGCAACGGCGGCAACGGCGGCAACGCCGGCCTGTCCGGCACCGGCGGTACTCTCGCCGCGAACGGCGTGGCCGGTGGCGCCGGCGGCGCCGGCGGAAACGGCGCAGCGGTCGGCAACGGTGGCAACGGTGGGGCCGGCGGGAACGGCGACGCCGGCGCTGCCGGCGGGAACGGCGGGACCGGCGGGACCGGCGGTACGAGCGGGGCCACTTCCGGAAACGGCGGCAACGGCGGCGACGGCGGCAACGGCGGAGACACCCTCTCCGACGCGGTCGGCGTCGGCGCGGTGGGCGCCGACGGCGGCGCCGGCGGTGCGGCGATCGGGGCCTCGGGTAACGGCGGCAATGGCGGCAACGGCGGGGCCGGCGGCGGGTCCAGTGTCGGACTGAGCGCAGTTCCCACCAACCCGGCGGCGACCGGCGGTCACGGCGGGGCCGGCGGCGATGCGGCGACCGCAGGCAACGGCGGCAACGGCGGGGCCGGCGGTCGCGGCGGAACCGGCGCCACCGGTGCCACCGGCGCGGCCGGCGGCGACGTCGGCAACGGCGCTATCGGCGGCACCGGCGGAATCGGCGGCAACGGCGGGACCGGCGGCCGTGGCGGCGCGATCTCAGGCAACGGGGGCACCGGCGGAACCGGAGGCGTCGGCGGCACCGGCGGCACGGGAGGCGTCGGCGGCGCCTACAACAGTCCCGGGGGCAGCGGAACCGCCGGCAAGGGCGGCGACGGCGGGGCCGGGGGCACCGGTGGCACCGGCGGGACCGGCGGGGCGTCCAGCCACGGCACCAACGGTGACGGCGGCAACGGCGGCGCCGGCGGTGACTCCGGCCAGGGCGGCGACGGCGGCACCGCGTCGTCCGTCAGAGACGACGGCAACGGCGGCAACGGCGGCGACGGCGGTGACCCGGGCCAGACCGTCGGCACGGGCGGTGCCGGCGGGGCGGCCGGGGCCGGCGGCAGCGGGGGCGACATCGGCCTGCGTGGCGGCGATGGGGCCGTGGCCACCACCGGCGGCAACGGTGGCAACGGCGCGGCCGGCCAGGACAATGTCGTTACCTTTATTGGCGGAATCGCGGGCGGCAACGGCGGCAACGGCGGCAACGGCGGGGCGGTCGGCAACGGCGGCGATGGCGGCAACGGCGGGCAAGGCGCCACCTCTCACGGTGACTTCCTGGGCGCCGGGACGGGCGGCCGCGGCGGCAACGGCGGCAACGGCGGCGCAATCTCCGGCAACGGCGGCACCGGTGGGGCCGGCGGTATCGGCGGCACCGGTGCCGCCAGCACCGACCTTCCCGGGGTTGGCACCGGTGGTACCGGCGGTACCGGCGGCAACGCCGGCGCTGCCGGCAACGGCGGGGCCGGTGGGACCGGCGGGGTCGGGGGAACCGGAGCCGCCGGCCCCGCCGCCGGCTGGGCCGGCTATGACGGCGGCCAGGGAGGCCTCGGTGGCACCGGTGGCCTGGGTGGCACCACGTCCGGTAACGGCGGCGCCGGCGGGGCGGCCGGCGACGGCGGTACCGGTGGCGCCGGGGCGGCCGGCGACGCCACCCGAATCGACGGCGGCAACGGCGGCAACGGCGGTACTCCCGGCGCCACCGGTACCGGCGGGCAGGCCCGGGCGGTGGACGGCGTCGGCGGCGCCGGCGGGGCTATCGGCACCGGCGGCACCGGCGGGGCCGGCGGCGACGGCTGGACCCCCAGCACCGACACCGATCCGCCTCCTGGCAACGGCGGCGACGGCGGCAACGGCGGGTCGGGAGGCACCGTCGGCAACGGCGGCGACGGCGGTGTCGGCGGACACGGCGGGTGGGACCTCTCGGCGGGCGCGCAACCCAACAGCCCTGGCGTCAACGGCGCAAACGGCGGCAACGGCGGTGCTGGCGGCGACGGCGGCTCGATCTCCGGCGACGGCGGCAACGGCGGCGACGGCGGCGAGGGGGCGTGGGGTTTCCGCGGCAACGGCGGCAGCGGCGGCGACGGCGGTGCCGGAGGCAACGGCGATAACGGCGGCGACGGCGGCAACGGCGGCCTTGGCTACCCCGGCGGCACCAATGGCGCCGGTAGCGGCAGCGGCGGCGACGGCGGCAGCGGCGGTGACGGCGGCAACGGCCGGCACGGCAGCGGCGGCGACGGCGGCAACGGCGCGAAGGCCGGAAACGGCTTCAGCCGGGGAGTAGCCCTGGTTCACGGCGGCCACGGCGGCGACGGCGGCAGCGGCGGCAATGGGACCGCAGACGACGGAACCATTGTTAGCGGGGCGGCCGGCACCCCCGGCGTTGCCGGTGGGGCCCCCGCCAACCTCTATTCCCCGGGTGGGGCCGGCGGCCCCGGCGGGGCGGGTGGGGTCCCGACCCCGTAGCGCGTTACCGGTCTCCGCGGACGGCCCTTACCCTCGATTCCATGGCCAAGTCCGTCGACCTCGCCCGCCTGGGCGAGCTGTTGCCCGGTTACCCGTTCGCATTCCTGGTGACCGTCGGCGACGACTACCGGGTGCGCACCACCGCGATCACCCCGACCTTCGACGGCACCCGGGTGGATGTCGGCCCGGTCGGCATGCACGGCCGGCAGAACATGTCGGCGCGCGCCGGCGTCACCCTGATCTGGCCGTCGTGCGACGTCGGCGAGTACTCACTGTTGGTCGACGGCCAAGCCGAGCTTCCCGAGGACCCGACCGCCCCGGTGCTGGTGACACCGACCAAGGCCCTGCTGCACCGGCCGGTGTTCGAGGCCGGAACCCAGCAGGCGGTCGGCACCGCCCATGACTGCGTGCAACTCAAGGCAGATTGACAGTCGGCGGGTTTAGGCTCGAATCCATGAGTTCTGCCGTGGATTTCGAGCGACTCGCAGAGAAGCTGGCGGGCCACGACTACGCCTATCTGATCACCGTCGACACCGAGAATCGCCCGCATCCGGTACCGGTGATGCCGGTGCTTGACGGCGACACCGTGCGCATCGACGCACTCGGCGGCCGACGCAGCCGGGCGAATCTGGCCCGCAGCAGCGACGTCACGGTGATGTGGCCGCCGCCGGCGCCGGGCGGCTACACCGTCATCGTCGACGGCACCGCTCAGGTCTCCGATGCCGGTGAGCTGGCCAGCGTGACGATCTCCCCCACGCGCGCGGTGCTGATCCGGGTCGCCACGCCCGAATCACCGGGCGAAACCCCTTGCTACAGCGACTGTGTGGACCTGAAGCTCACTGCGCAGGAAGCGTAATCGGCCGGCCGGCCACCATCAGCACCACCTCGTCGGACTCGGCGGCCATCCGCGTATTGAGCACCCCGAGCAGGTCGCGGAACAACCGCCCCGACGCGGTGGGCGGGACTACCCCGCTACCTACTTCGTTGCTCACTGCCACCGCCGGTACCGGGCAGGCGCGCCAGGCCGACACCAGCTCGTCGATATCGGTGTGCACGCCGTCCAGTGCGCCACCGTCCCACACTCGGTGCAGGTCCATCCGGGCGGTGAGCCAGGTGCCCAAACAGTCCAGCAGCACAGGGGTTTCGGCGGATCGCAGCGCATCGGCGACGTCGATGGTCTCGACGGTGCGCCAGGAGGCCGGTCGCCGCATCCGGTGCAGCCGTATCCGCTCGGCCCATTCGGGATCGCCCTCCCGCACCCCGCCGGTGGCCAGGTAGGTCACCGCCGGCGCATCGGCCAGCAACGCCTCGGCGTGCGCGGACTTGCCCGAGCGCGCCCCGCCGAGCACCAGGGTGCGGGTCGGCGCTGCACCAGTTGCACCCACCCACACCACCTCACCATCACATCCCGGTCGAGCACCTGAATCGGACAGTACCGCAGTCAATTCCGACCCAGGGGGATTGTGGTGGCTCAGGTGTATCGCGACGACGTCGGTGCGGGCCGTGACGGCACCGGAGTCGCTCAGCCGCGCCACCGTTGCCGCGAACGCCGGCAGGTCATGATGCTCGGTGCCGTGCTCGGTGTAGTTGCCGAAGGTCTCCTCCAGAAACACCGCGTCATAGTCGGCACCGGCCACCGCGGCGTGCGTCTCCTCGGGCAACGGCCCGGTGTCGGTGGCCCAGAAGATCCGCCCACCAACCGATTCCAGGTCGTAGAGCACCGCGTCACCACCGATATCGGCACCGTGCGCGGCAGCCAGTACTCGCAGCCGGTAGTCACCCAGGCGCACATCGTCGCCAGGCGATGCCTCGACGAACCGCACCGGATCGTCGGGCCCCACCCAATGCCGGCACTGCGCCAGTGCACTCGGCGGGCCGACCACATCCAAGGGCTCGCCGGTCCCGGTCCAGTGCCGCATCAGCAGCGCTGCGGGCCCGACGTGGTCGGGGTGGCCGTGGGTGAACAGGATGTGCCGGACGCCGGCCAATGATCGTCCGAACCGCACTGCGGCGCGCGGCGCCTCCGGCCCGCAATCTAGCAGAAGCACGTCGTCGACCAGCGCGGCGGTCTGACCCCGAACCTCGGTCACCGTACAGCAGGATTCGCACCGGCAGAACGGATTCGGCCAGCCGTCGGCACTGCCGCTGCCCAGCAGCAGGATCTCCATGCACCCATCTTCGTTGACTCTGTGTCCACGGCGCACACCACTCGCACTTTTGCGCCGTGGACGCAGAGTCAACCCCTAGGAGGACAGCCCGAGATCCAGCGCGCTGAACAGGCCGGCGTCGGACAGGTCGGTCAGGGGCGCCGGCGTCGTCAAGTCGGCGACATCGGTTGGCGCGAACCACGACGCGAACGGGGACAGATCGAAGTTCCCGAAAATCGTCTGGACCTCATCCACCGCGGGGCCGTTGACCGGGTCGTAGTACAGGTTCACCACGTTAAATAGGCCGTAGACCAAGGCGTGCTGGTCGAAGACATCTCCGGACTTGTCGACGAACTCGACGTCGGTCGGCGACGTGACGTACAGGGTCCCGGTCAGTGTCGTCGCGGCCGCGCCCGTACCTCCCGAGTAGGCAGCCGGGGCGGACCACACCAGCGAAGAATCCGGGGCCTGTAGCGCCGTGATGGTGGCATGGTCCGTCAGCCCACCGAACCAAGCGCCACGCGCCGCGTCGGACAGGCCGATCGCATCCCCGATGCGGTAGATGGCACCGTCGGCGACCACGATGTTGTTGCCCACGGTCTCCGCTGTCCCCGTGGGAAAGTCCGGTACCGCCCACGACGGCGCAGAGGCCAGGTCGAAGCTGCCGAACGGGGTCTTCATCACGTCGACGGCGGTGCCGTTCCCAGCCGGGTCATAGTAGAGATTGGTGAAGCCCGGGAACAGCTGGTTCTGGTCGTAGGTGGCCCCGTCGCTGGTGACGAACTCGTTGTTAAGCCCGCCGATTGTGGGCGTGAGGTAGTCGGTCCCGGTCAACACCGTGCCGGTGCCGGAGGTGAAACTCGCGGGCAGCTGCCACGCCGGGGACCACCCTTCCTGGCCCAAAGCAGGCAGCACTGCGAACAGTTGGGCGTCGTTGACGTCATAGTCCGGCGTCCAGGTGCCGCCGGTGGCGCCGGCCACCCCCGAACCTGCGAACGCGGCCGCGGCGGCTCCGCCGACCACGATCCCCCATGCGATGTGCTTCATCGAGCCCTCTCGGTCATGATTCGGCTTCGCAACGTAGTTCTTTTTCACAATTGGAATCAAGATTGTTCGCTGGGGGATCGCTGTCAGCGTTGTGCGCTCAACGAAAAAGCCCGGCCCCCAAAGGGACCGGGCTCTTTCGCGCAACCAGACTTAGAAGTCCATGCCGCCCATGCCACCGGTCGGGTCGCCCGCGGGTGCGGCCGCCTTCTCCGGCTTGTCGGCGACAACGGCCTCGGTGGTCAGGAACAGTGCCGCGATGGACGCCGCGTTCTGCAGCGCCGAGCGGGTCACCTTCACCGGGTCGGCGACGCCGGCCTTGAGCAGGTCCTCGTACTCGCCGGAGGCAGCGTTGAGGCCGGTGCCCGAGGCGGAGTTGGTGACCTTCTCGGCGACAACGCCGGGCTCCAGGCCCGCGTTGAAGGCGATCTGCTTCAGCGGAGCCGACAGCGCGACACGCACGATGTTGGCACCGGTGGCCTCGTCACCCTCGAGCTTGAGCTCGTCGAGCGACGGAGCGGCCTGCAGCAGAGCCACGCCACCACCGGCGACGATGCCCTCCTCCACGGCGGCCTTGGCGTTGCGCACCGCGTCCTCGATGCGGTGCTTGCGCTCCTTGAGCTCCACCTCGGTGGCCGCCCCGGCCTTGATCACCGCAACACCGCCGGCCAGCTTGGCCAGGCGCTCCTGCAGCTTCTCGCGGTCGTAGTCGGAGTCGCTGTTCTCGATCTCGGCGCGGATCTGGGCCACCCGGCCGGCGATGGCGTCGGAGTCGCCCGAGCCCTCGACGATGGTGGTCTCATCCTTGGTGATGACGACCTTGCGGGCGGTGCCCAGCAGGGCGACGTCGGCGCTCTCCAACGACAGGCCGACCTCTTCGCTGATGACCTGGCCACCGGTGAGGATCGCCATGTCCTGCAGCATCGCCTTGCGACGGTCACCGAAGCCCGGGGCCTTGACGGCAACGGACTTGAAGGTGCCACGGATCTTGTTGACCACCAGGGTGCTCAGGGCCTCGCCCTCGACGTCCTCGGCGATGATCAGCAACGGCTTGCCGGACTGAATGACCTTCTCCAGCAAGGGCAGCAGGTCCTTGACCGTCGAGATCTTCGAGCTGACCAGCAGGATGTAGGGGTCCTCCAGGACGGCTTCCTGACGCTCGGCGTCGGTGACGAAGTAGCCCGAGATGTAGCCCTTGTCGAAGCGCATGCCCTCGGTGAGCTCCAGCTGCAGGCCGAAGGTGTTGGACTCCTCGACGGTGATGACACCCTCGTTGCCGACCTTGTCCATGGCCTCGGCGATCAGGTCACCGATGGTCTGGTCGCCCGCGGAGATACCGGCGGTCGCCGCGATCTGCTCCTTGGTCTCGACCTCTTTGGCCGTTGCGAGGAGACCTTCCGTGATCTTTTCTACGGCCTTCTCGATGCCGCGCTTCAGGCCCAGCGGGTTGGCGCCGGCGGCCACGTTGCGCAGGCCTTCCTTGACCAGGGCCTGGGCCAGCACGGTGGCGGTGGTGGTGCCGTCACCCGCGACGTCGTCGGTCTTCTTGGCGACCTCTTTGACCAGCTCGGCGCCGATCTTCTCGTAGGGGTCCTCCAGCTCGATCTCCTTGGCGATGGACACACCATCGTTGGTGATCGTGGGGGCGCCCCACTTCTTCTCCAGGACGACGTTGCGGCCCTTGGGGCCCAGCGTCACCTTGACCGCGTCGGCGAGGGCGTTCAGGCCCCGCTCGAGGCCGCGACGGGCCTCTTCGTCATACGCAATTTGCTTAGCCATTGCGAAGTGATTCCTCCGGTTAGGGGGTGCACGTCTTGTTGGTCGGGTGCAGTGCCCGCGACGGACGGCTGTGGGTGTGCTCCGCAGGTGCGGCCCCTGCCTCACCGTCCCGACCTAGCACTCACTGGTCGCGAGTGCCAACGTCATTTTTAGCACTCGCCCATGCCGAGTGCAAGGTCAGTTCGGCCGGCGGCGTCGCGCCGCGACCGCACCGTGCTCCTCGTCAACTCCCAGGCTGATGACCGGCGACGAGCCGGCTACCCAGGAAGTCCAATACCTGGTGCAGCGCGGTATGGGTCGGCTCACCGGGCCGGTCGATGAGGTGCTCGGTCAGAACGGAATGCGGACTTAGGACGGCATCCGGGTTGGCGGCGGCGTCATCGAGTTCGATCGCGATGAACGCCTCACCGAGCTGGTCGCGCAGAAAATCGAATCGCTGCGCCGGCGAGCGCCGATCACCGCAGAACCGCAGCCCCATCACCGACAGTCCGTCCGCGCAACGCTGCTTGATCCGGTCCAGGTCGGCCGGTGCGACGTCGATGGAGTACTTCTGTCGGGCCGTGAACGCCAGCGGCAGCCCCGGCTGAGACAACACCGGTGCGATCAACCGGTCGTCGACCGCCATCGCCAATGCGAATCCGCCGGTGAAGCACATCCCGACCGCACCGACTCCCGGCCCGCCGCAGCGTTGGTGCTCGTGCTCGGCCAACGCCCGCAACCAGCGCACCACCGGGGACGTGCGGCCGCTCGCAAGCACCACGAACTCCCGGCTGACACAGACCGGCCCGAACTGGCCGGCAATGTTCGCCAGCGCGGCGACGAGGCCGTGCGCGGCGGGACTCGGGTCGCGCCCCGGATTGCCGTACAGATGCGGCACCACCGCGGTGCACCCCCGGCTCGCGACCCGCCGGGCGAAGTCGAACACCATCGGCGATATGCCGGGAAACTCGGCCATCACGATCACGGCGGGGCCGGAACCCTGGCGGAACACGGCGCGGGTCTTGCCGTCATGGGTGAACGTGTCGCGCTGGAAGTCGATGAGATCGTCGTCGGTCATGTCACACGCCCTTCTCGAGGATGGACTGTCACTATCGACCGGGCGGGCCCGCACGGTATTGGAAGAATGTTCCCCAGGCCCGTTGACGGCGCTTCGCGACCGCGCTCAGCGTCTCGCCGGCCACCGCTCCCGGCGTGACGCCCGCGAAGCTCGCCACGTCCCGACTCAGATGAGCCTGGTCGGTATAGCCACAGGACACGGCGACGTCCGCGGCGGGGCGGCCTGCTACCAGGCCTTCGACCGCGTGCCGGAATCGGACCAGCATCGCGGCACGCTTGGGCGTCAGACCGATCTGAGCCCCGAACCTCGCCCACAGCCTCTTGCGGCTCCAGCCAGATGATTCGGCCAGCTCGCCAACCGTGACCTGCCCCCGGCAGCCGACGATCCGATTCCAGCTGGCGACCACTTCCGGGTCCGGCGGCCGCGACGATTCGGCGCGCTGCACCAGAAACGATCTGGCCAGCGCAAACCGCTGTTCCCACGTCGGGGTGTCGGCGATTCGCTCGCGCAGCCGGCGGCCCCGCCGTCCCCACAAGTCGTCCAACCCGACAACGGCGCGGCCCAGATCCCCGGGCCCGACACCCAGCAACGAATAGGCCTGTACCGGCGACAACCGCACCTCGATGCACGCGGCCCGCTCAGCGCGGATCCGCATCGTCTCGCTGCCCAGCCCGCAGACGAAGCCGTTCAGTGCCTGCCGACCGGTCGTACTGTCGACCAGCAAGTCGTTCTCGCCGAAACCGATCAGCGCGGTGACGGCCGGCAGCCCGACAACCCGCATGTCCAGGCCGGCGGCATCGTAATTGCGGTACCCGATCATCGCGGCACCGCCCAGCGGCGCCAGTCCGGACGGAGATGCGAAATCCCACCCGCCGCCGGGGAAACGGTCGAGGCCGATCACCCGTTCAGGCTAACCGGCCCGGCCGCATTCCGGCTGGTCGTCGAGGTCGAGTAGCTGCTCGTAGAAACCGCCGAACCCGCGGGCCCGGTTCACCAGGTGCACTTCCAGGATCCAGTGACAGACCCTGCCGGTGGGATCCGTGCGGCGCATCGGCTCGTCGGATCCGGGCGCGACGTAGAACCGGGCGTCGTCACCGGAGATCTTCTTGTGCGGAAACTCTCCGAGCAGGTGCCCGGCGATGGGAGCACCGAATTCGAAGCCCGCGTCCTGAGCTAGGCCGACGACGTGGTCGTACAGCTGCGCGCCGGTGATGTCGGCGTGCGCCTCGAAGAAGGCGCGCCCCGCGCTCCACACCCCGGGCAGCGCGTCGCGCAGCGCCAGCTTGTCGGGGTCTGCATCAACACCGCCGAGCACGAAGGTGCGACCGAAGTCGGCCTCCCACTCTTCGAAGATCGGCCCCAGGTCGAGGTAGGCGATGTCGTCGTCGGCCATCACGCGGTCGGGAGGGTCGGCGTGAAACGGCAGCAGGCTGTTCTCCCCGGCCCGCACCACCCGCCGATGCCAGTGCCGCGTCACCCCGAACATGTCGGCGGCCAGGTCCCGGATCTCATCGGAGAGCTGCCGCTCGCCGACTCCGGGGCGGACCATGCCGCGCCGCTCGATCTCGTCGAACAGTGCAACGGCCTTGGCCTGCGCGTCGCGAAGCCGCTCGACACGGACGGATTCCGGCTCGCGCGGGGTGGACACGCCAGCGATCCTATCGGCTTGCCCTAGACTGCATCTCGATCAGATAGGAGACCGGGTGCGGGCTGAAGCAGCGCCCAGCACCCGGGCTTTGCGGGGCTGGCAACGCCGGGCTCTGGTGCGCTATCTGACCGCCAAGCCGCGAGATTTCCTGATGGTGGCCACCCCCGGCGCCGGTAAGACGACGTTCGCGCTGCGCATCGTCGCCGAGCTGCTGGCCGACCGCACCGTCGAGCGGATCACGATCGTGGTGCCCACCGAACACCTCAAGGTGCAGTGGGCCACCGCCGCTGCCTCGCACGGCATCGCGCTGGACCCCCGGTTTTCCAACTCCGACTCGCAGACCAGCTCGGAGTACCACGGCGTCGTGGTCACCTACGCGCAGGTCGCCAGCCATCCCAGTCGGCACCGGGTGCGCACCGAGGCCGCGAAAACCCTGGTGATCTTCGACGAGATCCACCACGGCGGCGACGCCAAGAGCTGGGGCGACGGCATCCGGGAGGCATTCGACGACGCCACCCGGCGGCTGGCGCTGACCGGGACCCCGTTCCGCAGCGACGACAGCCCCATTCCCTTCGTCAACTACGAGCCCGACGGCGCCGGCCACCTGCGCTCGGTGGCCGACGACAGCTACGGCTACACCGACGCGCTAGCCGACGGTGTGGTGCGCCCGGTGGTGTTCATGGCCTACTCGGGCGAGGCCCGCTGGCGCGATAGCGCCGGCGAGGAGCACGCGGCCCGACTCGGCGAACCACTGACCGCCGAACACACCGCCCGGGCGTGGCGCACGGCGCTGGACCCGGCCGGGGAATGGATGCCGGCGGTGATCACCGCCGCGGACACTCGGCTGCGCCAGCTGCGCGAGGGCGGCATGGCCGATGCCGGCGGCATGATCATCGCCACCGACCAGAAGGCCGCCCGCGCCTACGCGGTGCTGCTGAAACGGCACACCGGCGAGGAACCCACCGTGGTGCTCTCCGACGATCCCAGCGCGTCGGACAAGATCGCACAGTTCTCGGCGGACACCAGCAGGTGGCTGGTGGCGGTGCGGATGGTCTCCGAGGGCGTCGACGTGCCCCGGCTGGCGGTCGGGGTCTACGCCACCAGTGCCTCCACCCCGTTGTTCTTCGCGCAGGCAATCGGCCGGTTCGTGCGGTCACGACGGCCCGGCGAGACCGCCAGCATCTTCTTGCCGTCGGTACCGTCGCTGCTGGGCCTGGCCAGCGAGATGGAAGAGCAGCGCAATCATGTGCTGGGCAAGCCGCACCGGGAGTCCGAACGCGACGAGTTCGACGAGGCGCAGCGCCGCCGCGACGAGCCCTCCGAGCTCGAGAACGGCTTCGAATCCCTGGGCGCGGACGCCGAGCTCGACCAGGTGATCTTCGACGGCGCCTCGTTCGGCACCGCCGCCCCGGCCGGCAGCGACGAAGAGGCCGACTACCTGGGTATCCCCGGGTTGCTCGACGCCAGCCAGATGCGTGACCTGCTGCGGCAGCGCCAGGAAGAGCAGCTGGACCGCCGGTCCAAAGTGGCCGCCGCTGGTGGGGTTCCGGCGCCGGTTACCACGCACGGTCAATTGCGAGCACTGCGTCACGAGCTCAACGCGCTGGTGTCGGCGGCCCACCATCGTCTGGGCAAGCCGCACGGCTGGATTCACAACGAGCTGCGCCGGCGTTGCGGCGGCCCCCCGGTGGCGGCGGCGACGTCGGATCAGCTGCGGGCGCGCATCGTGGCGATCCGGGAGCTGTAGGGCCCAGCGGGCTCGATTCCGCACCCGGCTCCTCCCCCGCCCGCCGAGCGTGCGGTTCAGTCGGTTCGGCGGCGGCGCTTTCACGCGGTATTACCAACCAATTCGCACTGTCGAGCAAGTGGTATCCCACAATCCGCGAGCTGCCCAATGCAAGGGAAAACCCTGTAGAGGATCGATCCGGACTCCGCTTGGCTTGTACTCAGAAGATTCCGGGTATTTCACGAGGATCGGGGTGGGTTCCATGAGCGCTGGCCGTTCGAATCGGGGGCGTGGACGTCGTCGGATGATCGGCGCGTCGGCAACGCTGGGGGCATTTCTGGCGTTCGGGATGGCGCCGCTGACCACCGGTGCGCCGGTGGCCCGCGCCGATTTTCTCGATGACCTCTTCGACCCGACCGCGTGGACGTGGCTGGATGCGCCGGCCTGGACTCCCCCGGCCGAGACCTTATCGTTCGATGCCCTGCCGGCGCCGGAGACCGACTGGATGGCCGATCTGCATGCGCAGGTCGAGGCGCTGATCGCCGATCCCGCCAACACCTGGTGGCTGGATCTGCTCAACGAACCCTCAGTGTGGCTGTTCGGCCGGGATCTGATCGGCAACGGCATCGACGAATTCGACGGGGCCAACACTTCACTGTTCGGCTCGACCGGATGGTTCGGTGATCTCGGTGATGGCGGCTTCTGGTTCGGCGACGGCGGCCTCGGTGTCAGCGGGGGCACCGGCGGGATGGCCGGCATGTTCGGCAACGGCGGCGACGGTGGCACCGGCTTAGACGCCGTGGACAACGCCGGCGTCGCCGGTAACGGTGGAACCGGCGGTGCCGGTGGCTGGCTATTCGGCGATGGCGGTGCCGGTGGCGCGGGTGGGGCCGGGATGACCGGCGGTGATGGTGGAAGTGGCCAGGCCGCCGGGGACTCCGGTGTGGGCGGGCTGGCCGGTGGCGCCGGCGGCAATGGCGGCGCCGGGGGCCGAGCCAGCTGGTTCTGGGGTGTCGGCGGCGCGGGCGGCGCCGGTGGTTCCGGCGGCGCGGGCGGTAACGGTGGCGACGGCGTCACAGGGGCGGACGGCTCGTTTGTCACCGGCTCCGGGGACGGTCAAGCCGGCGGCAACGGCGGCGACGGTGGTTCCGGTGGCGCCGGCGGCACCGGTGGTGCTGGCGGTGGCCGAGGCCTGTTCGGTGGGGTCGGGCTCCAGGGTGTCGGCGGAACTGGTGGCCTCGGCGGTGGCGGCGGTACACCCGGCGATGGCGGTTCTGGCGCGGCAGGTACCGCTGCGAATCCCGATGGCGGTGACGGCGGCAATGGAGGCAACAGCGGCACCGGCGGGACAGGTGGTCTCGGCGGCGCGGGTTCGACCCATGGCACCGATGGAGGCGCGGGCAGTAGCCCAGCCGGCGTGATGGGCAACGGCGGTGACGGCGGACGCGGCTACGACGCGGCCAACGACGCCAACGCGGCACCCGGTGCCTCCGGGGGCAACGGAGGCACCGGCGGTGACGGCGGCAGCCGGGGCAACGGCGGCAACGGCGGGGCCGGCGGCAGTGGTGTCGATGCCCTCAGTGGTGCCGGTGGCAGTGGTGGTCTGGGCGGCAACGGCGGGGCCGGCGGCAGCATCTCCGGGGACGGCGGCGATGGCGGCGCCGGCGGCGCCGGCGGCGACGGAGCCAACGGCGGTATCGGTGGTGACGGCGCCAACGGTGTGGCCGGGGTCAACAACGGCCGCGGCCAGGACGGTGGCAGCGTAGCCGGCGGCACCGGCGGTAACGGCGGCAACGGCGGCAACGGCGGTGCGACGACGACCGGGCACGTCGGTGTCAACGGTGACGGCGGCGACGGCGGTCACGGTGGTGACGCCGGAACACCGGGCAGCGGCGGCAACGGCGCCGCGGGGCAGTGGGGCAAAGCCGGTTCCGGCGGGGTCGACGGGGCCGGTGGTGACGGCGGTGATGCCGGTAGCGCCGCGGCCGGTGGTGGCGGTACCGCGGGTCTGCACGGCACCGGCGGCACCGGTGGCACCGACGGCACGGCCGGAACCGTCGGCAACACCAGCACCGCCACCGGAGTACGCGGCGGCAACGGCGGCAACGGCGCCTCGGGAGGTGACGGTCATCCCCAGGCCGGCAATGGTGGCAACGGCGGCGCCGGTGGTATCGGTACCGGCGGAAACGGCGGTCATGGCGGCGACGTGCAGATCACTGACAGCGCGTCGACGCAGGACATCGTCGGCGGCGACGGCGGGGTTGGTGGAGGCGGTGCGGCCGGCGGCGGAAACGGCGGCGACGGCGGCCACGCGATCACCGCCGGGACCGGCAAGGCCGCCGCCGGTGACGGCGCGGCCGGCGGCGACAGCACCACCGGAAAAGGCGGCGACGGCGGCAACGGCAGCTACGCGCACGTCGTCAACGTCGCGTCGACCCAGGACGCCCTCGGCGGCCAGGCCGGGACTGCCGGTACCGGCGCTTCCGGCGGCGGCAACGGCGGCGACGGTGGCGACGCGTACACCGTCGGGACCGGCAGGGCCATCGCCGCCGACGGGGCGGCCGGCGCCGACGGCGGCACCGGAACCGGCGGCAACGGCGGCAACGGCGGCAGCGCGGTCGTCAACAACGTCGCGTCGACACAGGACGCCCTCGGCGGCCAGGCCGGAGCCGCCGGTAACGGCGCGGCCGGCGGAGGCAACGGCGGAAGCGGCGGCAGCGCGGCCACCGCCGGGTCCGGCAAGGCCATCGCCGCCGACGGGGCGGCCGGCGCCGACGGCGGCACCGGAACAGGCGGCAACGGCGGCAACGGCGGCGCTGCGAATATCGCCAACAACACGTCGGCCCGAGACTCCCTCGGCGGTAACGGCGGGGCCGGCGCCAGCGGCGCGACCGGCGGCGGCAACGGCGGAAACGGCGGCGCCGCGTACACCGCCGGGATCGGCAAGGCCACCGGCGGCGACGGGGGTGCCGGTGCCGGCGGCGGCGCGGGCATCGGCGGCAACGGCGGCAACGGCGGCAACGCGACCGTCAACAACGTCGCGTCGACCCAAGACGCCCTCGGCGGCCACGCCGGAGCCGGCGGTAACGGCGCGGCCGGCGGAGGCAACGGCGGAAGCGGCGGCAGCGCAGCCACCCACGGGACCGGCAAGGCCATCGCCGCTGACGGGGCCGCCGGCGCCGACGGCGGCACCGGAACCGGCGGCAACGGCGGCAACGGCGGCACCGCGAACATCAACAACAACACGTCGACCCAAGACTCCCTCGGCGGTAACGGCGGGGCCGGCGCCAGCGGCGCGACCGGCGGCGGCAACGGCGGCAACGGCGGCACCGCGTACAACTACGGAAGCGGCAAGGCCATCGCCGGCGACGGGGCCGCCGGCGCCGACGGCGGCACCGGAACCGGCGGCAACGGCGGCAACGGCGGCACCGCGAACATCAACAACAACACGTCGACCCAAGACGCCCTCGGCGGACAAGCCGGAACCGCCGGTAGTGGTGCCGCCGGCGGAGGCAACGGCGGCAACGGCGGCAGCGCAGCCACCCACGGGACCGGCAAGGCCATCGCCGCTGACGGGGCCGCCGGCGCCGACGGCGGCACCGGAACCGGCGGCAACGGCGGCAACGGCGGCGGCGCGTCCGTCTACAACAACGCGTCGACCCAAGACGCAGTCGGCGGCCAGGCCGGAGCCGCCGGTAGCGGTGCGACCGGAGGCAACGGCGGCTACGGCGGCAATGCGTACACGCAAGGGACCGGGAAAGCCGTCGGCGGCGACGGGACGGCCGGCGCACACGGAAGTGCCGGTGTCGGCGGTAACGGCGGCAGCGGCGGCTACGCGTACACCGACAGCGCCGCATCGCCGCAGGACGCCCTCGGCGGCAACGCCGGAGCCGGCGGCAGCGGTACTACCGGCGGCGGCAACGGCGGCAACGGCGGCAACGCGACCGCCGGCGGGACCGGCAGGGCCGTCGGCGGCGATGGGGCGGCCGGCGCCGACGGCGGTGACGGTGGCGGCGGCAACGGCGGCAACGGCGGCAGCGCGTACATCGACAACAGCGCGTCGACCCAAGACGCCCTCGGCGGCCACGCCGGAGCCGGCGGCAGCGGTGCCGGTGGCGGCGGCAACGGAGGCAGCGGCGGCACCGCGACCACCTACGGGACCGGTAAGGCGATCGCTGCCGATGGGGCGGCCGGCGGTGACGGCGGGGCCGGTGTGGGCGGCAACGGCGGCAACGGCGGGTTCGCGGAAATCTACAGTGCGTCGACGTGGGACGCTCTCGGCGGCCACGGCGGAGCCGGTGCCAGTGGCGCGGCCGGCGGCGGCAACGGCGGCAGCGGCGGCTACGCGTACACCACCGGGACGGGCAAGGCCATCGGCGGCGACGGTGGTACCGGGGCCGACAGCAGTACCGGGCAAGGCGGCGACGGCGGCGGCGGCGGCCAGGCAGTCATCTCCAACACCACGTCGACCCAAGACGCGGTCGGAGGCGACGGCGGAGCAGGCGGTGACGGCGCGACTGCCGGCGGCGCCGGAGGTGGCGGCGGCAACGCACTCACCTACGGGATCGGCAACGCCGTCCCCGGCAACCCTGGCCCCGACGGCACGCCCTAACCGCGCAGCGAGCCGCGCCGGCCGCGGTCTATCGACCGGTCAGCCGTGTCGCGCCCACGCGCTGTGCGCCACCCACGGTGAGGCCCGCGCGGCCACCGACCACGCCCAGGACTCCGGCACGTCGATCACCCGGTAGGCCTTGACCCCGGCGGCGGTGGCCGCGATCAGCGTGGCCACCCCGGCGCGACGCTGGAACCAGCTCTGGCGCACCGTCCAGCCGATGATGCCGTCGGTGGAGATGGCATAGCGGCGCTGCTCCCAGCTGCCGGTGCGGGCGGTGAGCCACCGGGCGTCGACGCGGTGTCCCAGGGCGCGTGCCCGGTCGGCGGCCAGCACGGCGGCGCCAGCCGTCAGCGCCGCCCACACCGGCCAGCCCCACACCGGCGCCGCGCCCACAGCCCCCGTGATAGCCAGCCCGGCCCCGAAAGCCATCGGCAGCAGCATCGCCCGGGTCCAGCGCCGGCGCGTCGCCGCCGGACCGTGCCGGCGCAGCGGCCCGGAAACCACCACCGGGTCGGCCACCAGCCCGGTCAGCACGCCCTCGGCGGTGGCTTTCGGGCACGGCGGCAACAGGATCGAGGACTCCCCTTCGCCGTTGACCCCGGTCATCGCCGCGTCCAGCCGCGCCCCGCCGAACAGCCGCACCAGCAGCGGACGCCGCAGTGTTCCACCGCGCAGCCGGCGCATGTCGTAGTTGTGTTCGCGCACCCGCAGCAACCCGTAGCTCAACGCCAGCACGTCACCGGCCTGCCCGGAACTGCGCGACAACACCAGGTTTCCGTAGGTCAGCAGCGATCTCAGCACTGCCAGCAGCACCGCGGCCACCAGCAGCACCGCGACCATCACCGCCACGCTCTGCTGCCTGCCCAACCGCTGCGCGGCATCCAGCCACGCCCGGCTCATCGGCGAATCCTGCAGCGCCGCCCAGGCCCCGCTCTGCAGCAACGCGCCGCCGGCCGCCCCGATCGTGAGCAGCCCGGACAAGCTCAACGGGCTGTAGCGCAACCAGGACGGCCGCCATCTTGCCAGCACCTTCGGCTTGACCGATTGGGCCGGCGCGCGGGCAGGCTGGCCGGTATGCGCCAGAAGGATCTTTCGCAGCTGTGGAACCTGGCTGCTCTCAACGGCATTGAGTTCGAACGCCCCGTCACCTGCGGCGTGCTGGCCGGTGCTGACCCGCAGCACCGTCAGGCCCAGTAGCCGGTGCAACAATCGAGCGTCAGTCTCCACCGAACGAATCCTGTTGCGCGGCACCGAAAGAAGGTTTCGGCGCAGCAGCCCGGAGCGCAGCTGCACCCGGCCGTTCTCCGGATCGGGTTCGATGCGATAGGTGGTGGTGAACCAGCGCGTCACGCCCACCACGGCGATCACCCACACCATGACCACCAACCAGACCCGGTTGTCGGTGGCCGAACCGAACACCACCACGGCGATCAGCAACGGCAGCTCCCGCAGCGCCTCGTGCAGCGGATGCACCAGCAGCATCCGGGGGCTGAGACGTCGCCACTGGTCAGCGCGGTTCTTGTCGGTCATTCGCCCCCTCCGTGCCCCACCCCTAGAAATTCGCGGTTGGGGCTCCGCGCCCCGCTTGGAACCGTAGCCGCAAATATTGCCCGACGCCTGGGCGAGGCGGCACGGCTGCGTTACGGGTGCGACCGTTGTGCAATCTATCCACAAACGGATGCACCTAATGCTAGTATCCGTATATGGAACGCTTGTCCGACGTCGTGCGTGAATGGATATCTGAAACGGGCCTCAGCCCGAATCAGGTGTCACGCCGGGCGGGCATCTCCCAGTCGACCATGTCCCGTGTCCTCGCCGGCCGCGTCGACCCGACAGCTGGCACGCTCACCGAGATCGCACTGGCCTGCGGCTTCGAACTCGACTTCGCGGCACGACCGAGTAGCAGCCTCGACGCAGCGAGAGCCGTACGAGCGATGTTCGAAGCCGGTTACCCCGAAGACGACGATGAGGTGCTGACGCAGTGGCAGAAACGCCTGATCCGCTTCGCGGCCTCATCCGACCCAGTGTCGCTGCTGCGCACCGCTGCACAGTACGCATCTCCGCTTCTGCACTCTGACGTCGTGCTGTTCACTGGCGATATCAGCATGGGTCACGTCGCCTCTGCCGGAGATGCGACCCGAGGACAGTGGGCGGTCTCTGGAGCGGCAGGCCTGACCCTTCCGGCCCCGCGCGAGAGCGCTCCCGCGACGACCATTCTGTGGACAGAAGATCCACGACGCGCAGCGCAGTTGCTCACCGACAGCCCCCTGGAACGGACCACGCGCCGCAAACGCGCCACCGTCGCCGTCCTGCACGCGAACTCCGCACTATTTGTCAACACCTTCACAGTCGGGATCGTCACGTACGCGGCACCGATGCAGCTCATGCTGGACTGCATCGCCCAGGGAGGAGCCGTCGCGCAGGCGGCACTGGAGGAAGTCGAGGGATGGTGACGAACTGGGCGCCCAGCGGTGACCGGTACTCCAAGCGGCGACACCGCGGAGTAGAAGTGGTCCAGTCCAGGCGCGAATCCGTAGAGCAACATCAGGAAACAGGGATCACCTGGGACACCTTCGACGTATCCCGCATCCCCACATCGACCACCGAACGCTCACGCCACCGGTTTCGTGCGCAGTTGCCGGACCTGATCTGGAATACCGCAGCGTTGGAAGGCAACAACTTCACCCTCCCGGAAGTGCGCACGCTGCTGGAAAACGTGACTGTAGGCGGCCATCGGACCGCAGACGCGGAGCAGATCCTGGCGTTGAGCGAGGCGTACAACCGACTCGACGAACTGGTCGGTTCCGGGCAGTTCGCACTCACCAAGGCCATCAGCGACGAGTTGCACGGCTTGGTCGCTGCGCGCGAGGCCATCGAGTCTGGGCACTTCCGCGGCGAAGGCCGTGTCACCGGCGGAGGCACCGTCAACCTGTCCAACGGCGGCGCCGTGGAAGGGACACCGCACGGTGCGGGCGGTAGCGCCCTGCGCGAACACTTCGAGGACCTGATCACCTACCTCGACGGTGTCAGCGACGCACGTGAGCGGGCGCTGCTCTATTTCGCCTCGGCGACGCGGCGGCAGTTCTACTTCGACGGGAACAAGCGCACAGCCCGGCTGATGATGACGGGTGAGCTGATGTCCAACGGCTATGACCTCATCTCGATTCCGTTCGCACGACGCCTGGAACTCAACGACGAGCTGGACGCCCTGTTCTCTACCGACGAAGCGACGGGACTGCTGCGTTTCCTCGCCACTTGCACGGTCAGATAACCTCGACGACGTCAGCGCCGCGTACAGCTGGGCACTGATCGGCTCAGCCCTGGGTACCAGCGGCGAAGCCGCTGCCAGGCGCCGGCTCGGCGGTGCTCACGTAGCGTCCTCGGCACCCAAGGCCGCGATGTCGGTCAACTGCGCCACGATCCGGTCGGCGACGGCGGCATCCAACGCCACGATGTGCACCGCGCCCGCCGACGACGCAGTGGTGACCCGCACATTGGCCAACCCCAGCAGCCGGTCCAGCGGTCCCCGATAGGTGTCGACGGTCTGCACCCGCGAGATCGGCGCGATCCGGCGCTCCTGCACCAACCACCCGGTGCGGGTGTAGACCGCCTGGTCACTGACGTCCCAGCGGTGCACCCGGTAGCGCCACAGCGGCGCGATCACCGCCGACACCAACAGGCCCAATGCGGTGACCGCGAGAGCGGCGCCGTGCAACCAGGCCAGCCGCTCGTCGGCGACCACCCAACCCAGCTGCAACAGCGCCAGAAACAGCCAGGGCACCGCACCGACCAGCGCCCAGACCAAGGGCGCGCGGGAGCTGGGCTTATTGGTGGGGTCGACCAGGCTGATCGCCGGGGACCCGTCTGCATGCTGCGCCATGTAGGAGAGGATGTCAGGACGCAGGCCCCGCCGCACCGTCGACCGCACGACCGGCGAAAAACCAACCGGCGCACGATGCGTCACCTGAGTATCGTTTGTCACATGAGTAGCCGGGACAGGTGGGCTGCGGACGACGTGCCCGATCAAACCGGCCGCGTCGCGGTAATCACCGGCTCCAACACCGGAATCGGCTATCACACCGCGGAGATACTCGTCGGGCACGGCGCACTGGTGGTGCTGGCGGTGCGCGACCTGGACAAGGGCACCGCGGCTGCAGAGCGGATCACCAAGGCCCACCCGGAGGCCGCCGTCGAAATCCAAGAACTCGATCTGAGTTCGCTGGCGTCGGTCCGCGAAGCCGCCGAGGCCATCAGCATCGCCCATCCCCGCATCGATCTGCTGATCAACAACGCCGGCGTCATGTACACCCCCAAGCAGACCACCGTCGACGGTTTCGAGCTGCAGTTCGGCGTCAACCATCTAGGGCACTTCGCGCTGACCGGCCTGCTGCTGCCCAAGATGATGCGGGTCAAGGGTTCCCGCGTGGTGACCGTCAGCAGCATGGCGCACCGGATCATGGCCGCGATCCACTTCGACGACCTGCAATGGGAACACGGCTACAACCGGATCTCCGCCTACGGGCAGTCCAAGCTGGCCAACTTGATGTTCACCTACGAGCTGCAGCGTCGGCTGGCCGCCAAACGCCGCTCGACCATCGCCGTCGCCGCGCACCCCGGCACCGCCAACACCGAACTGACCCGGCACCTGCCGCCCTTACTGCGTCCCGCAGACCGCTTGCTGATGCCCCTGGTCGTGCAGAGTGCGGCGATGGGCGCATTGCCCACGCTGCGTGCCGCCACCGACCCAGAGGTGACCGGCGGGCAGTATTACGGTCCCAGCGGCATCGGTGAGCAGCGCGGATATCCCAAGCTGGTGGACGCCAGCAAGCACGCGCACGAAGTCGAGTTGCAGCAGCGGTTGTGGGCGGTCTCGCAGGAGCTGACAGGAATCACCTTCCCGGTCTGAGTCAGACTGTCGGGATGCGATCCGTCGAAGAGCACCAACGGGCCGTCACCGACCTGATCCAGGCCCGACCACCGGTCACGGTCGCACTGGCCGATGCCGAGGGCCTGGTACTGGCCGCAGACGTGATCGCACCGATATCGCTGCCGGTCTTCGACAACTCCGGGATGGACGGCTACGCCGTGCTCGCCGACGACATCGCCACCGCGACACCCGAATCGCCGGTGAGTTTGCCTGTCACCGAAGATATTCCGGCCGGACGCACCGATATTCCCACGCTGACACCGGGAACCGCGCACCGCATCATGACCGGGGCGCCGGTCCCGTACGGCGCCGACGGGGTGATTCCCGTCGAGGCCACCGACGGCGGCATCGACGTGGTCCAGATCAGCGCCGCCACCGCCAAGGGCCGCCACATCCGTCGGGCCGGTGGCGACGTCGCCGAGGGCGCCACCGTGCTCTGGGCTGGGCAACTCGTCAGTGCGCCGGCAGCCGGCCTGGCCTCCGCGCTGGGTCTGGCCGAGCTGACGGTGCGGCCCCGGCAACGAGTGCTGGTGATCTCCACCGGTTCCGAACTGATCAAACCCGGTACTCCGCTGGCGCCCGGCCAGATCTATGAATCCAACGGGGTGATGCTGTCGGCCGCGGCACGTGACGCCGGCGCCGAGGTGGTGGCCGCCGTGACGGTCGCCGACGACACCGCCGCGTTCACCGACGTCCTCGACCGCTACGGCGTACGGGACGGGGCGGTGGATCTGGTCATCACCAGCGGCGGGGTCAGCGCGGGCGCCTACGAGGTGGTCAAGGATGTCTTCGGCCGCGACGGCGACCAGGGCGTGCACTTCGTCAAGGTGGCGATGCAGCCCGGGATGCCGCAGGGCATCGGCCGCGTCGGCGACGCAGCCATCATCACGCTGCCGGGCAACCCGGTCAGCGCCCAGGTGTCCTTCGAGGTCTTCGTCCGGCCCGCGCTGCGCCGCGCGATGGGCCTGTCCAAGCCAGATCGCCCGCGCCGCACCGCGGTACTGAGCGAGAAACTGGTCTCACCGGCCGGCAAGCGGCAGTTCCGGCGCGGGCTGCTCGACTACGAAACCGGGACGGTCACCAACTATGGGCCGCCGGCTTCGCACCATCTGCGCTACCTGGCTTCGGCCAACTGCCTCCTGGACATCGCCGACGAGGTGACCGAGCTGCCGGTGGGCACCGAGGTGGAAGTCTGGGACCTGACCGCATAGAGACGGCGGTTCACAAGGCTCGACGAAGGAGAGCCGAAGCTGGGACCGCCGCATAAAGACCGCAGCTTCTAAGATGACCCAATGGCCAGACGCCCCCGCGCAGCAGATGATCCCGGCGGTCTTCGGCACCTGATCGAGCTGGTGCGCTCGACGGTGCCGCCGATGCACAGCGCCGGGCTGCCGTTCGTCGGCAGTGCGCTGGGAGTGGCGCTATTGGGCCGAAAGCAGCGGTGGCTGCGCGGCGCCGGGCTGCTGGCTGCGGGTGCCTGCGCCGGGTTCTTCCGGCATCCGCATCGGGTGCCACCGACTCGCCCCGGTGTGGTGGTGGCCCCCGCCGATGGCGTGGTCTGCTTGGTCGACTCGGCACCTCCACCGCCGGAGCTGGACCTGCCCGACACCCCGTTGCCGCGGGTCAGCATCTTCATGTCCGTGTTCGACGCCCACGTGCAACGAGCTCCAATCGGCGGCGAGGTGATCGAGGTGCTGCACCGGGCCGGCCGGTTCGGGTCCGCGGACCGCACCGAAGCCGCCGAAGACAACGAGCGCAACAGCCTGCGGATCCGCACCGCCGGCGGCGCCGAGGTGATCGCCGTCCAGGTCGCCGGGCTGGTGGCACGGCGCATCCTCTGCGAAGCCCGCCCCGGTGATCATCTGGCGATCGGTGACACCTACGGCCTAATCCGCTTCGGTTCCCGCCTCGACGTCTACCTGCCGGTCGGGACGCAGCCGCTGGTCGGCGTCGGCCAGCGCATGGTCGCCGGCGAGACCGTCCTGGCCGACCTGTCATGACGACTCCCGCCCAGCAGGCCCGCACCAGAGGCCCGGTGGGCCTGCACATCCTGCCGAGTTCGATGACGGTACTGGCTATCTGCGCCGGCCTGACGTCGATCAAATACGCCTTGGATGGCCAGGCGCACGTCGCGATGGCGTTGATCGCGGCGGCCGCCATCCTCGACGGTCTGGACGGCCGGGTGGCCCGCATCCTGGACGCGGAGTCGCGGATGGGCGCCGAGATCGATTCACTGGCCGACGCCGTCGACTTCGGGGTGGCGCCCGCGGTGGTGATCTACGTGACGCTGCTGTCGACGCAGCCCGCGGGCTGGATCGTGGTGCTGCTGTACGCGGTGTGTGTGGTGCTGCGGCTGGCCCGGTTCAACACGCTGCTCGACGACGCCACGCTGCCCGCCTACACGCGGGAATTCTTCGTCGGGATGCCCGCCCCGGCCGGGGCCATCACACTGATGGGCCTACTGGCCGCCCAACTGCAGTTCGGCGACGGGTGGTGGACCTCGCAGTGGTTCACCTGCGCCTGGGTGGTGGGCACCTCGATGCTGTTGGTCAGCCGAATCCCGATGCGCAAGATGCACGCCGTGTCGGTGCCGCCGCACCTGGCCGCGGTGCTGCTGGCGGTACTGGCGCTGGTAGCCGCGGCCGCGTTCCTGTTTCCCTACGTGCTGGTGCTGGTGCTGATCGGGGCTTACCTGTGCACCATTCCGTTCTCGGTCCGCAGTCAGCGTTGGGTTGCCGCACACCCGGAGGCGTGGGAAGACGCCCCCCGGGAGCGCCGGGCCGCGCGACGGGCGATTCGCCGTGCGCAGCCGGGCCGCCGCCCTGGCGTGCGGCGGGTCATCCGTCGACCCAGTGGGCAGTCGATGGCCCGGTTGCGGCTGCGCAAGCCGGGTCGCTGAGCTATCCGGCGCAGTAGTCCCGGGCCGCCGACGACAGCGCCTGGCGGTAGAACTCGTCGAATTGCCTTGCGTCGCTGACGAATTGTGTTGCCTGATCGCGTTGGGCGACGCACTCGGGTGAATGCAGTTGCTGCCAGTGCAGGCCGATCTGGGTGAGCATGACGTGGTTGAAGCCGTCGATGCGGGTCCGCGATGCCGCCAGGTCTGGAGCGGTCGCCGGCGCGGCGGCCGGGTTCAGTTTCCACTGGCCGAATCGGTAGTGCTCGACGGCTTCGGTGGCGCCGATCTGGTCGGTGAAGACCCGGCGCACATAGTCGGGGTCGAGGCCGTCTTTGACCGCGTCGTCGGCCAGTTTCGACAGTTGCTGCTGGACCCGGGCCGGGTCCTCAATGGCGCCCCCGGTCCGCCATTTGACGGCCGCCACGTCATCGGCGACCTGGAGTCGCTGGGCGGCAGCGTCGACCAGGTCGGACAGGGGGGACGCGTCGTCGGCCCCGGCCGGGGGGGCCAGCAGCAGGGCCGCGCAGAGCAACGACATCAGCGTGTGTGATCGCATGGGCTCCATTCAAGCCCTCAAGCGATGGGCGTTGAGATCCGAGACCGCATTCTTTCGCGACCGATCCGCACTCACAGGCATGGCGGGCATTTTGGCTCCATATGGGGTGCCATGGTTGGTATAGACAGCAGAACCCTCGGATCCGTCCGTACCGCAAGTGGGACCGGCGGCATGGACGAAGGGGCCGGATCGGTCGACGAAGTCACCGCCCCGGGGCCGCTAATGCGACCACGCACACGATGGCCAGATCCTGATGTTCCATGGCATAACTGCCACTGGCCAAGACGTCGAGGGCCGGGCAGGATCGGTTACCGATGGACAATCACCTCATTGCCGTTGTGGCCCTGGACGGCGTCACCGCACTGGACCTAGCGATTCCGATGGACGTCTTCGGGATCGACCCTGACGTGCCCTATGAGCTGCGTGTCTGCGGCGTGGCTGACCGCGTCCAGACCGCATCCGGTCTGACATTGGCGATCGACCACGGTCTTGAGGCCATAGCCGAGGCGGACACCGTCATTGTTCCGGGATACGAGCCGGTAGATCGCCCCGTCCCCACCGCGGTACTCGACGCATTGGCAGCCGAGGTCGAGCGGGGCACCAGAGTGGCGTCGATCTGCACCGGAGCGTTTGCCCTGGGCGCCGCCGGCGTTCTCGACGGCCGACGCGCGACCACGCATTGGCAGCATATGAAGGAGTTCGAGGCGCGGTTTCCATCGGTGCACCTCGACCGAGACGTGCTTTACGTCGACAACGGCAATATCCTCACGTCTGCCGGAATGTGCTGCGGAATCGACATGTGTTTGCACATCGTGATGCGGGATCTCGGGGCGGCGACCGCCAATCGGGTGGCCCGCACGTTGGTCGCCGCGCCGCATCGCGATGGCGGCCAGGCACAGTACGTTCCCGCCGCGGTAGCCATCGCCGGTGATGCTTCATTGGCCGCTACCCGGGCTTGGGCGTTGGGTCATTTGGCCGATCCCATCGGCGCTTCGGAGATGGCCAGACATGCCCGGATGTCGATGCGGACTTTTATGCGCCGCTTCGCCGAAGAGACTGGAACCACCCCGTTCCAGTGGCTGCTGAATGCACGCATCACCTCCGCGCGCGAACTGCTTGAAACGACCGATTATTCGGTTGACCGTGTCGCCCGGGACTCCGGGTTGGGATCAGCCGCCAATCTTCGGCTCCACTTTCGCCGGAGTCTGGCGACCACACCGACCGGGTATCGCCGAACGTTCACGTGCGTTCCCGACACCGCGGCCGTCTGAGCTGCTCCGCGTAGCGATCGGCGCCCCGCCGCCGCCATCCAAGACGGACCGACCGTCGCACATTCTGAGTATCGGGGAGTTCAGGGGCCGCCCCAGCGATCGGGACAGCCCCTGCTCAGCTCCCGCCGTCAGCCCCCAGACCCGATGATGGCGACCACTTCGACCTCGATGCGCATCTCGGGCATCCCCAGCGCCTTCACCCCGAGCGCGGTCCACAACGGCAGGTGCTTTCCGGCACGCTTGCGGAATTGGTCTACGACCGCAGCCATGTGGTCGTCGCCGATGGAGTCCTCACGACTCGGGACGTGATATGTCTTGACACTCACTACGTCGTGCCAGGTCGCCCCCGCCGCCTCAAGAGTCCTTTCGACGTTTCCGAAGGCCAGGTCGATCTCCTCCTCCAGGGAGTCCGCGGAGACGACCTGGTCGTCGTCCCATCCACCCTGACCGGAGATCTCGACTCGGTCCCCGACACGGAGCGCCTGACTGTAGCTGTACCGGGAACGAGTGACTTCTCCGTAGCCGGGAGTGTCAATGAACTCGACGGTGGACATGCAGCTGCTTCCTTTCATCGTTACTTCCATTCTTCCGGAGTCCGGAATCTTTCTTCATCACTCGATCGTCGCGGCAGAAGCCGTCTCGATGAAGTCAATGAAACTCAGTTGCCCCAACGCGAACCGCCATCGGCGATGAGCTCCTCGACGTAGGTGGTCCCGAATTCGCTTCTCTCCCGGAGAATCTCACCCGGCGGGTGATAGCGCGGGGCGTTCTCCGGGTTCATGGCGGCATGCCCGGCGACCGCGTCCAAGACTGACGTCGCCATGTTGAATCGGGGATAGACGTGGTGAATAGCGGCGCCGATCTGCGCGGTCACCGCCTCCCCGTGCGAATCCGGCAGACCGAGCACTCCGCCGAAGTCGATAGCGATGCCCTGATAGGTCAGTGACGTCAGCGCACCCATCCGTTCAGGTATGACGGCCGTGTTGTGCAGTGCAATGGCCTCCCACACGGCATCAACCTTCCGAGCCTCCAAACCGTGCCCGGTGAGGAACTCGGCGGCCCGGTCGGCGCCGTCCACCTCGAATCGAGTGTCGCCCTTCGCCAATGGGGACAGGCCGACGTCATGCAAGACGCACGAGAGGTAGAGCAATTCTTCATCGAAGTCACTGCCCGCGACGAGTCCGATGCACGGGGCGAGCAACCGTGCGAACAGGAAGCTACGCACGCTGTGATTGGCGATGGCCGGCGACTCCGCGGCTTGTACGAGTTCCAGGGCCGCCGTGGCCAACGGCGTACCGGGCAGCGTCAATAGGTCAGCATTATCGGCGACGGCTCCCTTAGAAGGGGATACCGGATTCGGGAATGTCATGAACCCAAGTCTGCGATCGAGGGGGCGGTCCGGCCAGCGGCGGATTTGCCGATCACCGCGAGGTTTACGCCAAACCGACAGTCGGAGCCCGGGGCGTGAGCTCGCGAACGGCAAGCACCGGAGATACCGTCAAATCCTATGGATCGGTAAAGCACCGGGGTGCTCTCAGGAGCCGGTGGCGTCGAGGTGGTCGTCGAGGTAGTCGAAGAACCGTTGGGCAGCCAACGACCGGGCCATCGGCTCGCAATGTCCGGCAGCTCCTTCGGCGGCGGTGAAGCGGACGAGGGTCTTCTCGTTCGGGATCATGTCGTAGAGGCGCTGGGGCTGGCCGGCGAAGTACCCCTCTTCGTCGGGGTCGGCGATGAGTACCGGTGTGGTGATCTGTGCGGCGAGTTCGGGAGTGATCTGGTAACGCGCGGACTCGCGAAAGGTATCGAAGAAGCTTACGTAGCCGTAGGGCTTGGCTCGCCAGGCGAAGGTCCGTTTGACGTTGGCCGGGAGCTGCTCGATCGCCGCGTCGAAGGCGTCCCGCTCGCCACCCGCGAGCAGCTCGCCCAGCTCGGGGGAGAGCATCGCCTGCCAGGCTTCGGACACGTTGACCACCCCGCCGTCGATGACCGCGGCCGTGAAGCGGTGCTCGAAGGCCAGGGCGCGCGGGGCCCAATACCCGCCCTGGCTGACCGCATAGAGGGCGAGGCGCTGCGGGTCCACGCCCGGTAGCCGGAGCGTTGCGTCGACGACCGGTGAGAGGACGTGTTCGAAATCGGGCCGGAACCCGATGCCTCGTTCGAAGAGCATGCGCTGCTGCCCTGGCCCGTCGAACACCACGACGTGGTAGCCACGGGCCGACGCCTCGGAGCCGTAGCCAGGCCACAGGTAACTCGCCGCGCCGTCGGCACCGTTGACCATCACCAGCGTCGGCTTCGGGCCCTCGCCGGGCGCGGGGAAGAACCAGCCGGGCATAGTGGTGTTCTCGTAGGGGATTTCCAGCGGCTGGGGCGGGTTGTCCAGCAGGCCGAGGTACTGCTCCCAGCACCGGCGGTAGGCGGCGAAAGTGCGTGCCCGCACGAGGTCGGGGCCCGTGCACCCGTCGGCCACCACCACGCACGTCGCGTAGTAGGTTGCCGCGCGGAGGAGCGCGTTACGGCCGCTGATCCGATGGCCCTTTCGCACGCAGTCGTCGCCGATCGCGGCGACACGGTCGGCGGTCGCCTCCCACTCGTGTGCCCACGACGCGAGGTTGCCGTCGGTGATGCGGTCGATCGTCGCTAACGTCTCACCGGTGTCCGCCGCGCCGGTGTACACCCGCCCGAGCATTGCCCGTGTCATCGAGTTCATGACCGGATCGGTGAAGAAGATCGAACGCCCACCAGTCTCGGTTGCGATCCCCATGCTCATTCCCGCCCTCTCCGAATCGCTGCGGGCGCCGCCCACCCGGCCAATATAAGAGAGACAATCATCTCGTATTAAGAATAGGGCGAGTCGATAAGGAACGCAAATCTTCCCTATACTGGGGGCTGTGATCACCCCCGTCCCCACGCCTGCCCGCCAGCGCAGACGAGGGCCCGAACTTGAGGCCGCGCTGCTGGACGCGGCGTGGGACGAGCTGGTTGAGGTCGGCTTCGCGAAGCTGACCATGGAGTCCATCGCCGCACGAGCCCGTACCGGGGTCGCCGTGCTGTACCGCCGCTGGGCCAACAAGGACGAGCTGGTGCTTGCCGCGCTCGAGCATTACCGCACCAGCCACCCGGTCGAGATCCCCGACACCGGTAGCCTGCGCGGTGATCTGATCGCCACGCTGACAGGCATGGGCCGGGCCCGTGCTGCGTTCTTCGCCATCACCGCAGCTACCGTCTTCTCCGGGCTGATGGCCGGCAGCGGACTTACCCCCACCCAGGTACGCGACCGGATCCTGGGCGAGCAACGGCTCGCGCTCATCCGGACCATCTACCAGCGTGCCGACGACCGCGGCGAGATCGACCTGGAACAGATCCCGGCCGCGGTGCTCGCAATGCCCTTCGACCTGGTACGCCACGACCTGCTCATGGACCTCGAACCCGTAGCGCCCGAGCGCATCCACTCGATCGTCGACGAACTGTTCCTACGCCTCGTCCACCAGGACACGAGTAAACGTCGGCGCGGTGAGCAAATCCTCTGAGAATCAACCAGGTTCGAGATGGTCGTGATGGTCCGGAGGCCACCGACAGCGAGAACCCGACGACGCCTTCCCAGACTCGAGTGGCGGTCGAGACGAGACGCGGCCGAGATGCCGACTCATTGGGCGACAGGCCAGAACCACTGATAGTCCACCTGCCCAGCCGGATAATCCGGATGCGGATGCACGTCCCGGCGAGCTGATGTCGCCAGGCTCGGGAGGCCTGCGGCCGAACGGAGCCCGCCACAATCACGCGTAGCCGGCCTCGGAGTCCGAGGCTTTCACAACTGTGAGATCCCGCCGTCGACGACGAGTTCCGCTCCGAGCACAAAACGGGACTCGTCGCTGGCCAGGTACAGGGCAGCCTGCGCGATCTCCTCCGCAGTTCCCATCCGTCCAACCGGGGTGCGTGCCGCAAGATCATCACGTACCGCCTGCGCTTGCGCCTCGGTCCGGCCCTGGCTCTGCAGCGGTGTATCGATCCCGCCCGGCGAAATCGCATTCACCCGGATTTGACGGTCAAGCAGTTCGCGGGACCAGGTGCGGGCCAGGGATCGAACGGCGGCCTTGGATGCCGAGAGCAGCGACAGCCCCGGGCGCCCGACCTGATTGAGAAACGACGTCAGCAGGATGACCGATCCCCCGCGCCGGATCAACGGCGAAACCGCCTGCATCGAGAAGAAGACCCCTTTGACGTTGATGTCCATCAACTGGTCGTAACGCGCCTCGTCGGTCTCCGCCAACGGTGTCGGGTACGCAATGCCGGCATTGGCCACGAAGATGTCGACCGCGCCCGCCGCCGTACCGATCTGCGTTGCCAGGGAGCGCATCTGGCCAACCGAGGCGACATCGGCCCGGATCGCGGTGCACCGCTCCCCGAGTTCATCCTGGACGCGGCACAGCGCGTGCTGGTCACGCCCGGTCACGAATACGCGCGCACCATGCTCGACGAACAACCGGGCGATGGCCAACCCGATTCCGCTGGTTCCCCCCGTGATGAGGGCGGTTTTGCCCTCAATTCGTTGCATGATCTGCCCTTCTCGGTGTCACGGTCCGTTCCGCGGCGGCAGCCATCGCGGCGACCAGCGGCGCCAATCTCTGCTCCGCACCGATGCGGGTGCCCGTGTCGGCGCGATCTGGGGTACCGACCATGTACGGCGGATCCGGGTCGTACTCCATGACCAGCTGACGCACCTTGGCGGCGTCCTCGCCGGCCAGGACCGCGGCCAGATGGAGCCCGAAGTCGATGCCCGCGGTGACCCCGCCACCGGTGATGCGGTTCCGATCGACGACGATCCGACCGTCCTCCGGGAGAGCGCCGTAGGCTTTCAGGAAGCGTCGAAACGCCCAATGCGATGTGGCACGGTAACCGGTGAGCAACCCGGCGGCAGCCAGGATGAGTGAGCCCGTGCAGACACTGGTGACGTACCGCGCATCCGCCGAGACCGATCGCAGAAACGCCAGCGTCTCCGCATCCTCGACCATCCGGTGGGTGCTCCTGGTCCCGGGCACCACCAGCACGTCATAGGTGGGTCGGCAATCGGCAAAGGTCTTGGTCGGGATTACTGCCACCTGGCTATCACCGATGACCGGCTCGGCGGTCTTGGCGACCAAGTCCACTGCCACGCCGGGAACTCCGGCGAGCACCTGGTGCGGGCCGAAAAGGTCGAGCATGGTGAAATCCGGGTAGATCAACATCGCGATCGTCGTGGGAGACATCTCGTCAGTCCGCATCGGCGGCAGTTCCTTTCACTGGGCAACGTTGGGAGTCGACGAGCACGGCTACGCCCAGCTAGCCGAGCGGAATGGCGGCGGGACGTAGTCGATCTGCGCCCCGAGTTCGTGGGCCGCGCGCAGCGCGAAGTGCGGGTCTCGAATGAGTTCCCGGCCGAGGAAGACGGCGTCGGCTCGCCCTTCGGCGAGAATCCTCTCCGCCTGATCCGGCGAGGTGATCTTGCCGACGGCCGATGCGGGAACCCCGCCGAGTTCGCGGACACGTTCGGTCAGTGGCACCTGATAGCCGGGCGATACGGAGATGAAGATGTCTCCGGCCAGGCCGCCGCTGGAGATGTCGAAGAAGTCCGCGCCGCGTTGGTGTGCCCACCTGGCCACGCGGGCCGTTTCGTCTACGGTCCATCCGCCGTCGATCCAATCGGTACCGGACAACCGCACGAAAAGTGCAGTGGTCTCTGGTATTACGCCGCGGATTCGATCCACGACCTCCAGGAGCAGCCTGGCGCGATTCTCCAGTGACCCGCCGTAACCGTCGGTGCGCGCATTGCTCAGCGGCGAGAGGAACTGATGCAGTAGGTACCCGTGGGCGGCGTGAATCTCTATGACGTCGAATCCCGCGGCCACGGCACGCTGCGCCGCGGCCGCGAAGTCGTCGAGGACTTTGGCGATGCCGGCCGAATCCAGTTCGCTGGGAGCGTCCATGCCGGCGAACGGAATCGGCGATGGCCCTACCGTCGTCCAGCCGCCCTCCTCGACAGGTTTGGTGCTACCGCTCCGCCCGGTGTCCACGCCGTAGTCGGATGCCTTCCGTCCGGCATGTGCCAGCTGTATGCCGATCCGGGTGTTCTGACTGTGGACGAAGTCGACGACGCGACTCCAGCGGTCACGTTGCGCATCGTTCCAAATCCCGGCGCATTCCGTGGTGATCCGCGCTTCGGGGCTGATGCCCGTGGCTTCTACCACGACGAGGCCGACACCGCCGGCGGCGTACGTGCCGGCGTTCACCAAATGCCAGTCATCGGGCATCCCGTCACCGTGGAGGCACATGTATTGGCACATCGGGGAGACCCAGATCCGATTGCGGAAGGTCACCCCACGGATCGTCAACGGTTCAAAAAGACGTGGATTCACAGCTGCGTGAGTCCTCTCTATCGGTCTTCACCGCCGGATGGCGCCGTATGTCGGGCGTAGGCATCTGCGGGGATGGAGTGCCGGCCGAGTCGGCGCCGGATTGAAGGCTGCACCGCCGGGTCGCGTTCCGCGTAGCGTCGGGCGGCCCGCCAGAAGTGCGCGTTGCCACCGGGCGAATGCGACGGTCGTCGTCAGTGGCTCCGGCGCGCCCGGGTTCAGGCGTTCATCCCGCCGTCAACGGTGATGCCGGTACCGGTGATGTTCCCGGCTGTCGGGCCGACCAAGAAGCCGACGGCCGATGCGATGTCGCCGACACGCGAATAGCGTCCAAGTGCCGTCAGCGCCGTCAGCCCGTCGGCGCCCGCACTATCTGCCGGGTTCATATCGGTATCCGTCGGCCCCGGATGGACGAGGTTGACGGTGATTCCGCGTGGCCCGAGTTCGCGGGCCAAGCCGCGGGTGAAGGACAGCAACGCAGATTTCGACATCGAATAGACCGTTGCGTAATCGATCGCCACCCGCTCCGCCAAACAGGATCCCAGCGAGACGATGCGGCCACCGTCGGGCAGATAGGCAAGCGCAGCCTGCGATGCCAACACCACCGAGCGGATGTTCACGGCGATCAGGTGGTCGATCTGCTCGAGGGTGGTCTCGACCAGTGGAGCCGAGTACAACACACCGGCGTTGTTCACCAGGATGTCCAGTCCGCCGATGTGCGAGACCGCGGCCGCCACCGACGACGTCACCGCAGCGGCGTCAGCGCTGTCGGCTTGGATTGCGACGGCCTTCCGTCCGAGCGACCGAATCCTGCCGGTCACCCTTGCTGCCGAATCGGTCGATCGCTGATACGTGATCGCGACGTCGGCGCCACGTGTGGCCAGTTCCACGGCGATCGCGGTGCCGATCCCGCGCGCGGCGCCGGTGACCAACGCTCGCTTTCCCGTCAGATCTGTCATCGGTTCCTCCCGCGCATGTCCGGCTTTCGGTATGAGCTTGCATCTTTGGTCGGCGTCAAACGAGTGGCGTATCTGCCTCAATACGAAAGGCTTTGGCCAATATCCGGGTCACCGGCGATCAGCACGGGTACCACTGAGGTGGGCCACGAGCCAGCTGCACCTTTTCGCCGCTATGCACGCACGGCCCTTGATACCAACGAAGAAAGTTCTCACCGGCGGGGTCAGGATCGGTTTCTGCGGACGCCACGCAGCCGCTGACGGTGCCGAGCCTGGGCGCAGCGTCAGTGCTGGCTGTCTTGCTCGCGGGGTCCGCCCGGGGCGTGGGGCGGGGGTGTGTTGTGGTCGGCGGACGCAGGGTGTAGCGAAGCGACCGACGCAGACGGGAGCGCCAGCGGACGGTAGCGCAAGGGAGCGGAGCGAAGCCCGGAGAGGAGCCCACTACCAGCGCAGTGTGGTCAGCGTGGTTGGCCGGTGAGCTGCGTGAGTTGGGCGGCTATGGCTGGGGCTGCGGCCAGGGTGCTGGCGCAGGTGCTCGACGACGCGTCCATCGATCGCGTTGCGCTGACCGGCCAACTCCGCCAACTCGGCGAACCGCACCTCAAGGCGGCGGCCAGGAGCCAACCTGGCGATGCCAGCAGCGGCGGTCGACGACATCACTTCATCATCGCAGCGCGGTGTGGCAAGTCCGGGCACGGCGATTGCCACGCAGGAGGAAATCCGCGTAATTTGACCGGGTGAGTTCCTCCGAACAGCACGGAGAAGACCGTCGGATCGACACCTCCCGGCACCTGACGCTGATCGCCCGGCTCAACACCTCCGCCGTCGACGCCCGCCGTGGCGTGGTTCGACTGCACCCCGAAGCGGTTGCCGCCCTAGGCATCCGGGAGTGGGACGCGGTGTCGCTGACGGGTTCTCGCACGACTTCGGCGGTGGCCGGGCTCACCGGATCGGATGCACCGACCGGCGTGGTGCTGCTCGACGACGTGACGCTGTCCAACGCGGGGCTACGTGACGGCACCGAGGTGGTGGTGTCCGCGGTGACGGTCTACGGTGCCCGGTCGGTGACGTTGAGTGGCTCGACGCTGGCCTCGCAGAGTCTGTCGCCGAACACCCTGCGCCAGGCCCTGCTGGGCAAGGTGATGACCGTCGGCGACGCGGTGTCCCTGCTGCCCCGCGACCTCGGCCCCGGCACGTCGACGTCGGCGGCCACCACCGCCCTGGCGTCCTCGGTGGGGATCAGCTGGACCTCGGAGCTGCTGACCGTCACCGGGGTGGATCCCGCCGGACCGGTCAGCGTGCAGCCCAACTCACTGGTCACCTTCGGCAACGGCACCACCGCGCCTGCGGCGACCGTCGCCAAGCCGGTCACCCCGGCCCGGATCGCGATCGATGAACTCAAGGGCTGCGAGGCCCAAGCCGCCAAGCTCGCGGAATGGCTCAAGCTCGCTCTCGACGAGCCCGAGCTGTTGAAGACCCTGCGGGCCGGAACGAATCTCGGTGTGCTGGTGTCGGGTCCGGCCGGGGTGGGAAAAACGACTCTGGTTCGGGCGGTATGTGAGGGCCGGCGGCTGATCGAGCTGGACGGCCCCGAGATCGGTGCGCTGGCCGCCGACGAGCGGCTGGCCGCGGTGCGCTCGGCGGTGGCGCGGGTCTGCGACGGCGGCGGGGTGCTGCTGATCGCCGACGTGGACACCCTGCTGCCCGAACCAGCGGAACCGGTTGCGACCCTGATCCTGGCCGAACTGCGCAACACCGTGGCCACCGAAGGGGTGGCGTTCATCGCGACCTCGGCGCTGCCCGACCATGTCGATCCCCGGCTGCGGGCCCCGGAGTTGTGCGATCGCGAGATCCGGCTGAGCCTGCCCGACGGCGCGACCCGGGCTGCGCTGCTGGCCACCCTGCTGATCTCGGTTCCCACGGCAGACCTGACGCTGAGTGAGATCGCCGAGCGCACACCGGGTTTCGTGGCCGCTGATCTTGCGGCACTGGTCCGGGAAGCGGCACTGCGGGCGGCGTCGCGGGCCAGCGACAACGACGAGGCGCCCAAGCTCACCCAGGAAGACCTGATCGGGGCGCTCAGCGTGATCCGTCCGCTGTCGCGTTCGGCGGCCGCCGAGGTGTCGGTCGGCTCGGTCACCCTCGACGACGTCGGGGACATGGTAGCCACCAAACAGGCGCTGACCGAGGCGATCCTGTGGCCCCTGCAGCATCCGGACACCTTCACCCGGCTCGGCGTCGATCCCCCGCACGGTGTGCTGCTCTACGGCCCGCCGGGGTGCGGCAAGACGTTCATCGTGCGGGCCCTGGCCGGCTCCGGGCGGGTCAGCGTGCATGCCGTCAAAGGTGCGGAGCTGATGGACAAGTGGGTGGGCAGCAGTGAGCGGGCGGTGCGGGATCTGTTCCAGCGCGCCCGCGATTCGGCACCGTCGCTGGTGTTCCTCGACGAGATCGACGCACTGGCACCGCGGCGCGGACAGAGTTTCGACTCCGGGGTGACCGACCGGGTGGTGGCCGCGCTGCTCACCGAGCTCGACGGCGCCAACCCGCTGCGCGACGTGGTGGTGGTGGGAGCCACCAACCGTCCCGAGCTGATCGACCCGGCCCTGACCCGGCCGGGTCGGCTGGAGAAGCTGGTGTTCGTCGAGCCGCCGGACGCCGATGCCCGCCGGCAGATCCTGCGGGTGGCCGGCAAATCGGTGCCCCTGCACGACGATGTCGATCTCGATGCGCTGGCCGCCGACCTGGACGGCTACAGCGCCGCCGACTGTGTGGCGCTGCTGCGGGAGGCGGCGCTGACCGCGATGCGGCGGTCCATCGATGCCGCCGACGTGACGATGGACGACGTCGCCGCGGCCCGCGAAAATATCCGTCCCTCACTGGATCCCGCCCAAATAGACGCACTGCGTTCCTTCGCCGGCAACCGCTAGCGCGCCGAGGTCAGGAGACCTCGACCAGCGCCGCCAGCCGCGACAACGAGGCCGCGAGTTTGTCCGCGGTAGTGGCCCGGGCCCGGGCGAGACGCTTGGGATCAGACAACTCCGACCAGTCATAAGTGTGCGTGACCCGGGTGCGTGCCGGACCCAGCGGCTCAAGCTCCCAGCGCCACAGATGCCCCGGCGGCGTACCGCCGGGCTCGGCCGGGCGCCACGCGATACGGCGTCCGTCCTCGAACTCCACCACGTGATTCTCCCGGTCCCAGCCCAGCGTCAGGGTCATGGTGAAGACGTCCCCGACCCCGCGAACCCGTTGTCCGGGTTGAGCTTCGGCGAGATTGGCATTGCCGTCCCAGCGCGGCTGGCGCGCCGGATCGGCGATAAACTCGAAGATCAGCGGCGCCGGCGCCGCGATGACCCTGCTGGCACTGACGATCTTGGCCGGCAGCGGCGATCCGACGCGGTGCGCGGTGCCCTCGGGATCGACGTAGGCGAATTCCCTGATCCCATAGTCGGTGTCGACCGGTTCGACAAAGCGTCCCGGCACTCCCGTCACCGTCCATTGCGCATAGAGCGCATCGGCGTCGTCGACGTAGAAATACACACTGGCCGCGGTGCGCAGCGGATCGTGCTCGGCCCACTCGGACACATGCAGCGACACCGGCCCGCGATCGGCGAATCCGTACCGGGCCGGCCCCTGGTAGGTGCGCACGGTGAAGCCGAGCCGGCGGTAGCGGTCCAAGGTGGCGTCGAGGTCTCGCACCGGAATGATCGGCGCGACCGACGTGAACCCAACCTCAGACATATCGAGAGCGTACGTTGATGCGTGGTGACGGCTGATGTACCAGGAATTTCGCCCCGAACAGCGGCTCCGAGAGTTCGTGGAATGCGGCTGGGTGCTGCCGGCTCCGAGCGACCGGGCGACTCGGGTCTTGCCCGACGGCTGCGTGGACCTGTTCGTGACCGGGCGCGGCGAGATCCTGGTTGCCGGACCCGCCACGCGCCACTACGAGGTGTCTTCTGACACCGAGGGAGTGCTGGCCGGCCTGCGGTTGCGCCCGGGCGCGGTTGGCAGTGTGCTGGGGCGGCCCGCCGGCGAGTTGCGAGATGCGCGCATTCCGTTCGACTCCGAGTTCGGCGCCGATGGCCGGCGAGCGGTCGAGAAGCTGTTCGGCACACCATCGCCCAGACAGCGGACGGGGTTGTTGGAAAACCTGCTCGCCGCCTACCTCACGAACGTCGATCCGCTGCTGGACCGGCCGATCGCCCACGCGGTACAGATCCTGCGCCGGCGGCCCGACCTGCCGGTGACCATGTTGGCCGCCGAGGTCGGTTTCAGCGAGCGGCAGTTGCGCCGCCGTTTCGACGCCGCGGTCGGCTACGGCCCCAAACGCTTGAGTCGGGTGCTGCGTTTTCAGCGACTGCTGGAGTTGCTGCACGCCACCGACGGGCCGCCGCGCTGGGCCGAGCTGGCGATGGCATCCGGATATGCCGACCAGTCCCACATGATCAACGAGTGCGTGGCGCTGGCTGGCGTTCCACCGACGGCGCTGCCGGCCGGCGCGTCCGTTTCCTCCAATACCGCAGAACCCCGATCGCCCTAGCCTTCCACCATGACCGATCCGAAAACCCTCGCCCGCCAAACCTTTCGGATTATCGAGGCCGGCGACGAAGACTTGGCCCAGCGAATCATCGCACCCGACTTCATCAACCGTGAGGCCGACGACGATCCGGAGGACGTCGCGCGCCAACAGCACGGCCCGGCGGGATTTCTCGCCACCAGCCAATGGTTACGCGACGCGTTCTCCAACCTGCGATTCGAGCTGCAGGAGAATCTTGCCGAGGACGACACGGTCATCACCGTGGCCACGATGACCGGCCAACACACCGGAGTGTTCAACGGCATCGCTCCCACCGGCACGACGATCCACCACAAACAGGTGCACATCTTCAAAGTCGCCGACGGCCAGATCACCCAGCATCGGGCCGTCCGAGACGACCTGGGCTTGTTGCTTCAGCTCGGCTGGCGGCCCGGCGGTCCATAGCCGCCCAGCAGCGCACGCGCCGCGGCTGCGACATCGGCTTCCAGCCAGGACGGCATCTCGTCGTCGTAGGCATGTCGGCGCACGGCCGCGTACGGCAGGTCCGCGACGGCCCGGGCGACGGCGTGCGTCGACCTCGGGTCATCGCTGCCGTAGAGCTCCCGGGCCAGCTCGTCGACCCGTTGCAGCAGCGGTGCGTTCATCGCCGACAGCGTCTGCTGAAACGTCGCATCCGGTGCCCCGTCAAGCAGGTCGCCGGGCCGGACCGTCAACAGCAGCCGGGCATCGTCGGGCAATTCGCGGGCAAAGCGGACCGCGGCCACCGCCATCGCCACGGCGGTGTCCGTGGGCGTGCTGCCCGCGGCGTCCAACGCCCGCGATTGAAAACGTTCCAGGGCACGCAGCCAGGTCGCGGCCAGGATCCCGTCGCGGTTGCCGAACCGGTGATACAGCGTGCCCGCCGGCGCGCCGCTGGCCTTGGCGATTGCGGCGACGCTGGCCGCACGCGGGCCTTCGGTCAGCACCAGGGCGCGCGTCGCGTCGAGGATCGCATCGGTTTCATGCTTTCGCGGAGGTGCCACAATCTAGTACAGTCCTTCTATATGGAACGATTACCCTATATCGATGAGCATGCCATAACGATCGACGCAACAGCGGCAGAGACATGGTCGGCGCTGCTGGCGGTGATGTGCCGCGACCCCGCCGATCCGACGACGGTGCCGTTCGGGTTCGCCCTCGACGAGGCGAGCCAACCGCGGCGGTTCGTCTTGAAGGGCCGGCATCCGTTCGCGGTGTATCGCTGGGTGTTCGAGTTGGACGATCTGGGCCCCCGGCGCACCCGGGTGCGTTCGCAGACCTGGGCGGCATTTCCGGGGCTCCACGGCAAGGTCTACCGCGCCCTGGTGATCGGCAGCGGCGGCCATCGCGTGGTGGTGCGGCTGATGCTTCGGCGTATCGCCGCCGCGGTGCGGCCGTCCGCTGCGGCCCGGTAGCGGCCGACGAATCCCGCTACAGCACTGGGCTTCCGATCGCCGTCGATAGCCCTGTGTCACGGCGCATCGCCGACGCGGATCCGCTGTTCACCGACCACTGTGCGCAACTGTTCCTTGATGCCGGCGCCGAACGTGGCTGGCGGCCGCTAGCAGCCAAAGAAATCGGGTGCATCGGCCGCGGTCCGCGCGGTACCTTCGGCTGTCCGAAAGACGAAAGAGAACATGCGCACCGACACGATGCCTGAACGGCTGCTGGGCGCCCGCCGGTCGTTCATTCTCGCGACCACCGTCGCGATGGCCAGCGCCGGACTGTGGGTGCCGCTCATCTTCTTGTTCTTCACCCTCGGGCGCGGGCTGCCACTGACCGGGACCGGCGTCGCCGCCACCCTCGGCAATACCGGCGCACTGGTCCTGGGGGTGCTGGTGTCGGGGCGCACGGTTGACCGGTTGGGTCCGTTTCGGACCATGGCGCTGGCCGGCGTCGGGGCCTCCGGCGCCTTCCTGGGCTTCCTGTGCACCCACACCCTGGCCCAGGTCGCGGTGTTCTCGTTCGCCGCAGCTCTGAGCGCGAACCTGTTCTTCACCGCCGATCCCGAAGCCGTCCGGCGGCTGACCCGCGACCACGACGACCGCACCCAGATGTTCGCGCTGCTCACCTCGGTTCGGGTACTCGGGTTCGGTCTCGGCGCACTGGCCGCGACCGCGGGCCTGGCCATCGACCGGAACGGCGAATGGTTCTGGACCACATTGGTGGCGACCATCGCGGCAGGTGAACTCATCACCGGCCTGCTGTTCTGGCGGCTGCGCTGGATCGACCAGACCGTCACCGGCGACCAGTCGCCGGAAGGCGAGCCGCCGCGCTACCGCGATGTGTTGCGCCAGGGCGCCTTCATGGCCTTCGTCGCCGGCGTGTTCGTCATCGCGCTGACCACCATCGGGATGGATACGGCACTGCCGCTGTTCATGCTGTCGGTGGGACTGCCCGCCTGGTCTACGACGGTGGCTTATCTCTTCATCTGTGTCATGGTCGCGGTGGCGGCGCGCTGGGTTGCCCGGATCGGTACCCGGGTGCCGCACCTTCGGATCCTGACCTGGTCGACGGCGCTGTGCGCGGTCAGTTTCCTGGTGATCGACCTGCTAGCCGGTATCCAAAATGCCGGACCGGCAATCCTTTTCACTGTTCTTGCTGCGGGGCTGACGTTGTTCAGTGTGTCCGACGCGGCGGGCAACGCGCTGAGCGCAAACATCATGCTGACGTTCGCACCCGAGGAGTCGTCCGGACGACACGCCTCGCTGCTGCAGACGGCATGGGCCGCCGCGACCGCCGTTGCGCCCGGCTTGTACGCCGCCCTGTTCTCCGCGGGGCGCATCCTGCCCTGGCTGGCCAGTTCGGCGCTGCTGGCCGCAGCGGCGGCGGTATTCGGCGCGGTGCACGTCAGAACCCGTTGACTCTGCGCTGAGGGCGGGCCTCACTCGCACTTTGCCGCCCTGGACGCAGAGTCAACGAGGGATGTCGAATTCGACTCGCGCGGAAACAGTCTCGATCGCCTCGTACAGCGCCGCCATCCGATCCGGCAGCGACGGCGCTGCCAGCACCGCGTAGCGGTCGGCCTCCCCCATCGGGACCCGGCAGGCCAGCGAGTACAGCCGCTGCCCCGGGTCCAGTGACCGCAACCGTCGACCACCCAGCAGACTGTTGCGCCCCGGCATCATCCACCGTCGCTGAGCTTGGGCCATCCGCTTGTGCAGCGCGACAATACGATCCTCGAGCGCCGCGAACTGCTTGTCCGTCACCGGTTCTGACGGCTCGTCGGGCCATACCTCGGTGATCGCCCGCGGGTAGGGATCGTCGGCGAGCCATTCACGCACCCGGATCCGCTCCCCGGTCAGGCAACGCAACGCGTACCGGCCTCCCCCGAGCTCCGTGCACTGGGTGATGCTGGCCATCGCGCCGACGTCGTTGCGCTGCTCACCGCCGCCCACCTCCCGACCGCGAGCGATCAGCACCACCCCGAAGCGCGGATCGCCGCTGCGCATCAGGTCACCGACCAACACGGTGTAGCGCAACTCGAAGATCCGCAGGGACAGCTCCTCGCCGGGCAGCAATACCCACTCCAGCGGGAACATCGGCAGTTCCATCACGAGATATCGAGCTCGCCCACCAGTGCATCGACCACGGCACGCAGATCGCCGTCATGTTCCTCGGCGACCCGGCGCTGACGCTGGTACGACGCGCCCGTTCGGTAAATGTCGGCGACGGCCGCCAGCTCGTCGGCACAGTGCAGTCGCGCGGCAACCGGTTCGAGCCGGTTGAGCAGCTCGTCGAGGTCCTCGGTGACCAGGCGCTCATTGCTGTCGGCATCAAGGATGATCTCGGCGTCCAGCCCGTAGCGGGCGGCGCGCCACTTGTTCTCCTGCACGTGCCAGGGCGGCATGGTGGGCAGGGATTCATCGTTCTCCAGCCGCCGGTCCAGGTCGACGATCAGGCAGTGCGTCAACGCCACCAGCGCACCCAGCTCACGCAGATTGGACACCCCGTCGCAGACCCGCACCTCGATGGTGCCCAGATGCGGTGATGGCCGGATATCCCAACGAATCTCGTTGGTGTGGTCGATGATCCCGGTCTTCTTCTGGTCGTAGACGAAGCCCTCGAACTCTTCCCAGGTCTGGAACTGAAACGGCAGGCCCGCAGTGGGCAACTGCTGGAACATCATCGCGCGGTTACTGGCGTAACCCGTGTCGTGACCGTCCCACCAGGGCGAGGACCCCGACAACGCCAGCAGGTGCGGATAGTGCTGCAGCAGTGAGGAGATGATCGGCATCACCTTGTAGGACGAGGAGATACCGACATGGACGTGCACTCCCCAGATCAGCATCTGCCGGCCCCACCACTGGGTGCGTTTGATCAGCTCGGCGTAGCGCGGCGCGTCGGTCAGCTTCTGTGCCGACCACTGCGCGAACGGGTGGGTGCCGGCGCCGAACAGCTCCATGCCCCGGCTTTGCACGATCGGCCGAGTGGTGCCCAGCGTCTGGCGCAGGTCCTCGATGGCCTCGCCGGTGTTGTCGCAGATGCCCGTGACGAGCTCGACGGTGTTGCGCAGCAATTCCTTGTGCACACGCGGGTTCTCGCCGAGCTCGGACAGGACCGCGCTGGCTTCGTTGCTCAGATCACGCGTCTGGGCGTCGACGAGAGCCAGCTCCCATTCCACCCCGATAGTGGGACGGGCGCTGCGGGCGAACTCGATTCGGGCTTCGGACCTCGAGGAAGCCCAGTTGTTGGTCGGGCTATCCGGCGCCGATAACACCACACGCAATCCGCTTTCCGGCGTCTCCGGTGGTCAGCGTGGTCTGGTCCGGGCCGGGCGTGCCGTTGACCTGGGTGTAGCGGTCCGCCGGGATGTTGGCGAAGTTGTCGTCGTCGGCGTGGATGATGATCGAGGTCCCGTCCCCGGCCAGCAGCTCAGCCTTGCTGAACGAGTCGGTGGTGGTGACCAACAGCCCATTGCCGTCGGAGCGCACCTGCAGCGACGTCAGGTCGCCACTCTGCGGATGCTCGCTGTGGCCGGGAGCCTGGAAATGTCCGCCGGCCGACAGGAAAGCGCCGGGCGCGCCGCCGGTGGGGGCCACCGACTCTGCTTCGCACTTACCAATGGAGTGGATGTGCAGGCCGTGGAAACCGGGCGAGAGCACCCCGCTGCTGGTGGTCCGCAGGGTCACGGTGGCGAATTCCTTGCCGCCGGCCTTGCTGAACTCGAATGTCGCGGTGGCCACCTGGCCGCCGTCGGGGGTCGTCAGGTGCGCAACGAGATTGTCCGAGCCGCCCGAGCCACCCGATTCGGACTCGGTGGCCGACGGCGCCGCCGACCCCGTCCAGATGGCCGGCGTGGTGCCGGGCGCGTCGGAAGGCAGCTGGTTGGGACTGCACGCCGCCAACAGCATGGCCGGGGTGGCGAAGAAGACGGCGGTGAAAGCTCTGCGGTGACCTGTGACCATGCGAGGAGCTTAACCCGCGACCACCACGATGACGCCCGGTGGTTGCTCGGCCACGTCTGGGATGCGCGGCTCGACAGCGGCTCCCAGCACCTGGGCCACCGAATGAGCCGCGTCCTGCTCGCCCTCGGCGTCGCTGAAGTAGACGGTGGTCTGGGTGACCTCGGGCAGTTCGAGGTTCCCGATCTCGGTCACGTTCCAGCCCGCTTCGCGCAGTCGGTCGGCGGTGTGCCCGGCCAGCCCCGCCTGTTCAGAGATGTTGAAGACCCGCACGTCGGACTTGTGTGCCGGACGTTCGGGTTTGGCCGGCGCCGAGGTCGTGGTGACGGGCTGCGCGGTCGTCGAGTGGTCGGCGTCGTCGTCGGTGCTCGACGATCCGAGGGCTTGAAACCCGACCAGCAGGAAGACGGTGCCCAAGAACAGCAGCACCATCACCATCGCTCGCAGCGGGAGTCGAGAGGAGTCAGGAACGTGGTCGTTCATTGCGCCCACTGTATCGAGGAGCGGGCCATGACCTATAAACGCCCAGGAATCAAGGTGTCAGACGATCAGGTGATGTCGAAACCGAGCCGGCGCGCGGCACGCGCCTTCTGGCGACTGGACCGCAGCCTGCGCAACCGTTTGACCAGCATCGGATCGGCGGCCAGGGCCTCTGGCCGGTCAACAAGGGCGTTGAGGACCTGGTAGTACCGGGTCGCCGACAGCGCAAAGCGCTCCTTGATGGCCTCTTCCTTGGCGCCGGCGTACTTCCACCAGTCCCGTTCGAAGGACAGGATGTCGTGTTCGCGACGGCTCAGACCGTCGGTGGGTTCCGAATCGTCCCCTGAGCGATTCGCCTGCGCCATGGCGCCGTCCATATCGTTTCCTGGACCCTTCCGGAAAGTTCTCTCGCTGCAAACGTTCGGTTGTTTTCGGCGGAGTGTTCTGAGCGAATATTGAATCACGGCACGCTGTGTTGAACCGGGAGCCTGCCCCGCGCGTCGCCGTGGCCGCTGCACTTGACACTCATCGGCCACTTTAAGATTTGCGGTCATGGCCGTCCTACCCATCCGCATTGTGGGCGATCCCGTCCTGCACACCCCGACCAGCCCGGTGCCCGTCGCCGAGGACGGCTCGTTGCCGGCTGACCTCGGTGAGCTAATCACCTCAATGTACGAGACCATGGACGCCGCCAACGGCGTCGGCTTGGCCGCCAATCAGATTGGCGTGGGCCTGCGGGTCTTCGTCTACGACTGCGCCGACGACCGCCGCTCCACCACGCGGCGCCGCGGTGTGGTGGTCAACCCGGTACTGGAGACCTCCGAACGGCCCGAAACCATGCCTGACCCCGATGAGGACGACGAAGGCTGCCTGTCGGTGCCCGGTGAATCGTTTCCGACCGGTCGGGCGCACTGGGCGCGGGTCACCGGACTGGATGCCGACGGCAACCCGGTCACGTTGGAGGGCACTGGGCTTTTCGCCCGGATGCTGCAGCATGAGACCGGCCACCTCGACGGGTTGCTCTACCTGGACATGTTGGTGGGCCGCAACGCCCGCGCCGCGAAACGGACAGTGAAGGCCAACGGCTGGGGCGTGCCCGACCTGTCCTGGATGCCGGGCGACGTGCCCGACCCGTTCGGTCACTGACGAACCCTGATGTCCCAACCACCCGAACTCCCTGAGCTCGGCGTCCGAGTGAGTCTGCGCTATCTGCGTGCCCCGGGTTCCGAGCCGCCGATGGGCGATGTGATCGGGCATCTGCTGCAGGCCGGACCGCTGGTGCGGGTCCGCTCGGCCGACGGGGTGGTGCACGAGTGCCGGCACGCCGACGTGCTGTACGTGCGCCGGCTGACCGACCGGCCGGTGAAGAACTCGGCGATCCGTTCCGTCGAGCATGCCGCCGCGCTGGCCTGGCCGGGCAGTGAATATCAGTGGCAGGACGGCTGGCTGCTCCGAGCGGGCCCTGGCGCCGACCTCGCGGCCAATTCGGCTGTGCCCCTGGACATGTTTGCCCATCCGAACGCCATCCCGGCGATCATCGACTGGTACGTGCAGCGGGGTCTGCCACCGACGCTGGCGGTCCCGGAACGACTCCTGCGGCTGCCAGAGGACATCCCTACGCGATACGAGACCCGCACCCTGGTGTGCGACCTCGGCGCTGCCGGCGCTGCCGCTGGTGACGTGGTGATGGCGACCGAACCCGACACCGACTGGCTGGCGGTGTTCGGTCACGACGTGCCGGTGAACGTGTTGACCGCGGTGGTCGACGGCGATGTGATCTTCGCCTCGATTCCCGGGGTGGCGGTCGGGCGCGGTGCGGTCACCGAGGGCCCGGACGGGACCCGCTGGCTGGGGCTGACGGCGGTTCGGGTGGCCGCCGACCGGATCCGGCAGGGCTACGGGCGCGAGCTCTGCGCCGCGTTGCAGGCCTGGGGGGTTGGTCGCGGTGCCACCCGCGGTTACGCACAAGTGCCGACCACTGACGAGGTATTCGAGTTCTTCGAAGCGATCGGATTCACCGGCCAGCACCGCAGCCGCTATATCGATGCCCGAGTGCTGGGCAGCGGGTCGACGCCATCGAACTAGCGTCGATCGCAAGCGCGACGAAGTCACGCGCAGCGGGTCGGCGCCGTCGAACTAGCGACGATCGCAAGCGCGACGAAGTCACGCGCAGCGGGTCGGCGCCGTCGAACTAGCGACGATCGCAAGCGCGACGAAGTCACGCGCAGCGGGTCGGCGCCGTCGAACTAGGGTGGCTGCGTGACTGCTCTGCGACTGGCCACCTGGAACGTCAACTCCATCCGTTCTCGGGTGGACCGGGTGACCGACTGGCTGGCGCGCGCCGAAGTCGACGTGCTGGCCATGCAGGAGACCAAGTGCACCGACGCGCAGTTTCCGGCGCTGCCGTTTCACGAATTGGGCTACGAGGTCGCCCATGTCGGGCTGAACCAGTGGAACGGCGTGGCGATCGCATCGCGGGTCGGCCTAGACGACATCGAGGTCGGGTTTCCGGGCCAGCCGGCGTGGGCCAAGGCCGACGCCGATCCCGCCGTAGAGGCGCGCGCGCTGGGTGCCACCTGCGGCGGGGTGCGGGTCTGGAGCCTCTACGTGCCCAACGGACGCGCCCTGAACGACCCGCACTACACCTACAAGCTGGATTGGCTTGCGGCGCTGCGCGATACCGCCCAAGGGTGGTTGCGCGACGATCCGTCGGCGCCGATCGCGCTGGTGGGCGACTGGAACATCGCTCCCCAGGACGACGACGTATGGAGCATGGAGTTCTTCGAGGGCGCGACGCACGTCTCGCAACCGGAGCGCTTGGCCTTCCAGGCGATGGCCGACGCACAGTTCCTCGACCTGGTGCGGCCCTTCACGCCCGGCCCCGGCGTCTACACCTACTGGGACTACACGCAGCTGCGGTTCCCGAAGAAGCAGGGCATGCGCATCGACTTCATCCTGGGCTCCCCCGCGCTGGCGACTCGTGTCGCGCACGCCGAGATCGTCCGCGAAGAACGCAAGGGCAAGTCACCGAGTGACCACGCGCCGGTGCTGGTCGAGATCCGCCGGGACTGATTTACCCGCAGTTCTATGAATTCGGTGTGGATTTCGGACCGATCTCGAAATCACGCATAAGATAGGCGGATTATCCAATTTGCTCATTTGAAGGGCAGGGAATTCCCATGAACGCCGTCGCAGGGACGGTAAGAAAGGTGGCCGGAGCGGCGAACCGCGCGGTCACCATGACAACTGAGGCAGCCGGAGCGATCGGCGGGGCCGCAGTCAACGGGGTAATCGGCGGCGTCAAGGGGGCGGCCGGCGGCGTGCAGCGTGGGCTGCGCACCGGCAGCCACTCGACTCCCGCGGCCGCGCTGACCCTGGGCGCCCTCGGCGTGACCGGACTGGTCGAGTGGCCGGTGCTGGTCGCGGTGGGGGGCACCGCACTGGTGCTCAAGCAACTGGCCAACCGGTCCGATGACAGCAAGGCGCCGGCCAAGGCCCCCACTGCGTCGGTGCGGCCGCTCAAGGCGGCGCCGCCGGCGAAGGCGACAAAGCCGGTGAAGTCGGCGAGCTCGTCGACGTCGTCGCGTCGCAGCGCGCAGCCGAAGAAGACAGCGGCACGCCAATCACGCAGCGGGGCCAGCAGCACCCGCACCCGTACCCGCCACTAGTCGGGTACCGAGTGAATTCAGACTCTCCCCTGCGTTCCGTACGCCGCTCATGGCCGCTGCGCGCAGCGAATTTCGGTGTCCAACTGACCTCAGCGCTGATCGATGCCTCCGTCCAGACCGCTGCCGGGGTAGCCGGCGCGATTCTGCCGAACGGCGACGGGGGCCCGGTGCTGTCCCGCCGCTGTTTCCGCGGTGAGGGGCGGGCCTGGGTCGAGATTCGTGGCCTCGACGGCTCCGCCGGTGACGAGCTGGCGACCGCCGTCTTGGACGCTGCCCGCGCCCTGCCCGGGGTGATCTCGGTCCGCTTGAACCACCCGTTGTCGCGCCTAGTGGTCGGGCTCGACCCAACCGCCGACAACGCCGTCTCAGTGCGCGAACTGTGCCAGGTGGTAGCTGACACCGAAAGCCAGTACCGCACGGATCGGATTCCACGGTCGGAATCCCGCGGTCATGCCCCGGTGAGCCTGCCCGGCGACGGGATGACCGAGATGCTGCGCGCGTTGACTGTCGGCGCCAACATCGCCGGCTTGGGCGCGGCGACGCTGGGCCGGTTGCTGCGCCTGCCGGGCCTACCGCTCGGCCTGGAAGCCGGCGTCGTCGTCATCGACTACCAGCCTCGAGTGCGCCGACTGCTGGAGGACCGCATCGGCAAGCAGGCAACCGATGCGCTGTTGGCGCTGGCCAGCGCCGGCGTGCACACCCTCAACACCGCGCCGACCACGCTGGCGGTGGACTTGTCGGTGGAGGCGATGCGCGCCGGGGAGGAACGCGCCGAGGCACGGGCCTGGCGCCGCCACGAGCCGGAGCTCGCCCACCACGCCGATCATCCGCCGGTGACCGTCCCGGAGCGGCCGGCGCCGCGGCCGCCGGGTCCGGTGGAGCGCCACCTGACCCGCAGCGCCTGGGCACAAGTCGTAGGCGCTGGGGTGATCGGCGCCGCGACCCGGAATCCAGATCTGGCCGGTACGGCCGCCGCGGTGACCGCACCGAAGGCCACCCGCACCGCACGCGAGTCGTTCGCCGCCACCCTGGGCCGCGGTCTGGCCGATCAGCACGGCACGGTGGTGCTGCGGCCGGGCAGCCTGCGTGAGCTCGACCGCGTCGACACCGTGGTCATCGATCCGCGCGTGCTGTGCGGTGAGACCTTGCGGGTGATGCAGGTGTGCGGCGCCGACGACGACGAACTGCGCGCCGTGTGGGTGCAGGCTCAGGCTCGACTGACCGACGCCGACCTCAAACCGGGATGGCACCGCATCGGACCGCGCTCCGGTGTGCAGGCCTCTTTCCAGCCCGCGCTACTCCCGCTGGCCGCCGCGGTGGTGACCGAGGCGCGCCGCGCCGACGTCGAGGTGGTCTCGGTGGAGGCCGAGGCGCTCGGCGAACTGCGGCCGGTCTTCGACGAGATCCGACCCCTGGATGGCGCCTCGGTAGACCAGGCGCTGGCCGCCGCGGTAACCGCCTATCAGGCCGAAGGCCATGACGTCGCGGTGCTGTCCGCGGTTGCCCTCGACGCACTGGCCGCTGCCGACGTCGCGCTGGGCGTGCTATCGGGACAGGGCGTCCCGCCCTGGTGCGCCGATCTCCTGCTGACCGACCTGGCCGCTGCGTGGCGGGTGCTGCATGCCTTGCCCGCCGCCCGCTCCGCCAGCCACCGTGGCGTCGAGATCGCCACCGGCGCCACCGCGTTGGGCTCACTGCTGATGCTGCCCGGGGTGCGCGGCAGCGGGCCAGGCCCCGTGACCACAGGCGCGGCAGCCGGCGCACTGTCGGGGTACTGGCTCGCGCGCCGTGCCGTGGACGCGGCGGTGCCTCGGCCGGCGGCGGTGCACGAGTGGCACGCGATGTCCGTCGACCAGGTACGGGCGGTGTTGCCGCCACCGGAGCTGGAAGAGACACCCACCACCCACCATGCGCCGGCCGCGGCGGCTGCGCTGGCGGCGGTGGATCTGGCCCGCCGCGGGGCGCAGGCAACCGCGCCCCCACGACTGCTGCGGCAGTTCGCCCAGGCCGTGCGCAGTGAGCTGTCCGACCCGATCACGCCGGTGCTGGCGCTGGGGGCTGCGGCCAGCGCGGTGCTGGGCTCACCCGTCGACGCGATGCTGGTCGGTTCGGTGTTGGGCGGCAACGCGATGCTGGCTGCCGCTCAGCGACTCATCGCCGAGCGCCGGCTCAGCGTGCTGTTGAACGAACAGATTCCACCGGCGCGCAAGGTCCTGCCCGACGGCAGTCACTGTGAGATCCCAGCCGAGGAGCTGGTCCCCGGCGATGTGATCGAGGTGCATGGCCACGAGGTGGTGCCCGCCGACGGCCGGTTGATCGAAGCGATCGATCTGGAGGTCGACGAGTCGTCGCTGACCGGTGAGTCGTTGACGGTGGTCAAGCAGGTTGAGGCCACGCCGGGTGCCGATCTGGCCGACCGCGAATGCATGGTCTACGCCGGGACCACCGTGGTGACCGGAACCGCGGTGGCACTGGTGACCGCGACCGGCGGCGACACCCACGGGCGACGGGCGGCCGAACTGGTGGCCGGCGATCAGTCCGCGATCGGATTGCAGCATCAGCTGAGCCTGCTCACCAGTAAGGCCTGGCGGATCAGCCTGGCCGGTGGTGCTTTGGTGACCGGCCTGGGCATGGCCCGCCGGATCGGGTTGCGGCAGGCGGTGGCCAGCGGGATCGCGGTTAGCGTCGCGGCCATCCCCGAGGGGTTGCCGCTGGTGGCCACCCTGGCGCAGCAGTCCTCGGCCCGGCGGTTGACCAAGGCCGGGGTGCTGGTGCGGGTGCCACGTTCAGTGGAGGCCCTCGGGCGCGTCGACGTGGTCTGCTTCGACAAGACCGGCACCCTGAGCAAGAACCGGCTGCGGGTGTCGCAAGTGCACCCGGCGGCCGGTTTCACCGACCACGACGTGCTGCGCTTCGCGGCAAGCGCGGCGCCGGTGTCCAACGGCACCCGCCAGGTGCACGCCACCGACACCGCCATCGTGGAGGGCGCTGATGCGGCCGGCGCGTCGGCGCCGGCCGGGCTTGCCGCGCACCTGCCGTTCCGCTCCGGGCGTCCGTTCTCAGCGTCGATACGGGGAACCGAGCTGACCCTCAAGGGCGCCCCGGAAATGGTGCTGGCGTGCACCGGGGCGGGCCCGGCCATCAGGCAGTCGGTGGCCGCCTTGGCTGGTGACGGCCTGCGAGTGATCGCGGTGGCCCGCCGGGAACTGACTCCTGCGCAACTCACGGCGCTCGGCGAGGACCCCGAACCCGAGGAAATCGCCGAGTTCTGCCGCGAGGGACTGACATTCGTCGGTCTGCTCGGGTTGTCCGACACCCCACGCGACGAGGCGGCCGAACTGCTCGCCGACCTCAAGCGTCGCCAAATCCCGGTGCGCCTCATCACCGGCGACCACCCGTTGACCGCGACCGCCATCGCCCGGGAGCTGGGCCTGGAGGTCGACAGTGACCAGGTGATCAGTGGCGCGCAGTGGGATGCGTTGTCCCGCAAGGGCCAAGAACAAGCGGTAGCCGATCGGGTGGTGTTCGCCCGGATGTCTCCGGAGAACAAGGTGCAGATCGTCCAGACCCTGGAGCGCACCGGCAAGGTGTCGGCGATGGTCGGCGACGGCGCCAACGACGCCGCGGCGATCCGGGCCGCCACGGTCGGGATCGCAGTGGTGGCGCACGGCAGCGAATCGGCCAGCACCGCTGCCGACGTGGTGCTGCTCGACGAGCGGGTCGACACCCTTCTCGACGCGCTGGACGAAGGCCGCGAGTTGTGGCAGCGGGTGCAGGCCGCGGTGGCGGTGCTGCTGGGCGGCAACGCCGGCGAGGTGGCATTCGCGATCATCGGGAGTGCGCTGACGGGGCGCTCGCCGCTGAACGCGCGCCAGCTGCTGCTGGTCAACATGCTGACCGACGCGCTGCCGGCCACCGCGCTGGCGGTCAGTTCGCTCAACGAGCAGGCCGCCGCCGGTGGGCACGGTCCCGACGAGCGCGCGCTGTGGCGCACGGTGGCCGTGCGCGGCGTGACGACGGCGTCGGCCGCGGTGGGCGCGTGGGCGCTGGCTTCGGTCACCGGGCGCCAACAGCGGGCCTCGACGGTGGCGTTGGTGTCGCTGGTCGCCACGCAACTGGGGCAGACGCTGCTGGATTCGCGTGATCCGTTGGTGGTGGCGACCGCTGTCGGCTCGCTGGGCGTGATGGGGACGTTGATCACCGTTCCCGGTATCAGCCAGCTGCTGGGCTGCACGCCGATCGGGCCGCTGGGCTGGGCCCAGGCTCTGGGTACGGCGACCGTCGCCACGGTCGGCGCAGCCGTGGTGCCGCGGCTGCTGTCGGGACCGCAGGACGACACAGCCAAGCCGAAGGAGTTCATCGTTCCCGGGCCGCGTCAACCGGACCGCCCGCAGGCATCATCTAACGGTCACCCGGCGCCGCGACTGCGGCTTGTGCACAATGGGGACACTGACTCTCGCCGCGGAACGGTCGCGGCTCGATCATCCGGCGACCCGTCGCCACCAGGAGGTTCATGATGGCGGACAAGCCGCGGCGCAGCGCATCCCAGCGCGAGGCAGTTGCCCACATTCGCGAGGCGGAGGGATTCGCCGTTGAACTGCCGCTGTTCGGCAAGGTGACGGTGCCGCGGCCTGAGCAATTGGCCTATTACGGCGGGTTGGCGCTGCTGGCGGCTTTCGAGATCATCGACTGGCCGGTGGCCGTGGCGGTGGCTGCCGGCCACATTCTGGCCAGCAACCACCGCAGCGAGGTGCTCGAACAGCTCGGCGAGGCTTTGGAAGACGTCTAGACGCCGTCTGCCTCAGCCGTTGACGGTCAGCACTCCGACGCGCCACAGGAGTGCGTACATCTGGTGCAGCGGGCCACTGAGCAGCCGCGTGGTCATGTCGACCAGCGGGTCGGAGGCAGGAGCGGCAGGACGGTGGTCCAGCTTCTTCGGCGTGCTGATGGCACGCGGGGCCGGAGCCGTGATGTCGGTGTAGGCGATTGCAACCATGATGGCCTCCTAGTCGCGTAACGGTGCTACGCGCTCAGCTGGAGGCCGGAGTCGTGGCTCAGCTGGAGGCGGTATGCGACCGTTCGGATGGGGACGGAACAGATGTCAGATATCGGCTCGGACTATCACCGGAACTCATTCGTCCCTCACCTCCTCTCGGTCGCGGGCGCGCAGTGGCGCGCCGGTTTCACCGCATGCTTAGGAGGGCAGCTCCGACAATTGTCGGAAGACCGCACCCCTCTCGTCAGAGCTTTGGCACTGCACGGCGTGTCCCAATACGGGAAGCCACTTGGGCTCAACCCTTAAGCCGGGAGGAGCTGTCCTGACCCGGGGCGTCTTTCGACGTTCGGGGTCAGTGGCCTATGTCCGTGCAGACGCCTCACCTAACGAGGTGCTTGCACGGTCCATAGTGCACCACCGACGGGGCCCGGTCAACTCCACCTCATCCGGGCGTGTCGAGGGTCTCTGACGTGCAACGACGCCGCCAAATCCCCTGCGCACGAGTTGTCACACCCGTCACTTTGGTATCAGATCGAGACGGCAAGGTCAGCCCTACTGCCTACCGCACCCATCCAGCGGCGATGCGCACAGCACACCAGTCACCATGCCTCGCCAAGCGGGCCCATCCGCAGATGCGGGACAACCAAGAACAGCGTGGCCCCTAACCATCATTACCGCTGATTATATACTTAAATGGACTTCAAGACTCTTTTCCACTACTGAATGACACCTCGAAACCCCCTGTACCCGGGGCGCTTCACGATGGAAAGAACAGAATTGGATAAGTTCGCCGCTGCCAGCTCACCCGGAACGGACTCGCGGCCGGCAGCGAATTCGGAGGACGGACCTACCGCGCCCGGGCACGCCCGCGGCATGGAGCCGGCGGAACTAGCCCAAGCGGCGATGACCGCGGCTCTCATGGCCGCCATCGCCGTGGTGTCGATCGTGCTGCCCGGCGCGGTGATATTCGCCTGGCTGGGCACCGTGCCGATGGGAGTGCTGTGTTACCGGCACCGCCTCCGGGTGGCATTTGCGGCATTCGCCGCCAGTTGCCTCATCAGCTTCCTGATTGCTGGCTTCGGAGGTGCGGTATCGGCGCTGACATCGGCATACATGGGCGTGATCGCAGGGCAGGTCAAGCGCCACGGCCGAGGCAGGGCCACGATGTTCGCCATCGCCGCGGTATGGGGTGTGGCGATGGCCATGGTGTGTGTGGGCTTGTTCGCCGCGCTGGCCAACCTACGCGAGGTGGTCTTGAGCGCCGTGTCCGCCAACTCTGGAGGATTCGCAACGCTGCTGCAGGCCGTGCCCGTACTCGGCACGGCCGCGGCCGGACTGGAACACGCTGTGCAGAGCTGGGTCGTGCACTGGGCGTGGTTCCTCGGGGTCTCAGTCTGGCTCATCGTCATCTTCGGCACCTGGTTCGGTTGGCAAGTGCTGATCCCCATTTTGCGGCGGCTTGAGGCGGTGACCGACCTGTCGTCGGTGGGGCTGCTGCCCGCCGCACGCGACGGGGCCGCACCCGGTCCGCTTCCGACCGTCCTGACCGGCGCCGCATTTCGGCACCCCGGAGCCGACCGCAACACCCTGGCCCCGGTCACCATGCGGGTCGATATCGGCGACCACGTCGCAGTGACCGGCGCCAACGGCTCGGGCAAATCCACCCTCATGCGGATTCTGGCCGGCCTGGCGCCGACCGCCGGCACCGTCGAACGTCCGGCGGATGTTGGTCTAGGCCGGCCGGGCGGCACCGCGCTGGTCATGCAGCATCCCGAGAGCCAAGTGCTGGGATTACGTGTCCGCGACGACGTCGTGTGGGGATTGCCGCCCGACCGTCAGGTTGACACCGAGAGCCTGCTCAGCGAGGTGGGCCTCGGTGGCATGGGTGACCGCGATACCACCGGGCTCTCCGGCGGAGAGCTGCAGCGGCTCGCGGTGGCCTCGGCGCTGGCCCGTGAACCGTCGTTGCTGATCGCCGACGAGGTCACCACCATGGTCGACCAAGCCGGTCGCCAGACCCTCCTCTCGGTGCTGGACGGACTCACCGCGCACCACCGCTTGGGCCTGGTGCACATCACCCACTACCCCGGCGAAGCCGGTGCGGCGGATCGTGTTGTCGCCCTGGGTGGTGGTGGCCGAGGGACCGCTCGGACCGTGCCAGATCTCGGCCAGGCTCCCCTACCGGGGCGGGAAACCATCCTCGACATCCAGAGCGTGTCCTTCGATTACGCCGCGGGAACCCCGTGGTCCAAGCCCGTGCTGCGGGACGTCTCGTTCCGCGTAGACAGCGGTGACGGCATATTGTTCTGCGGTGGCAACGGATCCGGGAAGTCCACGTTGGCCTGGATCATGGCGGGCCTGCTGGAACCGTCGGCCGGCCAGTGCCTGCTCGACGGGCGCCCCGCCACTCGGCAGGTGGGTGCGGTTGCGTTGTGTTTTCAGGCCGCACGACTGCAATTGCTCCGCGGCTACGCCGGCGCTGCGGTGGCGGCGTTGGCGGGCTGGGCACCCAGCGATACCGACCGCATCCATCGCGCGTTGGCTTCGGTCGGCCTGGAAGCCGAGATCGCCGGGGTGCTGGTTGATCGGCTCAGCGGAGGACAGTTGCGGCGCGTCACCCTAGCCGGGCTGCTGGCCCGTTCGCCGCGTCTGCTCATTCTCGATGAGCCCCTGGCCGGGCTGGACGCCAACGCCCAGTCGGATCTCGTCGATCTACTGGTCGGTATCCGCCACCGAGGTCAGGCCGTCGTGGTGATCTCCCACGACACCGACAGCCTGTCCTCGCTGTGCCCCCGCACCTTGTGGCTGGACCAGGGAACACTGGCCGCCGCCAAGCCGGAGCTGCAGTCGTGAGTCGCCGCCCGCTGATGCTGATGCGCCCCGTCCCGGGCCCGTCACCGATCCACGACCTGTGGGCCGGCACGAAGCTCGTTGCAGTGCTGGCGATATCGGTACTGTTGACCATCACCCCGTCATGGACGGCAATCGGGCTTGTCGCCCTGCTGATCGTCGTCACCGCCACGTTGGCCGGGATTTCCTACACGTGCCTACCGTCGGTACCGGGATGGCTCTGGCTGCTCGTGGTGACAGGCAGCTTGTTGACCATCGCCAACGGGGGCGCCCCGGAGGCCACGCTCGGACCGGTCACGTTCGGCCTGGGCGGCTTCATGGATTTCCTGCGAATCTCGGCCCTGGGCCTGGTCCTGCTGAGCCTCGGCGCGGTGACCTCATGGACCACCCAGGTGGCCGATATCGCTCCCGCGGTGGCGCTGCTGGGTCGCCCACTGCGCATTCTGCGGCTGCCCATCGATGACTGGGCAGTCACCCTGTCTCTGGCATTGCGAATGTTCCCAATGCTGGCCGATGAGTTCCGGCTGCTGGCTGCCGCTCGCCGTCTTCAGCCTCCACAACCGGAGAAGCGTTCCCGCCGAGCCGAAGTCGTCGACCTGTGCACCGCCGCGATGGTGGTCTCGTTGCGTCGAGCCACCGAAATGGGCGACGCCATCACCGCACGTGGTGGCGCCGGCCGCATCTCGGCGCAGCCCAGCCTGCCCGGTTGGCGTGACGCCGTTGCCGCGGTAGTGCTCATCGGGCTCCTCGCCCTCTCGTGGGCGCTCGGCTGACGACACCGCAGCGGTACCCGCAGCCGGAAAACGAAGGAGAGAACTACGGCTGCGGTATCGAGTTGCGCGGCTCGACGGCGTAGTGCCCCGGCGTCCGCCATGACGCGAGCGCGCCGAGCAGCATCATCACCGCCGCGGCGGCGAACACCACCGCCAGGCCGGTATGGAACGGCCCGGAGATCAACTGCGGGAAGAAGCTGTGCCCGGTCAGCGCCTCGACGTCGACGCCGGGCCGATCCAGTGCACCGGAGGGGGCCAGCAGCTCGGCAATCGGGTTGTATCCCAGAAACGCCGCGAACAGGCTGCCGACCGGCGGAGTATTGGCCACTTGGTCGGCGACCGCGGCAGACACCCCCTGCTGCTGCAATCCGGCGGCCATCGCACCCGGCAGGGTGTTGGCCAGCCCGATCACCATCAGCGAGAAGAAGATCCCGATCGACAGCGACGTGCCGGCGTTGAAGAACGTGGCCCGTACACCCGAGGCCGCACCGCGTTGATCGGCCGGAACGCTGGACATGATCACGGCACTGTTGGGCGCGGCGAAGATCCCGCCACCCAGCCCGTTGAGGAACACCAGCGCCGCGAACAGCCGATAGTCGAAGTTCACCGGAAGCAGCACCAGCGCCACGAAGGTCGCGGCCATCAGCGTCATGCCGCCGACCGTGTACGGGCGGGCACCGCGCCGGTCCGCCAGCGAACCGGCCACCGGACCGGCCAACAGGAACCCCGCCGTCATGGGCAGCAGATAGATACCCGCCCACAACGGCGTCGATTCGTAGCTGTAGCCGTGCAGCGGCAGCCAGATGCCCTGTAGCCAGATGATCAGCATGAACTGCATGCCGCCGCGCCCGATCGCCGACAGCAGGCCGGCCGCGTTGGCCATCCCGAACGCCGGGATCGTGAAGAGCCGCACGTCCAGCAGCGGCGCGGCAACCCGTAGCTCGATGACACCGAACAGCACCAGCAGCGCCACTCCGAGCCCCAGCGCACCCAGCACGGCCGGGCTAGCCCAGCTGGTCGGCGAAGACCCATGCGGCTGAATGCTGTAAGTGATGGCGCTCAGCACCACGGTCAGGCCCAGACCGAGCGTGGCGGTGCCCGCCCAGTCCAGCTTCCCCGGCGCCCGTTGACCGAGTTCGTGCAGTGAGCGCACCGACCAGATGGTGCCCAGCACTCCGATCGGCACCCCGACCCAGAACACCGCCCGCCAGTCCCATTCGGACAGCACGCCTCCGATCAGCAGGCCAACAAAGGACCCGGCGACCGCGGCCACCTGGTTGACACCCAGCGCCATTCCGCGCTGATTGGCCGGGAACGCGTCGGTGAGGATCGCTGAGGACGACGCCATCAGCATCGCCCCGCCGACGCCCTGCACCACCCGCCAGGCGATCAGCCACTGGGCACCGCGGCCCATGTCGAACGGATCGATCGACAGCGCGATCGCCGCGACGGTGAACACCACGAAGCCCAGGTTGTAGATGCGCACCCTGCCGAACATGTCGCCGAGCCGGCCGAAGAACACCACCAGCACAGCCGACACCAGCAGATAGCCCATCAACATCCACAGCAGGTAGCTGACGTTCGCGGGCTCCAACGGGTTGAGGCCGATACCCCGGAAGATCGCCGGCATCGAGATCAGCACGATCGAGCCGTTGATGGTCGCCAGCAGGACACCCAGCGTGGTGTTGGACAGCGCGATCCACTTGTAGCGCGGGTGGTCGCGGTCGTAGCGCAGCCGGCGACGAGCGGTGGCAAATCCCACCGAGGCGCCCGGGTCCTGGACGTCGGTGTTCACCTGCTCTATCTGCGCCGTCATGACTCTCCCAGCTAACTCTTCCCCGAGCACATATGTTAGCTAAGCAAATGATCAGTTACCTAATCCTCGTCCGGGCCCCTCGGCGCCTTACGCCGACTGCTGTGCTGCGATAGCGTGGCAGTGCACGAATCGCCAGTGCAGAAATCGCAAAGAACCGCGGGAGCGCAACCAGTGCGCTGAGAGGACGGCCGGGGCCGTCGACCGTACGAACCTGACCGGGTCATGCCGGCAAGGGAGAGGAAGAACTATGACTGACGTTGCAGTGGAGCCGCAGGTCACCACCGGGCCCATCCCCTACAGCGAGAAGGCCTACCGCGAGATCGAAGCTCCCGGCGGCGTGACGATGAAGGTGCCGTTCCGGCGAATCAACCTGACCACCGGTGAGCACTTCGACGTCTACGACACCTCCGGTCCCTACACCGACGCGAATGCCGACATCGACTTGCACCGCGGCCTGCCGCCGCGGCCGGGTGTGGTGAGGAATCGCGGAACCCAGCTGCAGCGCGCCCAGGCCGGTGAGATCACCGCCGAGATGGCCTTCATCGCCGCCCGCGAGGGAGTTCCCGCAGAGCTGGTCCGCGACGAGGTCGCCCGCGGGCGGGCGGTGATCCCAGCCAACCACAACCACCCCGAGCTGGAGCCGATGATCATCGGTAAGGCGTTCAAGGTGAAGATCAACGCCAACATCGGCAACTCCGCGGTGACCAGTTCGATCGCCGAAGAGGTGGACAAGCTGGTGTGGGCGACTCGCTGGGGCGCCGACAACGTCATGGACCTGTCCACCGGCAAGGACATTCACGAGACGCGGGAGTGGATTCTGCGCAACTCGCCGGTGCCGATCGGGACCGTACCGATCTACCAGGCGCTGGAGAAGGTCAACGGCGACCCGACCAAACTGACCTGGGAACTGTACCGCGACACCGTGATCGAGCAGTGCGAGCAGGGCGTGGATTACATGACCGTGCACGCCGGGGTGTTGTTGCGGTATGTGCCGTTGACCGCCAAGCGGGTCACCGGCATCGTGTCGCGCGGCGGTTCGATCATGGCGGCATGGTGCCTGTCACGGCACCAGGAGTCGTTCCTGTACAACAACTTTGAAGAACTGGCCGACATCCTGGCCAGCTATGACGTCACGTTCTCCCTCGGCGACGGGCTGCGGCCCGGTTCGATCGCCGACGCCAACGACGAAGCCCAGTTCGCCGAACTGCGCACCCTGGGCGAGCTGACCAAGATCGCCAAATCTCGTGGTGCGCAGGTGATGATCGAGGGCCCGGGCCACGTCCCGATGCACAAGATCGTCGAGAACGTGCGACTGGAAGAGGAATGGTGCGACGAGGCGCCGTTCTACACCCTGGGACCGCTGGCCACCGACATCGCGCCCGCCTACGACCACATCACCTCGGCGATCGGTGCGGCCATCATCGCCCAGGCTGGCACCGCGATGCTGTGCTACGTGACCCCCAAGGAGCACCTGGGACTGCCCGACCGCAAGGACGTCAAGGACGGGGTGATCGCCTACAAGATCGCCGCGCACGCCGCCGACCTGGCCAAGGGACACCCGGGAGCCCAGGATCGCGACAACGCACTGTCCAAGGCACGCTTCGAGTTCCGCTGGTATGACCAGTTCGCGTTGTCGCTGGACCCGGACACCGCACGCGAATACCACGACGAGACGCTGCCCGCCGAGCCGGCGAAATCCGCGCACTTCTGCTCGATGTGCGGACCGAAATTCTGCTCGATGCGGATCAGCCACGACGTGCGCGACTACGCCAATGAGCACGGCCTGCAGACCCAGGACGACATCGATGCTGCCATCCAGAAGGGTATGGACGAGAAGTCAGCCGAGTTCGCCGACCAAGGCAACCGGGTGTACCTGCCCATCTCCTCGTAGTGGTGATCGCAAGCGCGGCGGAGCCGGGCGAAGCGGGTCGCCACTCATCCAGCACAGTGGGTTTCCTGCCGCTGGCCCCGTCGGGGTCGACACCGGTGCGGATACTCACCGTTGCCGGATCGGACTCCGGCGGCGGCGCGGGCATTCAGGCGGACATGCGCACCTGCGCCCTGCTCGGGGTGCACGCCTGCGTCGCGGTCACGGCGGTGACGGTGCAGAACACTTTGGGAGTAACCAGCTTTCATGAGGTTCCCGCCGACACCGTCGCCGCCCAGATCACGGCGGTGGTGCCCGATATCGGGATCCAGGCCGCCAAGACCGGGATGCTGGCGTCGGCGCAGATCATCACCGCGGTGGCCGCGACATGGCGAGAACTCGGCCTGACGATCCCTTTGGTGGTCGATCCGGTGTCGGCGTCCATGCATGGCGACGCATTGCTGGCGTCATCGGCGCTGGACGCGCTTCGCGACGGTCTTTTTCCGCTCGCCACCTTGGTGACCCCGAACCTGCACGAAGTGCGGCTGCTGGTCGGTATCGATGTGGTCGACGCCGCGTCCCAGCGTGCGGCCGCACGTGCGCTGCATGCGTTGGGTCCACAGTGGGCACTGGTCAAGGGCGGGCATCTGCCCTCGGCGGAGCACAGCCCGGACCTGCTTTATGACGGCAAGGATTTTCTGGAGTTCCCCGGGCCGCGGGTGGCCACCGGCGACGACCACGGTGCCGGAGACACGCTCGCGGCGGCCTCGGCGGCCGCCTTGGCCCACGGGTTGTCCGTTCCGGACGCGGTGGCGTTCGCCAAACGCTGGGTGACCGAGTGCTTGCGTGCCGCCTACCCACTGGGCCACGGCCACGGCCCCGTCTCGCCATTGTTCCGGTTGGGACTGGACGCCTCGTGAGCCTGGAGGACGTAGCCGATTTGGACGGACTAGCGCACCGCCCAGACGGCGCCCCCGCCGGAGTGGTGTTGCTCACGCACGGCGCCGGCGGCAACCGCGATTCACCGATGCTGCAACGACTTTGCGACGAATGGTCGCGTCGCGGCTTCCTGGCCATCCGCTACAACCTGCCGTTCCGGCGGCGCCGACCCAAGGGCCCGCCGCCGGGGTCGGGCACCGGCGACCGGGAGGGCATCACCGAGGCGATCGAGTACGCCCGCGCCCTGGCCGAAGGTCCGCTGATCGTCGGCGGGCATTCCTACGGCGGCCGGCAGACCTCGATGGTGGTGGCAGCCGGCGACGTTACGGTGGACCTGCTGACCCTGTTTTCCTATCCGCTGCACCCGCCGGGGAAACCCGAGCGCAGCCGCACCGAGCACCTACCCCAGATCGGCGTGCCGACGGTGTTCACGCACGGCAGCTCGGACAGCTTCGGCACCGGCGCCGAGATTCGCGCTGCCGCCGCGCTGATTCCCGCGCCGCACGAGGTCGTCGAGATCACCGGCGCCCGCCACGATCTGGCCTCTAAGACGTTGAATGTGCCGGTGTTGGCGGTCGACGCGGCGCTGCGAATGCTGGGCTGAACCCGCATAGATCAGGGCAGGACGACGACGCTGGCCGCGTAGCTCAGACCCGAGCCGTAACCCAGCAGCAGGGCCAGCTGGCCCGACTTGGCGATGCCGGCCGACAGCAGCTGCTCCATCGCCAGCGGGATGGACGCCGCGGAGGTGTTGCCGCTGTTTTCGATGTCGTTGGCGATGACGACGTCGGAGCGCAGCTCAAGGCTCTTGGCGATCAGCGCGTTGATCCGGCTGTTGGCCTGGTGCGGAATGAATACGTCGATGTCATGGGCGTCCAACCCGGCTGCCGCGATGGCACGCTTCCCGACGTCGCTCATTTCATAAGCCGCCCAACGGAATACCGTGCTGCCATCCATACGCAGGAAGGGACGCTGGCCGTCCGACTGTTCGGTGTAGCTGATCCAGTCGATGTCTTGGCGGATCGCGTCACAGTTCGAACCGTCACTGCCCCAGACCGTCGAGCCGATGCCGTGTACCGGGGTCTCGCCGACGACGACCGCTCCGGCACCATCGCCGAAGATGAAGCAGTTCGAGCGGTCCCGCATGTCGATCGTCGGGGAGAGCACTTCAGAACCGATGACCAACGCGGTGTTGATGGTCCGGCCGCGAAGCAGATCGGCGGCCACCCCCAGCGCATAGCCGAACCCCGCGCATCCGGTGGCCACATCGAAGGCAGGCACGCCCTGCGCGCCGAGGGCGACTGCGACGGCGGGCGCACACGACGGGGTTTGGCGGAAGTTGGTGCTGGTCGCGACGATCACCGCATCCACCGCATCCCCGTCGAGCCCGGCCTGGGACATCGCGTTGCGGCCGGCCTCGATGGCCAAGCCCGCCACGGTGTCGGTCTCCTCGGCAAACCGGCGCGTCTTGATTCCGGTGCGGGATTGGATCCATTCGTCGGAGGAGTCGATGCGCAGGCAGATCTCGTCGTTGGTAACCACCCGCGGCGGGCGAGACGCGCCGACGCCGAGCAAACCGATCGGTCGGGTTGTCGCAGGATGGCGAATCTCGCTCAAGAAAACGTCTCTCGGTGGTAGGCCAGCACCTAACTAAAGCGTCTAACCATAACGTTCCCTGTGCGCCGGGGGCGGCCCCGCACCGGCGAGCCCTCAGCGGTCGTAGTCGTCCTCATCGGTGGGCACACCGCGATGCTGCTCGACCACATCGGCGATGTCAGCGTGGTCGCCCGCGGAGATCTCGGGGCCCGGCGTCTCGTCGTCGGCCTCCAGCGCCGGGGTCGCCTGGCCCGCCAAGTCTGCGTCGCTGGCTTCAACATCGCGCCTGGTCATGGCTGCCCTCCCGAAATCTCCGAACAGCGTGCAAGCCCCATTGTCTCCCATCCGCAGAGGCCCCGGGAGCTTCGCTGGTTACCGGTGAGTCAGGTACCTTAATTTTCATGAGTATGGAGCAGTTTGACGTCGTCATCGTGGGTGCGGGCTTCGGCGGCATGGGCGCAGCCATCGAGCTGAAGAAGCTCGGCTACGACGACATCGTGCTGCTCGACCGTGAAGAGGATCTCGGCGGAACGTGGCACGTCAATCACTATCCCGGCCTGGCCGTCGACATCCCGTCAACCACCTACGCGTACTGGTTCGAGCCGAATCCGTACTGGTCGCGGATGTTCGCACCCGGCGAGGAGATCAAGCGTTACGCCGAGCACGTCGCCGACAAGTACGACGTACGCCGCCACATGCGGTTCAACACCACGGTCGCCGGTGCCCAGTGGGATGAGGACGCCGAGCGCTGGCTGGTAGCCCTGGGCGACGGAAAGACGCTGAGCGCCCGATTCCTGATCACCGCCACCGGTTTCCTGTCCCAGCCGCGCAACCCGGACATCGCCGGGATCGACAGCTTCGCCGGGAAGGTGGTGCACACCGCTGCCTGGGACCACGACTACGACTTCACCGGCCGGCGGGTCGGACAGATCGGCACCGGCGCAACCGCGGTGCAGCTGATTCCGGAGCTGGCCAAGACGGTCGCGGACCTGACCGTGTTTCAGCGCACCGCGATCTGGGTGGCGCCCAAGCTCGACTTCCGGATCCCGGCGTGGCTGCAAAAACTCTTCGCCCGGGTTCCGTTCACCCAGCGGGTGATGCGCTTCATCAGCGACTACCTGCTGGAATTCATGACGGTGACCGCGGTATTGAACTACCCCGCATTCCGGCGGCTGTCGATCGCCGGGATGGATGCGTGCAAGATCCACCGATTCGCCCAGATCCGCGATAAGGAACTGCGGGCCAAGCTGACCCCGAGCTACGACATCGGGTGTAAGCGGCCCAGCTGGTCCAACGACTACTACCGCAGCTTCACCAAGCCGCATGTGCACCTGGAGACCACCGGCATCGAGCGGATCGAACCGGACGGCATCGTCACCGTCGACGGCCGCAAGACTGTCATCGACACCCTGGTGCTGGCCACCGGCTATGACCTGTGGGAGGCAAACTTCCCGGCGATCGAGATCGTCGGGCGGGGCGGGCGCAACCTGGGCAAGTGGTGGCGGGAGACCCGGTTCCAGGCCTACCAGGGCCTGTCGATACCGCATTTCCCGAACTTCCTGAGCCTGGCCAGCCCGTACGGGTTCTCCGGCCTGTCGTTCTTCAACACCATGGAATACCAGATGCGGCACATGGGCCGGCTGTTCGGCGAGATGCGGCGGCGCAATGCGACGACGTTCGAGGTCACCGAGGCCGCCAACGCCCGGTTCCTGGACGCCATGACCAAAAGGCTGGACCACACGGTGTTCTACGCCGGGGATTGCACGACGTCGCGGTCCTACTACTACAACCCCAGCGGCGAAGCGACCCTGCTGCGGCCCACCACGGTGCGCAATGCGGTACGCGACGGCGCGCACTTCCCGCTTGAGGACTACGAAATCGCCTGATAGATCAGGCGGTTCAGCGAGGCTCGACGCAGGAGAGCCGAAGCTGGGACCGCCTCATAAACGGGGCGGTTCAGCGAGGCTCGACGCAGGAGAGCCGAAGCTGGGACCGCCTCAGTTCTCGTTGACCCCGGCGAACACGATGGACTCCATCAGCCGGCGCAAGCATGCCTGCGCGTAACCGGGCCCCCCGGCCAGAAACCCAGCACCGGGTATCTCGCCGCCTCGGGCAACCCGCCCCAAGTCGTCCACGAGTGCCGCCAAGGCGTGCACCAAGAACTTGGCTTGCATCGAGTCCAGGTCCGGCCTGATCGCCATCAGCGGGCGGGCCCAGGTTTCGATGAACGCGCGCTCGGAATCACGCAGCAGTTCGCGTTCCGCCGGCGCCAGGTTCACCCGCTCAGTGTCATAGACCGACGCCAACTCGGGATTGGCGAACACCGTAGCCACATACGCCTCGATCAACCGGCGCAGCGCCTCATCCGGCTCGGCGAAGACGCCGGCGATAGCCGCCATCTCCCCGGCTATCCGGTCCACGGCGCGCTGCAACCCCGTCGTCAAGATGTCGCTCTTGCTCGAGAAATAGCGGTACACGCCGGACGCCGGCACACCCACGGCGTCGGCGATCTCGGTGACACCAGTCTCGGCATATCCTTGCTTGCCGAACAGCAGGACCGCCGAGTTCAACAGTGCCTCATAGGGTCCGGCGTCCGGGGTGAAGATACGCCACACCGAGGGTCGATTGACGCCGATGTCGTCGGTTCCGGGCAGCTGCGCGGTGACCACCGATCGCGACGCGTCGATGAGCAACGGCTTGATCTCGTCGTCCGGGAGCTGCAGCCGGTGTCCGATGATGCTGCCGGCGACACTGACCAGCGCTACCGTCAGCGTCCACTGCTCCAAGGAGTTCAGTTCGGGACGCATGACGCTGATCGGCCGTTTCAGACGCGCACCGACAGTGTGCATCTGCGTCATGAGCTTGGCCTGGTCTGCCGATTGCAGGTAGCGAGCCTGCCACCGGAACAGCCCGCTGGCCTCGCGGTTGAGGATCGACGACGTGATGAGCCCGTCGACGACCTGGTCCAACACCGCCGGCGCGTCGCTGTGAACGTCAGCATCGGACAACTCATCGACAAAAGCAGTCGAGTCGACCAACTGCTGGCCGAGCGAGCCGACGACAACCGCGAACATCTCGTACTTGCTGGGATAGTGCCGGTACAGCGCCGGCGCGGAAATCCCGACCTTGGAAGCGATCGCATCCATGCTGGTCGCGTGGTAGCCCTGCGCACTGAAAGTTTCCGCGGCAGCACGCGTGATCTGCGCCTTGCGGTCCTTGGGGCGCCGCTTTATGCGGGCACCAGTGCGTCCGACAGGGTCGTTCGTGGCACCAAGCGAGGTCACCACCCCCGATCAACTCAGGCCAGCTCTATCACATGCACAGCATTACTAACACAGCTGGGTAAACGGACTACAGCGGATTCAATATAGAGCCCGCCTGTACTTGTACGGATGCCCGCCCAATGCGGGACTACGGCCCCAGCGGAGCCCGGTGACGCTTGTCGTGCGCCGGAACTCCATTGGGACCGCCGATGGACTGCGCATAGTTTGCCACTGCGAACGCCACCGCGGCACCGGTTAGCGCCAATGCGTGCTGATTGATCTGTTCGACCGTGTCACCCGGGCCGTGGTAGTTCGGGTCGAACGCCGCTCCGGACTTTCCACCCCATAGTCGGGCCTGAGCGGTGGTCTTGAGTTGGGACGCACCGGTGGTGATGCCCCCGATAGGCACCCCGGCCACCACGAATGGGCTGTAGTCGGTGTCGCTGCTGAGCGGCATATCGGCGGGCCGCACGCCCACCAGGTTGAGGTAGCCGGCCAGGGTGCGCTCGATACCGCCCGATCCCACCGGTACGTCAGCGGGGGCGATGTCACGGCTCGGCAGCGCGGACTGATCACCGTCATAGGTGAAGAAACCGGCGTTCGGGGAGGCGAGCATGTCGAAGTTCAGGTACAGGGCGATGTCGTTGAGCTGGTCGCGGTCGAGCCCGAAGACGTAGTCGCTGGAACCACCGAGCTGTTGTTCCTCGGCACCCCAGAAAGCGAACCGGACCGCGTTGGCCACCGCCGGCTCCGGACCGAGCTGCAGCGCGGTCTCCAGCACCGCCGCCACCCCAGAGCCGTTGTCGTTGATCCCGGGCCCGCCGGGCGCACTGTCGAGGTGTGCGCCAACCATCACGACATCATGCGGCGAACCGGTTTTCGTCTGCGCCAAGACATTCCGAGAGGTGACCTTCGCGGTGTGGCCGTCCAGGACCAGCCGCACCGTCCCGGTCGCGCGCCGCAAGGCCTGGTCGCCGTCGCGTCCGGCCACCGCTACCGGCATGGTGAGTTGGTCGTAGTAGCCCGGAGGGAACAGCCCGGCGGGTGCTCCGTTGCGGCTCGGCAGGCTCACCACGACCAGCGCGGCGGCGCCACGCTCGGCGGCCACGTTCTGCTTGACCACCACCGAGCAGCCGGCGTCGCTAACCACGGCGATCCCCCCACGGGGCACCTTCGGCGGGTAGTCGGCCGCTGCGCAGCCCGACGACCGTGTCGGACGGACCACCGGGCCGCTCACCCCGCCGGCCGGTGTGCGCACCAGCAGCGAGGCCTGATCGACTGGGTAGCTAACCCCGGCGACGGTCAGCGTGGGCTTGCCGACCGAGACGGTGTCCAACCTGATGAGCTCGGGTGTCACCACCTCGAAACCCTTGTCACGCAGGACGTTGGCCACATAGTCGGCACTGGCGTCGAACCCCGGCGTGCCGTCAGCCCGATTCCGCTGGTGAGTGTCGGCGATCTCCTGCAGTCGCTGCAGATGCGTAAGCATCCCCGCGACGGTGACCTGGCTCGCCAGCCGATTCGACAGCGGCGGCTGCACTGGCTCCGGCGAGCAGCCCGCCAGTACGCCGACAGCGACCAGCAGTACTCCCGCCGGGCGGATCATGGCTGGGTGAGGATGTGGCGGGTGCGGTCGTCGCGCACCGGGACCCCGTTGCGGCCACTGAGACCCTGGGCATACAGCCCGACGGAATAGGGCACTCCTCCGCCGTTGATGGCCAGTTCGTCGCGGTCGATGTTCTCGATGGTGTCGCCCTTTTGGTGATAGTTCGGGTCGAACGGCTCATCGGCGGCGCCGCCCCACAGCTTGGCTTCCTCGGGCGACTTCTTGACCTCCGCACCGGAGAACAACCCGCCGGACGGGATACCGGCCTGGGTGAACCCGTCGTAGTCGGAGCGACCGTCGAACGAGGTGTCGCGCGGCTCCTTGCCGGCCGACTTGAGGTAACCGACCATGGTCCGCTCGATGCCGGCCGAACCTTCCGGCACCACAGGCTGGCCGCGCTTGTCCGCCGGCAGCGACTGGTCGCCGTCGTAGGTGAAGTAGCCGGGATTCGGCGAACCCAGCATGTCGAAGTTCAGGTACAGCGCGATGTTCTTGAGTTGCTCCTCATCGAGCGACTCGACGTACTTCCGCGAGCCGATCAGGCCGAGCTCCTCGGCGCCCCAGAAACCGAACCGCACCGCGTTGCGGACCTGGGGCGAATCTCCCAGCTGCAAAGCGGTTTCCAGCACCGCGGCAACACCGGAGCCGTTGTCGTTGATGCCCGGGCCTTCCGGAACGCTGTCCAGGTGGGCTCCAAGCATGACCACGTTCTCGGTCGATCCGCTCTTGGTCTGCACGATCACATTGCGTGACGGGATCTCGTCGGTGTGCGCGTCGAGCTTGACCGTCATCGCCCCGCGTCCGTCGCGCAGCATCGCGCCGTCAGCCTTGGTCACGCTCACGACCGGAACCTTGACCTCGGTCTGCTCACCGAGGGTGCCGCCCATCTTCGGTTCGTCGACGCTGTCGGCCACCACCACCGCCACCGCGCCCAGCTCGACCGCGACGGCCATCTTCTCCTTGAACGGGCAGGTGCCGCGGTCGACCAGTACGACGGCGTCTTTGACCGTCAGCCCCTCGTAGTCTTCGGCGCTGCAGCCGGGGCTGTCGTCGGCCGGCGCCGCGACCAGCGGGCCGGTGACACCCTCGGGCGGGGTGCCGAGGCTGTACATCAGCGCGCGAGCTTCGACCGTCTTGTCGCCGAGACGCACCGAACCCGGCTCGGATTTGAACACCCGCGCGGTGAACTCCGGGGTCTGGACGTCGAAGCCGTGCTCCCGCAAGGTGCTGGCCACGTACTCGACGCTGGCGTCGTAGCCCGGAGTGCCGATGGCACGAGTGCCGTTGTTGGCGTCGGCGATGTCCTGCAGCTTCTGCAGGTGGGCCATCATGGCGTCGACGGTGACCTTGTCGCGCAGGCTGCTGGCGAATTCAGCGGCTGCGGCGGGATCTGCTCCCTGCTCGGAGTTTTCCGGGGTGCGGCTGCAGCCCGCACTGAACAGCGCACCGACCAGCACGGCGCCGAGGGCAGGAATCAACTTCGACTTGTAGTCCACCGACCCCACGTTAGTGGGTAGGCAGCCGATGCGAACTCAGGACCGGCCGCCCCACTGCACGGCAACCAACTCGGCGACCGCGGCCATACCGGCGGCGTTGGGGTGAAAGGGCCGTGGCCGCCAGGGCAGCGGCAGGCCCGCTCCCACCGTCCAGGGCCGCGCCGACCAGGGATGGTGCTCCCGGCTGGCATCGCTGGCGCGGACGAGCTCACAACCGGTGGCGGCCGCCGCCGCGGCGGTGTGGCGCTCCAACCCGTCGGCGACGTGACGGGCCAAAGTCACGACCTCCGGCGGCAACCGCCCGGCCCGGACCCCGGCCGGAGGCAGCAAGGTCAGGTAGTCGACGAAGAACACCCGAGCCTGCGGTGCGCGGTCCCGCACCGCGGCGCCGACGGCCCGCAGCGCTGCTTCGACCTCGCCCAGTGCCTGCTCGCGCTGCCCAGGGTCCAACAACGCGGCGACGGCGGGCAGCCGCCGCAAGACACCCGGCAGCGACGCGGCCGTCAACAGCGGCACGTAGCCGACGTCGTTGCCGCCGATGGTGATGGTCACCAGGGATTCCGAACCGTCGAGAGCCTCGACCTGCGGTAGCGCACCGTGTTGGCGTTCACTCAGCAGGTGGGCGGTCGTTGCGCCCGAGAACGTGGCGTCAACCAGACCAAGGTTCAGCGCATGGGCAACCAGGTGCGGGTAGTTATGCGCCGAGCGGCCCGACGCCCGGGGAGCCCCTGCGACACGAGGGCGGATTCCGGGGGCCGGCCGCCATCGAACTCCCCAGGGCAACATAGCGATTCATGCGCCCCACCATCCCGCCGAGCAGGAAATTGACGACGCGACACGCCGTCGAGGCGTCGTGGGATTCACTCTCAAAGGCCGGTCACAGCGCCGGGCTCGACGCCTGGGCCCAGAACCGCTTCGGGATGCGCCCGGCGCGGCGGGCCAGGTATCCAGCGGTGACGGCGGCCGCCATGGCCGCGGCCATCGCCGCCGGGTCTGCCGCTCGAGTCACCGCGGTGGCCAGCAGCACCGCATCGCAGCCCAGTTCCATGGCCAACGCAGCGTCGCTGGCGGTGCCGATGCCGGCGTCGAGCACCACCGGAACCCCGGCGGCCGCGACGATCATCTCGATGCTGTGCGGGTTGGCGATGCCCAGCCCGGTACCGATCGGTGAGCCCAGCGGCATCACGGCCGCACATCCGACGTCCTCGAGCCGGCGGGCCAGCACCGGGTCGTCATTGGTGTAGGGCAGCACCACAAACCCGTCGTCGACCAATTGTTCGGCGGCACGCACCAATTCGATGCCGTCGGGCAGCAGGGTGCGCTCGTCGCCGATCACCTCCAGCTTGACCCATTCGGTACCGAGCGCCTCACGCGCCAGCTGGGCGGTCAACACCGCTTCAGCGGCACTGCGGCAGCCGGCGGTGTTGGGCAGCGGCGTGATGCCGAGCCGACTCAGCAGATCCAGCATGCCGGTTCCACCTTCGGCGTCGACGCGGCGCATCGCGACCGTGGTCAGCTCGGTACCGGAAGCCACCAACGCCTCTTCCAGCGACGTCAGGCTTTGCGCCCCACCGGTTCCCATGATGAGCCGGGAGCTGAACTCCCGCCCGGCGATGGTCAGCTTCGCGTCATCAACCACCTTGCACCGCCGTCACCACATCGAGACAGGCACCGTCGGACAGCGCGGTGACCCACCGCGATCTCGGCAGCACCGCGTGGTCCATCGCCACCGCGATACCGCGGTCGGGATAACCCATCGAAGCCAGCAGCGTCGCGACCGTAGTAGCCTCGGCCACTTCCACCTGCTTCTGGTTGACCTTGATGATCATTGCTGCACTCCAACTGGAAGTAGTTCGGACACAACCTGTTCGGCGGTCCACGGCGCCAGCAGGAACCCGTTGCGGCCATGCCCGGAAGCCACATAGGTCCGCTCGTCGAGACGGTGCACCAGCGGCAGGTTGTCCGGCGTCATCGGCCGCAGGCCCGCGGCGCATTCGGCCAGCTCGTACTCCCCCAGTGCCGGAACCAGCGTGCAGGCGTCGTCAAGCAGATCCCGCACCCCGGAGACCGCCGGCGCGGTGTCGCGGCCGTGCTCGTACTGCGTCGCCCCCACCACCACGCCGTCGGGACGCGGCACCAGGTAGACCGCGCGACCGTGCACCCGGGCCCGGATCACCCGCTGCGGTGGGGGCAGGCAACCCTTGCGCCAGCGCAGCCGCAGCACCTCTCCCTTGACCGGCCGGATCGCCAGGCCGGGCCAGAGCGCGGGGGCGTCGATGCCGTTGGCGATCACCACGGCGTCGTCGGCGGCCACCTCGGCGAGATCACGCACCGGCCGGGCCCACGTCACGCCGAGTTCCTCGCAGGAGGCCACCAGGGCGGTGACCACCGCGCGGTTGTCGACCGCCAGTTCGGTGGGGGCCCGGAAACCGTGCCGAATACTGCCGGCCAGCAGGGGTTCGACGTCTCGGGCGGCGGACTCCCAGATCACCGGGTGGCCCTGCCCGGACAGCCAGTCGGCCACGGTCCGCAGGTCGGCGACGTCGGCCCGGTCGGCGGCCACCACCAGCGATTCGCGCGCGGTGACAACCTGGGCCGGCAGCCCCTCGAGGAAGTCGTGCCACAGCGCAAGGGAGCGCAATCCCAGCCGCAGTTGCCGGTCTTCGCCTGGCCATCCCTCACTGTGTGGGGCCAACATGCCGCCGGCCACCCAGGAGGCGCCGTATTCGGTGGTGCGGTGCACTCGCACCGTCCAGCCGGCGCGGGCGGCCTGCCGAGCCACCGACAGCCCGATGACGCCGCCGCCGATCACGGCGAGCGAACCGAGCGAGGGTCCGGGCATGTGCTGCTCCCTTCCACCTGCTCGCGTGTCAACACACCAAGCTAGCCGCTAGCGTCTCGGTGTGCACAAACGCTCTGACCGTCTTGCCCGACTCGCCGATGCCCGGCTCTACCTGTGCACCGATGCCCGCCGGGAACGCGGTGACCTGGCCGAGTTCGCCGACGCTGCGCTGGCCGGTGGCATCGACATCATCCAGCTGCGCGACAAGGGTTCGGCGGGCGAGCAGCGGTTCGGTCCGCTCGAGGCCCGCGACGAACTGGCGGCATGCGAGATCCTGGCCGACGCCGCACGCCGACACGGGGCACTGCTGGCGGTCAACGACCGCGCCGACATCGCCCGCACCGCCGGCGCCGACGTGCTGCACCTGGGCCAAGACGACCTGCCGCTGCCGGCGGCGCGCGAGATCATCGGACCCGAGGTACTGATCGGCCGGTCAACCCACGACCGCGACCAGGTCAGCGCGGCCCTGGCGGAGCCGGTCGACTATTTCTGCACCGGGCCGTGCTGGCCCACCCCGACCAAGCCGGGCCGGCCTGCACCGGGCCTGGAGCTGGTGCGATTCGCCGCCGACACGGGCCAGACCAAGCCGTGGTTCGCCATTGGCGGCATCGATATCGAGCGGTTGCCGCAGGTGGTGCAGGCCGGCGCCCGCGGGGTGGTGGTGGTGCGGGCGATCACCGCTGCCGAGGATCCGCGGGAGGCGGCGGCGGCACTACGAGCCGGGCTTGCGCCGAACGTGCACTGAGCTCGAGTTTTCCCCGCATTTTTCGGACTGAGTACACGTTCGCCGGGTCGGACTGTCATTGCCGACGTCACACGCCGCGCAGCAACTCCCAGCTGGCGGCGAAACCCGGGTGCAACGGCAGCCCGGCGACCTCGTGTTCGTCGACCCACCGCAGTTCGGTGCTCTCGCCGTTGGGCACCACCGGAAGCAACTCGTCGGCGTCGGCGACCACCGTGGTGTAGGTCCAGCTGGTGCCGCTGGCCGAGGCGGTCACCACGGCCGCGCGCACCACGATCCGATCGGCGGGCAGACCGGCCTCTTCCTGCGCCTCGCGGATCGCGGCCTCTTCAGCGGTCTCGTGGCTGTCGCGGGCGCCGCCGGGCAGCGCCCAGGTGCCGCCCTGATGACTCCACCAGGCACGGTGTTGCAGCAGCACGGTGCGGGCACCATCGGGGCGAGGAGCCCGCAGTAGCAGCCCCGCCGCACCGTGCCGACCCCAGAAGCGGACCCCGGTATCGGAAAACGCCCACCCATCGCCGTCACCACGCACGCTTGGAAGCGTATCGGGGCAGGCAAGGTCTCGGTTCTGGCGAGATCACGCGACGTTTTCGACAACAACCCGCTCGAGAGAGCGCGCAGACACCCCCACGCTCTTAGAATCCCTTTATTATCGTTGGTGCCGCGATCAGCCGCAGGGATGGAGCCTGAACAGACGTGACCGTTGAGTTGGCGCACCCGTCAACCGAGCCGGCGGGGTTACGGTCGCCGACCGAACCGGCCCGACCCCGCTGGTGGTTCTTCACCACCACCCCCGGCCGCATTCTGGCCATCGGACTCATCCTGGCCGCCCTCGGCGGCATCAGCGCCTTTGCCACCGCCACCACGATCAACAACCGGCAGAACACCCTGACCACGGTGCTCGACCACACCGAGCCGCTGGCGTATGCCGCCGGGCAGCTCTACACCACTCTGTCGGTCGCCGACGCCGCAGCAGCCACCGCGTTCATCGCCCAGGGCGAACCGCGGGCGGTGCGGGAACGCTACGAGCAGGCCATCACTGCCGCGGCGGTGGCGGTGACCAGGGCTTCCGGCGGTCTGGACGACGAGCCGCTACTGCAGTTGCTGGGGCGAATCAATGCGGAGCTGGCCGTCTACACCGGGCTGATCGAGACGGCGCGGACCAACAACCGCTCGGGCGATCCGGTCGGCTCGTCGTACCTGTCGGAAGCCTCCGAGCTGATGCAGCACACCATCCTTCCCGACGCCCAACGCCTCTACCAGGCCACTTCGGCGACCGTGGACCTTCAGACCACGGCCTCGACGCGGGTGCCGGCCCCGGTGATCCTGGTCGTGGCGACCACCGTGCTGTTCGGCGCGTTCGCACACCGCTGGCTGGCCCGGCACACCCGGCGCCGGATCAATCCCGGCCTGGTCGCCGGTGGTTTGGCGATTCTGCTGATGATCATCTGGGTCGGAACGGTGTTGGTGATCTCCACCGCCGGCAGCCGCAACGCCAAGGACACCGGCGCCGAATCGTTGAAGGAGATCACCAATCTGGCGATCACCGCGCAACAGGCACGTGCCGACGAGACCCTGTCGCTGATCCGGCGCGGCGACGAGGAGACCCGCAAGCAGACCTTCTACCAGCGCATCGACACCATGCAGGAGCAGCTGCAGGAGTATCTGGAGCGCGGCGACGCGGTGGACAAGGCTGACCTGGCCAACGCCGGGCAGCTGCTGGCCCGGTGGCGGCAGGCCAATGACCGGATGAACGCCTACATCAGCGTCGGCAACTACCGGGCCGCCACCCAGGTCGCGCTGGGCGGCAGCGGCGACGATTCGACGCCGGCGTTCGACCAGCTCGACGCGGCCCTGGACAAGGCGCTGCAGCACAGTCGCAATCAGCTGCGCGGTGATGTCCTTAACGCCCGGCGGGTACTGTCGGTGGCCCCGGTGGGCGGCGCGGTACTCAGCATGGGTGCCGCGATCGCGGTCGCACTCGGGTTGTGGCCTCGACTGAACGAGTACAGATGATGATCCACCGTCGGCCCCGGTTGCTGCTGTGCGCACTGAGCGCCGCATTAGTGCTGTCCGGCCTGACCGGCTGCGGGCGAACCGAATTCGTGACCGCGACCGCGATGCCGACGCTGCCGCCGCCCACCCCGGCCGGTATGGAGGAGTTGGCGCCGGAGGCGCCGCGGCCGCCCGAACCGCGCACCAAGGACTGCGACGCCACCGCCAGCCTGCGCCCCTTCCACAACAAGGCCGAGGCTGATGCGGCGGTGGCCAAGATCCGCCATCGGGGCCGGCTGATCGTCGGACTGGACATCGGCAGCAACCTGTTCAGCTTCCGCGACCCGATCACCGGTGAGATCACCGGCTTCGACGTCGACATCGCCGGGGAGGTGGCCCGCGACATCTTCGGCACCCCCTCGCAGGTCGAGTACCGAATCCTGGCGTCGGCCGAACGGATCGCGGCCCTGCAGAAGTCCGAAGTCGATATCGTGGTCAAGACCATGAGCATCACCTGTGGCCGACGTGAGCTGGTGAATTTTTCGACGGTGTACCTGGTGGCCAATCAGCGACTGCTGGTCCCGCGCGATTCCGCGATCCGCCAGGCCGCGGACCTCTCCGGTAAGCGGGTCTGTGTAGCGCAAGGCACCACCTCGCTGCGGCGGATCCGCAAGATCACTCCGGCCCCGATCATCGTTTCGGTGGTGAACTGGGCCGACTGCCTGGTGGCGCTGCAACAGCGTCAGGTCGACGCCGTCAGCACCGACGACTCGATCCTGGCCGGCCTGATGTCGCAGGATCCGTATCTGCACATCGTAGGACCGAGCATGGACGAAGAGCCCTACGGGATCGGGATCAACCTGAACAACACCGGGCTGGTGCGTTTCGTCAACGGAACGCTGGAGCGCATTCGCCGCGACGGCACGTGGAACACCTTGTACCGCAAGTGGTTGACGGTGCTGGGGCCGGCGCCGGTGCCACCGACACCGAGGTATTCGGACTGATGGCGCGCCGCGACGATGAGGAGCGCAGCGACGCTGAGGAGCGCAGCGACGCTGAGGAGCGCAGCGACGCTGAGGAGCGGCGCAGCAAGCACGGCCGCGACGACGCAGACCAGCCCGCCACCGAGCTGGACGACGACGGTCCGGTCACCCAGCGGGCGGACGTGCTGGCCGAATCGTCGTCGGTACGCCGGCCGATGTCGACCCAAGCGATCTTCCGTCCCCGCGAGGGCCCCAACTCCCCGGGCGCGGTCGAATCGCACGAGACGACGGTGGTGCGCCCCGTCGCCCCGCGGCGGCGATTGGGCGGTGGCCTGGTCGAGATTCCCCGGGTCCCCCCGATCGACCCCCTCGCTGCGCTCATGGACGACCCTGAGGTCGCCGAGTCCAAGCGCTTCTGCTGGAACTGCGGCCGGCCGGTGGGCCGATCCACCGGCGACGCAAAGGGTGCCTCCGAAGGCTGGTGCCCGCACTGCGGAAGTCCGTATTCCTTTCTGCCGCAGCTGAAACCCGGCGATATGGTGGCCGGTCAGTACGAGATCAAGGGCTGCGTGGCCCACGGCGGTCTGGGCTGGGTGTATCTGGCGGTCGACCACAACGTCAACGAACGTCCGGTGGTGCTCAAGGGCCTGGTGCATTCCGGTGACGCCGAGGCGCAGGCCATCGCCATGGCCGAGCGGCAGTTCCTCGCCGAGGTGACCCACCCGTCGATCGTCAAGATCTTCAACTTCGTCCAGCATCCGGACTCCCACGGCGACCCGGTCGGCTACATCGTGATGGAGTACGTCGGCGGGCAGTCGCTCAAGCAGCGCCGCGGCACCCGGCTGACGGTAGCGCAGGCCATCGCCTACATGCTGGAAATCCTTCCCGCCCTGGGCTATCTGCATTCACTAGGCCTGGTCTACAACGACCTCAAGCCGGAGAACATCGTGCTCACCGAGGAGCAGCTGAAGCTGATCGACCTCGGCGCGGTGGCACGCATCAACTCGTTCGGATACCTCTACGGCACGCCGGGATTTCAGGCGCCCGACATCGTTCGGACCGGCCCGACCGTGGCCACCGACATCTACACCGTGGGACGGACCCTGGCCGCGCTGACGCTGAAGCTGCGCACCCGTGACGGCCGCTACGTCGAAGGACTGCCCGACGACGACCCGGTGCTGAAGAAGTACGACTCCTACCGCCGGCTGCTGCGCCGGGCCATCGATCCCGACCCGCGCCGGCGGTTCACCTCCGCCGAGGAGATGTCCGCGCAGCTGATGGGTGTGCTGCGCGAAGTGGTCGCCCGCGACACCGGAACACCGCGCCCCGGCCTATCGACGGTGTTCACCCGCTCGCGGTCCACCTTCGGCGAGCACCTGCTCGTCGCGCACACCGACGTCTACCTGGACGGGCATGTGCACTCCCAGAACCTGACGGCACGTGAGATCGTGACCGCCTTACAGGTGCCGCTGATCGACCCGAGCGATGTTGCCGCTCCCCTGTTGTCGTCGATGGAGCTCAGCGAACCGGTGCAGACCCTGGATTCGCTGCGTGCCGTGCGAAACAGCTCGCTGGAGTCCGATGGCATCGACTTGTCGGAGTCCATCGGCCTGCCGCTGATGGAGGTGCGGGCACTGCTCGACCTCGGCAACGTCACCAAGGCCACCAGCAAGCTCGACGAGTTGGCCGAGCAGGTGGGTTGGCGATGGCGCCTGGTCTGGTTCCGTGGCGTGGCCGAACTGCTCACCGGCGACTACGAGGCCGCCCGCAAAGATTTCACCGAGGTGCTCGACATGTTCCCCGGTGAGCTGGCGCCGAAGATGGCTCTGGCCGCCACCGCCGAGCTGGCCGGAACCGACGATGAGCGCGGCTTCTACGAGTCGGTGTGGCACACCGACGACAGCGTGATCTCAGCCGCCTTCGGCCTGGCTCGCGCCCTCTCCGTGGAAGGCGACCGGACCGCGGCGGTTCGCACCCTCGACGAAGTTCCTGCCACCTCAAGGCATTTCACGACCGCGCGGTTGACCAGTGCTGTGACGCTGCTGTCAGGACGTTCGTCCAGCGAGATCACCGAGGCCCAGATACGTGATGCCGCTCGCCGGGTGGAGGCGCTGCCGGACACCGAACCGCGAGTGTTGCAGATCCGCGCGCTGGTGCTGGGCGCGGCGATGGACTGGCTGACCGAGCACGAGGCCAGCACGAACCACATCCTGGGTTTCCCGTTCACCGAGCACGGGCTGCGGCTCGGTGTGGAGATGGCGCTGCGGGCCCTGGCCCGGCTGGCGCCCACTCAGGAGCATCGCTACCGGCTGGTCGACACGGCCAACGCGGTGCGGCCGATGTCGACGTTCTGATTGGGGTTGGGTCGGGTCGCCCGCACACTCAACACCGTGGGTGCACACTCAAAACGAATGTAGCGCGAGAATGTGCACGTCGTCCGAGATTGAGTGTGCGTCGGTGGCGTTGAGTGTGCAGAGACGACGCCTATGCCTCAGCCCAGCCGACGCAGCCGCGGCTCCAGGTCGGTCTTGAACAGCTCCAGGAAACGACGCTGATCGTGGCCCGGAGCGTGGAACACCAGGTGGTTGAGGCCCCACTGCACGTACTCGCCGACCTTCTCCACCGCCTCGTCCGGGTCCGAGGCGACGATCCAGCGCTTGGCGATCTGCTCGATCGGCAGCGCGTCGGCGGCCTTCTCCATCTCGATCGGGTCGTCGATGGAGTGCTTCTGCTCGGCACTCAGCGACAGCGGCGCCCAGAAGCGGGTGTTGTTCAGCGCCAGGTCGGGATCGGGGTCGTAGGAGATCTTGATCTCGATCATCTTGTCGATCGCGTTGGCGTCTCGCTCCGCGATGGCCGCACCTTCCAACACCGCCGGCATCAGCTTCTCGGTGTAGAGCTCTTCGCCCTTGCCGGAGGTGCAGATGAAGCCGTCACCGACGCGCCCGGCGTACTTCGCCACCGCCGGCCCGCCGGCCGCGATGTAGACCGGCACGCCCGACTCCGGCACGTCGTAGATCGAGGCGCCCTTGAGCTTGTAGTAGTCGCCGTCAAAGTCCACTCGGTCACCGCGCCATAGCTCACGCATTAGCCGCACCGATTCACGCAGCCGCCCGAACCGCTCCTTGAACTCGGGCCACTCGCCGGTGAAACCGGTGGCGATCTCATTCAAAGCCTCGCCGGTGCCCACCCCCAGGAAGATCCGCTGCGGATACAGGCAGCTCATCGTCGCGAAAGCCTGCGCGATGACGGCGGGGTTGTACCGGAACGTCGGGGTCAGCACGGAGGTCCCCAGCACGATCTTGCTCGTCCGCTCGCCGACCGCGGTCATCCAGGCCAGCGAGAACGGGGCGTGCCCACCTTCATGCCGCCAGGGCTGGAAGTGATCGCTGACGGTGGCGCTGTCCATGCCATGCGCTTCGGCGGCGACGCCGAGCTCCACCAGTTCCCGCGGTCCGAACTGCTCTGCCGATGCCTTGTACCCGAGTTTTAGTTCCGCCATTCCACCTTTTCTACTCTCCCGCCGCCTTTCTAAACTCACGGGCATGGGTGAGAAGCTCGTGGAGCTCGTTCCGGTGACCGAGCGGGTGTACTTGGCCCGCGGCGAAGCCGTCAACTGGCTGCTGGTCACCGATGACAGCGGAGTCATGTTGATCGATGCCGGCTACCCCGGCGATCGCACCGACGTGTTGGCGTCGCTGGGCGCCCTGGGCTATCGCCCGGCCGATGTGCGAGCGGTGTTGCTCACCCACGCCCACGTCGACCATTTCGGGGCGGCGATCTGGCTCGCCAAGACGCACGGCACCCCGGTGTACTGCCACGCCGACGAGGTCGGCCACGCCAAACGCGAGTATCTGGAGCAGGTTTCGCCGCTGGCGTTGGCTCCGCGGCTGTGGCGGCCGAGTTGGGCGCTGTGGAGCGCGCACGTGGTGCGCAGCGGCGGCCTGAACCGGGAGGGTATTCCGTCCGCGCAAGCGCTGACCGGCGAGATCGCCGCGGGGCTCCCCGGTAAGCCGGTCGCCATCCCCACTCCCGGCCACACCCGCGGGCACTGCTCGTATCTGGTCGATGGCGTTTTGGCCAGTGGGGACGCGTTGATCACCGGTCATCCGGTGTTGTCGCACACCGGGCCGCAGCTACTGCCTGAGCTGTTCAGCTACAGCCAGCAGGACTGCCTCCGCAGCCTTAGTGCGCTGGCGCTGCTGGAGACCGAGGTCTTGGCGCCCGGTCACGGCGATGTCTGGCATGGACCGATCAAAGAAGCCGCTGAGGCCGCAATCGCCCGTGCGAGCAAACATTAGGGTCACGATCGGATAAGCGCTGATCCCGCAGATTAAGCGCGGGCCTTACCGAATCGCTCCACACCGGTGGAGCATTCGCCGCCAAAAGGTGCGGCAGGTGCAGAAACGATGGCCGCGAGCATCCATGGCTGTGCCCCAGGACGCACGGCGGGCACTCCAGCCGCGCGGACTACGAGCTGCGCGGAATTCTGGCGCCCGTCGGCGAGACGCAACGGCAACGCCAAACCACGCGCCTGCCGCCCGAGTTAGCTTCTGCCTACGCCGAATTCATGGCGGGACAACGTCGACCGGTCAGCGCCGGGTGGCCGCAACGTAGCGGATAGCCGCTGGAGCACCATCGAGCTCACGGTCGGACAGCCGGGGCAGCCGGGCCGCTGCGAACAGGTCAGCGATACCAGATTGAGTGGTGGCCCAGCCACTTTCGGTGAGATGCCGCACGACGTCGGTGTGCTCCCCGGAATAGAACGGTCCGGGACCGGTGAGGCTCAGGCCACGCCGGCGCCACCGCTCGACGAGTGATTCGTGATGAACGGCCTGCGGCCGGCTCGGCGGCACCGCGTGATCGGCGGCGAGCCGGCTGCCCGGCGCGCTGAGTTCGGTGACACCGTCGAGCAGGCGATTCTGGGCGTCCGAAGGGACGTACCAGACCAGCAGCCCCTCGACGACCCACACGGTGGGTTCGGCGACGTCAAAACCCACCCGGCGCAAGGCAGCCGGCCAGTCGCCGCGTAGGTCGACACCGACCGCGCGGCGATTGACGCTCGGCATGGCGTCCCAGGCCCGCATGGTGCTGGTCTTGAAGTCCATGACGTGCGGATGGTCGACCTCGTAGACGATGGTCTCCGGCGGCCACCACAACCGGTAGGCGCGAGTGTCCAGCCCCGAGCCCAGGATCACCGCCTGGCGGATGCCCGCGCGGGCGGCATCGGTGAAGAACGCGTCGAAGAAGTGGGTTCGCGCCGCGGAGAATTCCGCAAACCGGGGAAACCCCCCGTCGTTGCCGAGCCGGCTGATGTCGAGGTCTCCGTCGGCCACCCGAATGCAGAACTCGAGGCCGACCTTATGTACCAAGGGCGCCGCGAACGGGTCGTTGATCAGTTCGCGCGACACCGCCGCGGCCCGTGCGGCCGCCAGCACGGTAGCCATGACGCCGGCACCGCTGGCCAAGCTCCCGGCGTCATCCTGCTCGTTCGACGCCGTACTCACGGGTCCCCACCGCGGCGGCACGGCGTCAATGCGTCCTTCTGCCGACGGGCGCGCCGTGCACCACCGCTCGGACCTCGTCGTCTATCCCGCTGGCCGCGGCGAAGAGCATCTCGTCGCCGGCTTGCAGCGCCTCGGTCGCCCGCGGCAGGATCACCCGGTCACCGCGCTGCACCGCGACCAGCGCGGCGCCTTCGGGCAACACGATGTCGCAGACCTGTTGACCGATCAGCGGATTGTCTTCGGGCAAGGTCAGTTTCGTCAGACTGGCCTGACCGCGTCGCAAGCCCATCAACGGCACCAGGTGGCCGACGTCGATGGCACCCTCCACCGCGGCGACCATCGCTCGCGGGGTGGAGACCGCCACATCGATACCCCACTCTTCGGTGAACAACGGCTCGTTGCGGGCGTTGTTCACCCGGGCCACCACCCGGGCCACCCCGAACTCCGCCTTGGCCAGCAGCGCGGTGGCCAGGTTGGCCTTGTCGTCACCGGTGGCGGCGATCACCACATCACAGATCTCGATGCCGCATTCCTGCAGTGCGCTGATCTCGCAGGCGTCGGCCAACAGCCACTCGGCTTCCGGGACGCTTCGGGGCTGGTAGTGCGCCGGGTTGCGCTCGATCAGCAGCACCCGGTGACCGTCGCCGATCAGTTCTCGTGCGACCGATCGCCCCACCGCGCCGGCGCCGGCGATCCCGATGCGCATGATGGCTCCCCTCGTCCCGGCCGCTCCGGGCGTAACACGGTCGTGACAGCGCTACTGATTTACTGACAGATAACACGAACCCGCTGACATTGAGCGAATCACATGGGCGGGTCCGACCGCCACCAACAGCCCGAACGGGGATCAGATGAGCCTGGAACAGCTCTACCTGGCTCTGTTGATCGGGGGCTTGGTTCTACTGGCCAGCATCATCGCCACCCGCGCGGCGGATCGAGTCGGGCTGCCCAGCCTGTTGCTGTTCCTACTGGTCGGGGTGGTGATCGGCAATGACGGCCTGGGCCTGGATTTCTCCGATGTGCAACTGGCCAGCGACCTGGGCACCACCGCGCTAGCGGTAATCCTGGTCGAAGGTGGTTTGACGACCCGGTTCGCCAACATCCGCCGATTGCTGGCGCCGGCGGCCGTGCTGGCCACCGTGGGCGTCGGGGTCAGCATGGCGGTGATCGCGGTGGCCGCGCACCTGCTGCTGGGCATCAGTTGGCAACTCGCCTTCCTGCTGGGGGCGATCGTCTCGCCCACCGACGCCGCGGCGGTGTTCTCCATCCTGCGGGTGCTGCCGCTGCCGCGGCGGGTGGCCGGGCTGTTGGAGGCCGAGTCCGGTTTCAACGACGCGCCGGCGGCGATCGTGGTGCTGATGCTGAGCACGACGCCGCTGGTGATCGACCCGGTCCACGCCATCGGCGGGGTGTTCTATGAGTTGATAGCGGGCTCGGCGATCGGCCTGGTCGCCGGGCTGCTCGGTGCGATGATGCTGCGCCGCGCCGCCTTGCCGGCCTCCGGGCTGTATCCCTTGGCGACGTTCGGGCTAGCGATGGTGGCGTTCGCCGCAGCCGCTTCGGTGCACGCCAGCGGGTTCATCGCGGCGTATCTGTCGGGCGTGGTGCTGGCTAACTCTGGACTGCCGCACCGCGCCGCCATCCGCTCGTTCGCCGAGGGGCTGGGCTGGCTGGCGCAGATCGGGCTGTTCGTCTTGCTGGGACTGTTGGTGAGCCCCAGCCAATTGTCCGGAGAACTGGTCCCGGCACTGCTCATCGGGGCGGTGCTGCTGCTGTTGAGCCGACCGTTGTCGGTGGTGGCGTCGCTGATCTGGTTCCGGGTGCCCTGGCGAGAACAGATCTTCCTGTCGTGGGCGGGACTGCGTGGCGCGGTTCCGATCGTGCTGGCGACATTCCCGATCGTCGAGGGCGTACCGGACAGCTACCGCCTGCTCAACATCGTGTTCATCCTGGTGGTGGTCTACACGGTGGTCCAGGGCCCCAGTCTGGGCCTGTTTGCGCACTGGCTGGGGCTGATCTCGCGCGACACGACGCGCGAGATCCAGGTCGAGGCGGCCCCGCTGGACGTGTTGGAGGCCGAGCTGCTGACGATGACGGTGCAGCCGGGGTCGAAGCTGCACAACGTCTCGGTGCTCGAGCTGCGGCTGCCCGACCCGAGCGTGATCACGCTGATCATCCGCAGGGGCGACACCTTCGTCCCCCAACCCGACACCCGGATCACCGTCGGCGACGAGCTGCTGATCGTCACCACCAGCAAGACCCGCCTGTCGGCCGAACGTCGACTGCGGGCGGTCAGCCGGCGCGGCAAGCTGGCGCACTGGTTCGACGAGTACGGCGACAAGGAGTAATCCCGTCCTGCGTTGACCCTGCGTCCAGGGCGGGGGCTACTCGCACTTTTGCGCCCTGGACGCAGAGTCAACGCGGGGTTCGGCAGGTACGCGCCGGGCCGGCGCGGAAGGTGGGGTCAGCTATGGCCGGCTGGGGCCGCGGAACCCATTAGTACCGGGTGTGCCATCGGCTTGGCCGGCGTTGCCGTCGCTGCCGTTGCCACCGGTCCCACCGACATTGGTCATACCGCCATCGCCGCCGGCACCACCGTCGCCACCGTGACCATTGCCCGCGGGTCCGCTCGCGCCACCGGCACCACCAGCGCCGCCGGCACCACCGATCCCTGCCTGGCGAACAGCGGCGACACCGTACCCGCCGTCACCGCCGTTGCCGCCGACCGCCCCGTTGCCTCCAGCGCCACCGGCCCCGCCCGCACCGCCGACCCCGACGGCACCCGTTGAACCTCGCAGGACCGGGGCCCCACCGCCAGCACCGCCCCAGCCGCCTCTGGCTCCGTTGCCGCCAGCACCACCATCGCCACCCGCGCCACCGGTCGCGCTCGCGCGATCAACGACGACACTCGTTCCACCTGGAGCGGTGAACGGGTTGACGCTTCCGCCGTGTCCACCGTTACCACCTACGCCGCCATTGACACCAATTCGACCACCATCACCGCCCGCACCACCGAGGAAAGTGCTGTTGGTGACCTCGCCATATCTGCTGCTCGAGCCGTTGTAGTAGACATCGCCGCCCTCACCGCCGACGCTGCCGCCAGAACCGCTGCCGCCGTCGCCGCCGGTGAACGTGCTGTTGGTGCTGTTGGTGTACGTCATGTACACATATCCGCCAGCACCGCCAGTTCCACCGTCGATTCCGTCGCCGCCACGGCCACCGGTGACGATCGTTCCAACGTTGCTGGTGGTGGTGTTGGTTTGATAGGCAGTACCCCCCACTCCGCCGTTGCCGGTACCGATCGCATTGCCCCCGGCGCCACCGATCACGGTTCCGCGCCCGGATCCGCTGCTTCTCGCCTCGGCTCCCGAGCCACCCGCGCCGCCGGTCCCCGACGCTGTCCCATCGCCCCCGCGGCCCCCGGCACCGCCAGTGGCAGTGCCGTCGGCCGCGGCTAGGGATGCGCGTCCGCCCACCCCGCCATGGCCGCCAGCGGCAGTCCCCGACCCGGCGCCGCCATTACCCCCGGCACCTCCGGTCGCCTTGCCCCAGTCGGATTCCGCGGCACCGCCGCCGCCACCACCGCCGCCGCCGTAGCCTGGTCCGTTCTGGCCACCAGCACCGCCTGCGCCGCCAGCACCGCCGACCCCACCGGTCACATTCATGCCGATCGCAGAACCCGTGCCGCCGTTACCGCCGCGGCCGCCCGCGCCGGCACTCCCGCCATCATTACCCATGCCACCTGTTCCACCGGTGCCGCCGATACCTCCGGCGCCGTTCAGGCCCGCGGCACCCGCACCGCCCACGCCGCCATCACCGCCCACACCGCGTGCTCCGCTGGCCGCATGGCTGCCGTCACCATTGAGGCCGCCGGCGCCGATGTGGCCGGCGGTGCCGCCGGTGCCACCATTACCACCGACGTTTCCGAAGGCGCGCTCGAGCACCCCGTTAACCGAGTTGCCGCCCGAATCACCCAGCGGGTTCTGCCCGCCCGTGCCACCAGTTCCGCCGACACCACCGTTGCCGGCTGCTCCTCCGATGCCGCCCGTGGCCGTGGCTGCTACCGCAGCACCACCGGTTCCTCCGCTTCCGGCGTCGCCGCCTCTACCGCCGGTGCCGCCGACTCCACCGCTACCGCCGTTGTTGTTGTAGCCGGTTCCGCCGGCCCCGCCAGTTCCGCCGGATCCACCGGCACCCCCGACACCGCCGTTCCCGCTCAGGGCACCGCCTTTGCCGCCGCTACCGCCGTTGCCACCGCGTCCACCATCGGTGCCGGCTTCGCCGTTGATCTGGGTCGAAGTGCCGGCACCGCCGGCCGTCCCGGCGCCGCCATTACCGCCCGCGCCGCCGGCGCCGCCATTGCCGTGGTTGCCCGCCGCACCGCCGTTACCGCCGTCACCGCCGGCCGCCCCGGCGGTGGTGGGGGTGAACCCGTTGCCGCCATTACCGCCGTTGCCGCCGTTGCCGCCACTGACCGTTCCGGCGTTACCGCCGGCAGCCCGGGTGGAACCATCACCGCCCAAGCCACCTTGCCCACCGGCCCCCGCTGCCGCACTGTCGCCACCACGCCCACCGGCACCACCATTGACATGCGCAGCGGTGCCATCGGCGCCATTTCCGCCGTTACCGGCCACCCCGGCATTGCCGCCAGCACCACCGACTCCACCAACACCATTCGCCCCGGCACTGCCATGCGCCGCGATGCCACCCACACCGCCAGCACCACCATTGCCACCATTGCCACCGCCACCGCCGGCCGTGCCATCACCACCAACGCCATTACCCCCACCGGCAAAGCTGCCCACAGCACCATTGACGCCGTCGACCCCACTACCGCCAGCACCGCCAACACCGCCATTGCCACCGGCACCACCATTACCGCCCAATGCACCGCCTGCGCCGCCGCTACCTCCGCGTCCACCACCGGCACCGCTACCACCGTTGACCTGCGATGAGTTGCCCGCCGTCCCGGCCGCACCGGCGCCGCCGTCACCGCCAGCGCCGCCGTTGCCTCGACTCCCGGCGGCTCCACCATTGCCGCCGTCACCACCAGTAGCACCGGCAACCGTGGGGGTGTATCCCTTGCCGCCGTTGCCGCCGTTGCCGCCACTGACCGTTCCGGCGTTGCCGCCGGCAGCGCGGGTGGAACCATCACCGCCCAAGCCGCCTTGCCCACCGGCCCCCGCTGCCGCACTGTCGCCACCACGCCCACCGGCACCACCATTGACATGCGCAGCGGTGCCATCGGCGCCATTTCCGCCGTTGCCGGCCACCCCGGCATTGCCGCCAGCACCACCGACCCCGCCAACACCATTCGCCCCGGCACTGCCATGCGCCGCGGTACCTCCCACACCTCCGGCACCACCATTGCCACCATTGCCACCGCCACCGCCGGCCGTGCCATCACCACCAACGCCATTACCCGCACCCGCGAAACTGCCCACAGCACCATTGACGCCGTCGACCCCACTACCGCCAGCACCGCCAACACCGCCATTGCCACCGGCACCACCATTACCCGCGACCGAGCCGCCCACGCCGCCCGCCCCGCCAGCACCGCCGTTGCTGCCTGACGATCCGGTGGCCGCGCCGACGCTGCCCGCTTTGCCGGTGAATCCAGCACCGCCGTCACCGCCGCGCCCGCCATTGCCAATCGCACCGGCGTCCCCTCCGCGACCGCCGGCACCGCCGGATTGCCCGGCCATGGTTGCTGCTGCACCAGCTCCGCCAGCTCCGCCATTGCCACCGCTGGTAGCCGCGAGTCCGGTGGCGCCGTTGGCGCCGCCACCGGCGCCTAGGCCGCCCTGACCGGCTTGGCCGGCGTTGCCGCCGTCGCCACCATCGCCGCCATCGAGATGGCTGGCATCGCCAGCACGACCGGCCGTGCCATTACCGGCGGCGCCGGCGTTGCCCCCTGCCCCGCCCTGCCCGCCGGCGCCGTTGCTGCCGGCTCCGCCAAATAGGCCGCCTTGTCCGGCCCCACCGCCGGCACCACCGGCACCCCCATGCCCGCCGTTGCCGCCGTCTCCTCCGTCGACGCCGTATGCGGTTGCAGCTGCGGTGTAGCCGGCGCCGCCAGCACCGCCGACGCCGCCAACGCCACCCGCGCCACCCGAGCCACCTGAACCGAAGAGGGCGCCACCGCGACCGCCAACACCCCCGACACCACCGGCACCGGCGTCTGACCCCGACCCTCCCGCGCTGCCCGCGGTGCCAGCCTCCCCCGTCATACCGTTGCCGCCGGAGCCTCCGGCGCCGCCGCGGCCGCCGTTGCTGAACAGGAAGCCGCCCGTCCCGCCGGTGCCCCCGGCCCCGCCCTGGCCGGCGCCCCAACCGTCCCCGGCCGCTGATCCGTTTCCGCCCCGGCCTCCGTCGCCGCCCGCGCCCCAGATCCAGCCCCCAGCACCGCCGGCACCGCCGGCGCCCCCGTTACCGCCGAATTGGCCATCGCCCCCATTGGTGCCGTTGCCACCATTGCCGAACAGGAAGGCGCCGTCACCACCACGTCCCGGTGTCCCGTCAATCGGGGTCACCCGGGCCGCGGCCAACATCAGATGCTCCCCGGTCCCGTCGCCCGCCTCAGCCGTGTCGGTAGCGCTCCCGGCATCGCCTCCGTTACCGAAGAACCAGCCCGCATTCCCCCCGTTACCGCTGGCGCCATAGCCGTCGCCGCCGTCACCGAACCACAATCCTCCATTACCGCCGTCGGGGTTATCGATGGTGCCGTTAGCCCCGTCACCGATCAGGTATTGCCCGCTGACTTGGTTGAGGAATCCGCTGAGGGCCTGTCCCAGGTCGCTACGGAACCAATCCTGCACGGAGTCATACCAAGGCTGATAGATCCACTGGTTGAGAACGTCCACCCAATCCGTCGCCGGCAACGCATCGCCGGCGCCCGGCAGAGCCCACCATGATGCGGTGCTGGTACTCAGCAGGTGATCCCAGAACGACGGGGCCAGCCAATTGAGATCAAGAGGGGATAGCCAGGACGCCCCGTCGATGACCGTCGAGGCATCTGCCACCCCGGCCACCGTCGCCGGGTCAACCACTTCGACCAGCCAATCCAAGGTCGGCACATCCGCGTGCACCGTCGGCGCTGCCGCGATCGGGGCGACCCCGAACGTCAAGAAGGCACTGATTGACGCTGCTGTACCTGCTGCGGCGGCACCACGCCTCTTCGATTTGTTCCCGACCATCACAGCTATCCCTGTCCCTAGATTCAACTTTCAGACTACAAATTCTTATCTGAAACTCAGATCGCCACACCGTAATCAATCCGTGACTAATACACAATCGGCTTGGGAGTTCAGCCCCACAGAAGACTGACCCTGCGTCCAGGGCGCAAAAGTGCGAGTAGCCAACGCCCTCACCGCAGAGTCAGCGAGAAAAGGTGAGCAGCGGAATCGCCATCTCGGCCGGGGTCAGCCCGCCGTGGAAGCCGACCAATTGCGCCGTCTGCGGCGGCTCGTGTTCGGTCGCCAAAATCGCGGTGTCGCCGGTACAGATCACGACGATGTCGCCGATGCGTGCCAGATGCCCGTCCCGCACGGGTCCGAATACCCCGGAGGCAACGGCCTGCTCGCGGGTCTGCACCACGGCCCGCCCGGCCAGGCGTTCCGTCCAGGCCGCCAACACATCGGCCGTCGCGCCGGCCTCGGTGTGCAGGTAGCGCACCCGCGGCTCACCGGCGACCACCCGGATTCCGGCGCGCAGCGCCGGATCCGCGTCGAGGTCGATACGGGACTCCTCGGGCACATTCAGCCCGCCGTGGTCCGCGGTGACCAGCAGCGCCGTATCGCGGGGCAGTTCCTCGAGGAGATGACGCAGCAGCGCATCGACCTTGGCGGCGGCGGCGTGCCAGTGCGCTGAGCCGATCCCCGACACATGCGCGGCGTGGTCGAGTGCTGCGGTGTAGCCGTAGACCAGCCCCCGCGACGCCAGCTCCGCGACGACCCGCTGGGCGTAGGGCTCCCCCTTGGCCACCGGGCAAAACTCCGCGCCTCGGTAGGCGGACTCGGTCAGCCCGCTGCCGACAAACATCTCCGGCAACACGGCACGGGCAGCCACGCCGGCGTCGTGCAGCCGCTCGAACCAGGTGGGCACCGACTGCCAGACCGCTGGCGGCGGCTCGTCACCCCAGAAGATGTGCGTGAGCACCCGCTCGGTTCCGGGAACGTTGACAGTGAAACCCAGCACTCCATGCTCGCCCGGCGGCACGCCGGTGCCCAACGAGACCAAGCTGGTTGGCGTGGTGGAGGGGAACGTACAAGACAGTTCGCTCAGGTGACCGGTGGTGCCGGCCAGCACCGAAGCCAGCAGGGGTGCGTCCTGGGTCAGTTGCGGCAATAGGTGATAGCCCAGCCCGTCGACCAACATCACCGCCAGCCGCTGCACGTCACCGACGCGCTCGCGTAGACCGAGCGTGTCGATCGCGTCCGGAACTCCTAGCAACGCGGCGGCAGACGGCAGTATGTCGCAGATCGAACCGGGCACCGGTTCAGCCTGCCATCGATCGGCGCAGCGTTGCCGCCGAAGCGCTAGTTGGCGCCGTCACCCTCTCTCGGCAGATCGGCGCCGGGCTTGGCGGCGATGGTGTTCGACTTGACCTTGTTGCCATTGCCGCCTGGGGAACCGGCGCCGTTACCGCTACCGCCGGAGCCACCGCCACCATTGCCGCCGCTGGGCATGCTGAGCTTCGGGAAACTGTTGGAATTGTTGGAGTTTTCGGAGTTCCCGGTGTGATGCTCGCCGTCCGTGGGAGTCGGGGTGGTGCCGCCGGGGGCGCCCGAGTCGGTGTCGGCGGGAGTGCCCGGATTGGTTTCGGCGGGCGTGCCCGCGGTCGCCGGCTCTGGACTGAATTGACCTGGCGCGTCGTGCAACACCTGATCGAGCTGTGCCAGCGGGTCCTGAAGAACGCCGGAGGCGTCCAGATCCAGTGAGCCCGCGGGAATGTCGGCAACATCGACTGGGTCGGGCCCGGCGCTCACCGCACCGATCAGCGTGTCGAGCAAGTCGTCGAGGTCGGCGTGCGCCGCCGGCGCCACCAGCAAGCAGAATCCCGCGGACACAATCGTGGCCGTCATGCGGACAGCCGTCCACTGCACTCGGCTCAAAGCGCCGCTTCGGGGACCGCTCATCCACCCAGACCTTCCTCGAAAACCTAACCCGGCGATGCTCCGCTCGGGCGAAGACGAACGTAGTCGTTTCTCGCTGAATTAAGCGACCCCGAAGCCCTCCGAATAGCAATGTTCAAAAACCGTTCACTTTCCGTCACCGCTCCAATCACCGCATCGAAGAACCCAGCATTTTCCCTGGTAAAGTCCATAATTGAGACCGGCGTCACAAAGGTCTGGACCGAACGCACGGCGAATAATTTGGCTTTCCACATAAATGCGTCCGCGACTCCTATCTTTTATTGAAGTTCGGTCACCTTCCGGACAAAAAAATCATCGCGATCGATAAAGCAGGCGACGGCGCTCAGGGCGACCCTGCGCCGAACCACCCGTGCGTCGACACCCCCGGGGTTAGCGTTCTTCGGGTGAACACACTCCCCATCGATCTCGGCTCCTGGATCTCCCGGCGGGCTGCAGCTACGCCGAACCTCCCCGCCATCACCTACGGCGAGATCGCTTGGACCTATCGAGATTTCGCGACTCGGATCGACCGGCTGGCGGCCGAACTGGCCGAAGGGGGTATGCAGCGCGGGGATCGGGTCGGCTACGCAGGCCTCAATCACCCGGACTTTCTGGTCACACTGTTCGCCGCCGCACGGATCGGCGCCTCTTTCGTGCCGCTGAACTGGCGACTGACCGCCGACGAGCTCGGCTACATCCTGGGCAATGCGCAAGTACACACTCTGGTGGCCGACGCCGAGCGCGCGACGGTGATCGATCCAGTGCGGGTGCAGGCCGGGCTGCGCCGGGTGATTGCGCTGGCGCCGGTCCCGGGCTGGGAGGTGCTCGACGAGCTGCTGGCCGGGCGGGCACCACTGACCGACCCGGTATTCGCCGAGCCCGATGACATCGCGGTGATCATGTACACCTCCGGCACCACCGGGCATCCCAAGGGGGCCATGCTCACCCACGCAAACCTGTTCTGGAACAACATCAATGCCCTGCTGACGTTCGACACCAGCCAGAACGACGTGTCATTGGTCTGCGCACCGCTGTTTCACATCGGCGGGCTCAACGTCACCACTCTGCTGACCTTGCAGAAGGGCGGCCGGATCGTGCTGATGCCCACCTTCGATCCCGCCGAAGCGCTGCGGCTCATCGCCGAAGAGCGGATCACCACCATGTTCGGGGTGCCGGCCATGTTCTTGTTCATGAGCCAGCGACCGGAGTTCGCCGACACCGACCTGTCCAGCGTGCGCAGCTTCGTCTGCGGTGGTGCACCGGTGCCCGAGCCCCTGATCCATCGCTATGCCGAGCGCGGCATCCCCTTCGCGCAGGGATACGGCCTCACCGAGACCGCCCCGCTGGCCTTGGTGCTGCGCACCGATGAGGTGGGCGTGAAGATCGGCGCCGCGGGCAACCAGGTACTGCCACTGTCGGATGTGCGGCTTGTCGATCTCGAGAACCAGCCGGTGCCTGCCGGCACGCGCGGGGAGATCTGCGTGCGAGGACCGCAGGTGATGGCCGGCTACTGGCGCAACCCCGAGGCTACCGCGGCGGTGATCGACGCCGAGGGGTGGTTTCACACCGGCGATATCGGCCAGGCCGACGACGAGGGCTACGTGTGGGTGCTCGACCGGGTGAAGGACATGGTGATCTCCGGCGGCGAGAACGTCTATCCCGCCGAGGTTGAAGACGTGCTCTACGGACACCCGGCCGTCGCCGAAGTGGCGGTGCTGGGCACCCCGCACGAGAAGTGGGGCGAGGCCGTGACGGCCGTGGTGGTGCTGCGGCCGGGCGCGACGTTAGAGCTCGATGAGCTGCGTGACCACGCCAGGGACAAGCTGGCGGCATTCAAGCTGCCGATCCGGCTGGAGTTCGTCGACGCCTTGCCCCGCACCCAGTCCGGGAAAGTGGTGAAGTACCAGCTCCGCGAGGTGTTTTCAGATCGACCAGATGGACAGTGACCTAGCAGGTTTGGCACAGGCGATACGCAGTGAACTTCCAGTGAACTGCAGACTTCATTAAGTTACGGTAAATTCCGGGTCTGAGACCCCTGAATCTGGTTCGGCGTTATGGCCGCGACCGCTCCACCGAGAGGTACCTGATGTCGCGCCAGCGCAAATCCATTGCATCCCAACGCCGTCACCGCACTCTGGCAGCGGGCGCCGCGCTGGCACTCGGACTGAGCCCGCTGGGATTCGCGCCGACCGCCAGCGCCGACCTGGAAGATCTGCTCGACCCGAGCTACTGGATGGACCCGACCAGCTGGTTCGACCCGGGCGCCGATATCGGCACCGCAGTGTTCGACCCCAGCGCCCTGGGCCTCGGGGATCTGTCGACCTGGTTCGACGGTGTGGGAGCGGCCGACTTCAGCTTCTCGACGTTCAATCTGGATGACTTTGCGCAGAGCATCTACCTGGATGTGCACACCGGCATGCAGGACTGGATGTCCAGCTCGTTCGGGCAGCAGTTCGGGGACCTGGTCAACCCGCTGTTCGCCTCCGGCTCCGTGTGCGGGCTGATCTGCAACGGTCTCGCCGGCACCGAGGACGACCCGACCGGCGGCGGCGGTGGCTGGCTGTTCGGCGACGGCGGCGCGGGCTATGACTCCAATGTGGCCGGCCTGGCCGGCGGCAACGGCGGTGCGGCCGGTCTGTTCGGCAATGGTGGCGCCGGCGGGTTCGGTGGCGCCGGAGCCGACGGCGGCGACGGTGGCACCAGCGGAACCCTGATCGGTATCGGCGGTGCGGGTGGCGAGGGTGGCGCGGGCCTGTCCGGCGCGAACGGCGGCGATGGCGGCGACGGCGGCGGCGCGGCCGGAAAGTGGTTCGCCTTCGGTGGCGTCGGCGGAAACGGCGGCGCCGGGGGCGATGACACCGCCGTGGGCGGGGCAGGCGGCAACGGCGGCAACGGGGGCGCCATCTCTTCCAACTTCGGTGGTATCGGCGGTGCGGGCGGTCGTGGCGGCAGCGGCGGTGGCGCCGACGCCGACGGCGGCATCGCTGGGGCCGGCGGAAACGGCGGCAACGGTGGGGGCGGCGGCCTCCTGTTCGGCGGCCAAGGCGGCACTGGCGGCATCGGCGGCATAGGCGGCGCCGCGACCGGTGCCGACAGCTCCGCCGGTGCCGGGGGCAACGGCGGCATGGGCGGCGTCGGCGGGATGGTTTTCAGCGGTAATGGCGGCGCGGCGGGTGCCGGTGGCGCCGGCGGCGCCGCGACCGGCGATGGCAGCACCGCAGGCACAGGAGGCGAGGGCGGACTCGGCGGACTCGGCTCGGTGCTGTTCGGTGGCAAGGGCGGTACCGGTGGTACTGGCGGCTTCGGCGGTGCGGCCGGCGGCGTCAACAGCGTCGCCGGGGCCGGCGGCGACGGTGGACTCGGCGGACTTGGCAGCCTGCTCAGCGGCGGGCAGGCCGGAGCCGGCGGTGACGGTGGAACCGGCGGTGCCAGTAACGGAGCCGGTGGCACCGGCGGAGCCGGCGGTGATGGCGGCGGCGGCGGCTCGTTGGCCAGCTTCTTCGGTTCACCCAATCCGTTAGGTGTGGCCATTCCCCAGGAGACCCTCGACAAGTTCGCCGGGCTGGCCGCAAACCCGACGTTCCCGATCGCCTCGGCCACCGGCCTTTTCGGTGGCACGGGCGCCGACGGCGGTACCGGTGGAGCTGGGGGGATCGCCAGCGGTGTCGGCGGCCACGCCGGTGACGGCGGCAACGGTGGTGGCGGCAGCAATGGCGGAATCCTGGGCGGCTCAGGTACGCCCGGCAATGGCGGAGCTGCCGGCAACGGCGGCGACGCCAGCGCTAGCGGCGCGGTCGCCGGCAACGGCGGTAGCGGCGGCGAGGGTGCCTCGACCAACCCATTCTTTGGTAGCGGTGGTAACGGCGGCACTGGCGGTTCTGGCGGAAACGGCAGCAACGGCGGGTCAGCCGGGTACGGCGGCAGCGGTGGTAACGGCGGAGCTGGTTCGCTTCTTGGCGGCAGCGGCGGCACTGGCGGTGCCGGCGGGTCCGGGGGCACCAGCGGCGGCGGTGTCGCCGGCCAAGGCGGTGCCGGTGGCACCGGTGCCACCGGCCTCGGCGGCCTTTTCGACGCGATCGGAACTATGGTCAATGGCGGCGCCCGGCCGGACGTCGGTTCGGGCGGCGGCGGCGGTGGCGGCGGTGGCGGCGCCGGGGACGCCGGCACGGGCGGCAACGGTGGTGCCGGCGGCGCGGGTATCCAATCCACCGGCGGCCAGGGCGGCACCGGCGGTGCCGGTGTCGACGGCGGGACCGGCGGCAACGGCGGTACCGGTGCCCAAGGCGGCTCCGCGCCGGTCATAGGCGGCGTGGCCGGCGGCGCCGGGGGCAGCGGTGGTTCCGGCATCGGAGCCGGCAGCACCGGCGGCAACGGCGGCGCCGGTGGTGGCAGCACCACCGTGCAAGGCGGCAACGGCGGCAACGGCGGCAACGGTCTGAATGGCGGCATCGGTGGCAACGGCGGCCAAGGCGGCAACGCCGGCACGAGCGGCACCAGCTACACCACCCCGGCTGGCGACTCGACCGACGCGACGACCCAACCCGGAGGCGCCGGCGGAGCCGGCGGCAACGGTGGCGACGGGGGCACCGGCACCGCTGCGGCCAATGGCGGCGACGGTGGCGCCGGTGGCAACGGCGGGACCGGCGGCAACGGCGCCGAGACCGGCCCCGGCGGTGCCGGCGGTGCGGGCGGCGCTGGTGGCACCGGCGGCCAGATCGGCCCCAACGGAGACGGTAGCGGCGGCGTAGGCGGCAACGGCGCCAACGGCGGTGCAGACGGCATGGCTGGCCAGGCCGGCGGGACCGGCGGCAACGGCAGCGCCGACGGAACCCCGGGAGCACCCGGGACGCCCAGCGCGACTTCCGACACCGCAAGCTGACCTGATCCAAGCCACCCGCCGGGTGGCAGGATGAACGAATGGCAACCGGCCCCGCCTCTGATACCCCGGCTTTCAACCCGATCGATCCGCTGAGCCTGGACACCCTGCTCTCCGACGACGAAATCGCGCTGCGCGACACCGTCGCGAAGTTCTGCACCGAACACGTGATGCCGCACATCGCCGAGTGGTTCGAGATCGGCGACCTGCCGGCCCGCGAACTGGCCCGGGAGTTCGGCAAACTCGGGCTGCTGGGCATGCACCTGCACGGTTACGGCTGCAGCGGGGCATCGGCGGTGCATTACGGATTGGCCTGCGTGGAGTTGGAGGCCGCCGACTCCGGCGTGCGCTCCCTGGTGTCGGTGCAGGGCTCGCTGGCCATGTACTCGATCTACAACAACGGTTCCGAAGAGCAGAAGCAGCAGTGGCTGCCGGGCATGGCCGCCGGTGAACTGATCGGCTGCTTCGGGCTGACCGAGCCCGACGTCGGCTCCGATCCGGCCGCCATGTCCACCCGGGCCAAGCGTGACGGATCCGATTGGGTTCTCAATGGCCGCAAGATGTGGATCACCAACGGCTCCATCGCCGACGTCGCGGTGGTGTGGGCGGCCACCGACGACGGTGTCCGCGGTTTCATCGTGCCCACCGACACCCCGGGGTTCACCGCCAACACCATCCACCACAAGCTGTCGCTGCGCGCCTCGATCACCAGTGAACTGGTTCTCGACGACGTACGTCTGCCGGCCGAGGCCATGCTGCCCAAAGCCCACGGCGTCAAGGGCGCATTGGCCAGCCTGTCCGAAGCGCGCTACGGAATCATCTGGGGCGCAATGGGTGCGGCCCGCTCAGCCTGGCAGGCGGCCCGCGACTACGCCACGGCGCGCACCCAGTTCGGCAAGCCGATCGCCGGCTTCCAGCTCACCCAGGCCAAACTCGTCGACATGGCCCTCGAACTACACAAGGGACAGTTGCTCTCCCTGCACCTGGGCCGGCTCAAAGACAGCGCCGGGCTGCGCCCCGAGCAGGTCAGCTTCGGCAAGCTCAACAACACCCGCACCGCGTTGGAGATCTGTCGCACCGCCCGAACCATCTTGGGCGGCAACGGGATATCGCTGGAATACCCGGTGATCCGGCACATGGTCAACCTGGAGTCGGTGCTGACCTACGAGGGCACCCCCGAAATGCATCAACTGGTGCTCGGCCAGGCCTTCACCGGTCTCGGCGCCTTCCGCTGACCCTGGTCGACGGCCCGCGAAAAGCAAACCCGGGCTTCCCTGGCGAATTCTCACATGGCAGGGTTGTGAAAATGACGAGTCGCGAGGTTCTTAGGCAACGGGCGGCGGCATTCCTGGCGCTGCACCAACCGGGCAATCCGGTGATCCTGCCAACCGTGTGGGACGTGTGGTCGGCAAAGCTGGCGGTCGGCGCCGGATTCGCCGCGCTGACCATCGGCAGCAAGCCGGTCGCCGAATCCCTGGGCAAGACCGACGGCGAGGGGATGTCGTTCGCCGAGGCCCTGGACCGAGCGCGCCAGATCACCGCCGCCGTCGATGTGCCGGTATCCCTCGACATCGAGTCGGGCTACGCGGAGTCGCCCGCCCGCCTGGTCGAAGGTCTGCTGGAGGCCGCAGTGGTCGGGTGCAACATCGAGGACTCGGTGCACAGCGAAAACAAGCGGCTGCGGTCGTCGTCCGAGCACGCCGAGTACGTGGCCGCGCTGCGGGCAGCTGCCGACACCGCGGGCACACATCTGGTGATCAACGCCCGCACGGATCTGTTCCTGCGCAAGGACGGCGACGACGCCGACCGTATCGACCGCGCCATCGCCCGACTGACGGAGTGCGCGAACGCCGGAGCGGACGTGCTCTATCCCGTCGGCCGGCACGACACGGAGACCCTGCGGCTGCTCGCCGTCGGGCTGCCGAAGCCGGTCAACGCGCTGGCCGCACCCGACCAGGACGACCCCGCCGCGTTCGGGCCGCTCGGCATCGCCCGGATCAGCTTCGGACCGCTGTTGCAGGCCGCGCTGGGCAAGCACGCCGGCGAGCTTCTGGCCCGTTGGGCCTGAGCGCAGCCTTCCCGTACCGTCGACACCGAATTTGACACCTGTTAAGTTCGTCGTCGTGGACAACATTCGCGGTAAGACCATTGCCATCACCGGCGCCGCCCGCGGCATCGGACTGGCCACTGCCACCGCCCTGCTGGCGCGTGGCGCTCGCGTCGTCATCGGCGACCGTGACGTCGCGATTCTCGATAAAGCGGTGAAGCAACTGAGTTCGGGCGGTCAGGTCAGCGGCCACCCACTGGACGTCACCGACCGCGAATCGTTCTCGGCGTTCCTGGACAAGGCCCGTGCCGACGATGCCGGCCACATCGACGTGCTGATCAACAATGCCGGCGTCATGCCGGTCGGGCCGTTTCTCGACATGACACCGGAGACCATTCGCTCGGCTACCGAGGTCAACTTCTACGGCGTGCTCAACGGCTGCCAGCTGGTACTGCCCGAAATGGTGAAGCGCCGCAGCGGCCACGTCATCAACATCGCCTCGATGGCCGGGATCGTTGCGGTGCCGGGCCAAGTGCTCTACGCCGGGACCAAATTCGCCGTCGTCGGCCTCACCACCGCCCTGGCTGACGAGTTCGCCCCGCAGGGCGTCACGATCTCCGGCGTGCTCCCGACCTTCACCAACACCGAATTGATCTCGGGCACAAAGCCTTCGGCGGCGCAGAAGCCGGTGGAGCCCGAAGACGTCGCCGCCGCGGTGGTCAAGGTGCTCGACAAACCCAAAACCTTGGTGTCGGTGCCCGGTTTCGGGCGCCGCACCGCGATCCTGGCGACCCTGCTGCCCGATCGGTCTCGCCGCTGGATGAATAAGAAGACCAGCAACGACACGGTGTTCCTGCAGTTGGACACCGCGGCACGCAAGGCCTACGAGGACCGCGCACAGCACGCCACCGGCGTCGTCGAAAACGACTGAGCGGCAACCAGACCGCCCGCAGATAACTCACAGCCCGCCCGCAGCGCCGCTCAGTAATATCGTCTTACGAGGTAATTTAGGGCGAAGGAGCGGCGCCACTATGAAGGCGACATCCGCCCGCGTGGGCGCTGCAGTTGTCGGTATAGCCGTGGCCCTGTCAACGGCCCCCGTCACGCACGCCGACCGGTCGGACCCGCACAAGCCTGACTTGACCCAGAATTGGTGTCCCGGTGGGCAATGGGGATTCGGCCGTCTGCGGGTGTGCGACGGGGAGAAATACCCGGACGGGTCGTACTGGCATCAGTGGATGGGTGGCAACGGCTGGGTGGGGCCCACGTGGAACTACGACTGCGTGGGCGACAGCGGCAACAACGTCTTTCCCGCGCCGCCACCACCGGGTGGCTGCGAAGGGGCGATCCCGCCCGACGCGCCACCACCACCCGGCCAGCCGGCAACGCCCGACCAGCCGGCACCACCGCCTGCGCCGGCCGACCAGCCGGCACCTCCCCCGCCCTGAGGCCTGGAGCTGCCCAACGACGCCTAGGCGGAAGTCCGCCAATGCGGATCGCGCCCCAGATGAGCCAGCAGGCGGTCGAGGTCGCCCGCCTGGTCGGATGGCGGGATCGCCGGGCCGAAGGGCGATTTCGGGTCGGTTCGAAACTTGCCGCCGGGAACCGCGAAAGCCAGCGGCAAGGCGGCGGCCACCACCTGCGCGGGCGGGTCGATCGACTTGCCCAGCGTGCGTGCGACGTCCCAGCCGTGCACGGCGTAGTCCACCAGGTGAAAGCCGATCGCCAGAGCAGCGGGGAACGTCACCCCGGCCCCCAGCTCCGGTAGCGCGACGGCCCGTTCCAGCGCATCCACGCCGGCAAACGCATCGATGACGTCGACGGCCGCGGCAGCGTAGGTGGCCACGGGATCTGCCGCGACAGCATCGGCGACCGTTTCGGGCCGCCAAATCGCCAGATCGGCACCACTGCCGCGGGCAGCGGCGGCGAATCCGCGATGCTGCACCGTCATATGCGCGAGCAGATCAAGGAGGTGCCAGCCGGCGCAGGGCGTCGGCCTGGACAGGTCATCGACCGTCACGGACGACACAACCTCGACGGAGGTGAGCACGGCAAGACGGTGGATGGGTCGCAGATCCGAATTAGTATGCATTCGCTTATCGTCTATATACGCATATGATCTGTCAACCTTTATCATCACAACCATGCCGCGGAAGACCACCCGTCCCGACCTCGCGGCGATGCTCACCCACCTGGCTCGGCAGACCGTGGCCGCCGAGCAACCCGTCCTCGATGCGCACAACGTGTCGATGTGGGGCTACGTCGTGCTCAACGCACTTGACGGTGCACCGGTCCGGACCCAGGCCGCACTCGCCGAATCGATCGGCGCGGACAAGACACGCATCATCGGCACCCTCGATGAGCTGCAGAGCGCCGGCTACATCGAGCGGACTCCCGATCCCGAGGACCGTCGCGTCCGCCTGCTGACTATTACCGAGTCGGGTCGGTCACTGAAAAATGCTGTGCAGAAAGGCATTCAGCTCGGCGAAGAACGCTGGCTCGGCCAGCTGTCGAGCACGGACCGATCCATATTCCTACGGGTGCTGGGTCAGCTCAGTTCTGCCGCTTATCCCAGCGCCTGATCCAGGTCGGCGATCAGGTCGTCGGTGCCTTCGAGCCCGACCGAGATCCGCACCACCCCGTCGCCGAGTCCGATCGCGGCGCGACCGTCGGGCCCCATCGCGCGGTGGGTGGTGGTGGCCGGATGGGTGATCAACGATTTCGCGTCCCCGAGGTTGTTGGAGATGTCGATCAGTTTCAGTTTGTCCAGCAGCTCGAATGCCCGCTGCTTGGCGCCACTTTGGGGGCCATCGAGCTCGAAGGTGATGACAGTGCCGCCGCCGGACATCTGTTTGCGCGCCAAGTCATGTTGCGGGTGCGACGCCAAGAAAGGGTAGCGCACCCAGCTCACCGCCGGATGCTGCTCCAGGAACTCCGCGATCTTGAGCGCCGCGGAATTTGCGTAGTCAACCCGAATTGCCAGCGTTTCAAGGCCTTTCAACAAAACCCATGCGTTGAAGGCGCTCAGCGCAGGTCCGGTGTGCCGCATCAGGGTTTGCACCGGGCCGTCGATGTACTCCTGGTCGCCCAGGATCGCCCCGCCCAGGACCCGCCCCTGCCCGTCGAGGTGCTTGGTGCCGGAATACACCACCACATCCACCCCAAGCGGAAAACCCTGCTGCAGCAGCGGAGTGGCGAACACGTTGTCCAGCACCACTTTCGCTCCGGCGGCATGCGCCAGCTCGGTGACCGCGGCGATGTCGACCAGCGACTGCATCGGGTTGGACGGCGTCTCGAAGAACACCGCGGTGGTGGGTACCGACAGGGCCTGCTCCCACTGCGCCAGGTCCTCGCCGTCGACGAAGACGGTCTCCACGCCCCAGCGGGGCAGGATCTCGTTGCAGACCACGAAGCAGGATCCGAACAAACTGCGCGCGGCCACCAGACGATCGCCGGCCTTCAACAAGGCGCCGAGTGCCACGAACACCGCCGCCATGCCGCTGGCCGTGGCGAACGCCGCCGGAGCTCCTTCGATCAGGCGCAGGCGTTCCTCGAACATCGACACCGTCGGGTTGCCGTAGCGCGAGTAGACGAACCGGTCCACCTCGCCGGTAAACGCCTGCTCCGCGGCGGCCGCCGAGTCGTAGACGTACCCGGAGGTCAGAAACAGTGCCTCGGCGGTCTCCTCGAACTGGGTGCGCAGCAGGCCGCCGCGCACCCCGATGGTGGCCGCACTGACACCGTCCGGCAGCGGCTTCGGAATGCGGACCGAGTGAGTCGGTTCCGGCTCACTCATGACTGCGTCCAGGGCAGGCCGACGGCCCGCCAACCGGTGCCGCCCCGGTGCGCATGCTCATCAAGCTGGCCCTCGAATCCGTCCAGCACGTTGTAGGACGGGGTCAGCCCGAGCGCGGTACCGGCTTCGGCGGCCGGAATGGAGCGGTTGCCGGAGCGGCACAGGAATATCGCCGGCCCGCCGGCGACGCGCGCCGCCAGTTCACGGGAGAAGTCGCGGTTGGGAGTTCCGTCGGAGTGAACCCACTCGATGCAGACCAGTTCGCGGCCCAACCCGGAGACGTCGGGCAGTCCGACGAAGCGCCATTCCGCATCGGTGCGCACGTCGATGAGCGTCGCCGCCGAGTCATCTCGCAGTATCGCCCAGGCCTGCTCGGGTGTGATATCTCCTGCGTAGCTCACCTGCGGAAGTCTCGCATCTGAACCAGATTCACGCCACGGTGGGTCACGGCCAGAGCTTGCCCAGAACGGCCGCCACCTGCGCCGCACGGTCGCGGGCGCCCGCGACGTCTGGCCCGGTGGCCAGCGCCAACCCAAGCCGCCGACGCGGATGCCCCTCGTGGTGGGAGAACACCACCACATCACTTTCAGTCACGCTGAGTGCATCGGCGACCACCGCCACGCTGTCCGGCGTGCTCTCGATCGCGGGGCCGACGCGACGGCGCGAATAGATCAGCCGAGCGGCTCCGGGCGAGACCAAGATGGCGTCGGTCGCCAGCCCGAGTATCCCGCGCGCCTGCAGCTCGAACCCCGAGAGCCGCTGGGTGCGCAACGTCAGCAGGTTGGCGTCATACGGGCGCACATTGACCCCGGCGAAATACACCTCATCGCGGTATACCAGTAGCTCCACCCCGAACAGGCCGCGTCCACCGAGTGCGCGGGCGACCCGCGCGGCGATCGACTTGGCCGCATCCAGCGCCACCGCGCTCATCGGGTGCGGTTGCCAGAACTCCACCGTCAGTTGCCCATTCGGCTCCTCGACGCTGCGGTGGCCGATGGGTGCGCAGAAGTCCAACGCCGGCCCGTCCGGGCCATCACGATGGACGGCTAGCAGGGTGACCTCGCTGTCGACCTCCACCACGGTCTCGGCCAGCACCCGCGGCGGCGTCTCCGACCCGCTGGCCGCCACTGCGCGCTGCCAGGCGGGCTCGATGTCGCTGTCGCGGACCATCACCGAACGGCCCTCGCCGAGCGAACCGCCCACCGGTTTGACCAACATCGGGTAACCGGCCCGGTGGGCCACCTCGCGCAGTTCCTCGACCGAGCCGGCGAACCAGAACGGTGCGGTGGGCAGCCCCAGCTCCTCGGAAGCCAGTCGCCGCATGCCCTCGGGGTCTGCGGCCAACCGGGCCCCTCGGATGCCGGGCACCAATTGGGTGAAGCCGGTGTCGGCGGTGGCGGTCAACGCGTCGGTTGCCACCACCTCGGAGGCAACCACCACGAATTTCGGCTGCAACCACCGGATAGCCGCCGCCAATTCATCGTTGTCGCTGAGGTCGACCACCACCGAACGATCAACGATGCCGTGCAACGCGGCGTCGGCGTAGCGATCGACGGCGATCACCTCGGCGCCGAGGCGCTGCAGCGCCGTCACCAGCTCGCGGCTGAGATCACCGGACCCGAGCAGCGCGACCCGGGTGCGGCTGGGACCGTCGACGGACAACCGCTCGGTCGCCAACTCACCCGCCTCGCCGTTCACCGCCCCACCCTCCCCGCGCCACGGCAATGTTGCATGCTGCTCCAGGATAGGGGGAATGCGGATGGGGGTGCAGCGACGGTGAACGCCGCACTGTTAGGTCCTCTGGTGGCCGCGGTGCTGGTCGCGGCCATCGCGCGGCATCGCAGACTGTCCGCGCCCCTGGTATTGGTGATTACCGGCCTGCTGGTCGGACTGATCCCGGCGGTACCGGAGATCGTCCTGCGGCCCGAACTGGTGCTGTTCGTGATCCTGCCGCCCTTGCTGTGGTCGGCCGGTTTGGAAAGCTCCGTGATAAGCATGCGCCGCAACCGGCGCGGAATCATCCTGTTGGCCGTCGGACTGCCGCTGGCCACCACCGTCGCCGTCGGAGTGGTCGCTTACTACACCGTGCCGGAGCTGACCCTGGCGGCGGCGCTGACCCTGGGCGCGATCGTGGCGCCGCCGGACGCGGTGTCGGCGACTGCCGTCGGCCGCCGCGTCGGGTTGCCGCGTCCGATCATGACGCTGCTGGGCGGCGAGAGCCTGCTCAACGATGCGACCGCGCTGACCGTCTACAAGGTGTCGCTGGCCGCGGCGATCGGCGTGGCCACCGGCTGGGGCACGGGCCTGCTGACCTTCGCGCTGGCCGCCGTCGGCGGCGTGGCGGTCGGGGTGGCGTTCGGCGCCGTCATCGTGGTGATCCGGGCCCGACTGACCGATCCGGTGGTGGAAAGCGCGGTCGGGCTGCTGGCCCCGTTCGTGATCTATCTGGCGGCCGAGGAGATCCACGGTTCCGGGGTGCTCGCGGTGGTGGTTGCCGCGCTGATCCTCGGGCAGCGCTTCACCCGCGCCCACTACGCCACCCGGCTGCAGGACCAGGCCGTCTGGCGCGCCGTGCAACTGGTGCTGGAGTCACTGGCGTTTCTGCTGATCGGGCTGCAGCTACCCGCCGTGGTGGCGAACCTGCATGGTGTGCGTTTCTCGACGTTGATCGTGGCATCGTTGGCGGTGTTCGGAACGCTGCTGGCGGTGCGAGCGGTGTGGGTGGTGACCTTCGCCTACGCGCCCCGAATCCTGTCGGAGAAGGTCCGGCAACGGGAAGCCGCGCCGACCCCGGGTCAGGTTTTCGTGCTGGCTTGGGCCGGTATGCGCGGTGTGGTGTCGCTGGCGGCCGCGTTCGGTGTGCCGCGCACGACACTGTCCGGGGAACCGTTCCCGGGGCGTCCGCAGCTGGTGTTCTTGACCTTCGTGGTGGTGGTCGGAACCCTGCTGCTGCACGGGCTCACGCTGCCCTGGGTGATCCGCCGGCTGGGCGTGCCCACCAACCAGGACCACGCCGATGCGATCGCCGCGGCCGCCGCGCAAGACAAGGCGGCGCTGGCCGCTGCCCAGCGGCTCGACGAAGTCCTCGCCTCGACGGAGCCGTCACCGGCCAGCGAGCGCGCCGCCGACGCTTTGCGCGGCCTGAACACCCGGCGGCGCAATGCGGCCCGGGAACGGCTGCGCCGCTTTGACCCCGCCCACGACGACAGCGACGAGACGACCGCCGCGGCGTTTCGCCGGCTTCGGCTGGAGATGCTGGCCGCCGAGCGGGCGGCGCTGATCCATGAACGTGACATCGGCCGCATCGACGACCAGGTGCTGCGGGCGGTGCTACACCGGCTCGATCTGGAAGAGGCGACGCTGAATCTGGATTAGGTCGCGTTCTCCCCGCCGAGCCGACCTCCCCGCCGAGCAGACGCAGAATCGCACAGAAACTCGCACGGAGACGCGATTCTGCGTCTGCTCGCCGAAAGAAATTAGAGTCGGTCCCATGAGTGTGCTGACGTCACCGAAGACCTATACGGGGCTGGCCGCCTTCCAGGCCGCCGACGCGGTGTTGTGCGCCATCCCTGTGCCCTACATCGCCAAAGCCCTCGACACCGTGCAGGTCCCGCAAGAGATCAGGCCGGTCCTGCCGATCGTCAAAGTCGCCTCGGCAATAGGCCTGTTGTCGGCGCAGCGGTTTCCTGGATTGGCACGGCTGACCACCGCGGCATTGACGCTGTATTTCGTGCTGGCGGTCGGCGCGCACGTCCGGGTCCGCGACAGCATCGCCAACACCGTGCCAGCCGCGTCATTTCTGGCCCTGTTCGCGTCGATGACGATCAAGGGCCCGCGCCCCAGCAGTTAGGGCTGCCCCGGCAGCAGCCGCACCATCAGGCCCTGCGCCTCGGCCAACACGGTGCCGTCGGTGTCGGTGAGTTCGGCGCCGATGAACGCCTTACGCCCCTCGGCCCTCTCGATCCGGGCATGCACCAGCAGCGGGGTGTCGATCGGGGTGACCTTGCGGTAGTCGACGTGCAGGAACGCCGTGCGACTGATCGGGCGGTTCGCCGCATGCACCACCATCCCGAACATCCAGTCGAACAGCAGCGGCAACACTCCGCCGTGCACCGCGGAGTTGCCGCCCACATGGAACCGGCTGAACGACCCGGTCATCGAGACGCCGTCGGGCTCGAACCGGCTGACCCGCCACGGCGGTAGCAGCAGACTGCCCATGCCCGGCAGTGACGGCGCCCGCCCGGCCGGGGCGACAGCCTGCGACGCCGGGAACTTCTCCAGCAACCCCACCAGCGCTTCGACGCGATCGGCGGCGTCGTCCCAGGTGGCGTCGTCGGGGTCGGTCGACACCGCCAGGTCCTGCAAGCGCCGCATGGTGGTGACGAACCGCGCGAAGCCCGGGCTCGGGTCGACGACCGCGTAGTCCGGGAATCCACCATGGCTGGCGTAGTCGGGATCGACGGCCTCCGGCGTTTCCTCGCTCACGCGCCGCCCCTCACGACGTCGCGTCGCACAATGGTCTGCTCCCGTCCGGGGCCGACGCCGATGCACGAGACCTGCGCGCCGGCGATCTCTTCCAACCGCGAGACGTAGTCGCGGGCGTTGGCCGGCAGCTCCTCGAACGTGCGGGCGCCTGAGATGTCCTCCCACCAGCCCGGCAGTTCCTCGTAGACCGGCTCGGCACGGGCGAACTCTTCCTGGGTCATCGGCAACTCGTCGGTGCGTTTGCCGTCGACGGTGTAGCCGACGCAGACCGGCACGGTCTCCAGACTGGAGAGCACGTCGAGCTTGGTCAGGAAGTAGTCGGTGATGCCGTTGACCCGGGTGGCGTAGCGGGCGATCACCGCGTCGAACCAGCCGCACCGCCGCTGGCGCCCGGTGGTCACCCCGACCTCGCCGCCGGTCTTGGACAGGTACTCGCCGTTGGCGTCGAACAGTTCGGTGGGGAACGGCCCCGAACCGACCCGGGTGGTGTAGGCCTTCAGGATGCCCAGCACCGTGGTGATGCGGGTCGGACCGACACCGGAGCCCACGGCCGCGCCGCCCGCGGTCGGGTTGCTCGACGTCACGTACGGGTAGGTGCCGTGGTCGACGTCGAGCAGGGTGCCCTGCGAGCCTTCCAGCAGCACGTTCTCACCGCGGTCCAGCGCAGCACCCAGCAGCAGCCCGGTGTCGGCGATGCGGTGCTTGAAGCCCTCGGCCTGCTCCAGCAGATCTTCGAGAACCTGTTGCGGCTCCAGGGCCTTGCGGTTGTAGATCTTGACCAGCACCTGGTTCTTGAAGTCCAGGGCGGCCTCGATCTTCTGGGCCAGCGAGTCATGGTCGAGCACGTCGGCGACCCGGATCCCGATCCGGGCGATCTTGTCCTGGTAGCAGGGCCCGATGCCGCGTCCGGTGGTGCCGATCTTCTTGCTGCCCATATAGCGCTCGGTCACCTTGTCGATGGCGACGTGATAAGGCATCAGCAGGTGCGCGTCGGCGGAGATCAGCAGCCGCGAGGTGTCCACGTCACGGCGTTCCAGGCCCGCCAGCTCGTCGAGCAGCACCCCCGGATCGACCACCACACCGTTGCCGATGACGTTGGTGACATGCGGCGATAGGACCCCCGACGGGATCAGGTGCAACGCGAAGTTCTCCCCGGTGGGTAGAACCACCGTGTGGCCGGCGTTGTTGCCACCCTGGTAGCGCACCACCCACTGAACTCGTTCGCCGAGTAGGTCGGTCGCTTTACCTTTGCCCTCGTCGCCCCACTGGGCGCCGATGACGACGATTGCCGGCATGGAATTCTCGCTAACTGTCTTGGCTTACTGTGGTCCAGCCGGTGACTGAGCCTATCTGAAGAGATTCACAAGGAGCGTGTTGAACGCCACTAACGGCACGGACAGCCTGAAGATGCCGCCCGAAACCGCCGTCTTGCTGTTTGCCGGACGGCCGCTGCCTCGCCCTTTGCGAGGACTGCCAACAGTGCATCTCGGCGACGATACGAGCACCGATGACGTGAACGCTTTGGACGCCGCAGTCGCTCGGTACCGCCGCTTGGTGGTCGTCGGCGCCGACGCTGACCTGGCGCGAATAGTGACCCGGCTGTTGCGCACCGACCGGCTCGACGTCGAAGTCGGTTACGCGCCGCAACGGCGCACACCGGCCACCGCGGCCTACCGGCTGCCGGCGGGATGGCGGGCAGCGCGCCGGGCACGGCGGGGCACCGCTCGTCCGGTGCCGCTGGTCCGCGACGACGCCGGCACCGCCCTGGTGGGTGTCGGCCGGTGGCTGCCGGTGGACGGCGCTGCGGTGCTGCACGGTGAGGGAATCGTCGACGACGCCGCCCTGTTCGACGGAAATGTGGTCGAGGTGCTGATCGAGCCGATGGGCACCGCACCGGGCGTGCGCGCCGGTATCCCGGACCGGCGCGGCCGGGTACGACGCTGGGTGGCGGGCCGCGCGGTCCAGCTGGGCACCACCGGCGCGCTGGTGGTGCGCGACGGCGTCTACAGCAGCCGAACGGTGAAGCGGTCCACCTTCTATCGGCACATCGAGGATTGGCTGCTCATCCGATGACGACGCGGGCCGGAGGACCGCTGGGGAAGCGGACCGTCAGCACAGTGGATAGGTTCGTGCGGTGAACGTGCATCCCCTGCGCGGGCAGGCGGTACGGCCCAGCCCGGTCTTCCTCGCCTTGGTGGCCGTGACCGCCCTGGGCGGTGCACTGGCGTGGCAGGCCGGTGAAGAGATCCGGCCGCTCGCCTACGCCGGGGTGTTCGTGTTCGTCATCGCCGGGTGGCTGGTCTCGCTGTGTCTGCACGAGTTCGGTCACGCCTACACCGCGTGGCGGTTCGGTGACCACGGTGCCGAGATGCGCGGCTATCTGACGCTCAACCCGCTGCGCTACACCCATCCGGGCCTGTCCCTGGTGCTGCCGATGCTGTTCATCGTGCTGGGCGGCATCGGGCTGCCGGGCGGAGCGGTCTATGTGCAGACATCGTTCATGACGCCGCGGCGCCGCACCCTGGTGAGCCTGGCGGGCCCGGCCGCCAACCTGGTGCTGGCCGTGTTGCTGCTGGGCGCCACCCACACCCTCTACGACCCCGCCCACCCGGTGTTCTGGTCCGGGGTGGCGTTCCTGGGTTTCCTGGAGTTGACCGCAGTGCTGCTGAACCTGCTTCCGGTGCCGGGCCTCGACGGCTATGGCGCGCTGGAACCCCACCTGAGTCCGGCGACCCGACGCGCCGTGGCGCCGTTCCAGCAGTGGGGCCTGCTGGTGCTGCTGATGTTGCTGCTGGCGTCGCCGATGCTGAATCAAAAGTTCTTCTCGCTGGTGTTGTGGTTCTTCGACCTGTTCGATGTGCCGCGTCTGCTGGTGTCGTGGGGTTTGAGCCTGACGCAGTTCTGGAGCGCCTGGTTCTAAAGTGCCGCGCCGGGCGTGAACCGAACTTCACGCCCGGTATCGGGCTAGCCCGCCTATATTCACCTCCCATGGGCGCCGGTCACGATCACCGTCACACCGACTCCCGACTGTCTCGCATGGTCGTCGGCGCCGCCATCCTGAGCGCGTTCTTCGTCATCGAACTGACCACGGCGATCACCATCAACTCGATGGCGCTACTGGCCGACGCAGGACATCTTCTGACCGATCTGGCGGCCCTATTCATGGGGGTGGCGGCGGTGATGTTGGCCCGGCGCGGCAGCACGTCACCGTCGCGCACCTACGGCTGGCATCGCGCCGAGGTGTTCACCGCGGTCGCCAACGCGGTGCTGTTGATCGGGGTGGCGACCTTCATCCTCACCGAGGCGATCCGCCGCATCGGCACTGCTCCGGACGTGCCCGGGGTGCCGATGATCGTGGTCGCCCTCGCCGGCCTGACCGTCAACATCGGCGTCGCGATGCTGTTGCGATCGCACTCGACCGAGAGTCTCGCGGTGCGCGGCGCCTACATGGAGGTAATCGCCGACACCGTCGGCAGCGTGGGCGTGCTGATCGCTGGCGTGGTCACCATCACCACCGGATGGCCCTACGCCGACGTGGTGGTCGCCGTCTTCGTCGCGCTGTGGGTGCTGCCACGCGCGTTCGCGCTGGCCGGGGCGGCCCTGCGGATCCTGTCAGAGGCCTCCCCCAGCCACATCGACGTCGCCGAACTGCGCGCCGCACTCGCCGCCGTCGACGGCGTTACCGACGTGCACGACCTGCACGTCTGGACGTTGGTGCCGGGCCAGGACATGGCCACCGCCCACCTGGGCACCAGCGCCGACGCCGGCCGCGTATTGGCCGACGCACGGGCCGTGCTGGCCGCTCGCGGGTTGACCCACGCCACCGTGCAGGTGGAACCTGCCGGGCAGGGTGGTCGTTGCCCACTCGGATGCTGATGCCCTAGGGCACGCCGTGGGTCAGCTCAGCCCCAGCGCAGTGCGGGCGCCGGGGTCGCAATCGTCGAGCAAGGCCAGGCAGCGGGCCTGCTCGTCGGTCTCCCCGATGCTGGTGGCGGCACGCGCCAGCGCGGCCACGCAGCGCAAGAAACCCCGGTTGGGTTCATGCGCGTACGGCACCGGGCCGTAGCCCTTCCACCCGTTGCGGCGCAGCTGGTCCAGGCCCCGGTGGTAGCCGGTGCGCGCGTAGGCGTAGGCGGTGACCGCCTTGCCCTCGGCCAATGCCGCTTCGGCCAGCGCCGCCCACGCCACCGAGGCTGCCGGATGCGCCGCCGCGACAGTCGTGGGGTCCTGGTTGGCCCGCAGAGCGGCCTCGGCGTCGGGGTCGCCGGGCAGCAAGATCGGATCGGGCCTGAGGAGATCACCGGTGAGAGTCACATCGTCCATTCTGCCGTGCCGTCCATGGCCAGCCACTCCAGCAAGCCGGCGCCTCGCTCAGTAAACTAGCGGCAGCCGATCCGAAACAGCCGGCGGACATTGGAGGATCAGCCACTCATGCCAAACCCACCGGAACCGGACAACACCGAGTCGACCGAAGGCATCGCGGCCACTCCCCCCGAACAGCCCGACGGTGACGATCAGGTCACCGAGACCCAGCCTGTCGCCTCGGCGGACGACGAGTCCGCGACGGCCATCCTGGCGGAGACACCGGCAGAAGCCGACGCCGTCACCGAGGTGATCACCACCGAGGCCACGCCCAAGGAACCCGGGCCCGACGGATCACCGGAACGCCGCTTCACCGCACCCGGATTCGACGCCGGGCACACCGAGGTCATCCCGTCGGTGGGCGATGCGGACACCGAACTGATCGCTCAGCAGAGCGATGAGACGGGAAAGGCGATACCGCAACAGATCCCGGCTCGAGTAGGCGGCAAACTGCCGTCTACCGTGTCCCGCAGCTGGGGCTGGGTGATGGCGGTGATCCTGATCATCTTGGCGCTCGCGGCCATCGCGGTGCTGGGCACCCTGTGGCTGACCCGCGACACTCGGCAGGCCGCCTCGCAGGAAGAGCATGTGCGGGCCACCATCCAAAACTTCGACATCGCCATGCAGAACGGTGATCTGGCGGCACTGCGCAGCCTTACCTGCGGCGACATCCGCGACCGCTACGTCAACTACGACCAAAAGGCCTGGGACGACACCTACCAGCGCATTGCGGCGGCCAAGCAGTACCCGGTTGTCGCCAGCATCGACGAGGTGGTGGTCAACGAGGGGCAGGCCGAAGCCAACGTCACCGCGTTCATGGCCTACGAGCCGCGGGTCCGCTCAACCCGCAGCTTCGACCTGCAGTTCCGCGACGACCAGTGGAAGATCTGCCAGTCGCACGGCAGCTAGCGTTCCCCGCGAGCAGACAGAGAATCGCCCAAATACCGTGGGACTTGGGCGATTCTCTGTCTGCTCGGCGCTGAGGCCGGTCAGCTGCTCAGGCTCTTACCGGCGCTGTGGAGGTCATTGCAGGCCTCGATGACCCGCTCGGTCATGGCGGCTTCGGCCTTCTTGAGGTAGCTGCGCGGGTCGTAGACCTTCTTGTTGCCGACCTCGCCGTCAACCTTGAGCACACCGTCGTAGTTGCTGAACATGTGCCCGGCGATCGGACGGGTGAACGCGTACTGGGTGTCGGTGTCGACGTTCATCTTCACCACGCCGTAGCGCAGCGCCTCCTCGATCTCGGACTTCAGCGAGCCCGAGCCGCCGTGGAAGACGAAGTCGAACGGCTTGGAGCCGTCGGCCAGGCCCAGCTTGGCCGACGCCACCTTCTGGCCCTCGGCCAGGATGTCCGGGCGCAGCTTGACGTTGCCCGGCTTGTAGACGCCGTGCACGTTGCCGAAGGTGGCGGCCAGCAGGTACTGCCCCTTCTCGCCGGCGCCCAGGGCGGCGACAGTCTTCTCGAAGTCTTCGGGCGAGGTGTAGAGCTTCTCGTTGATCTCGGCTTCCACGCCGTCCTCTTCACCGCCGACCACACCGATCTCGACCTCAAGGATGATCTTTGAGCGGACAGCAGCACTGAGCAGTTCAGCGGCGATGTCCAGGTTCTCGTCGATCGGCACCGCCGAGCCGTCCCACATGTGCGACTGGAACAGCGGGTTTTCACCGGCCTTGACGCGCTCCGCGGAGATCGCCAGCAGCGGCCGCACGAACCCGTCCAGCTTGTCCTTCGGGCAGTGGTCGGTGTGCAGGGCCACGTTGACCGGGTAGCGGGCCGCGATCACGTGGGTGAACTCGGCCAGCGCCACCGCGCCGGTCACCATGTCCTTGACGCCCAGTCCGGAGCCGAATTCGGCGCCGCCGGTGGAAAACTGGATGATGCCGTCACTGCCCGCGTCCGCGAAACCCTTGATCGCCGCGTTGATGGTCTCCGACGACGTGCAGTTGATCGCCGGGAACGCGTACGCGTTCTCCTTGGCGCGGCCCAGCATCTCGGCGTAGATCTCGGGGGTGGCGATGGGCATGGGAAATCTCTCCTCTGAGCTGACCGAAACTGCCATCGAGTATCGCAGGGGCGGTTTCACCGGTGGCCCCCGGTATGTTGGTGCGTCATGAGCACCACCGCGGTCGCGATGCCGGGCCTGCTGGACCCGATGTATTGGCTGGGTGCCGGGGGCATCTTCCACGGCGCCGTACTGCCGGCCATCCTGGTGGTGGTCTTCATCGAGACCGGCCTGCTGTTCCCGCTGCTGCCGGGCGAATCACTGCTGTTCACCGGTGGCCTGCTGGCCGCCAAGGGGCTAGCCCCCGACATCTGGATCTTGGCGCCCGCGGTCGCCGTCGTGGCGGTGTTGGGCGATCAGTGCGGCTACTTCATCGGCCGGCGGATCGGGCCGGCACTGTTCAAGAAGGAAGATTCCCGCTTCTTCAAGAAGCACTACGTCACCGAGTCGCACGCGTTCTTCGAGAAGTACGGGCCGTGGGCGATCATCCTGGCCCGGTTCGCGCCGTTCGTCCGCACCTTCGTCCCGGTGGTCGCGGGCGTGTCCTACATGCGCTACCCGGTGTACCTAGCGTTCGACATCGTCGGCGGCATCCTGTGGGGCGGGGGGGTCACCACGTTGGGCTACTTCCTGGGCAACGTGCCGTTCGTCCACGAGAACCTGGAGAAGATCATCCTGGTGATCCTGTTCGTGTCGATGATCCCGGCATTCCTCGCCACGGCGAAGGCCTACCGCAGCCGCCGCGGCGGCGGAGCGCCCGCCAACACCACCGCTGACTCGGCGCTCACGGCGCAGAATCCCAAGTAGACCCCGCCCTCAGCACAGAGTCACCGGGCTGGCACCGCGGCCGCGACGTTATGCGCGGCCTCCATCAGCATCCACCCGCCCAGCTGCACCGACAGATCCCGTTCGGGGATCTCGGACTCCCGCACCGCCCCGGCGATGGAAGTGGCCACCGCGCCGTCGGCACGGGGCACCTCGGCGGCCTGGTCCCAGAACGCCCCGAACAACGGCAGCCCATTGACCGTTTGCCGGTAGTCCCATGCCGATTTCGCCGACGACAGCACCAGCTTGCCGGCGGTGTCGCGTGCTTCGGCGTCGGCGTCAGAGTCCCCCGGCAACGCGGTGGCGACCAGCGCCAGGTAGCGGGCGGTGATCCCGGCGAACAGCCCGCCGTCGCCACCGCCGGCACCCTTGATCACCCCGCCCGGGGCCATCCGCTTGCTCACCGCGGCCACCAGCCGGTGCACCCGAGCGGCGTGGCGCGGCTCCCCGGTGCGCACCGCCAACTCAGTCTCCAGCCCGAGCACCACGCCCTGGCAGTAGGTGTACTCGGCGCGCACCAGCGAGCCCTCCCTGATGCCGTCGAACACCAAGTCGGTGTCCGGGTCAATCAGGGTGGCATCGATCCAGTCGCCCATTTGCTGGGCGCGCTGAAGCCACCCGGGTTCACGGGCCAGAAAGATCCCGGCCGGACCGTTGGCCGGGGCGTTGAAGAAGGGCGGCTCGGTGTCCTCACGCTCCTTCCGCCAGGGAATGCCGCCACCGGCCTGCGGCATCCATGAGTCGGTCAGCTGCCGGGTCAGGGTGTCCAGCGCGCGGTGCCGGTCGAGGCCGGTGACCAGGCAGGCCCGCTGAATCGCCAAGGCCAGCCACGCCATGTCGTCGTAGTAGGCGTTGGTCCAGCGGCCCACGTTGCGCAGCCGGTGGGTGCGAATCTGCCGCTTGATACCCGTCGCCCGTTCGGGCTGCGGGTCGCGCAACTGGGCGTCGACCAGGCAGTCCAGCAGATGCGCCTGCCACCAGTAGTGCCAGTGCGGGGCGCGCCGGATCGGTGGCCAGGCGACAACGCCGAGCTGGGTGCCCGGGATATGCCAGAGCGACTTGAGATGTCGCGCGGTGACGGCGGCCTCGGCACTTTCGGCACGATTTGCCCAGAGGAGATCCATAGGGTCCATGGCCCTAGATCTTGCCGTATAAGCAGAACGCGCAACTTGCCCGTGGACTCGGGGATCCACGGGCAAGTTGCGCGTGGCACTACGGCTTGAGCTGTCAGAACGGCAGCTCGACCCCGGTATCCCCAGCGAGCTGGCTGACGAAGTCCAGAATCCACTGAACACCCGGCGCCCCCTCAAGGATGGTCATCGCGTTCTCGATTGAGGTGGACAGCGTCGCCTCAGTCGAGGTCATCCAGTTCAACATCGATTCCCCGGCAAGGGAACTGAGCAGATCCAGCTGACTTCCCGGCTCGGGGAAGAGATCCTCGAGAGTAATGGTGCCGTCGATCACGGCATTGATCGCTCCCGGTACCACCGCGTAGACCCCCATCAGCTCCCACGTGAGCATGCCTCCGTAGTAACCCGACGCCAGCTCCAAGAGGCTGTCCAGCTGGTTGCCATCCTCACTCGAGATTCCCAACAAGCCGTATAGCCAGCCCAGGTTGAAGTCCGCCATCGGGCCGAAAAGAATCTCCGGATCATTGGAAATTGCCGAAAAGTAGTCCTCGAACCAGGGCAAGGGATTCCAGCCGGGCGAGAGGATCTCGCTGAACAGGTCGTACCGGCCTGACACCCAGTCCTCGATCCCCGAGATTCCGGCGAAGGAAAGGACCGGATCGAGCCAGCCCGCCCACTCGACCGCCGTTTGGCCGTATGACAGGGCCGTCGCGCTCGTTTCGTCGGCATAGGTCTGCGCCGCCGCAGCGGAGTCGAACGTGACCCAGCCGTCGGTAGTCATGACCTCGACATCCGGCCAGCCCAAGCTGGTCAGGGCGATGTCGGCGGTGACGGCGCGCAGCGCCACACCGGGGGACACCCCTGGCGCAGCCATGATCGCGCTGGCACCTACCAAAGCAACACCCATGGTCGTGTAGGGGCGGAGACGTTTCTGTACTTGCATAGCAAACCTCATTTCTGGCAGAAACCTGTGCGGAGAAACGCTACGGCAAAGCTTAGAGACGGCGATACAGGGAAATCCCTGGATTTTTTCCCGTTCGAACCATTTAACCTGGGGATTTACCGGCGGCCCCGCCAAAAGGCGCGTCGGCCGAAGGCGCTTGGCATGATGAAATCTCGTCACCATGCTCGGTAGAAACCAAGCATTACCAATAGTTATTCAAAGTATTGCCTGAGTCTCGACTCCGGGCCGGCCGACGCTATCGAGCCCATGCGCGGTTCACCAAGCGCGGCTGAAGTCTCCGTGCTGCGCGATCCAGGCGTGCATCACGATCCCGGCAGCCACCCCGACATTGATGCTGCGGGTCGAACCGAACTGGGCGATGGACACCGTCAGATCCGCGCCGGCACGGGCTTCGTCGCTGATGCCGAGGCCTTCGCTGCCGAACACCAGCAGACAGTCGACCGGCAACGCGGTCTGCTCCAGGCGCACCGCCCCGGCCACGTTGTCCACTGCGACGACCGCGAGCCCCTGCTGCGCGGCGAAATCCAAGATTTCCGAGGCAGTTTCGTGATGCAGCAGTCGCTGGTAGCGATCGGTGACCATGGCGCCGCGGCGATTCCATCGCCGTCGGCCGACGATGTGCACCGTGTGCACGGCGAACGCATTGGCGGTGCGCACCACTGAGCCGATGTTGGCGTCGTGCCCGAAGTTCTCGATCGCGATGTGCAGCCGGTGCCGCCGGCGGTCGATGTCGGCGACGATCGCCTCGCGGGTCCAGTAGCGGTAGGCGTCGACGACGTTACGACGGTCGCCCTCGCGCAGCAGCTCCGGATCGTAATGGAAGTCGTTCGGCAGTGGTCCCTGCCAGGGGCCGACGCCGTTGGCGGGCGAGAACCACTCGGTGGGGCCCGGCGGTTCAGCGAGGCTCGACGGAGGAGAGGCGAAGCTGGGACCGCCGCATGAATCGGGACGATCCGATGAGTCGGTCACGAGGTGGTCCACACGGCGGCGTGCGTGCCCACCACCGACACCGAGGGATACAGCAGCGCGGCGTTGATCTCCCCGTGCGTGCACAGTGAGGTCGGCACGTGCACCGAGTTCAGTGACGCCTCCGGCAGGATCAACACCGAGGATCCGGCCGCGACGCAGTCCGCACCCAACCCGGGCATCGGCGTCGACGGTCCGGCGATCAACATCAGCGGCCCGCCACGGGCCTTCGCGTCGTCGCGGTACTGCGTCGCGACCGCGTCGACCGACAGGTTGAGCACCATGTAGCCGGTGCCGGTGAACGCTTTCGGGTCGCCGAGGGCCGCCGGTGCCAGCGGCACGCCGTCGGCCCGGTAGGCCGCCACGCCTTGGGCGGTGAGCTGCAGACCGGTGTCGCCCGGATTGACCGGTGCCAGCCCCACCGGGAACGCCGCGGCGTAGGCCACCGTCGTGTCTTTGATCCGGTCGGCGGGCGAGTAGACATACAGCCCGCGCAGCGCGCTGCGCTCTTTGAGCGGACCCAAACAGACGGTCCCGTTCAACCGATCGGTTTCCTTGGCCGACAGCGGCGACGGCACCAATTCCCCCAGTGTCTTGCAGCTGCCCAGTCCGGTCGCCTCGATCGGGTGGGCCGGGGTGCCGTACACCCCGAACCGCAGATCGCCGGCGGCGGCGTGCGGAGCTGGGGCGTTCGGGGCGTCGGCGACCTGGGCCTTGACGTCGACCAGCGCGTAATCGACTTCCCACCGCAGGTTGGACAGGGTCATCTCCCAGCCCAAGATGGTGAGCGCCGAACCAATCGGCGCGCCCTGGGCACCGTAGGGGCCGGCCACGCCGGAACCCGAGCAGGCCGCGGCACAGGCGACGGCCAACGCTGATATCAGCGCGATCAGACTCCGCACAACGGTCCTCGGGGAGTTCAGTCCAGGCCCAACTCGGCCAGGCCGAGCACACTGCGATACGGCACGCCCTCGGCCTCGATGGCCTCGGCCGCGCCGGTGGCACGGTCGACCACGGTTGCCACGCCGACCACCTTGCCGCCCGCCTCACGCACGGCGCGCACCGCGGTCAGTGCCGAACCACCGGTGGTACTGGTGTCCTCCACCACCAGAACCGGTTGGCCGGCCACGTCGAACCCCTCGATAAGGCGTTGCATGCCATGGGCTTTCACCGACTTTCGCACCACGAATGCGTCGATCGGGCGTCCCGGGGCGTGCATGACGGCGGTCGCCACCGGGTCCGCACCCAACGTTAGGCCGCCCACGGCCACGTAGTCCCAGTCGTCGGTGAGTTGGCGGACCAACCGCCCGATCAGCGCACCGGCGCGATGGTGCAATGTGGAACGGCGAAGGTCGACGTAGTAGTCGGCTTCGGCCCCGGAAGACAGCGTCACGCGGCCGTGCACCACCGACAGCTCGCGCACCAGCGCGGCGAGCTCATCGCGTTCGTCATTGTTAAGTGCGGCCACGGCCCCTCCCGAATGTGTTGGTCAGCGTGCGCGAAAGCCCGCGCGGAATCAGTCGACTGACGCCTACCAATGTCTTGTATTGCAGGCCCGGAACGCTGACCACCTCGCCGCGGGCGATGTCGGCCAGGCTGGCCGCGACCACGTCGTCGACCTCCATCCACATGAAGGACGGCAACGTGGCCATGTCGATTCCGGCGCGCTCGTGGAACTCGGTGCGGACGTATCCCGGGCAGACCACGTGGATGCCGACGCCGGTGCCCTGCAGGCCGCCGGCCAGTCCTTCGGTGAACGACACCACCCAGGCCTTGGAAGCCGAGTAGGTCGAACCGCGTCCCGACAGCAGCCCGGCGACGCTGGCGATGTTGATGACGGTGCCGGCACCCGCCTCGACCATCGCGGGCAGCGCGGCGCGGGTCAGCTGCATCACCGCAGTGACATTGACGTCCAGTTGCGACTGCAGCAGCGCCGGGTCGGCGGTCCAGAACTCCCCGGACGTGCCGAACCCGGCGTTGTTGACCAGCACCCGCACCCCGGCGCCAAGGCGCTCGACAACTTTGGCGCGGCCGGCGGCGTCGGCCAGGTCTGCGGGCAGCACCTCGACGGCACCGCCGTGGCTGCCCCGCAGTTCGGTTGCCAGCCCCTCCAGTCGTTCGACGTCGCGGGAGACCAGTACCAAGTCGTAGCCATCGGCGGCGTAGCGACGGGCATAGCCGGCGCCCAACCCCGAGGTGGGCCCGGTGACCACGGCAACGGGGCGAGACATGCCCGTCAGCGTAGCGGCGATCGCGAGCGCGACGAAGTCGGGCGCTGCGGGTCGACGCCATCAAGCCTGCGGCGATCGCGAGCGCGACGAAGTCGGGCGCTGCGGGTCGACGCAATCTAGCCCGCGGCGATCGCGAGCGCGACGAAGTCGGGCGCTGCGGGTCGACGCAATCTAGCCCGCGGCGATCGCGAGCGCGACGAAGTCGGGCGCTGCGGGTCGACGCAATCTAGCCGAGAGCCGCTGGTGTCGACCGTCGTCGGATATCAGCGCTGATAGTGCGCGGTCTGCCGGCCGTTGCGACCGCCGGGCGCGTGCAGCACGTCGGAGGAACTTTCCCGGCTGCTCCGGCGGCGCTGCTGCGGCTCGGCAGCAGCGGAGGCGCTGCCCGGTGCCGGCGCGGCTGCTCGCGACGCCGATGGAAGCTTTTCGGCCTCGCTCTCGTCCGCGGGCTCAGCGGCGCCCGACGAGCCCAGCGGGCGGCTGGGTTGTCCGTTGCGGCGGCCCGTTGCACCGGCCGCGGCTTCGGCGGGCTGGCGCCGCGGGTTCGGCGGCAGCACCCGAAGCAGGTCGTTGAATTGGCGAACGCTGCGCAGGCCCTCGTCCCACTGGGCGCGGGTGCTGGTGATGGGCATGCTCACCAGGGTCCAGTTCGCCTCGTTCCACATGATCTCGGCGCAGTCCGGGGCGGTGTGAGCGAACGTGACCATCCGCCGGTCGCAGGCCCGCCGTGCCGCATCGAGGTTGGTGGAGTACACCATCCGCGGACCGATCGCCCCGAGCAGCCAGATGTCGTTCTCCCGCGGCTCTTTGAGCCCCTTGAGCCGCACATCGACGACGACGTTGGTGCTGACTTTGCGGTGCAGGGCGATCACCGTCGCCACTTCGTCCAGGTCAAAGATGTAGACGGCCTCGCCGCGGATCTGGCCGAGCACGACGTTGCGCACCGGCGCCTCGCCGACGGTCGACATCACGCCGCGCTTCCAGCGGTGCAGGATCTCGGCGGATTCCGGCTCGAAGTCGAAGCCATGCGAACGGGCCCAGGACTTACGGCGCCGACTGCGGCCGCGCCGCTGGTCGATGTCCACGTACAGCAATACCGCCGCGCCGACAAAGCAGAGCGCGGACAGCGTGAACCAGAGCGGGACCATTGCGCCTAGCGTATCTGTTCTCGGCCGCGATCGACGAATGTCCTCAGGTCACAACCCTGTATCACCGCGACGCTAGGGCGTCACGACGTTGTTCGGAACGATGTGCATGGACCCGTCGCCGGACGTCGAGACGTACACCTGGTTCTGCTGGAACAGCCAGTTGCCGGTGTTCATCGTGGTGCCGGAAACGATCGTCGGGCTGTTGGACGAGCTCGAGTTCACCGTGTAGCCGTACAGCAGCGCGCCGCCGTTCGTGGGGTCGCCGGAATAGACGCTGACCTGCTGGCCGGCGGCCAGGGCCTGCCCGGCACTGCCGTTGGTCAGGCTGACCGGGATGGTTCCGTAGACCCCGCCGGAGTCCAGCACCGAGCTCACCTCGGTGGCCGTCTTGCCGCCGTCGAACGACACGTACAGCGGCGTCGTCGGGTTCGGCGAGCCGGCGACCGTGACTCCGCCGGTCAGCGGGTCGGCACCGAACGTCAGGGCGCCGTCCTTCTGGTCGATCAGGACGCCGTCGCCGAGAGCACCCGGCAGTGCAGTGGTCGGGATGCTGCCGGGAGTCGGACCGACGGCATTCGCCCCAATGCCCAGAATGCCGTCGGCGTTGCCGCCGAGGTACGAACTGAGAGTCCAGTCCCCATTGAGCAGGGAAGTGAGGCTGACCGGGAATGCGAACAAGACGGCATCGACATCGGTCGTGCCGCTGGTGACAGTGTCCCCGGCGGAGTCGGTGAAGCCCACCGTGGTGGGCAGCTCGGTATAGAAATAGCCCAGCGAGTTGCCGTACTCGCCATATTGGATTGTGGGGAGCCCGGAGAGATCCGACCAGTCGATGCCGGACCAGTTGATGTCCGAGATCGGCATGACCAGACCAGCCGAGCCGGTGTCGACCAGCACCGACGACTCCGGACCGCCACCCACCGAGACGTTCACCACCGGTTCGGTGCCGCTGTTGACCTGCAGCGGAACACTAAAGGTACTCGGGATGTCGGCATCGACGCCGCTGGCGGCGGCACTGCCGGCCACGCTCGAGTCGGCGGCCCCACCGAAGATCCACTGCTCGAGATCGTTGATCGGGGTATTGACGAGGTTCTGATACCAGCCGTCGAACATGGTGTCCAACGAGGCCAAAGCCAAGCCCGGGTCAGTCTCGGCAGCGGTGCCGGGATCGAACGCGCTGAGGGCGTCGATGATGGGCTGGAACAGATCATCGATATCGGCGTGCGCCGTCGGCGCGGGTGTGCCCAGCGCGACAAACGCCCCGACCGCCGCGGTCGCACCGAGCATGCGTCGACCAGCTGCCATCTCCGAAACCTCCCCGCATGAGGTCACGGGCATCCGCTAAGCCGCGACCAACGCGGTCAGCTAACCCAGTCGGGGGCGCAGAACACCAGGGGATTTAGCCAAGAAAGGGCCAAAAATCTCTTGGAACGTTCGACGGACTCCCGGCCGCTATGTCATCACGACTTGAGGGTGCCACCGATGATGGTCTGCCCGCCGGGCACGCCATAGTTGATGTAGACCGGCTCCTCGCCGAACAGCCAGTTGCCGGTGTTCATGCTGTTTCCGCTGGTCACGGTCGGGCTGCGCACCTCACCTGGATCAGAGCCCACCGTGTAGCGGTACAGCAGCGTCGTACCGTCCTTGGCGTAGACCGAGATGACCGTATCTTCGGGCAGGTGTCCGTTGGCGGTCGGCGTGATGTTGCCGAGCACTGAGGACGGCATGGTGCCGTACACCCCGCCGGAGTCGATCACCCCGCGGACATTCGTGAGCGGCCCGTCATTGAGCTGCACCTTCAGGTCTGCCCAGGGCGCCCCGGGGATGACGGTGCCACCCTCGTACGGGTTGTCCCCGAAGATCAATTTGCCGCCGGCCTGGTCGATCAGCACGCCGTGACCGAGATTGCCCGGCAGATCGGCGGTCGGAATGTGATCGGGAGTGGGTCCGAGCGCGTTGGGTCCGATGCCCAAGATCCCGGTGGACGAGCCGGCCAGGTAGCTCTCGATAGACCACGGGCCCATGAGGTTGAAGTCCGCCGGGAACGCGAACAGCACCGCATCCACCGTGGTGTCCGCGGTGACGGTGTCGCCGTTCTCACCGGTGAAGGTGACCGTGGTGGGCAGTTCCAGATAGAAGTAATTCAGGTTGCCGCCGAACTGACCGATGTTGAAACCGGTGGGCAGGCCGGTGAGGCCGAATGGGTTGATGTTCCAGATCGGGATGACCAGACCGGCTGCACCGGTGTCGACCAGCACCTCGGTCTGCGCGCCGCCGCCCACCGAGACATTGATCACCGGTTGGGTGTTGAGATTGACGTGCACCGGGACGGTGAAGCTGTCCGGGAGGTTGGTGCTGTCCGGGCCGTACGCGACGGCACTGCCGGGCAGACTGTCACCGAACGCCCACGGCGCGATGCTGTGGAGCGGGGTGTAGATGAGGTCCTGGTACCAGCCGTTGAACAGGGTGTCCAGCGAGGACAGTGCAGAACCCGGGTCGGTGTCGGCGGCCAGCCCCGGGTCGACCCAGCTGATCGTGTCGATGATGGGCTGGAACAGGTCGTCCCAGTCAGCCTGAGCGGCCGGGGCGGGCGCGCCCAGCGCCAGGACCGCTCCCGCGGCACCGACGGCGCCCACCAGGCGATGGCGACGAGCTGACATGGCTACCCCTCCGGATGAACAACGGTGTAGGAAAACACCGGAATTTCTCAGTAACGGCTAGGCTAACCGATCAGCTTCAACACCGCATCCGCAAAGGAGCGGCGACCACGACAAGGCCCCCCGGAACCCGCGTCCGAGGGGCCTTATCGTGAGGGAAATCTCAGCCCAGGACCAGCGACTCGCCGTCCGCGCTGATGTTGATCGGCACGATGTCACCGTCGTGCACCTCGCCGGCCAGCAACATCTTGGCCAGCTGGTCGCCGATGGCTTGTTGGATCAACCGGCGCAGTGGCCGCGCCCCGTAGACCGGGTCGAATCCGCGCTGGGCCAGCCACTTCTTGGCCTCCAACGACACCTCGATGGTCAGCCGTCGCTGCGCCAGCCGCTTGGCCAACTGCTGCAGCTGGATGTCGACGATCTGCACCAGTTCCTCGGGGTCCAGGCCCTCGAAGATCAGCACATCGTCGAGCCGGTTGATGAACTCCGGTTTGAACGCCGCCCGCACCGCGGCCATCACCTGCTCCTCGGTGCCACCGGACCCCAGGTTCGAGGTCAGGATCAGGATGGTGTTGCGGAAGTCCACGGTGCGGCCCTGGCCGTCGGTGAGCCGGCCCTCGTCGAGGACCTGCAGCAGCACGTCGAAGACGTCCGGGTGGGCCTTTTCCACTTCGTCGAACAGCACCACGGTGTAGGGCCGGCGGCGCACCGCCTCGGTCAGCTGACCGCCCTGGTCGTAGCCGATGTAGCCGGGGGGCGCACCGACCAGGCGGGCCACCGAGTGCTTCTCGCCGTACTCGCTCATGTCGATGCGGACCATGGCCCGTTCGTCGTCGAACAGGAAGTCGGCCAGTGCCTTGGCCAGCTCGGTCTTGCCGACGCCGGTGGGCCCCAGGAACAGGAAGGAGCCCGTGGGCCGGTTGGGGTCGGCGACCCCGGCCCGGCTGCGCCGTACGGCATCGGAGACCGCCTGCACCGGCTTGCGCTGTCCGACCACTCGCTTGCCGAGCTCGTCTTCCATGCGCAGCAGTTTGGCGGTCTCGCCTTCCAGCAGCCTTCCGGCCGGGATTCCGGTCCAGGCGCTCACCACGTCGGCGATGTCGTCGGGTCCGACCTCTTCCTTGAGCATGACGTCTTCGCGAGCCTGCGCATTGGGCAATGCCGCTTCGAGTTTCTTCTCCACCTCGGGAATGCGGCCGTAGCGCAGCTCGGCGGCCTTGGCCAGGTCGCCGTCGCGTTCGGCCCGGTCAGATTCGCCGCGCAGCGTTTCCAGCTGCTCCTTGAGCTCACGGACGATGTCGATGGCGCCCTTCTCGTTCTGCCACCGGGTGGTGAGTTCCGCCAACTTCTCTTTGTGGTCGGCCAGTTCCGCGCGCAGCTTGACCAGTCGATCCTTGGAGGCGGCGTCTTCTTCCTTGCTCAGCGCCATCTCTTCGATCTCGAGCCGACGCACCAGCCGCTCGACCTCGTCGATCTCCACCGGTCGGGAGTCGATCTCCATCCGCAGCCGCGACGCCGCCTCGTCGACGAGGTCAATGGCCTTGTCCGGCAGGAACCGCGCGGTGATGTAGCGGTCGCTCAAGGTGGCTGCGGCCACCAACGCCGAGTCGGTGATGCGCACCCCGTGGTGCACTTCGTAGCGGTCCTTGAGTCCACGCAGGATGCCGATGGTGTCCTCGGCCGACGGTTCGCCGACGTAGACCTGCTGGAAACGACGCTCCAGGGCGGCGTCCTTCTCGATGTACTTGCGGTACTCCTCCAGCGTGGTGGCACCCACCAGCCGCAGTTCGCCGCGGGCCAGCATCGGCTTGATCATGTTGCCGGCGTCCATCGCGCCCTCGCCGGTGGCACCGGCGCCGACAATGGTGTGCAGCTCATCGATGAACGTGATGATCTGCCCGGCGGAGTCCTTGATCTCGTCCAGGACGGCCTTGAGGCGTTCCTCGAACTCGCCGCGGTACTTGGCGCCGGCCACCATCGAACCCAGGTCCAGACTCACGACGGTCTTGTCGCGCAGGCTGTCGGGGACGTCGCCGGCGACGATGCGCTGGGCCAGGCCCTCGACGATCGCGGTCTTGCCGACGCCGGGCTCACCGATGAGCACCGGGTTGTTCTTGGTGCGCCGGCTCAAAACCTGTACCACTCGGCGGATCTCGGTGTCACGGCCGATCACCGGGTCCAGCTTGCCCTCGCGGGCTCGCGCGGTCAGATCGGTCGAGTACTTCTCCAACGCCTGGTAGCTGGCCTCGGGGTCGGGGCTGGTGACCCGTGCACTGCCGCGCACCTTGACGAACGCCTCCTGCAGCGCCTGCGGCGAAGCCCCGTGACCGGTCAGTAGCTTGGCGACATCGGAGTCGCCGGTGGCCAGGCCCACCATCAGGTGCTCGGTGGAGACGTACTCGTCGTCCATCTCGGTCGCGAGTTGCTGGGCGACGGTGATCGCGGCCAGCGAGTCGCGGGACAACTGCGGCTGCGCGTTGGAGCTGGTGACCTGCGGCGCCAGATCGATCAGGCGCTGGGTTTCATTGCGGACCGTCGCCGGGTTCACACCGACCGCCTCCAGCAGCGGCGCAGCGATCCCGTCGTTCTGGGTCAGCAAGGCCTGCAGCAGATGGGCGGGCCGGATTTCAGGGTTGCCGGCGGCGGTAGCCGTCTGCAAAGCCGCGGTCAGAGCTGCCTGCGTCTTGGTGGTCGGGTTGAACGAGTCCACGACACCTCCATTCGGGGTCAGAGCGGGCCGAGAAGGCCCCGCCAAAAATGCTTGTCGTGTTGTCCAACGTCGTCAAGGTTGAGTCTGTTCCGCTCAAGTCTATTTTTCTTGCCGAGCAGCCGTCCGCGTCAACCCAGACGCAGCATCCGGCGGGCGTTCTGCATCAGCCGGGGCAGCCGGGAGGCGCCCATCAGCGCCCGGAACAGCCAACTGTCATCCGATGGCAGCACGCCGGCCGACTGGGTGGCATCGAGCAGGTCGAACAGCGTCTCCCCCTCGTACATCAGTCCGTCGGCGTTGAAGTGGTAGCGGTCGACCGCGGTGCACTGCACGAAGGTGCCGACGCCGTGGATCGCCGGGGCCGACTCGTCGTAGGGATAGAAGCGCAGAGTACCGCTGAAGTGCCCGCTGCCGATGTAGCGAACGACGATCCGGGTCTCACCCTCCGGGGTGACGTCGAAATACACCTGCCCGGGCAGCGGGTCGTAGCGCCAGTCCGGGATGGCGTCGAGGAACGAGAAGTTGTAGCGCTCGAATTCCTCGAGCCCCACGATGATCCGGCCGAACGTGGTGGGGTCCTTGTAGCGCAGGTCCGGGGTATAGAGCTCGTGATTGAGCGACATGTCCCGCATCAGCCAACTCCACCAATACTTCTTGGCCCACTCGGCCGCGAAAGCCACGTCGATCCCACGGTCGGCGTAGTGGGCGATCTTGCGGTCCAGGTCGACGAACCATTGCTGGGTCATGGTGCTGAGCTCAGACTCGGTGAGCACCTTCACCTTCCCGCCAGCTCGGTTGCCGGGAAGATATTCCGGCAACGGCTGGCGCAGCCTCGGCTTGGCGATAGCCTCCCGAAATCGCGCTTCGTCGAACATATCCCAACCTTCCGGCCAACTAGAATCACCTGATTCCTCTATGTAAGCAGGCGCGGGAACGTATCCTCAAGCTTCCCCACGATTCGGAGGTTCGCATGGGTGGCGAACGGGCGCCGCGGGTGTGGCGCGGCCAGACCCACGATGCCCGGTCCCAGGCCCGTCGGACCCAGTTGATCGAGGCGGGGGTGGAGCTGCTGGGCACCGGAGGCACGGCCGGGGTCACCATGCGCGCAGCGTGCCGCGACGCCGGGCTCAGCCTTCGTTACTTCTATGAAAGCTTCAGTGACACAGACGAGCTGATCCTGGCCGTGTACGACCAGTGCAATGCAGAGCTGCTTGCAGCCATGGCCGGTGTCGCAGGCAAAGCCGCGCCGATCAGCGCGGCCCTCGACCGCGCGGCAGCCTATTTTGAAGAGGATCCGCGCCGATTGCGGATCCTGTTGCGCGAGCCGCAGTCCAGCCCTCTGCTGGCCGATCATCGCGCCGATGTCCTGCCCGCCTTACTGAGCTCGCTGATAGGCCCATCCGGCGTCGACGATTCGCCTCCCGTCACCGCCGCACGAGTCATGAGTGCCAGCGCACTGTCTGGAGCCCTGACCGCGCTGGTTCTCGACTGGGCCGATGGCCGACTGCGCGTCAGCCGTGCCGAACTGGTGAGGTTCGCAGCCGGTCTAGTGCGAACCGGGCTGAGTGCGGCAAGCCCGTCACAGAGTTGAATTCGGACATGAGCCGGCACCGCGCCTTGGACGTGTCCACAGGTACAACGCGATCCAGGCGCCGTAGCCGAGCGCCATCCCTGCATACATCACGGCGGGATCGCCCTGCCCGTGCACGCTGAGGTAGAGCACCACACCGGCAAGCAGCGCCGGCAATGCTGCCGCGCGACGACGCAGCGCGAACGCCACCGTGACGAGCACGATCGACACGATCAGTAGAACAGGACTGATTCGGTGCAGCTCGTCGAGCAGAGCGGCAAGCCACCCCGAAGATCCGCCGGTACCGTGCCCGGCGTGTCCCGCACCGGCCGCGGCCGACGCGCCGACGCCAAGCGCCACCAGGATCGCCGGCAGGCAACAGGCCAGCGTGCAGGTCAGCGCGGCAACAACTCCCGCCGTCCCGAGTCGGCGTCCAGTGGGCCTGCGCCAGCGGGGCCGGTCGCGGCATTCTGACGTGGGTGACATGGCAGCCTTTCGTAGCATTCCTATGAACCTATACCCCGTATAGGTACCTAGCAATGGTGGCGCTATGCGTCACCCAGTCCGTGCCATCCAGTCGGCTACGGTGCTGCTATGACGACCAGCCTGGCTTCGGTGTGGACCGCGTTGATCCCCCTCGCGCTGGTGGTGGCGCTCTCTCCGATCACCGTCATCCCGGCAGTACTGGTGCTGCACACCGCACGCCCACGCGAGACCGGACTGGCCTTCCTCCTCGGTTGGCTGGTGGGCCTGGCTGCACTGACCGCCGCCTTCATCGCCGTATCTGGACTGCTGGGCGGCCTACATACGACGCCGCCGACCTGGGCATCGTGGTTGCGCATTGTCGTCGGTGCGGTGCTGATCGCGTTCGGCGTCTACCGGTGGGCGACCCGCCACGGCCACGGCGAGATGCCGCGCTGGATGCGCTCATTCACCGCGATGTCCCCGCTGCGCGCTGGCCTGACGGCCGCGGCACTGGCTGTGATCCGGCCGGAAGTGCTGTTCATGTGTGCAGCGGCCGGGCTGGCCATCGGCAGCGCTGGACTGCGCAGCGAGGACAGTTGGCCGGCGGCCATATTCTTCGTCGCGCTCGCCGCGTCCTCGGTGCTGATCCCCATTCTGGGATATCTGGCGGCCAGCGACCGACTGGACCCAGCGCTGAACCGGCTCAAGAACTGGATGGAACAGCAGCACGCCGCGCTGACCGCCGTCGTCCTGGTACTCATTGGTGCGATGGTGGTCTACAACGGGATTCACGCGCTATAGCCGGCGTCGCCGCCGGCCAGCATTAAGATCGCGGCCGTGGGACTGGACGATCGCGACGCGCTGCGCGTGCTGCATGACGCGTTTGCCGTGCCGCCCGACGGTTCCGGCGTAGTCGCCCGGTTCTTCACCCGATGGTTCGGCACCGACCCGTCGGTGCGTGACCTGTTCCCCGCCGACCTGACCACCCAGCGGGCCGCGTTCGCGCATGCCATGAGCTGGGTGCTCGGCGAATTCATCGCCCAACGGGCGCAGGAACCCGTAGCGCTTTTGGCCCAATTGGGCCGTGACCACCGCAAATACGGTGTGACGCAACGCCATTACAACGTCATAGGCCAAGTTCTTCTGGCCACCCTGCATGACGAGTTGGCCGACAGCTGGACAGCGGCCGTCGACGACGCCGCCCGCGCGGCGCTGAATCTGATCATCGGGGTGATGGGCGGGGCCGCCGATGCCGAAGAAGGACCGGCATGGTGGGACGGCACCGTCGTTGAACACCTACGGGTCTCCCGCGACCTCGCCGTCGTCCGGATCCAGCTGGACCAACCGCTGCCCTATCACCCGGGCCAATACGTCAAAGTCGAGGTGCCGCAGTGCCCGCGATCGTGGCGCTACTTGAGCCCGAGCATGCCCGCCGACGAAACCGGGGCCATCGAATTTCACGTCCGGGCGGTCCCCGCCGGCCTGGTCAGCACCGCGATCGTCAACGAAGCCCGGCCTGGTGACCGATGGCGACTGTCCAGCCCGCACGGCGGCCTGCATGTCGATCGCGACGCCGGTGACGTGCTGATGGTGGCCGGAAGTACCGGCCTGGCGCCGCTACGGGCGATCATCATGGACCTGACCCGCTGGGGCGTGAATCCGCGGGTACACCTGTTCTTCGGAGGCCGCTATCCCTGCGAGCTCTACGATCTGCCCACCCTGTGGCAGATCGCCGCACACAACCCGTGGCTGTCGGTGACCCCGGTGTCGGAGTACGCGGCCGATCCGGACTGGGCCGCCGACTATCCCGACGTGACCCCGCCGCGCGGCTTGCATCTACGTCAGACAGGACGACTGGCGGAGGTGGTCACCCGCTACGGCAGCTGGGGTGACCGCCAGATACTGGTCTGTGGCGGGCCGGCGATGACGCGAGCTACCGTGGCAGCCCTCATCGCCAAAGGAGCTCCACCAGAACGTATTCAACACGACCCCTTGTCGGAGTAAGAAGTGACTGATCTCGAGCCCTGCGTGTTGACTGATCCGTCGTCGTCGCTGGCGGCGACGTTCGTCCCGGGCGCGGGCATGATCGGGACGTCGCTGTGCGATGACGGCGTGGAACTGCTCGGCCAGCGCCGGGGTATCACCGCCTACGTCGCCGAGCACAAGACCATGGGCATTCCGCTGTTATATCCGTGGGCGAATCGCTTGAGCGGCAACGACTACCAGGTAGGCGCTACGCAGGCAACGCTTACTCCTGGGTTCGGCGGGGTGCACGCCGACGAACACGGCGCCCCGATCCACGGCACCCTGGCCGGCGATGCCGGTTGGCGGGTGAGCGCGCGATCGCCATCGGCGTTGACCGCGGAACTCGACTTCGGGGCCCGCCCGGATCTGCTGGCGACGTTCCCGTTCCCGCACCTACTGGAGTTGGCTATCACGCTGGCAGATCGCACCCTGACGGTGCGCACCACGGTCACTGCCACCGGCGATACGGTAGTGCCGCTGTGCTTCGGCTTTCACCCCTATCTTCAGCTTCCCGGCGCGCCCCGGTCGCAATGGCTCATCGAGACCCCGACCATGCGGTCTCGGATCGTTGACGCACACAACATCCCGACCGGTGCACTCGAGCCTCATCCGGCGTCGGCAGAATTATTGGGCGACAAGGTGTTCGACCACGGTTTCGACGAGGTGGCACCTGGAGCGGTGTTCGCCGTCTCCGGCGGCGGTCGCCGCGTCGAGGTGCGGTTCGACCAAGGCTATCCGGCGGCGCAGATCTATGCGCCGGCCGCCGAAGCGGTGGTCTGTTTCGAGCCGATGGCCGCACCTACCGACGCGCTTCGCCGCGGCGGCTACGCGGTGGCCCGTTTGGGACAGCCCGGCGTGGCAGAGTTCTCGCTGCGGGTCACCCACCCCCCGGGGTCGCCCACCCCCCGCGAGCAGACACAGAATCGCACTAGCGCAGCGGTTTGAGTGCGATTCTGTGTCTGCTCGCGAGAAAAGAGGGCGCGAGCGAAAATCAGCGGCGCGGCTGCCAGACCACCACGGCGGTGCTCTTGGGCACCACCGCGATCTCGCGACGCTGGTTGGCGCGCAACATCTCCAGCTCCGCCGTCATCTCCTTGACCCGCGATTGCAGCGCCTCGACCTGGTTGGTCAGCTCAATGATCCGCTTGATGCCGGCGAGGTTGACACCCTCGTCGTGCGACAGCCGCTGCACCTCGCGCAGCAGGTCGACGTCTCTCTCGGAGTAGCGGCGTCCGCCGCCGGAGCTGCGCTGCGGACTCACCAAACCGATCCGGTCATAAGTCCGCAACGTCTGGGCGTGCATACCAGCCAGCTCGGCGGCCACCGAGATCAGGAAGGTGCGGGCATTGTCCGATTTACTCACGAGCGATTACCCGCCCATCCGGCCCGCGGGTCGAATCCGCTGGCTTGCTCCGCTGCCGCGTACGCCTCGAGCGCCTCTTGCGCCTGGCCCTCCAGATTCGGTGGGACCGCGACCTTTACGGTGACCAGCAGGTCGCCGCTACCGCCGCCGCGCTTGGGCACACCGCGACCGCGCACCCGAAGAATCCGGCCGTCGGCGGTGCCCTTCGGCACCCGCACACCGACTTTGCCGTCCAGTGTCGGGACGGAGAGCGTGGTACCCAGAGCAAGCTCGGAGAAGCTCACCGGGATGGTGACAGTCAGGTCGTCCCCGTCGCGCCCGAAGACCTTGTCCGGGCGCACTCGCACCGTCACATAAAGGTCGCCCGACGGCGCGCCGCGCAGGCCGGCCTCTCCTTGGCCCGCCAGCCGAATCCGTTGGCCGTCTTCGACACCGGGGGGAATCCGCACATTGATGGTGCGGGTTCGGGCCGCCCGTCCGGTTCCCTTGCACTCCGAACACGGGTGCTCGATGATCGATCCGCTGCCACGGCAGTCGGTACACGGCTCCGAGAACCCGAAAGCGCCCTGATTACTGCTGATAACCCCGGATCCGTTGCAGGACGAGCACACTCGGGGGCTGGTGCCGGGCCGGGCGCCGCTACCGTGACAGTTGGTGCACGGTGCGGCACTGGTCAGCCGCAACGGCATCTCCACGCCCTTGGTGGCCTCCAGGAAACTGAGCTCGGAGTCGGTTTCCAGGTCGTTGCCCCGCCGCGGCCGGCTGGGCCGTTGCTGCGCACCGCGTCCGAACAGGCCGCCGAAGAGATCACCGATGTTGGCCCCGCCGGTCTGTCCGGCCGCGCCGAACAGGTCGTTGAGGTTGAATTCGGTGCCGTCGCCGCCGGTGGAGAACCGATCGAAGTTGCCGCCACCGAATCCGCTGCCGCCGTTGAATCGCCGCCCGAAGCCGCCGCCGGCGAACAGTCGCCGGGTCTCGTCGTACTCCTTGCGCTTGGCCTCGTCGGACAACACGCTGTAGGCCTCGGACACCGCCTTGAAGCGGTCGGCGGCGGTCGGGTTGTTCGGGTTGCGGTCCGGATGCAGTTCGGAGGCCAACTTGCGGTAGGCGCTCTTGATCTCTTTCTCGCTGGCGTCGGAGGAGACGCCCAACTCCTTGTAGAAGTCCTTTTCGACCCATTCACGCTGAGCCATGACGCGTCACCTCCTTACCTGTCAATTCTCTTCAGCAGTGTCACCGTCGACAACCGCGCCGTCGGCTGCGGCGCCTGGGACGGTGTCGACCACCCCGACCATCGCGTGCCGCAGCACCTGCTCACCGAGCTTGTAGCCCTGCCGCAGGACGGTGCCGATCACCGAGTGTGTCCCGTCGCCCTCATGCTGGACCGCCTCGTGCAGCGACGGGTCGAACTCGTCGCCCTCGGCGCCGAACGATGTCAGTCCCATTCCGGTGAGCGCACCGGTCAGCTTGTCCGCCACCGATTTCAGCGGACCCGATTCCAGGTCGCCGTGACTGCGGGCGCGGTCCAGGTCGTCGAGGATTCCGAGCAATTCGGTCACCACTGCGGCCTTGGCCCGGTCCGCTACGCCTTGCTGGTCGCGCAACGCCCGCTTGCGGTAGTTGGCGAAGTCCGCCTGCACCCGCTGCAGGTCCGCGGTCAGCTCGGCGACCTGGTCGACTTGGGCGTCTTGGTTGTCGCTGGCGGCCGGCTCCTCCGGTGCCGGCCCACTAGGGGCCGGCCCGGAAGAACTCTCCCGCACCTCACCGGTTTCCGGGTCGATGCGCCGCTTGTCAGTGACGGTGATGGTCTCCGGAGGGAGATCGGACGAGTTCGCTGAACCCTCGGAGCTCACTTGGTGTCTCCGTCATCGACCACCTCTGCGTCCACGACGTCGTCGTCGCCACCGGATGGCCCGCCGGCGTCACTGGCGCTCTGCTCGGCCTGGGTGGCCTCGTAGATCGCCTGGCCCAGCGCTTGCGACTCGACGCCGAGCTTCTCCATGGCGGACTTGATGGCGCCGATGTCGGTGCCGTCCAACGCCTTCTTGGCATCGCCGATGGCTGCGTCGACCTTGGCGAGGGTGTCCTCGGGGACCTTCGAGCCACCGGACTCGGACGCTGCGCCCCTCTGTTCAGCGACGAACTTCTCCGTCTGGTAGACCAGCGACTCGGCCTGGTTGCGGACGTCGGCCTCTTCGCGACGCTTGCGGTCCTCCTCGGCGTGCGCCTCGGCGTCCTTGATCATCCGGTCGATCTCCTCCTGGGAAAGGCCGGAGCCCTCCTGGATCTTGATCGTGTTCTCCTTGCCGGTGCCCTTGTCCTTGGCGGTGACGTGCACGATGCCGTTGGCGTCGATGTCGAAGGTGACCTCGATCTGCGGGACACCGCGCGGGGCCGGCGGGATACCGGTGAGCTCGAAGGAGCCGAGCAGCTTGTTGTGCGAGGCGATCTCGCGCTCACCCTGGAAAACCTGGATCTGCACCGACGGCTGGTTGTCGTCGGCGGTGGTGAAGGTCTCGCTGCGCTTCGTAGGGATGGTGGTGTTGCGTTCGATCAGCTTGGTCATCACGCCGCCCTTGGTCTCAATACCAAGCGACAGCGGGGTGACGTCAAGCAGCAGAACGTCTTTCACCTCGCCCTTGAGGACACCGGCCTGCAGCGCGGCGCCCACGGCGACAACCTCGTCGGGGTTGACACCCTTGTTGGGCTCCTGGCCACCGGTCAGTTCCTTGACCAGTTCGGTGACCGCGGGCATGCGGGTGGAGCCACCCACCAGCACCACGTGGTCGATCTCCGACACCGAGATACCGGCGTCCTTGATCACCGACTGGAACGGCTTGCGGGTGCGGTCCAGCAGATCCTGGGTGATCTTCTGGAACTCCGAACGGGTCAGCTGCTCGTCGAGGAACAGCGGGTTCTTGTCGGCGTCGACGGTGATGTAGGGCAGGTTGATCGAGGTGCTCTGCGAGCTCGACAGCTCGATCTTGGCCTTTTCGGCCGCTTCACGCAGCCGCTGCATGGCCATCTTGTCCTTGGTCAGGTCGATGCCCGAGGTGCCCTTGAACTTATCGACCAGCCAGTCGACGACACGGTCGTCCCAGTCGTCGCCACCGAGGTGGTTGTCACCGGAGGTGGCCCGCACCTCGACGACGCCCTCGCCGATCTCCAGCAGGGAGACGTCGAAGGTGCCGCCGCCGAGGTCGAACACCAGGATGGTCTGTTCTTTGTGCCCCTTGTCCAGGCCGTAGGCCAGCGCGGCCGCGGTCGGCTCGTTGACGATGCGCAGCACGTTCAGGCCGGCGATCTGGCCGGCTTCCTTGGTGGCCTGGCGCTGGGCGTCGTTGAAGTAGGCCGGCACGGTGATGACCGCGTCGGTGATGTCCTCACCGAGGTAGGCCTCCGCGTCGCGCTTGAGCTTCATCAACACCCGGGCGCTGATCTCCTGCGAGGTGTAGTCCTTGCCGTCGATCTCGACTTTCCAGTCGGTGCCGATGTGGCGCTTGACCGAGCGGATGGTGCGGTCGACGTTGGTGACCGCCTGGTTCTTGGCGGGCTGGCCGACCAGCACTTCGCCGTTGCGGGCGAACGCGACGACCGATGGGGTGGTGCGCGAGCCCTCCGAGTTGGCTACGACGACGGGGTCGCCGCCCTCCAGCACTGCGACGCACGAGTTGGTGGTCCCGAGGTCGATTCCGACCGCACGAGCCATTGTGGTTCCTCCCTGGTAGACGATATCCCTAGTCTGAGCGGACTGCGCTCAAGGATGCTCCTTGGACGGCTTGGCTGTCAACCCAGACTTGAGCGCTTATGACTCAACTTGTCGAAGTGGTCAACGGGCGCGTCGCGGGATTTGTTCCCGCCCCCGGATTGTGGGCAGGAATCCACATGGCGCACATACCAGCACATCAGTGCTAGCCTGTGCTCATGGGTGCCCCCGTTGAATTGGACGCGTTGCTGGCGAGGTATCAGATCGACCTCACCAGCGAAGAGGTTCTCGGCGAAATGGATGCCACCTTCGCAGCCATCCCAGGAGCCGGCGCAGCAACACTGTCCGCACCCGAAGTCGACTTCCTCGCCACCCACGGCGGCCCCGGCGCAGAAATCGTCATCCGAGACTGGTCCGCTAATGGCGAGCGCCAGACCCGGGCCCGCCTCGCTGTGCAGGCGTTGGCCAACGCTGTTGCCGGCTCGATCAGCACGAAGGAAGCCGCGGAACTCCTGCGCGTCGACAGGTCCCGCGTCTCGCGCCGAATCACCGGCAAGACGATATGGGCCTTCGACATTCACGGCCAGCGACGAATCCCCCGCTGGCAGTTCCTCGATACGGCACTGCTACCCGGCCTGGAGATCATCGTCCCGGCGATACCGCGTGACGTCACCCCGGCGGCGCTCGAAGCGTTCATGCGCACCCCGCAACCGGACTTCGACGGCCAGACACCCATCGACTACCTCGCCGCCGGCGGCGACCCCCAGCTCATCGCCGGGTTCGTCGGGGATCTCAACCGCTGGTGAGCCCTCGACCGCTACCTACGGCGCCGCGCACTCCACCGCAGTCGCTCACCCGGGAACCCCACGACGTCGTGACCACCGCCGCAACTCTGTGGCGTATTCATCGAACCAAGGGTGAACACGTTTTGGCGTGGAACACACTGCGCACATACGGGCCTTTGCCGTCGATGCGCTGGGACCCACATCCCAGCACCAAACCGGCGGTTCACGCCGAGGGCGTCCTATACGCCGCGTTCGATATCGCAACTAGCTTGGCCGAGGCCTACCAAATAACACGGCTGATCGATACTCGTGCCGGCGCACCAGCCCTCACCGGCTGGCAACCCCAACGCCCACTGCGACTGCTCGAGCTATCGGGCACCTGGCTTCTGCGCAACGGCGCTTCGACCACCCTGCTGGCTGCCCCACGATCCACCTGCCGGCGCTGGGCCCGCGCCATCTACACCAGCTGGCCCGACATTGACGGCCTCTACGCACCGTCAACCCTGACCGGGCGCCCCAACACCGTGCTGTGGAATGCCGCAGCGGATTCACTGCCCGCCATGCCGGCCTTCTCCCGACCTCTCACCCATCCTCTTGTCTGGTCGATCGCTCAGGCCGCGGCCGCGGAGATCGGCTACCACCTACTGAGCGCGTGAGTGGCCGCCAGGCCGCACAACCTGCGCTAAGGCCTGCGGCGGGTCGCCCGCGGATTACCGCGTCGCCAGGCGCGCAGCCATCAAACCTTCTCCAGCCTCGCCGGAACAGACTTATGCCACGGTGTACCGACGAACTCGTCGCGATCTGCCGAAGAAGTCAGGTTGTTCAGACGTACCCCGACCTGTTCACCGTCATGCGAGGTCAGACCGAACCCATTCGGCAACGCGATGTGACCCTTGCGCATGGTGTCGACCACCGTGACCACAGCTTCTGCCGAGCCGCTGCAGGTGCTCACCAGCGCTCGGTCACCGGTGACCAATGACAAGGCAGTGGCGTCTTCGTGAGACACCCGCAACGCACCGTCGGGATCGCGTTTACGCCAGGCCGGGTCGCGAAAGATGGTGTTGGCGGTGAAGTCTCGGCGCTCGCCGGCGGAGAGCACCAGCGGATAGTCGGGGTCGGTGATGACGGCTTCGTCGTCGGCGAGTTTGCGCACCACATCGAGCAGTTCGGGAATGTCGAGCTGGATGCGCCGGCCCCCAAGCCTGTTCCAGGATTCGTCGTCTTCATCATCGGTGATGACCACTCCGTGCGGGCCGGCAAGGATTGCCTCGAAGAGTCGGTCGCCAGCCATCAGCCCCTCTCCGTAGCCCGCCCGGGCAACACCTTGCGGGTTCTCCATAGCGCACATCAGCGATGCCCCCCAGAGCACGGCCGCGGCCGCTGCGCCATCCGGGAGCGTCGGGCCCAAAGTGCGGTAGAGCAGAACCGGGGCCAGCTTGGCCAGGCGGCGGTCGGCCAGCACGCCCAGCATCGCCTGGGCGAAGACTTGCCGGCCCTGGGCCAGCGCCTCGCGCAACGGCGCGTAGTCGGACTCGCCGACCGCCCCGGACAACTCACACAGCCGGGCGTGGATCTCGGGTTCGGCCAGCTGACCGGCCGGCGCGTCCAGCACGGGATGGCGCAGGTGAAACAGGTTGCGGGGGAATTCGAAGTCGAAGAAAGTCGCCTCGTACTTCTCGTACTGGGTGGGTGTCGGCAGCACGTAGTCGGCTTCACGCGCGGTCTCGGTCATGGCGATATCGATGACGACCATCAAGTCCAGAGCCCGGAATGCCTCCGTCATCCGCCGGCTGTCCGCGAGCGAGTGGACCGGGTTGCTGCTTTCGACGATCGCAGCGCGAAAACGGTCGGGGTGGTCGGTGAGGATTTCGTCAGGAATCGAGTTGCAGGGAATCAGCCCGCTGATGATCGCCGCCCCGCTGACCGGTGAACGAGGTGTCTGGTCGAACGCCAGTCCGCGGTCGCGGGCGATCGGCGCGAGCCCTGAGAAGACATATTGCGTGCCCGGCTTCGCGAAATTGCCGGTGAGCAGCCACAGCAGCTTCTCGACGTAGGACACTGCCGTGGAGTTGCGGTTCATCTGGACGCCAAGGTCCTCCAGGACTGCCACCGCCCCGGCCGCGGCGATGCGCCGCGCGGCTGCGCGTACGAGCTGCTCAGGCACGTCGGCAACAGCACAGTAGTCCGCGATCGACACCTCGCGCATCACCGCCGCTACCTCGGCCAACCCATCGGCATGCTCAGTCAGCCAGGCGTGATCGACCAGGTCCTCCTGCACGAGCACCGCCACCATCGCGGTCAGCAGGTGAAGGTCGGTGCCGGGGCGCAGCTGGAGGTGGAAGTCGGCCAGCTCGGCTGTCTGGGTGCGCACCGGGTCGATCACGATCATCGACCGGGACGGGTCCTTGCCGATCTGCTTGAGTACCGACCGGGCACGCGGAAATCCATGGGACTGATAGGGGTTCTTGCCGATGAAGACCGCGACCTCGCACCGCTCGAAATCGGATCGGTGCGGGCGGCCGAGCATCCTGGCGGCGACCCAGAACTCGCCCGTCTTCTCCTGAGCCAGCGCGCTGGAGCGAAATCGTGCACCGTAGGCAGCCATCGTTGCGGGCGCGTAGGCCCCGCCGAGGTGGTTCCCCTGGCCCCCTCCGCCGTAGTAGAAGATCGACTCACCGCCATACTCGGCGCGCAGCTGACCCAGCCGCTCGGCGATCTCAGTCAGCGCGGTGTCCCAGCCGACTTCCTCGAAGGTGCCGTCCGCACGGCGGCGAAGCGGCACCGTGAGCCGCCCATTCCGGCCGTTCTGATAGGCATCCAAGCGCAGCGCCTTATTGCAGGTATAGCCCTCCGAGGACGGGTGCGTCTTGTCGCCGCGGATCTTCACGAATCGGCGGGTGTGCGGCTCCACGAGGACCTCGATGCCGCAGTTGCACTCGCACAAGATGCAGGCGCTGGGCTTCCACTCCGCAGTGTGCTCAGTGGTGACGGTAGCTTCGGACATGCGTCGCTCCTCGGCGAGTCCCGGGGCAGTTTTATATTGAGACTGACCAGGACAGTAGCGCACATATCTTTGCCACCACAAGTAAGTCTTAACACGCGACTGATAGGGTCGTCGCATGAAAACGACCTCGTTCGCCGGGTGGCCTTGCACGATCGCCCGAGCCGCTGACCTGGTCGGCGACGGTTGGACTCTGCTCGTGCTGCGCGAGGTCTACTACGGTGAAAACCGGTTCGACGCGTTCATCACCTCCCTGGGTATCGCCCGCAGCACCCTGACCGACCGGCTGCGCAAGCTGGTCGACGCGGGCCTGCTGGAGCGCCGGGAATACCAGACAGATCCGGTTCGACATGAATACGTGCTCACCGAATCCGGTCGGGAGTTCTTCGCGGTCATGGCGGCCCTGAAGACCTGGGGCGACAGATGGAAGCATCACGGCAAGGAACTACCGGTAACGCTGGTTCACGACGCATGCGGCCATGAGCTGGAAGCCGCCGTGGTGTGCGCGCATTGCGGTGCTGCCGTGCGGCTAGAGCAGACCCATGCGCGCCCGGGTCCCGGCTTCCCCCGGCACCTGCTCGACAACCCGCAGATTGCCGCACGCTTCAGCCAGGCCACACGGCCGGCACCACTCGACTAGCAGCTGTTCGCAGCACCCTCGGCGAAGTCCGCGCAGCCGCGACGAATACGTGCTCACTGAAGCTGGGATCGACTTCATGCCGGCGGTCTGGGCGATGTTCCAGTGGGGCCAACGGCATCTGCCCAACCGTGGACGGCTGCGGCTGACTCATCTGGACTGTGGCGCCGACGTATCGATAGAGATCCGCTGCGCCGAAGGCCACCGGATCGAGCCCGAGGAACTCGGCACCCGGTTGAGTAGGCCGAAAAGCGAACCGCGAACGCGTTAGACGGGGTCGGCTTCCGACTACCCGGCACAGGATCAGATAGCCGCCGGAATGCGCCGAAAACCGTGCAGGGTGGCCAGCCCGCGTGGTGTCGGGGGCCCCTCGAGCTGCAGGCCGGGGAACCGTTCGAACAGCGCTTGCAGCGCGATGGTGGCCTCCATACGGGCCAGGTTGGCGCCGAGGCAGGCGTGGATCCCGCTGCTGAAGGACAGATGTTCTTTGGCGTTGGCCCTAGTGATGTCGAAGCGGCGGGGCTCGTCGAAGACGCCGGGGTCGTGATTGGCTCCGCCCAGCAGTAGTGCCACCGTTTCGCCCGCGGCGAAGTCATAACCCGCAAGCTTGAGGTCACAGAGGGCGTTGCGGGACGTCATCTGCACGGGGCTGTCGAAGCGCAGGACTTCCTCGACCGCACCCGGCCACAACTGGGGGTCCTCGCGCAGCTTCGCCAACTGTTCTGGGTGGCGCAACAACAGCACGATCGCGTTCCCGATCAGGTTGATGGTGGTCTCGAAACCCGCGCCGGCGAGCAGCAGTGCTGTCACGCCCAGTTCGCGTCGGTCAAGTTCCCCGTTGCGAATGATCTGGCTGTAGATGTCGTCGCCGGGGTTGTTGCGCAAACGTTCGATATGGGCGCTGAACTCACGATCGTTTTCCCGCAGGGATTCCATGGCGACCCGAAAGGTGTTCCAAGACACCCCAATATCGAGCAACGGTGCACCACGGTCGCCCCGGTCGAGCATCTGCGGCCGCTGCTCCTCGGGGATTCCGAGAATCTCGGCGATGATCAAAGCCGGCAAGGGCCCCGCGAAATCGGCGATCAGATCTGGATTCGGCGTCGATTCCACGCGATCCAGCAGTTCATCGGTGATCTCGATAACCCGGGTCCGCAGTTTGTCGATCGCACGAGGTGTGAATGCGCGCACCACCGCACGCCGGTAACGCGTGTGGTCGGGCGGATCGACCACCAGCATCGAGGGCGGCTCAGCCGGGTTCGGCAGCTGGGGATCCGTTCGGCTGATCAACCAGCGAGTTACTTTGGGCAGGTTGATATTGGCCGGGTTACTCGCCCCGAACCTGTCGTCGCGCAAGATTGTTCGACACAGCTCGTGGTCGGCGGTCACCGAGACGAACGGCGTGCGCGTCAACCGACCGCGGGCACGGATCTGTTCGGTCAGGGGTTCCGGGTCGCCGCCACGCAGTGGGCCGATGAGCAAGCGTGCCATCGGGTCGCCGCGCCGCGCCTGCACCGCAAGGAATGCGCGCGGAAACCCCTGCAACAGCGCCCATCGAAGCCGTAGTTCTGGTCTCATCGCTGTGCACCTACCACCGGCAGCACAAACGCCGACCCGGCGGCGACCGTTGCCAGGTGCCTCATCAGCAGTGCTTCCGGAATCAGGCCGGTGGCGCGACTGGCGGCAGCGCTGAGGAAGTCGGGCCGCATATTGACGACCTTCCCGAACCACGCCGACTCTCGGACCAGCGGCGCCACCCGCGGCTGGCGGAACGCGACGAAACGGGCGAACGCGGTGGGCAGATCGGGTGCCCGGTCGACGAACTCGGCCAGGATGGCGGCGTCTTCCAAGCCCTGACAGCCGCCCTGACCGAGATGCGGACGCATGGGATGGGCCGCGTCGCCGACCAACACGATCGGGCCGCGCGCCCAGTGGCGAGCAGGTGCGCGGTCATAGAGGTCATCGCGCAACACATCGGCGGGCGAGGTCGCGGCAAGGATGCTCGGGATGGGCTCACACCAGTGGGCGAATTTGGCCCGGAGGTAGGCCAATTCCCCTTCACCCGCTCGCTGTCCCTCCGGGACCCGTTCGGTGGCGAACCAGTAGGTCAGGTTCGGCCCCATCGGCACATGCCCGGTTTCGACGCCGGGCCCCATGGTTTCCCCGGCGAGGTCGGGGTCCAAGGCGTAGGCAGCGATTCCTCGCCACGCGGTGTAACCGACGTAGCGTCGGCGTAGCGGGCCGTTGAGGTGGCGGGCCAGAACCGAATGGGTGCCATCGGCGCCGACGACGGCATCGAAGGTGTCCACCGTGCCATCCGAGAGTTGCAGCGCGACAGCATCTCCCGCCATGGCCACGTCGACGGCGGCAAGCCCGTAGTGCAGGCTTCCCGCCGCCAACGCGTCGGCCAGAATGTCGCGAAGTACCGAGCGCTGCACCACTACGAGCGGTTCACCAAGGGCCCGGACCATGCGTTCAGGCGCCGGGCGGCGCAGCCACGACCCGTCGTACCAGCGCGCCGCACCGGCGGTGATCCGGCCGCCCGCAGCGCGGACCGCATCGCCGAGACCGAGGTGATCCAGGGCGGCCAGCGCGTTGGGCCAAATGCTGATCCCGGCGCCCGACGAGGTGTCGGTCCGCTGTTCGACGACGGTGACATGGTGACCGCGGCGCTGCAGCCCGATCGCGGTCGCCAGTCCGGCGATGCCGGCCCCCACCACCCCGATCCGCTTGCTCATCGGGCCGGACCTTCGGCGTCGTGGGTGGCCAGCCAGGCTGCCCGCCGTCTGTTCGACGCTCGAGACAACCAGGCGTCCTGAACCACTTCGACCAGTTCACTCTTGCTGATCGCGTGCAAGTCTGCCTCCCGGACCAGAACGGACAGATGACCGTTGAAATGGTCAGTGGTGAAAAACGGTGTCGTGGGATCCTGGATGAGAGCCTGCTTGTCGGCGTCTGACTCGACCCAGATCACGATAACGTCGGGGTACGGCTCGCCGGTGACGGGATCCGTGGCGTCGGGCCGCGGGGTTCGGAAGAACACAAACGACTTGCCGCCCACCTGGTAAATCGGATTGCCTTTCGGCCCTTCGATTCTGGTGACGTAGGGCATCGACGCGGCGACCTCGTGCACGTCTGCGACTTGCGCGGGTCGATCGGCCATAACCGCAACCGTAGTCAGCTGTCGAACAGCAGGCGGGCGATCCGCTCGACCGTGTCCATCGGGTCGGCGGCTTTCACGCCGTCGGCTACCGCATCGTTGAGCCACAACGTCGAGAAACCGTGCACTAACGACCAGGCCGCCAGTTCTGCGCCGGCCGGATCAGCGCGCGCTGCCGCGTCCTCCAACGTCGCCACACCACGGGAAAGTTCAGCTCCCGCAGCGGTTTCCGCGGCAGCAAGCTCGGCATCGGAAGGGTCCAGCAGCGACTTGTCGAACATCACTTCGTAGTGGCCGGGATGGTCAAGCGCGAATCGCACATAGGCCAGGGCGGCGTCGACGAACCGACCCCGAACCGCGGCAAGAGCGGCGCTCAGCAACTGAAACCCCTCGGCGGCCAGCGCGGTGAACAACCCACGCCGATCGGTGAAGTGATGCGCCGGGGCGGCATGCGACACCCCTGCCGCGCGCGCCAGTTCGCGCAGCGACACCCGGTCGGCACCCTGCTCGGCCACCAGGCGCGCCGCTTCGGCCAGGATCGCTGCGCGCAGATCGCCGTGATGGTAGGTCGAACGGGCCATGGCGCCACCCTACAAGACAATCTTGACACTGACTAGATATCGGATTTACGCTCGGCGGCATAACTTGTCACTGCCTAGATTTGGAGGTTGACGTGGCTCCATTGGTCACCCTGCTGGCGGGCAGCCTGGCCGCCCGGATCATCGGCTGGTTCGGCATCGACTACGTGGGCACCTGGGCTCGCGCAATCGCCGTCGGCCTCGCGGCAATGTTCTTCGTCACCGGCGTGGCGCATTTCGCACCACCGCTACGCAGCCAGCTGATCGCGATCGTTCCACCGGCACTGCCCGCGCCGGGTTTGCTGGTTGGCATTACCGGCGTGCTGGAGCTGCTGGGCGCCGTGGGGCTGTTGCTTCCCACCACGCGAGCCGCCGCGGCCGTCTGCCTGGTGGTGCTGATGCTGGCGATGTTCCCGGCCAACATCTACGCCGCCCGGATGCCGGATCCACCCCAAGCGATGACGACGCAACTGCCGGTGCGCACCGCCGAGGAGCTCCTCTACCTGGCCGCCGCGATGACGGTTGCCTTCGCTGGGTGAGAAGGCACTACTGACCGCCCCGAAGCTTTGATCCTGGACCGATAACCGCGGTGGGATACCCTTCGCTGCGATGTCACTTTCCTCCGACCCGCACCTGACTTCGCCGGCTGTGCTGACCCGCGAGGACGAGGGCTACCACAAGGGGCTGGCCCCCCGACAACTGCAGATGATCGCGCTGGGTGGCGCCATCGGCACCGGGCTGTTCCTCGGCGCCGGCGGCCGGCTAGCCTCGGCCGGTCCGGGCCTGTTCATCGCCTACGCGGTCTGCGGAACCTTCGTCTTCCTCATCCTGCGCGCGCTCGGCGAGTTGGTGCTACACCGCCCGTCGTCGGGCTCGTTCGTCTCGTACGCGCGCGAATTCTTCGGGGAGAAGACCGCCTTCGTTGCCGGGTGGCTGTACTTCCTGAACTGGTCGATGACCGGCATCGTCGACACCACCGCGATCGCCAGCTATTTCCACTACTGGCACCTGTTCGAAGTGATTCCACAGTGGACGCTGGCTTTGGTCGCCCTGCTGGCGGTGCTGTCGATGAACCTGATCTCGGTGAAGCTCTTCGGTGAGTTGGAGTTCTGGGCCGCACTGGTCAAGGTCGTCGCGCTGATGACGTTCCTGGTCGTCGGCACCATCTTCTTGGGCGGCAGATACCAGGTCGACGGCCAAGAAACCGGCCTGCACATGTTGGCCGAGAATGGTGGTTTCCTGCCGACCGGTCTACTACCGCTGATCCTGGTCACCTCGGGCGTGGTGTTCTCCTACGCCGGGGTCGAACTGGTCGGCACCGCCGCCGGCGAAACACCGGACCCGGAGAAGGTCATGCCGCGGGCGATCAACTCGGTGGTGGCCCGCATCGGGATCTTCTACGTGGGATCGGTGGTGCTACTGGCCCTGTTGCTGCCCTACACCGCTTACAAGGAGCACCAGAGCCCCTTCGTCACGTTCTTCTCCAAGGTCGGTTTCACCGGCGCCGGCAGCATCATGAACCTGGTGGTGCTCACCGCCGCGTTCTCCAGCCTCAACGCCGGGCTGTACTCCACCGGGCGCATCCTGCGCTCGATGGCGGTCAACGGCAGCGGGCCGGCGTTCACCGCCAAGATGTCCAAGAACGGGGTGCCCTACGGCGGCATCCTGCTGACCAGCGGAGTCGGCCTACTCGGGGTCCTGCTCAACGCGCTGCGCCCCGGACAAGCCTTCGAGATCGTGCTCAATATCGCCGCGCTCGGGGTAATGGCGGCGTGGGCGACGATCGTGGCCTGCCAACTGCGCATGCTCCGACTCGCCAATGCCGGCGTGCTGAAACGGCCGTCGTTCCGGATGCCGCTGGCCCCATACAGCGGGTACGCGACGTTGCTGTTCCTGGCCGGCGTGCTGGTGCTGATGGTGTTCGATCACCGCAGCGGCCCGTTCATCCGGGGGGTGTTGCTCATCGGCACGCCGGCACTGGTCATCGGCTGGTACCTGGTGCGCGGCCGGGTGCAGACCGTGGCGGCACTGCCCCCGACGCCCCCGGAGCCAGCCTCGACGGTGGTCGTGCCGTCGGATCCGGACGAGTAGAAGGCCTGAAAACATATGGCCCGCAACCGTTACGCAGCCAAGCCCCCACTGTATGGAATGGTGCTGATCTTCTGCGCCATCGCGCTCGTTGCCGTCACCGCCTACCTACAGACCAGCTGGTGGTCCCTGGTGGGTTATGCGCTCGCCGCAGTGACGGCCGTCGCCGGTACGGCGCTGGCCTTCCGTGACCTGTCCTAACCGCAGGCCGCCTCCCCAAGCGGCGGGCGCCGCACCGGTAGTACCGCGCGTCACTACAGCCACTGATGTCACTGAATGCGTACGCTGGGCCACAACATATGTCAGCGGGGGAATCAGTGCGGGTGCCAGACCAGTCGAAGCGCAGGACGGCCGGAAAGCTGACGCTGGCGGCCGGGCTGCTGCTGACGGGTTGCAGCACCACCGTCGACGGTCACCCGACCGCCGTTCCCGGTGCGGGACCGCCGGAGCCGTCGTTCCGGCCACCACGTACCAGTACCGCGCCGCCGAGTCCGACCAGCCCGACCAAGTCAGCCACACCGAACCGGCCTGCCGACGCCATTCCGCTGCCGCCCGACGACAACGGCTACGTCTTCATCGAGACGAAATCCGGCCGGACTCGCTGCCAGATATCGTCACCACAGGTCGACTGTGAAGCGCAGTTCACCAACACGCCCCTCAAGGACGGGCAGCACGCCAACGGCGTCAGTGTCAGCGCCGAGGGCACCGTGCAATGGGTGTTGGGCAACCTGGGCGATATCCCGGTCGTCACCATCGACTACCTCACCTACCAGGCGCAAGGCTGGACGATCAACGCCGATATCAACGGCACGCGGTTCACCAACGACCGCACCGGCCACGGCATGCTGGTCAGCATCGACAACGTCGATACCTTCTGATTTTCGCCCCGGTCGCCGGCCAGTACTTTCCGATACGATCGGTGAAATGGCGCGCTTCGGATCTTCGGACGGCTCCGGCAAACCCAGCCAGGACCACACTCGGTCCATGCCCTCCGGCCAGCGTGGCCCACAGCCGCCCGGGCCGCCTCCGGCTCCGTTCGGGCCGTCCAACCCGAGGCGCAACCCCGGCGATGCCCCGACCCAATACGCCCCCTACAACGCTTTCGACGAGCCGACCGACCCGCAGGGCACCGATTTCGCTGCGTTGTCGGACACCCCATGGTTTCGCCGCCGATCGGTGCTAATCGCGTGGTTCGGGCTTATCGCAGTGATGCTCGCGCTGGTGGTCTGGGGAATCATCCAGCTGACCAGCCGCGGACCCGGCGGCGGCACCACCCCGGCAACCAGCTCGTCAAGCACCACCAGCACCACGAGCAGCACGAGCAGCACCACCAGCAGCAGCTCCTCCGGCGCGCCCAGCACCACCGCGCCGTCGGCGGCCCCGCCCCGGCACGCTCCGCCGCAGCAGCCGCCGGCACAGCAGGCACCGCCCGCAAGCGAGTCCCCGCACCGCCACCTACCGCACCTGCCGTCGGTGATCACCATCCCGCCGATCCCCAAGGTGCCCGAGCTGCCGACGGTCATCACACTGCCGCCAAGGCGGTAGACCACCGGCCCGGTACTCTCGCCGCATGCAATCACCGCGCAAGCCGACTTGGCTCGGCATTGATGTGGTGGCCGTGTTGATCTTCTGCGCTATCGGCCGGCGCAGTCACGATGAGGGCATCACTCTCAGCGGCTTGGCGACCACGGCCTGGCCGTTTCTGTGCGGCACGGCGTTGGGCTGGCTGTTGTCGCGCGGCTGGCGCAGGCCCACCGCGCTTTGGCCCACCGGGGTGGCGGTCTGGGTCTCGACGGTGCTGGTCGGCATGCTTTTACGCGAGGCGACCTCTGCCGGCGTGGCGACGAGCTTCATCCTGGTGGCTTCGACGGTCACCGCCGTGTTTCTGCTCGGCTGGCGAGCTGTAGTCGAGCTTGTCGCGCGTCGTCGTTTGGCCAGCTGACGGGTTTCCGCCAGTGTCGTCGCGGGCTTTCGTCAGGCGCGGCACCTACCCTCGGTGCGTGTGAACCGATCGCCGGACGACCCGAACAACGAGCCGACCCAGCTGGCCGGCTACGACTACGGCGGCAACGGTAACTACGGCGAGCCGGCTTACTACAGCGAGTACCGCGAGCCCGCCGGTCGCCAGGCCGAGTGGACCGGACCGCCCCCACCAACGCCCTGGTATCTGCGGCCAGTCGCGCTGATCGCCCTGGGCGTGCTGACCGCCATCCTGATCGCCCTGTTGGTGTGGGGCATGGTCCGGCTGGTGAACAAGGAACCGAGTCCCACCGCGCCGGCGACCACTTCGGTGACGTCAACCACCTCCGCACCCGCCGAAGAGCCACCTGCCCCAAGCCCCGAACAGGCCCCTTCCGACGCCCCCACCGCCGAAAACCCACCGCCGGCGACGGAATCGGAGACCCCCACTTCCACCACCGAGGCACCGAGCACCACGACCACCACCGAACCGCCCACGACCACCACTGCGCCGCCGACCACGACCGAGCAACCCACGACGACCGCACCGAGCACCACGGCTGCCCCCGGCACGCCTACCCCCACGCAACGGCCGCCGGAGATCGTCATCCCACTGCCCGGACTCTGAGTTCGGCATTACCTCACCGCGGGCGCGAAAGCCCGTCCGGACGGTCGCCCACCAATACAGTTAGGCCAGCCTTTGTCGCGCTGAACAACCTTGGAGTGGCACTATGAGCGAGCACCGATCCGGGCTTGAACTGGTGCTGCGCAAGATTGGCGGTAAGTTACCCGTCAGTAACCATAGCTAAGTTACTGTCCGGTAACTTGTGGATGGGAGAGGCTCTCCGTGACCGAAAATACCCAGATGCTGATCAGGCTGGTGGTCGGCCTGTCCATGACGGGACTTGTCGGCCTGCTGGCCGCACGCCGGGTGTTCTGGCTCTTCCGTCTGGTCATGTCCGGTCAGAAGGTCGGCCCCGAGCGGACGAACGACATCAAGACCCGGATCGAGACCCAGATCCGCGAGGTCGCCGGCCAGGCCAAACTGCTGAAGTGGAATATCCCCGGGATCGCCCACTTCTTCACCATGTGGGCGTTCTTCGTCCTGATCACGGTCTACATCGAGGCCTACGGCCAGATGTTCAACCCACACTTCGCCATCCCGCTCGTGGGACACTGGGACGTCCTGGGCTTCATGCAGGACTTCTTCATCACCGCGGTCACCCTGTCGATCTTCGTATTCATGATCATCCGGGTCCTGCGCAACCCGACCGAGCACGGCCGGTCGTCCCGGTTCTACGGCTCCCACAACGGCGGCGCGTGGCTGATCCTCGTGATGATCCTCAACGTCGTCTGGACCTTCCTGCTGCTGCGCGGGGCCGCGGCCAACACCGGCACCCTGCCCTACGGCAAGGGCGCCTACCTGTCGCACCTCATGGGCAAGGTCATGGCGCCGCTGGGGCTGGCTGTCAACGAGAACATCGAGACCGCCGCTCTGCTGCTGCACGTCGCGGTGGCACTGGGCTTCCTGCTGATCGTGCTGAACTCCAAGCACCTGCATATCTTCCTGGCCCCGATCAACGTCACCTTCAAGCGACTGCCCAACGCGTTGGGACCGCTGCTGCCGATCGAGTACCAAGGCGAGCCGCTGGACTTCGACAACCCGCCGGAGGACGCGGTGTTCGGCCGCGGCAAGATCGAAGACTTCACCTGGAAGGGCATGCTCGACTTCGCCACCTGTACCGAGTGTGGCCGCTGCCAGTCGCAGTGCCCCGCTTGGAACACCGGCAAGCCGCTGAGCCCCAAGCTGCTGATCATGGACTTGCGCGACCACTGGATGGCCAAGGCCCCCTACCTGCTCGGCGACAAGCCGATGCCGACCGCCGAGGTCGATCTGGCCGACGCCGCCCCGCTGCCCGGCCATCACGTGCCGGAGAAGGGCTTCGAGCGTATCGGCGGCTCCGGCCCGGCGCAGGCCGTCCGCCCGCTGGTGGGCACCGCCGAAGAAGGCGGCGTGATCGACCCCGACGTGCTGTGGTCGTGCACCAACTGTGGAGCCTGCGTCGAGCAGTGCCCAGTGGACATCGAGCACATCGACCACATCGTCGACATGCGCCGCTACCAGGTGCTGGTGGAGTCGGAGTTCCCCTCCGAGCTGGGTGTGCTGTTCAAGAACCTGGAGAACAAGGGCAACCCGTGGGGGCAGAACGCCAAGGAGCGCACGTCCTGGATCGACGAGCTCAACTTCGACATCCCGGTCTACGGCCAGGACGTCGACAGCTTTGACGGGTTCGAGTACCTGTTCTGGGTGGGCTGCGCGGGCGCCTATGAGGACCGCGCTAAGAAGACCACCAAGGCGACCGCGGAGCTGCTGGCCGCTGCCGGCGTGAAGTTCCTGGTGCTGGGCACCGGGGAGACCTGTACCGGTGACCCCGCCCGGCGTGCCGGCAACGAGTTCCTGTTCCAGCAGTTGGCCTCGCAGAACGTCGAGATGCTCAACGAGGTGTTCGACGGTCTGGACAAGCCCGACCGCAAGATCATCGCGAGCTGCCCGCACTGCTTCAACACGATCTCTCGCGAATACCCGCAGCTGGGCAGCGAATACACGGTGCTGCACCACACCCAGGTGCTCAACCGGCTGGTCCGCGACAAGCGACTGATTCCGGTCGCTCCGGTGTCGCGGGAGGTCACCTACCACGACCCGTGCTTCCTGGGCCGCCACAACAAGGTCTACGAGCCGCCACGGGAGTTGGTCGAGGCGTCGGGAGCCAACCTGGTCGAGATGCCGCGTAACCGAGACCGCTCGTTCTGCTGCGGCGCCGGCGGCGCCCGGATGTGGATGGAAGAGCACATCGGTAAGCGGGTGAACCACGACCGCGTCGACGAGGCGCTGGCCACCGGTGCCACCACCATCGCCACCGGCTGCCCGTTCTGCCGGGTGATGGTCAGCGACGGCATCGACGACCGCATCGAAGCCGCCGGACGTTCCGATGTGGACGTGCGTGACATCGCTCAGCTGCTGCTGGAGTCCCTCGACATGGACGCGGTGACGTTGCCGGCCAAGGGCACTGCCGCCGAGGCCGCCGCCAAGGCCGGTCCGAAGAAGGTCGAGGAGAAGGCTCCGGCGCCGGCTGCGGTGGCCACCGCGACCGCGGAGAAGCCGGCGGCCGAGGTAAAGGCCGCGGCTCCGGTGACAGGACTGGGGATGGCCGGTGGCGCCAAGCGCCCGGGTGCCAAGAAGGCCGCCCCGGCCGCCGCACCCGCCGCCGAGGCCAGCACGGCCGCACCCGCAGCCCCGGCTGCCCCGGTGAAGGGGCTCGGGATGGCCGGTGGCGCCAAGCGCCCGGGTGCCAAGAAGGCCGCCCCGGCCGCCGCACCCGCCGCCGAGGCCAGCGCTGCGGCACCCGCGGCACCGGCCGAACCCGCCGCACCCGTGAAGGGGCTCGGGATGGCCAGCGGTGCCAAGCGCCCGGGCGCCAAGAAGGCCGCCCCGGCCGCCGAGGCCATCGCAGCCTCACCCGCAGCACCGGCTGAACCCGCCGCACCCGCGGCACCGGCCGAGCCCGCGGCACCCGCGGCAGCGGCTGTGCCGGTCAAGGGCCTGGGAATGGCCGCCGGTGCCCGCAAGCCCGGAGCCAAGAAGGCGGCTCCGGCCGCCCCGGCTGCCGAGCCGGCGCAAGCCGCCTCTGAACCGGTTTCCGCGCCGGTGGCCGCCGAGCCCGAGGCTGAGCAGGCAGTTCCCGAGGCTGCTCCGGCCGCGGAGGCGCCCAAGGAACAGCCACCGGTGAAGGGGCTGGGCATCCAGCGCGGGGCACGCCCGCCGGGCAAACGCTGAGATAACAAGTTGGGGCCGTGTGGGTGCACATACGGCCCCAACTTGTTTCTCGGGCAAATTTTCATTGGACAGTTATGGGACCATTGTCAACGTGACCGCTCATCAGTTGCCGCACCAGATGCCCTGGCCTGCCACCGGCAGCCAGCCACGGCAGCGCACGTTCGCGCAGTCGACCAAACTGCAGGACGTCCTCTACGAGATCCGCGGTCCGATCCACGCCCAAGCCGCCCGGATGGAGGCTGAGGGGCACCGCATCCTCAAGCTCAACATCGGCAACCCGGCGCCGTTCGGGTTCGAAGCCCCCGACGTGATCATGCGGGACATGATCCAGGCGCTGCCGTACGCGCAGGGCTACTCGGACTCCCAGGGCATCCTGCCGGCCCGCCGCGCGGTGGTCACCCGCTACGAACTCGTCGAGGGCTTCCCCCGCTTCGACGTCGACGACGTCTACCTGGGTAACGGGGTCTCCGAGCTGATCTCGCTGGTGCTGCAGGCGCTGTTGGACAACGGCGACCAGGTGCTGATCCCGGCCCCGGATTACCCGCTGTGGACGGCGTCGACCTCGCTGGCCGGCGGCACCCCGGTGCACTATCTGTGCGACGAGACCCAAGGCTGGCAGCCCGACATCGCCGACATGGAATCGAAGATCACCGAACGCACCAAGGCGTTGGTGGTGATCAACCCCAACAACCCGACCGGGGCGGTCTACAGCCGCGAGGTGCTCGGCCAGATCGCCGAGTTGGCCCGCAAGCACCAGCTGCTGCTGCTGGCCGACGAGATCTACGACAAGATCCTCTACGACGACGCCGAGCACACCAGCCTGGCCACTCTGGCGCCGGATCTGCTGTGCCTGACCTTCAACGGACTGTCCAAGGCCTACCGGGTGGCCGGCTACCGCTCCGGCTGGCTGGCAATCACCGGCCCCAAGGAGCATGCGACCAGCTTCCTGGAGGGCATCAACCTGCTCGCCAACATGCGGTTGTGCCCGAATGTGCCAGCCCAGCACGCCATTCAGGTGGCGTTGGGCGGCCACCAAAGCATCGATGACCTGGTACTGCCGGGTGGGCGCCTGCTCGAACAGCGGGACGTCGCCTGGAGCAAGCTCAACGAGATACCCGGCGTCTCCTGCGTGAAGCCCCGCGGTGCGCTCTATGCGTTCCCGCGCCTGGACCCCGAGGTCTACCCGATCGACAACGACGAGCAGTTGGTGTTGGACCTGTTGTTGCAGGAGAAGATCCTGGTCACCCAGGGCACCGGGTTCAACTGGCCGGCGCCGGACCATCTGCGCATCGTCACCCTGCCGTGGGCCCGCGACCTGTCCAGCGCCATCGAGCGCTTGGGCAACTTCCTGGTCAGCTACCGCCCCTAGTTCGTCGGCGAGCCTTCCCCGCCCATAGGGAATCTCACGACGTCACAGCGGCGTGTCGCGTCGCCATATTGCCACTCGACGGCGCGCGCACGCTCCCACCGGAATCGCATGCGAGACAATGCCGATTCCCCAGCCGAGGATGGGCCAGACGGGCCAGAAGTACCACGCGCCGGCGGACACCGCAGTCACCAACCAGATGCCGATCATCAACACCGACACCGCCAGGTAAGCGCCCAGGTGAATCAGGACGCCTCGTCGCGCGGCGGCGCTGCGTTGCGCACGACGTCGCGGGTCACGCTTGATGATCTGCGCGACAGGCAGATCGGTGAGGAGATCCTTGAGCGCTCCGGCGGTTTGGGCCTCAAACGCCCGGGCCAATCGCGTCTCGTATTCCTCCATCGACAGGTATCCCTGGGTAAATGCCTGACCGAGATGATCGGCGGTATGCCCCCGCTCCGCGTCACCTACTCGTATCGCAGAATCCGATGGCGTAACGAATCTTGTGGTCATGTCGCCCCCGCTATTGCCCGGTAGGCACCCAGTTGCCGTGGAATCCGGCGGGAACACGGTGCGGTAGGTGGATGCTCCCGACATCCTGCAGCGTGGCCGCATCCAGGATCGCCAGTTCGGTGGTGTCGGTCGAGCTGTCATAGACGAATCCCATCAGGACGCCGTCATCTTCGGCCGCGCCCGCTGTCTTCGGATGAAAGACGAACTCGCCTAACTGTTTTCCATCGCCGAATGCACGTGTCGCTGTCGACCCGCCGACCAGGTCATGCTTGAGCAGTGTCGCGTCGGGGACCACGCCGTTGCCGATACTGACCGCGTAGCCGAACCGGTGCCGCTTGCCGACCAGTCGTTCGTCAACGCGGGGAAACTCCTGACCACGGTCGTCCACCCGGGATTCGCGGACCTTGCCGTCGGCTAGGTCGACGGTCCACCGCTCCAGCGTGGGCAGGCCCTCGGCGGGGCCACGCATCTCGGTGTCGAACATCTTCGGGTGCCGGACCACGTCGAGTACGACGGTGTCACCTTCGTCGTAGGCATTCATCGGATGGAACACGTAGCAGGGCTCTACCTCGAACCACCGAACATCGGCATTGCCCCCCTCACGGGGCATAACCCCCACCCGCGCCGGGTATTTCGGGTTCCACCGATACGGCATGGTGCGCACGCTGCTCTTCGGCATCGGCAACCGGGCCATGATCGGGTCCGGGATGCGCACCCGCCCGATCAGCGCCGACATAATTAGCCGCACCGGTAGCCGCAGACCCGGTGGCGCTGCGCCCTGAGCGACCTGGCGGGTGTCGAACGTGACCGGCAGGTCATAGAAGACGACGTGGTTCTCGGTCAGCGAGAAGTCGTGCATCATCGGCGATCCGGTGACCTCAACATCCACGGTGCGCCGCGCCCGGCCGTCCGTACCGATCACCGAGTACTGGACGCTGTTTCCGCGGTTGAACGCGTACGAAACAGCATGCAGCTCACCGGTGTCGGGGTCGCGTTTCGGATGCGCGGTGTACCCGCCCGACAGGGTGCCGTCGAAGTCGCAGGTGCCGACGGTGTCCAGCTCGTCGGTCAGCTCGTAGCAGGAGATTCCGCCCTCGATCAGCGCGAGGGTTCGCCCGGCGTGGCCGATCACGTTGGTGTTGGCGCCGATCCCGGACGGCCCGCCATGCCGACCGGGGCGCGGCGGTTCGCCGAGCGCGGCCGCGGTCTGCGGACCCCGCACGTAACGGTTGCGATACCACTCGGCCTTGCCGTCGCGAAGCCGCACGCCGTGGACCATGCCGTCACCGATGAACCAGTGATAGAACGCTGGGTCGATTTCGCCGACGGGGTTGGGCCCGTTGCGCAGGTAGCGCCCGTCCAGGTAGTCCGGGATGGACCCGGTCACCGCCAGCTCGGTGAGGGTGTACTCCTGCGCGATCGGCGCGAATCCGCCCTGCAGATAGGGATTGGTCATCGGACACCTCCGGTCCATAACGATGTTATTCGCTATGTATAACACTGTTATGGCACCATGGCAAGGGTGAGCTTGAGCCCGCGCGATCGCCTGATCGAGGCCGGTACCCGACTGCTGGACAGTGCCGGCCCCGAGTCTTTGCAGGCCCGGAAGGTTGCCGCCGAGATCGGAGCCTCCACCATGGCCGTCTACACGCACTTCGGCGGGATGAACGGCCTGCTGGAGGCGATCGTCTCCGCCGCATTCGAACGTTTCGGCGCAGCGCTGGCGTCCGCCCCCAAGACCGACGATCCGATGGCCGACTTCTTCGTCATGGGCCACGCCTATCGACAGTTCGCGCTAGCCAGCCCGCAGCGCTATCGGCTGATGTTCGGCCTCGCCGCACCGCAGAAGTTTCATGCTCCCGAGATGCCGGTGGCGACGGCGACCTTCAACCAACTCGTCACCGCGGTTGAGCGGATCGTCTCCACCGGCCGGGTCCGCGCGGACGACACCGTCGAACTGGCGGGGCGAATCTGGAGCATGATTCACGGTGTGGTGCTGCTGGAACTTGTCGGCACGTTCGAGCAGGACGGCCGGGCCCTGACCCACATTCTCAGTCCGATGACCATCGACATGTTCGTCGGGATGGGCGACAGTCGGGAAAACGCCGAGTTATCGCTCCGGCGGGCGGCCGACGCGATTCGTCAGTGAGCCACCCGTTACCGACGATCCAACAACCCGATCAGGTAGTCGCCATAGCCGGACTTGCACAGCCCCGCAGCACGGTCGGCGAGTGCGGCGTCGTCGATGAAACCCATCCGCCAGGCCACCTCTTCGGGAACACCGATCTTGAGGCCCTGGCGGCGCTCGACAGTGCGGACGTAATCACCGGCGTCAAGCAGCGAGTCAAAAGTCCCGGTGTCCAGCCATGCGGTGCCCCGTGCCAGTGTCTCGACCGTGAGCCGGCCCTGATCGAGGTAGGTCTGGTTGATGTCGGTGATCTCGTACTCGCCGCGGGCGGAAGGCTTGAGGCCCTTCGCGATTTCGACGACGTCGTTGTCATAGAAGTACAGCCCGGGTATCGCGTAGTGGGAGCTGGGTGCCCTCGGCTTCTCCACTACCGACACCGCCGTACCGTCCCCGTCGAACTCAACCACACCATAGGCCGATGGGTCCGCCATCCAGTAGGCGAAAATAACTGCACCGGAAAGGGATTGGTGACGCCGCAGGCTGGTCCCCAAACCGGCGCCGTAGAAAATGTTGTCCCCCAACACCAGCGCGACAGAGTCGGTGCCGATGTGGTCGGCGCCGATCACGAAAGCGCGCGCCAAACCATCGGGCTGCTCCTGGATGGCGTAGCTGATGTCGACTCCGAATGCGCTGCCGTCGCCCAGCAGTCGCTGGAAGGCAGGCGCGTCGTGACCGGTGGTGATCACCTGGATGTCCCGAATGCCCGCCAGCATCAGCGTGCACAGCGGGTAGTAGACCAGTGGCTTGTCGTACACCGGCAGCAGCTGCTTGCTCACGCCCATGGTGATCGGATGCAGGCGGGTGCCGGAGCCACCGGCCAGGATGATCCCGCGCATGCCGTTTAGCCTAACCGCGTTGATTGCGCGTGCGGCGCAGCCGGGCGACGCGGGCCGCCGCTATCGGACACAGCGGGCTAGTCGACCCGATCGGCTTCGTTGAGGTCCGTGGCAGCCAAGGCGCTGTCCAGGTCCTGGTGGCGGAACACCGCGGTGACGCGATCGTGTACCACCCGGAAGGCGACCGCCTGGGCTGCACCCGCCCCCGCGGGGATCAGTTCAGCCACCACCACACCGTCGTGCACATACATCCGGCCGATTCCGGCGCTCACCTGCGCCGAAGCGGCCCACCCACGCAATGCCTGATGCCCCTGCCCGGCGCCGCCGACGTCGGCCACCTCGATGTCGTCACTGGACAGCTTTTCCAGGGTGTCCAGATCACCGGCGGCCAGGGCGTCGTGCCAGGCGAGGACCGTTGCGATCTCCGATGTGCTCATGCTCGCCAAAACTACCGCCCGATCAGAAAGCGGTGTGGTCGACCCAGTTCTGCCACACCGCGGCGTCGCCGAAGATCGCGATGTCGGTATCGGCCACCGGTACCCGGCGCATCACCGCCAAAAACAGGTCGCGGGCCGAACCCCTTAGGGCCACCGAACCTTTGCCGTGCTCGTGCGACCAGCTCACCGTGTCGGTCCCAGCCGGCCGGCTGATGGTCCACTCCCCTGCCGACCCGAGGCCGTCATCGGTGGCGTGCAGGTGCACGCTGTGGCCGTCGGCCAGCGGCAACGCTGGTCCGTTGCGCGCGATCAGTGCGGGGATCAGGTCCAGCAACTCGCCGATCCCGTCGGCGGCCAGCTCCGGTGACAGCGCAAAGTCACCCCCGAGCGCCAGCGCGGCATCGGCGCGGTGCACGGTCGCCTCGTGCAGCCGGCGGCGCACCCACCAGGAGGCCGGGCGGGGTCCCATGAACGTCCACGCCGGCGTGTCCGGCCCACTGTGGGCGACGGCGTCCAACACCCGTTGCGCGCCGTCGTGCAGCCAGTCAAGAGCTGGGTCCGGCTCGGCGGGCGGCTTGCCGTCGACGACCTCACGCGGGTCCAGGGGACCGTCCATACGATCGGCGATGATTTGTGCGGCCCAACGGTTTCCGCGCCCGAAGTGCCGGAACAGTTGCGTGAGATTCCACTCCGGGCAGGTGGGGATCGCCAACTGCGGATCGCCGGCGCGGATCAGCTCCCCGAACGCGCGCGTCTCATCGACCAATGCTGCGGCGTAGTCCACGCCGTCAGGCTAGTGGATTCTGGGCGGGCTCAGAAGGGCCAGCCACCTTTGCCGCCACCATCGCCATGGCCGCCGCCTCCGCCACCGCCGAGGCCCGGGAACCAGGAGCCGCCACCACCGCCGCGGCCGGCACCGTTGCTACCGCCGAGGCCCGGGAACCACGGATTCCCGCCACCGCCGTTACCACCGATGCCAGGCAGCCAGGGTGAGGGGTTGCCGCCCTTCTTGCCACCACCATCGTTGTCGGGCAGCCAAGACGGGTTGCCGCCCTTCTTGCCACCACCATCGTTGTCGGGCAGCCAAGATGGATTGCCGCCCTTCTTGCCGCCGCCGTTGTTGTTGTCCGGCAGCCAGGACGGGTTGCCGCCGTTGTTGGACGGCGGCCGGAAGATCGGCGGTAGCTCGGGTTGCTGGATCGGAGGTGGCGCGGGGGCCGGTGCAGCCGGGGCCGGTGCCTCGACCGGCGCGGGCACCTGGATGGGCACCGGAATCGGTATCGGCACCGGGGCCACCGGCGCGGGTGCCGGGGGTGGAGCCGCAGGTGCAGGCGCCGGAGCCGCCGGGGCGGGAGCCGGCGCTGCCGGCGCAGGAGCCGGCACGGCCGGAGCCGGTCGCGCGACCGGGACCTCGGTGACGGGCGGGGCCGCCGGAGGCGGCGCGGGCGCAGGTGGAGGCGCCGCTTCGGGGACAGGCGCCGGGGCCGGCGCCTGCTGGGTGGGGACCACGATGTGCCCGGTGGGCGGCGGGTGATCTGCGGCGGTAGGCCGGATGCTGACCGCCAGCGCCACCACCAGGCTGGAGACCCCGACGACGAAGAACGCCGCCAGCCCGCTGCCGGCCAGCAGGAAGGGCCTGCGGCGCCGCGCAGGCTTGCTGTCGTCGAACTGATCCACCCCGGAACTCGGCGGGCGATCGTCGTCGTCCTCGATGACGGTGCCGTCAAAGCCGTCAGCGGCGACCAGGCTCAGGTAGCCACTGTCAGTGGTGTCGTCCGAAACCGCGCTGTAGGCCAGCGCGTACTCGCCCATGGTGGCGTCATAGTCGGTTCGGTAGGCCTGGGAGGAGTAGCCGAGTGCCACCAGGTCCGGGTCGATCACACCGGTGCCCGGGTCGCGTGCCCACGCCAGCGCCGACGTCGAGGAATCGAACAGCGGCGCGTGGGCACTGGCCAGCGCCGCGCCACGCGCCAGCGCGGTTTCGGGCTCCTCGGGCACGCTGACCGGAATGGCACTGACCGCGTCCAACTCCGGCTTGACCAAGCCGACGTTGACTCCGGAACCGACCACGAACAAGCCGTCGGGGCGCGATGACAGGCGCCCCGCCTGGGCGGCCAGACGGGTCAGCTCACCCACCGCGGCGGCGTCATCGGAGGGCAGGGCCACCCGCTGCACCTCGGCGATCGAGCCGTCTGATGAGTTGACGACCGCCAGGGTCGCGCCGTCCGGCTCGATGAACATCAGCGCGGTCCGCTCGTAACCGACCGACCCGCCTACCGTCTGTGCCAGGGCGGCGGCCGCCAAGAACGCCGACACCAGCATCACGTTCTCGACCCGGTGGCCGGCCAGCGCGTCGCGCAGCTGGCCCGCTTGCAGCTGGTTGGCGACGGTCACCCCGGTCGAGGCCAGTCGGTAGCCGTTCTCTCGCGCACTTTCCTGGGTGCCGAGGATGGCCGACACGACCTGGTCGGGGAACACCAGCTCGTCGGCGTCCACCTCGAATCCGTCCTCGTCGACGGTCACGCCACCAGCGCGTTCCCCCTCGACGAGGACCATACGTACCGATGGCGGTGCCATCGAGACCCCCAGAACGATGTCCACCGCACCTCCTCCACTAGGACCGGCGAATTATTAGCCCATCTTACGACTGTGGGATGTGAATCCCCACTCAGAAATGAAGCCCAGGCAGCGGGAACGGGAAGCCACCGCCACCAGGACCACGCGGCCCGCCACCAGGGCCGCCGCCGGGGCCATGACCACCTCCCGGACCGGGACCCCAGCCGCCACCTCCCGGACCGGGACCCCAGCCGCCACCTCCCCAACCGCCCCGGGGCGGGCCGAAGAGCGGCGGACCGCCGGGCAGGCCGGGAATCCCCAGGTTGGGCAGCGGTGGGGGCGGGAGCGCCGGAGGCGGTGGGGGCGGGAACGCTGGAGGCGGCGGAGCCGGTGCCACCGGTAGGGGCGCCGGTGCCCGCGGCGCTGGTGCCTGCGGCGCTGGTGCCTGCGGGACCGGAGCGGGCGCGGGCGCTCGCGGCGGAGCCGGTTCACCGGCCGGGGCGGGTGGGGCCGCCGGAGGCGCGGGCGCGGGCGTGACCACGGCCGCCGGCGGATGGCTGACGACATTGGCCCGCACGTCGGGACGGTGCTGATTTGCCGCCCGCATCCCCACGGCCAACGCGATCGCCAAGCCCAGCACCCCGATCACGAACAGCGCCGCAACCCCGCCGGTGACCAGCATCGGCTTGCGCTCCCGCGGCTGAATCCCGGTGCTGAAGTCCAGCATCCGGGAGTCGACGAGTTCGGCATCGTCGGCGAGATCCGGCAGCGCGCCACCGAGAACCACGCCGCTGTCCGACAGCGCGCTGTAGGCCAGCGGCTCGTTGTCGGCGGTGACGTTGTAGTCCACGTCGTCGTAGTTCACCCCGCCGGGCGCGACGTACGCGTAGCCGGCGCTGGCTAGCGCGGGGTCCAGTTCACCGGTCCCCGGGTCCTGTGCCCAGGCCTGTGCCCGAGTGGAGGACGAGAACAGTGGGGCATGCGCGCTGGCCAGCGCGGCCCCGCGGGCCAACGCCATGTCCGGTTCCTCGGGCACGCTGACCGGCAACGGGCTGACCTTGTCCAATTCCGGCTTGATCATCGCCACGTTCACACCCGAGCCCACCACGAACAGGCCGTCGGGGTTCGACTCGAGCCGCTGCGCACCGGCGGCCAGTTCGGCGATCTCGCCGACCGCGCTCGCGTCGTCGTTGGACAGCGGCTGGCGGTGAATCTCGGTGATCGAGCCGTCATCAGAGTTCACAACGGCCAAGGTGGCGGCTTCCGGCTCGACGAACAGCAGCGCAGTCCGCGTGTAACGCGTGGCACTACCCACCGACTGGGCCAGCGCCGCCGCGGCAAGAAACGCCGACACGAGCATCACGTTTTCGACCTTGCGGCCGGCCAACGCCGCACGCAGCGCATCCGCCTCGGCCGGATCACTCCAGGTCACACCGGTGGAACTGAGCTCGTAGCCGCCCTCCCGGGCGCCCTCACGGGTGCCCAGGATCGCCGACACCACCCGCTCTGGCGCGGTTTGGGCACCATCCACCACGTCGAAGTCGTCGTGTTCCACGGTGACCCCGTCGGCGCTCTCGCCTTCCACCAACACCATGCGGACCGCCGAGGGTGCCACCGACACCCCAAGAACGATCTCCACGAAACCTCCCCGGCTACTGCCAATCGGCCAGGCATGCGGGCCGAACCCCCACCAGGGCTGGCCGCTACCGGCTTCATCGCAGCCGCGAGGCGGCGATCAGGTCCGAGGGCTAACCGGACTTGATGAAGTTCTGGTACGAGCGGGACGGCGTCGGCCCGCGCTGGCCCTGATATTTCGACCCTACGCGCGTACTGCCGTAAGGGTGCTCCGCCGGACTGGTCAGCCGCAGCAGACACAGCTGGCCGATCTTCATACCCGGCCACAATGTGATCGGCAGGTTTGCCACGTTGGAAAGCTCCAAGGTGATGTGCCCGGAGAAGCCGGGGTCGATGAAACCCGCGGTGGAATGGGTCAACAGGCCGAGCCGGCCCAGGCTTGATTTGCCCTCCAGCCGGCCGGCCAGATCCTCCGGCAGGGTGCAGCACTCCAGGGTGGAGCCCAGCACGAACTCACCGGGATGCAACACGAACGGCTCGCCGGGTTTGGGTTCGACCAGCGTGGTCAGCTCGTCTTGCTGTTTGGCCGGGTCAATGTGGGTGTAGCGGGTGTTGTTGAACACCCGGAACAGGCTGTCGAGGCGGACGTCCACACTGGACGGCTGTACCAGCGCGTCGTCGAACGGGTCGATGCCCAGCCGGCCAGCAGCGATTTCGGCCCGCAGATCGCGATCGGAAAGCAGCACGGCACGAGCGTATCCGCTGAACTCAGCCCCTAGGCGAGCAGACACAGAATCGCACCGAGCACTCCCCAGACGTGCGATTTTGCGACTGCTCGCCGGAGTGGACGAGGCGTTTGGCGCGGGATGCTAGCCTTCCAAGGCACCAGTGCCGATGTAGTTCAATGGCAGAACATCAGCTTCCCAAGCTGAATACGCGGGTTCGATTCCCGTCATCGGCTCCATACATGCAGGTCAGAGAGTTTTGGAAGTTTGCCAGCAAACTCGCATCCTCGAAATACCGTACTTTCCCCGTAAATTGGTTCAGCCGTTCCCGTTGCTGGCCCATTGCTCCAGCACAGCGCGGGTATCCGGCCCCGCCGTCACCCGCTGCACGTAGTGCCCTTCGGTGGTCGCCAGCTGGGCGTGCGACAGCTGTTGCTGTGCGGCCTCGACGCCGAGCCCGTCCCGAACGACGGTGGCCACAGACCGTCGGAAGCTGTGCGGCGTCACCCACCGCAGCTCTTCGTGGGGCGCGAGCGCTTCCCGCAGCGAGGAACGGATGTTCGACAGGCTCACCAGGCCGCCGTCCCTGTTCTTCAGCACCGTGCCGTCCGGCCCTGTGACCGCGTAGAGGTCGGTGAGCACCTGGGCGCCGAACGCCGGTAGGACCACTGTGTGCGGCGGGGCGTGACCCTTGCGGGCATCCTGACGGTGCAGCGGCTTACCGGCCACCCTCCCCGCGTCCTGCACGGTCCCGGTGACGGTGACGGTCGGCGGCTTCGCCAGCAGGTCAACATCCGCCCAGCGGACCGCCAGCACTTCCCCCGGCCGCACACCGGTGGCCGCCAGCAGCTCCACGAACGCCGGCAACATCAGGCCCCGCCGCGGCCCCGGCCCCTTCCGCCCGCACCACACCTCGACGGCCCGCCGCACCTGCTCCAACTCCATGCCCGTGAGCGCCCTGGCCGGCTTACGCTCCGGCTTGGCGGTCTTGGTCTCCCGGATCACGTTGTGCTTCACCACGTCGAACCGGGCAGCCATGCTGTACATGCCCGACAAGATGATCCGCAGATAGATCCCCGCCGATGACGGCAGCGCCTTCAGGTGCGCATCGGCACGGCTCGTCGTCAACTCCAAGATCCGCAGCTCCCCGAGCTGCTGCTCACCATGCAGCCGCCACGCGTCCCGGTACAGGGTCGCGGTCCGCTCCCCGATCCGGTCCTCCGCGATCTTCGCCGGCAACCACGCCTCGAACAACTCCGACAAGGTGGTGGTGCGGTCAATTACCCCGGTCGGTTCCCCGGCCTCGAGTTCGACCGCGATGCGCCGCTTCAGCTCCCGCCGGGCATCCTCCGCTGACTTGCGCGACGACGCCTCACGCTCCCGCAGCTTCCCACTGTGGAGACGCAAATACGTTGTGGCGTAGAAGATCTGCTGAGTCTTGCCGTTCGGGAGTTCCTCCGTGGCGGTACGGTCGGCGATCTTCCCGTGCTCACCCGGGGCCATGCGTTGTCTAGGCATCGCCCGCCTGACCAAGCGATTCGTTCCGGATCTTTATCGCCTCCTGAAACTTCTCAGCTGCCCGATTGAACGTATCGACCGCCTGCTGCATGCTGCTGGTAGCCTGCTGCCGCTCTTCAATCGCCTGGCGTAGAGCGTCATTCGCTTGCCTCGCCTGAGCTTCGATGCGCTCCAGATCCTGAGCGGTGAATCCCGCAATGGTGGCCTTATCGACAAGATCCCTTGCAGAATTGAGCTCCTCGGACTGCGTTCCGAATGTCTCATTGCGAATCCCTGAAAACCATTGTGCTGCATCGAATTGCGATGTTTTCAGCCCTGGAAGTACGTCGATCTCGTCGTCGTATCGACCTGGGAAGACGAGAGCCACCGGAGGGGTAAACAACGCGGCCGCAAGAACAAGTAGCTCGGCGAGGTCCACCTTCCCCGACCGGCTGTTGCTCTCGATCTTAGAAATCGCTGCACGCGATACGGGATAGCCGAAGTCCCTTGTCTGTTCGGACAGTTGTTGTGCGGTAAATCCGAGCGCCACCCGTTGGCCTCTGATCGCCAGGCCGACGCGCTTCGCCAACTGCTCCTGCCACGCCTTTGCGGACTCGTCAATGCTCGGCATTGAGACAGTATCGCACGGACGCGTTGACGTTCGGGAGCATCCGTGCAATGCTCGGCTATGTCGATACAATTCGAGTTGGATGCTTCATTCCAGAGCAAAGGAGGTGCCCCCGGTGACACTGACACCGGAGCTACAGAAGGAAGTCGACCGGCTCAACAGTCGGTTGTGGCCCGTTGAGGAAGTCATGAAACGGCTGTCAGTCGGCCGGAGCATGGTGTTCGAGCTGATGGCCAACGGACAGTTGCGCAGCGTGAAAGTTGGACGCCGCCGACTGGTGTCCGAGGCGGCCATCAACGAGTACATCGCCCGAATCGACCAGGGTGGTGATGCGGCTTGATCTACGCGCGCCCGCAGGAATCACATGCCGACCTCGGACTCGACCCCGAGGCGGATCAAACACCGGACATGCGTCCGAACAGCAGAACGGCCCCCGAGCTCCAGGTGCGCCAACACCTGGCGGGGACCGCTCACACCCACCAACCCTCAAAAGGAAGCAGGTAGTCCCCATGATGACAGATCACGACCCCATCGGCTACGAGCTGACCGACTTGGGTGCTGACCCCGACAGTCACCTCTACCCCGTGGACAGTGCCACCCGCACCTGCTGCGGCGTAATCGGTGGGCATGCGCGTGGCTGCCGAGCAGGACTCGCTGAGGACAGTCCGATGCGCCAGGCTCTTGACATCGTCGAGGCCCGGCACGCGGGCGACCTTCCCGACGTCGAGATCAACCGCGTCGGACGCCGCAGGTACGTCGAGATCAACGACTATGGCCACCTGGTCCGCCTCACCCCGGCAGGCGCCCGCGAACTGGCGGACTACCTGCTGGAAGCCGCCGACGCCGCGGAGGTGCCGTGGTGAGCGACAAGGACAGGGAGATGGAAAGGAATCTGCACCGGCTGTGCTGTGAGGTCAGGGACCACCTGAACGCAAAGCCGTTCAAGAGCTGGACGCCAGAGATGCTCCAAGCGCTGCTGAGTCTGCTGCGCGTGGCGGGCGTCAAACCACAGCAGTTCGTGGGCAAGCCAAAGCTCACCGTCGTGAAGGGCGGACTCTGATGGCCAGCCACGTTGCCGGAACCAACACGGTGAAGGGAGCCGGCCCCACGCGGGCCGGACTCCCCACCGAACTGCCCGAGTGGCGTCTGGCGATGCGGTGCAGGGGCTGTGGCAGGTGGTTGACCGATCCTGCCAGCGTCCAGGCCGGTATCGGACCCCTGTGTGCATCACGGGAGATCGGATGACCAGCAGTGTCCAAGTGTCGTGGCCGGAGGTGAATCGGTTCATCACCGAGGTGATCAAGGCCGCCACCTACGCCCCGCTGCCGATCGCCGGCACCCCGGCATGGTGCGAGCTGGCCGATACCGACATGCGCAAGCTCATCGCCCTCGCCGTCGCCGGAGAGCACCACGTCCTGCGTTGCGATCTTGCCCAGGAAGCTGCCGCTGACGCATCGAAAACCATTGCCACCGCTGAGGACTGGCCCGCGATTGCCCGCCAGATCCGGGCCGGCCGCGGCGACGCATACGTTCCACGACGAAAGGAGTCCGCGTGACCGACGACAACAACGTGGTGCCCATCGGCACCGCGAACAAGAAGACCACCCCGAAACCGTTGGGTGCTGTACCGGAACGCCCCCTGTACCCGTCCCCGGACGCACCCCTTGAGGTAGCCCGCAAGCTGTACAAGAAATTCACGCTCCCCACTGGCCGCACCCTGGTCTCCCACCGTGGCGACTGGCAGCGCTGGAACGGACAGCAGTGGTCGACCGAGGACGCCGCGCACCTACGCAGCACCATCTACTCCCGCCTCGGCGAGGTCGACTACGAGCGCCCGATCCGGGAGAAGGGCATCACTGTCGACTACGAACGCACCCCGTGGAACCCCAACCGAAACAAGGTCGCTAACGTGCTGGAAGCACTCGCCGCTGTAGCGCACCTCAGCGCTGACGTCGACGCCCCGGCATGGATCGGCGACCACGACACCGCTTCACCGCCCGGTGAGGTGATCGCCTGCACCAACGGGTTGCTGTCCCTCGCTGATCGACAACTGCACCCGCACACCCCGGCGTTCTACAACACCGTCTCTGTGCCGTTCGCCTACCAGGCCGACGCCCCCGAGCCGAAAGTGTGGCTGGAGTTCCTGGCCTCGATCTGGCCCGACGACCCCGCCAGCATCGCCCTGCTACAGGAGTGGATCGGCTACATCGTCACCGGCCGCACCGACCAGCAGAAGATCCTGCTCCTGATCGGCCCCACCCGCAGCGGGAAGGGCACCATCGCCCGGATGATCCGCAACCTCATCGGACGCGGCCACGTCACTGGCCCCACCCTGGCCTCCCTGGGCACCAACTTCGGGCTGGCCCCGCTGATGGGCAAGCCGCTGGCCATCATCGCCGACGCACGACTCGGCGGGACCACCGTCCACACCATCGTCGAACGCCTGCTGTCCATCTCCGGCGAGGACGTGCTGACCGTTGACCGTAAGTTCCGTGACCCCTGGTCGGGCAAGCTGTCCACCCGCCTGATGATCCTGTCCAACGAGGTACCACGGTTCTCGGACGCCTCCGGTGCCATCGCCAACCGGCTCCTGGTCCTCCAGATGCGCAACAGCTTCCTGGGCCGCGAGGACCGCACCCTGGATGCCCGCATTACCGCCGAGCTACCCGGCATCCTCAACTGGGCGCTGGAAGGCCTCGACCGCCTCGCCAGCAAACAACACTTCACGGTCCCGAAGTCCTCCGGCGAAGCCACCACCATGCTCATGGATCTGGCGTCCCCGGTGTCGGCGTTCGTCCGGGACTGCTGTGTACGCGCCGAGGGGGCCAGCGTTGAGCGTGACCGCCTCTACGGAGCGTGGAAGGCATGGTGCGTCGACAGCGGCCACGAATCCGGCAGCAAGGCCACGTTCGGCCGCAACCTCGCCGCCGTCGTCCCCGATCTCGGCACCTCCAAGCCGCGGGTCAACGGCATTCAGATTCGCTATTACACCAACATTGGACTTTCGCCTGCCTCACCTGCCTCACCCGGAATACCTGCTGGTCAAAGCCCCGCAAGTGAGGCACGCCCGCCTGTCTCACCACCTGTCCCAGAACAGCAACAGTTTCCCGCCGAAACCGGTGAGGCAGGAACGGGTGCCTCAAATAGTGAGGTAACTCCGCAGGTCAACCAGGGTGAGGCAGGTGAGGCACGCAAATCGCCACTGTCAGCCGTACCGCAAAACGCAGACCGTCCCAAGGTGTCGTGTCAGAAATGGTTCAACCACCACGTCGAACAGCTCATCGCGGCCGGCACCACCCTCACCGAATCGTTTGCTGTGATCACCGCCGGCCAAGCCGCCGGATACACCAAACACCAGATCCACACCGCCGCTAGCGGACACCCCACCCTCAAGGCCCTCGGCCGCGGACAGTGGTCACTCACCGGCGAACACAACCCGTACCCCAGCACCGACGACTTCATCACCACCTACCTCAACCAGCTCCCAGCAAACACCATCGAGGTAGACCGCGACCACTTCCGTGCCGCCGGGGAAGCCGCCGGCTACGCCTGGGAAGCCCTACGCAAGGCGATCCGCAACCAGCCCCGGATCACCTCAACGATGGGACCGAACGCGGTATGGCGCATCAACGACCCGCAGGAGGGCACCGCGTGACCATGCTCGACTCCCTGCTGTCCGCTCTCGGTGGCGCACCCGCCCTTCCCGGCGCCCGCTGCCGCCACCGGAGTCACCTGTTCGACGAACGTGGCGGCGACGAACCCGAAGATGTTGCCGAACAGCGTCACCAGCAGGCCCTCGGCTTATGCAAAGTCTGTCCGGCGCTGGCCGGCTGCTCGGAATGGTTCGACGCCCTGCCGGCCCGCAAGCGGCCAACCGGTGTCGTCGCCGGAATCGTCAACAGCCCCAAGAAGGAAGGAACGTCAGCATGATCCATCCCGAGATCGATGGCGCGCGTGACGCGCTGGCACTGATCGACGCCGCCCTACGTGGCGACAACCCGGCCGCGCAGTTGATCGTCAGCACCTACACCGACACCGCCGGCACGCTGCTACGGCAACTGCTCAGCGTCACCGAGGTATTCGCCCGCCGCATCGGCGAACTGACCGACACCAGCCCCCACCAGGTCGTCCAAACGCTGCGCGACGGCGTAGCCGACATCGAAGGAGAAATTCCGTGAGTAACGAAACCGCCAACGAAGCAACCCCGGTCGACACCGAGGAGGTCACCGACACCACGTCTACGACTGAGGTTCCCGCCGAACCCCAGTCCGACACGGACACGCAGGAAGAAACGGTAGAACAGTTCGGCCGTGACTACGTGGAAAAGCTGCGGCGGGAATCCGCCGGATACCGCGAACGCGCCACCACCGCCGAAACCACGGTCGCAGCACTGCGGCAGCAGCACGCCGAACGCCTCATCGACGCCGCCGGGGTGAAGCCGGCAGCCGTATTCGCGCTGACCACCATCACCGATCTACTCGCCGACGACGGCACCGTCGACCCCGAAAAGGTCACCGCTGCGGTCACCCGCGCCCGCCAGGAACTCGGCGTCACCGGCCGACCCCAACCCCTTCGGCCGCAGGGCGGCCTTACCAGCGGCACCGGCGCACCCAAGGCGCAGAACACCTGGCAATCCGCATTCGCCCCGCCGGAAAGGTAAACTCACCACCAACAACCGCCTGATGCGGGACAGGTCGCGGCCCGGAGCCACGCCATCGAATACACCAATTTGATGTGCGCGCTTCCGGGCCGCACCCCGTTTGAAAGGCAGGACCACCCGTGTCCGGTATCGAACTCACCACCCCGCTCACCACAGTCGCCTGGGCGCAAGACAAGTTCTCGTTCACACCCGGTGATGTCGTCCCCGAAGCCCTCATCCTCAAGACCAGCACCGTCTCCGGGCACATCGAGGGAGACCGGCCATCTCTGCGGGTCGCCTACGTCAAGGACGACGAGTCCGCGGCCTACGTGGCCGAAGGCGCCGAGATCACCGACTCCGCCCCGGAACTGTCCGAGGTCGTCATCCACACGAAGAAACTCGCCCGCCTGGTCTCAATCTCCAACGAACAGCACCGCCAGCCCGAAACCCCCGGCCAGACCGCGCAATCCGTCGCCCGCGACCTCATCCGCAAGGCCGACCTGTCCTATCTCAGTGAGGTCGCACCCACACCGCCGGCCACCGGCTCCACCGGCCTGTTGCACACCGCTGGCGTGGTCGACGGCGGTGAAGTCGCGGCCAACCTCGACGGCCTCGTTGACCTCGTTGCCGAACTCGAAGCCAACCTTGCGCACCCCGGATACATCGTCGTAGACCCCCGCACCTGGGCCAGCCTGCGCAAGCTCAAGGTTGGTGGCGACCAGATCAACGCCTCCCTGCTCGGTGCCGGAACCACCGACGCCGTACCCATGCTGCTGAGCCTGCCGGTGCTGCGCTCCCCGTTCATCCCCGCCAACAGCGGCCTGGTCATCGACCCCAGCGCCATCGTCTCGGCAGTCGGGCAGGTCAACATCGCCCAATCCGATCACGCCCTGTTCGCCAACGACGCGGTCCTGCTGCGGGCAACGTGGTCCATCGGCTGGGCAGTTATGCGCCCCGAACGCGTCGGCCGGTTCACCGTCGACCCCGGCGACAGCGACGGCAGCTAACCCAAAGCCCGCTATCCCCCGCGCGGTCCTGAACTCCCCGCGCGGGGATGGCGAAACGAGGTCCGGGTGGTGTTGATGTGGGTCGCCCCACCCGGACCTCCGCCACGGCGGGGTCGGTTGCCGTTCAGCCGGCCCCGCCACCAAGGCCAACAACCAGACGATAGATAGAGCTTCTAGTTAGCTACGGATATAAGTGTGTTGGAAAAAATGAATAGGGGGTATGCGCCTAAGCCACGAGCGGCGGCTGACTGCCTTTGGGGGTTGCCCCCCTCCGTTAGACTGGCTGTTGCACCGACAGGCACGAACCCGTGACCAGTCACGGGTTGCTGCTGCTCCGTATTTTCCCCGCATAAACGTCCGCGACACGCCGTGTATCTACCCGTACCCGCCCGTACTAGGTACATCGGTAATCAGTTGCGCCACAACATATTAACGGACTAACCCACACGCCCGCAGACGCTGTTTTCGCTTGCTGAATACGCGGGTTCGATTCCCGTCATCGGCTCCATCGGCTCCACGTGATGTCTCAGAACATCGGAATCCGAGGACCCGCAATCTGCGGCTGGCAGCGATCCGAGCCCTGTTCTCCTTGCCGCCGGCGGCATCCTGAACACATCGAGCTGATTCAGCGCGCGCGGCCATTCCAGCGAAACGGTTCGACAAGCAACTGGTGTCGTTTCTCACCAGCGCCGAGATCAACGCCCTCATCGGCGCACCCGACCGCAACCGTTGGAGGGGCGCCGCCACCGCGCCGTGTTGCTATTGGCGGCACCGACTGGGCTGCGGGTATCCGAGCTGACGGGGTTGAACTGCGGTGACATCACTGTCGGTCCCGGAGCGACCGTTCGCTGCCTTGGCAAGGGGCCGCAAACATCGAGCCGTTCCGCTCACCTCGCCGCCTACCCAGGCGGTCCTGGCCCTCACTCAGAGGACCACCACCACAGCGCCTTCCGACCGTGATGTCTGGGCCTCGGCATAGTGCCGGGCTGGGGATAGATCGGTTCCAGGCTAGGGATAGATCGATGACGATCAGTCCGTAGCGCGAGATGTTGCGCAGCTCGGCGTCGAGACGGTCGATGCAGTGGGCTTCGGCCAGGCCTGCGGATCCAGCCGGTGGCCGGGGCGCATGCCCCTCGGTGCCCGGCCTGGGCGGCGACGGTCGCCAGCTCGGTGGCCAGATGGGTCTTGCCGGTGCCCCGCAGGCCCAGTACCACGATGTTGCGGCCTCGGCCAGCCAGCCGCCGGCATCTGGGCGGGCGACCTGGGCACAGTCGGCCCTTACGGACCGACGAGCCCTCGTTGACCAGTTTGCCCCGCTCCGCCGCCGTTACCGAAGAAGATCCCGCCACGGCCAGCGGCGCCCGCGCCGCCTGCGCCACCAGGGTTGACGCCGTTGCCGCCAGCACCCCCATTTCCACCGTTGCCGCCGTCACCGCCGTCACCGAAGAAGAACGCAGCGTTACCACCAGCTCCTCCACCACCGCCGGCGCCGCCAGGGGTGTCACCGTCACCACCGGTGCCACCATTGCCACCGCTACCGCTGAAGATCCCTCCGTTGCCGCCTCTACCGCCGTCACCGCCAGCCCCGCCATTGCCCCCGGCGCCGCCGTCACCGCCGTTACCGAAGAAGAGTCCGCCAGCCCCGCCATTGCCCCCGGCGCCGCCGTCACCGCCGTTGACCCCGTCGCCTCCGTTGCCCCCGTTACCACCGTTACCAAAGAGGAATGCGGCGCTGCCACCCCCACCGGCGCCACCGTTGATTGGACCGGAGCTTTCAGCAACAAAAGCGGTGACCGGCGAATCAGTGCCGCTTGTATCAGCAGACCCGGCGTTACCACCGTTGCCAAACAACCATCCGGCATCGCCGCCGCTGCCGTAATACCCGTAACCGTTACCACCGTCACCGAACAGCAACCCTGCGTTGCCGCCATCGGGGTTATCGGCGGTTCCGTCAGTGCCGTTGCCGATCAAGTACTGCCCCGATGTCGAGTTGACGAAGTTGGCGAACACTTGGCCGTCAGAGCTGTCGACCCAGGTGCCGATGGAAATGTGCAACGGGGTGTAGAAGAACTCGTTGAACAGGACTGCACCGAGGTCTGGGGCGTTCAAGTTCACTAGCAGGGTGTCCCAAGCCGCGCTCAGCGCATCAGGGTCGGCCCACGTCGAGGACTCAAACAACGCCGCCACCGAATCGATGATCACGTCACCCACGTCGGCTTGTGCAGCGGGCACCACGCTCAACGACGTGATCCCCAACGCCAGGGATGCGCTGATCGCGCTTCCAGTTCCGAGGGCACGACGCGGCATGCCGCCCCGGCGTGATGAACGACGTTGTCCAGCGTTGCGGTGACCGATCATGCACATAGTCCTTGCTTAAAGGAGGATTCAAAAAAGGAATTCCTCAGACATTACCCAGCTGATGGCTAAGTTTATCTCACGGTCGGGGCTGCTGCCGGAATAGGCAGTGTTGGTGACGAAAACGAGGTAGAAAACTACCTGCAATTCTGTCTAGACTGCTAGGCATGATGATCGATCACCGTGACGTTGTCAGCGTCACAGAACTTGCGAACCGCAGCTCTCGGCTAGTTGCCGACGCCGCGCAGGGCCGCGACATCATCATCTCCAAAAACAACCGTCTCACGGCCGTGCTTATGGGTGTCGACCGGTTGCAGGAACTGGAAGACCGTGAAGAGAACCTGGCGCTGTTGTCTCTGGCAGTGACTCGAATGGCAACTGACAACGGCAACCGAACCGACTTGGACGACTTCATAGCAGAGCTGGGCCTCACCGACGACGTGGCTGCGATTGAGGACGACGAGGACGACTAGCCTGTCATGGCACGCGTTCAACTGACGGACGATGCGAAGGATGACATCCGAGGCCTCGATGGTTCAGTTCGGACTCAGGTCCTGAAGGACCTCAAGAAGCTTGAAGTCGCCCCGTCTCAGCGTGGCGGTCCCTTGGGCTCCCGGAACAGCGGGAACCTCACCGGGCTTCGAAAGTTGTATGTCGGCCCCAACAATGGATATCGCGCAGTTTTCGCCGCTGAGGGCGACAACTTGGCCGTAGTGATGGTGGTAGCGGCGCGTGCCGACGCCGAATGCTACGAGATGGCGGTAGCGCGGCTGATGCTGATGTCTGACCAAAGCCAGCAGAATGAGATGGTCAGCCTGCTGAAGTCGATAATGGGCCACTGACTCCCTAACACAGCCCGAAGCGCGGCAATCCTCCTTTGCGGATTTTGCCAACCCCCGCCTTCAACGGGATTTGCGACAACCCCCCATTTTCCCCGGGAATACGGTCGCTACACGCCGCGCACGCACCCACGGAGAAACGCGGGATCTATTGCAGCGCAGTACGTTAACGTACTAGAACAATCACCGACAGACACCTCCAAGCTGCATACACGGGTTCGATTCCCGTCATCGGCCCACACCGTCATCGGCGCCGCCAATCCCCCGGGGAAATCCAGCTCACTTGACCCACGGCACGATGGGCACAAACGGCCGGTTAGCGTTGTGCCAGAAGTGGTCCAAGGCAGTCACGGCGGTGTCGTGCGTGATCAGCCAACGCCCGCCCTGCTCGGACAGCACGATGGGCTCGGGCGCACTGTGGTCACGAAAGCCCCCCTCGGCGGTGACGGTCGCTCCAGCGGAATTGCCGGGCGCGGGCTGAATATCGGTCACCTTGAAGACGTACGGCAGCAAGCCGGCCTCTTGGGTCTCCCGCAGGCGCTGATCGATCGTCTGGGCTTCGTCGGGACTGAAGCCTGGGGTGACGACGTTGGTCTTGTTCGCCGCCGGGATGTTCGGGTCGGTCAGCTCAGCCATCGCGGCGAGCACCTCATCGGTGGTGGGTACCGGCTCGGCGGCAGAGGACGTTGCGGGTGTGGCCGCGCCCGCGAGCGCAGCGGCAAGCGCAATTGAGGCGGCGGCGATTCTCATGGCGCAAAGCTAACGGCGTTATGTGTCAACGATGTTGTCCATATGCAACGGCAGATGAACAAACCCAGGCGTGGCGTGGGCCCGAATATAGACGCGCATCTTGCGACTTCGATTCAGATCTTGCATCGTCCTTTTTCGATCTAAACCGATCGTACGGTTTAACGGTCGCCGCGCCGCCATCACCGAACTGTGGCACCGGAGCGTTAACCGCGGCGATGTCGATGCCGACATCGCTATCGACGACATCATCGATCTGCTGTCCGGGCCGCTCATCTTTCGCCCCATGACTGGCCAGTACCCGCTCGCCGAGGACCACGCGCGGCGGCTGGCTGAAGTCGCGCTGCGGGGTGTACTCGCCCCAAACGCCCCGCACGCCGGCTAATCCCGCCACAATCACCGGTATGGGTCTGTTTCCGAAGCCACACACCACCCTGACCGACGCCGAGGTCGCCGACGCACTGAGCCGCGCGGTCGCGGTCATCGATCCGCTGCTCGACTTGCTCTCGGAGGCCGATCCGATCGGGCTGCGCAAGCGCACCCGCCGGCTGCTCAGTCCGCCCCGCAGCCTGAGCCATCGCATCCGGCGGTTTCGGCTGCGGCGGCGCCGTCACGAGGCCGGTCGCGGTCCCAGCGTCACCAACCGCGCCTTGAACGCCGGAGCCCAGCTGATCAACGCCGCGGATCTGCCCGGCACCGCGGCCTGGGAGCGGCTGAGTCGCGAGCAACGGGTGCACTGGTGGGTGCACCGGGTGGGTGCGCTCAACACTCTGGTGGTCGCCTCCCCGGGGGTGTTCGGATGGCTGACCCGAGTGATCCCGGTGGGCGAGCTGGCGGGATTCGTCAATCACGCCATCGTGTTGTGCGCGTTGGCCCGCGAGTACGGCGTCACCGACCGGCGCGAGCAGGTGCGACTGCTCGCCGAGGTGTTGTGCGGGCGCCATCTCCCCGAGAACGTCGACGTACCGACGCAACCCGATCCCGCACCGCTTCCCGAAACACCGCCGCCGGGGTGGAAGCCGCTGAAGTCGATCACGTCATCGACCCCGGTGGTGATCACCCGCACCGTCTGGCAGCTGGCCGGTATCCTGCGGGCGACTTTCGACGAGGTGAGCAAGCGCCCGCACCCGAAGAAGTTCTATCAGCGTCTGGGCGCACTACCCGGGTTCGGTTTGTTCGCCGCCTATTTCGGCGAGCGTGGCGCGCTGATCCGAGCTGCCGAACAAGGCGTGGCTTGGCTCGAGGCCCGCGAAGACGGCGCCAGCCCCGGCGGAGCCAGGGAGGTAAGCCCGCTTTAGAAGACCCGGATCCAGTCGACGAGCATCTGGGCGGGGTAGCTGCCCGGCCGAGGATCACCGCCACCGGAACCGGCAACGGCCAGGTTGAACACCGAAAACACTTGGTAACCAGGATTATTGAAAGGCCAGTCCGCGATCGAGTTCGCCGGAACGGAGAAGTAGGGTGCAGCTCCGTCGACGTAATCGCGCCAGAAGCGGATGCCGTCGGTGTCCCAGCGGCACCGCCAGGTGTGCCAGGCACTGTCCATCGAGATCTGTTGGGTTGCCCATTCGGCACCGTTCGATCTCGTGTGGACGGTGGTCGCCGACGGCCAATTGCCATTGCCGTACCACTCCAGCACGTCGATCTCGCCTTGATCCTCGTTGCCCATCCACCAGGCCGGCCAAGCCCCGGCAGTAAGGCAGTCGAGCTTGATCCGGGCTTCCCAGGTGTGCCCGATACCGCCCAACCACCGGCTCTGGATTTTTCCGCTGTAGTAGTTATCGCTATCTTTGGCGGCGCGCAGCACCAGGTTCGACTTGCCGTCGACGAACACGTTCTTGCGATCGTCGCGGTACTGGCCGACGTTCTCGGGACGCTCCCAGAACGTCGGGTCCTTCATCGACTCCCGGGCCTGCGCCACCGCCCACTTCGCCGGGTCCGGCGCGGAACCAGCCGGGCCATCGAACTCGTCGCTGAAAATGTAGGTCTGCGACGGGGCGGCGGGCAGCGGTTGCGCGGGGCCGGGTCGGGCCCAGGCCTCCGGCAGTCGCATCCCGGCGGCAAGCATGCCGATTCCCGTCGTCAACATCAGGCTGCGTCGATTCATCTCGGCCACCTTCGCATGAAACCACTTCAGCGGCCGGGGCATCAATGGCAGAAGCCCCGCACACCCGAAGGTGTGCGGGGCTTCCGTCGTGTGTTGTAGCGAACTACTAGCTGGCAGGCGCCGGAGTGGCACCAGCGCCACCCGCGCCGCCGGCGCCGGGGGCAGTGCCGTTGTTGTCCTCACCGGGCTGGCCCGCCGCACCGTCGGTGTCACCGGAGGCTCCACCGGCACCGCCGTGACCACCGTCACCGCCCGGGGAGGCGATGCCACCACCGACACCACCGGTGCCACCGGCACCACCGTTGCCGCCGTTAGCGGTCGCACTGGCGCCACCGGCTCCACCGACACCACCGTTACCACCAGCGACACCGCCGATGCTTCCGATGGCGCCACCGGCTCCACCGGCACCGCCGACACCACCGTTGCCACTGGTCGAGGTGCCACCGGCACCACCGGTACCACCGGTACCACCGGTCGCAAGGCTCCCAGCGACACCACCGGCGCCCGCGGCGCCACCGTTGCCACCGTCGCCGATCGTGCCAGCCGAGCCACCGAGGAAGCCGGAGGTTCCAGCCTTCGCGCCGGCCGCGCCACCGACGCCACCGTTGCCACCGTTGCCACCGTTGTTGTCGAACGTGGTGTTGAAGCCGCTGCCGTTACCGCCGACGCCACCGGTACCGCCGACGCCACCGTTGCCGGAGTTGCCGCCGCTGCCGATGAGCGACCCGCCGTTGCCGCCGTTGCCGCCGTTGCCACCCTTGCCACCGACACCGCCGTTTGCGGCAGCCGTGGTGTTGGTCGCGTCATTACCGGTGCTACCAGCAACGCCGGTACCGCCGACGCCACCGTTACCGCCCGAGCCGAGCAGCGCGGCAGCACCGCCGTCGCCACCGTTGCCACCGGCGATACCCGCAGCACCGTTACCGCCGTTGCCCATCAACATGCCACCGGCGCCGCCGTCGCCACCGTTGATGGTGCCTTCGATCACGTTGCCCTCGGCGTCCTTGAAAGCACCGAGCGCACCGGCGCCGCCGTCGCCACCGTTACCGATCAGGCCACCGTCACCACCGGCGGAACCGGCAATGCCGTTGCCACCGTCGCCGAACAGCAGACCACCGTTGCCGGCCTCGGTCAGCACGCCGTCGTCGCTGATGGACGCATTGGTGCCATCGCAGACCAGGCCGCAGCTGTCACCGAAGGCAAAGATCGGGTTGACGATGCTGAACAGCGGGATCAGCATGTCGCCCAGCGAGTGGATGCCGCCGTAGATCGAGTCGTAGATACCGTCCAGGCCAAAGCCAGCAGCGGAGCCGGGCAGTTCCGAACCGTCGAAGCTCAAGCTGTCGACGCCCACGCCGCCGTCGGAAGGGCCTTCCAAACCGAGCGCGCTCAGCACATCGCCAAAGTCGAAGTCGAAATCCGCGTTGGCGGCCGGAGCGGCGGCGAGCGGGCTCAGGCCCAGCGCCAGGAACGCACCAACTGCGCTTGCGGCCCCGATAACACGGTTGCGAACATGAGTCATCTAATGAATCCCTCCCATAGATCTGCCTGTGAAGCAGTCGTCTTTTCCCCAGTGCTGTCTTATCCGCAGCGACTGGAACGTTACCTCAGCGTTATGTGTGGCGACGCCAAAACTCCGCCACTCAGCAACGGCTCAACGCCCCCGGCCTTGCAGAACCAGCGGAAACATAATCCAACTTGGGATAAAATGTGATCCATGACACATCTCAGGATGGGCACATTAACAAGTGCTCCAGCCGGGAACAGCCCGACTGGCTCATGTCACGACAACCTTCTCAGAACACCCGCACCCAGTCGATCAGCATGTCCGCCGGGTAGCTGCCAACCCGGGCGTCGCCGCCGCCGGATCCGCCGATGGCCAGGTTCAGGATCGGGAACACCGTGTAGCCCGGGTCGTTGAACGGCCACTCCCGGCCCGGCTCGTCGATGTTCTCGATGCCGACCGCGGGAACAGAGAAGTAGGGCTCCATGCCCTCGACGTAGTCCTGCCAGAAGTACATCCCGCTCTGGTTCCAGGTGACGCGCCAGTTGTGCCAGTTGCCGTCGACCGGGATCGGATGAGTTTCGAACGCGGTGCCGTAGGGGTTGGCGTGCACGGTGGTGCCCGAGGGCCACTCGCCGTTGCCGTACCACTCCATCAGGTCGATTTCGCCCTCGCGGCCGGGGTCGTCGTTGGACAGCCACCATCCGGGCCAGCAGCCCGCGGTCTGGCAGTTCAGCTTGATGCGCGCTTCCCAGGTGGTGCCGATGCCGCCGCGCCAGTTGCCGTGCACCAGGCCACCGAAGAAGGTGTTGCCCTCCTGGGTGCCCCGGATCACCAGGTTGGATTTGCCGTCGAGGAAGACGTTCTTGCGGCTGTCGCGGTACTGGTAGAAGTACTCGGGCCGGTCCCAGCCGACGGGACGACGGATCGGGGTGCGGTGGTTCGAGATCGTCCACTTCGAAGGATCGGGGGCCGAGCCGGCCGGGCCGTCGAACTCGTCATGCCAGATGAAGCCCCCGGGCTTGGCGGCGGCAGCAGGCGCAGCAGGCGCAGCGGGGTCGGCGGGGGCCGACGGCGGCTGCGCCGGGTCGCCCGGCGCTCCAGGGACCGCGGGAACGGCTCTGGCCTGGGGGGTGGGGGCTGCGGCGGCCAATGCGCCGGCACCCAGCATCATCATGACTTGGCGGCGGTTCATCTCGGGCACGGAGGCAATCTAACCCACACCGCACCGGTGTCAAACAAGGCAAGCCCGCCCGCGTGGCCTATGTCACCTCGTCGCCGTCGGCACTGTCGTCAAGCACGCCGACGGCAATCCCGTAGGGCAGGAACCGCACCCGGCGCTTCGGGTCGGGATTGCGCTGACTGGCTCGCAGTGCGTCGATCTCGGTGGCGTAGACCTGCTCGACCCGCGCCGCCCCGTCGTCGCCGACGGTATAGATAGCCCAGACTCCGTCACCGGTCTCGCCGGTGGTCGCCGGCTCGGCCCGCGCGGCCCGGGCCAGATCAGCAAAGATCGCACCCCAGCCCGCTCGATGGTCCCCGGCGGAGCCGAACGTGCCGGAGAACCGGTCGAATGCCGCGCGCAGCCCCTCGCCGGCCTCCCGCATCATGCGGTCCAAATCCTCGGAATCGAACCCGAAGGCGCCGTTGTCGCCCATTGCCAGCCCCTTTCGCGCGGTCGCCACACCCCAGTGTGCCTGTGCAGGGCGGATCCGGCCACGGTCTCAGGCGACGCCCAAAAGCTAGTTCTGCGGAACCGTGATCGGAATCGGAATCGGCACCAACGGAATGCGCAAGTATTCGGTAGTCATCGGCACGGTGGTGGTCGGCGGCGCCGTAGTGCTGGGCGGTTCGCTGGTCGTAGGCGGAACCGTCGTGGTCGGCGGCGTCGTGGTCGTGGTGGTGGGCGGCGCCGTCGTGGTCGTCGTGGTGCTGGTCGGCGGCGTCGTGGTCGTGGTGGGCGGCGCCGTCGTCGTAGTGGGCTGCGGCGGCTCCGTAGTGGTCTGCGGCGGCGGCGCTGATGTCGTGGCCACCGGCGGCGGTGCGGGAGCGCTGGTCTGTGGCGGCGCGCTGGGCGTCGGGGTGGGTGGCACCACAGCGCTGGTTTCGGGAACAACCGGCGTCTCGTCGTCCTGGCCGCGGGTCAAGCTGTAGAGCGCCCCGGCAACCGCGATCAGCGCCACCACGATCCCCACAATCAACGCCAACCGCGGCAGGCGCGAAGGTGCTCGACGGCCCGGGATCGGCGCAGCGGGCACCGAGACCGTCGGACGCAGCGCAGTACTCAGATCGTGGTCGTAGTAGGGGTCATCGACGTAGGGCACCGGTTCGGCACCAGCACTGCCGTCCTCCTGCGACCAGGCGAACGCGTCCACAACAGCACCGGAGCCGGGAGCAGACATCACGGTCGGCGCCATGTCGGTCGCGTCGACCGCTTCTGCTTCCCTGGTGGCCTCGTCGTCCTGCGGGTCGTACATAGCTGACTACCTTGGATCGACAACGGCTGGAATGGCCTCACCATAGGCGGGGCCGAGCCGTTGAGGATCGCCGACACACCGGCGGTCGGCGGGCTATCAGCGGATTCACACCACCGTCAGCGGCAACGACCTGCGGCTGCGGAACACGAAGTCCGCGCCGCTGCTGACCTTGGTCACCATCACCTCGGGCAGTTCTTTTGCCGCACTGTCGGTCTCGGTCAGCCGAGCCGTCCACTCGTTTTCAGACCCCTCGACCTCCACCCGCAGCAGCGGGTTCACCGCGGTCGCGATGGCCTGCAGCGGATTGACGTCCTGCGGCGAGCACAGCGTGATCCAGGCGCCGTCGTCGTGGGCGGGCGACCGGTGCACCGCGATGGTGTTCTCGCCGATGTCGGCCCGCACGTAGCCGATCGGATTGAGCAGCGGGTGCAGTTCAAAGGTGCGCAGCGCGCCGTCGACGTCTGCGGGAAGCTTCAGCGCGTTCTTGATTCGTTGGGCGCCCAGCCCGGCCAAGCCGGTCAGCTGGCGCCGGCCCACTGATGCAGCCAGCTCATCGGAGTTTGCCCGGGCGCGCACCGCGAGCGCGAAAGACAGGTAGAGCAGGTGCATCTGCAAGCAGACCTCGTCGGCGATGCGGACCAGCGCCGAATGGGAGAACGCGGCGAAGTCGACATCGGCCAACAGCGGTCCGGAGTAGTCCGCCAAGCCTTCGTCGACGGCATCGATGTCGTCGAGTGGCCAAGTGGCGGCTTTGCTTTCGCTGATCACCGCCAACGCGGGAATCGGCTGGGCCGGCGGGTAAGACTCGTCGATGATGACAGTCCAGTGGCAGTGCGGTTGCCGGTCCGACGGCGTGCGAGGCGGCCGGTGCACGGGACGGCACTGGGCGTGGACGTTGGTGGCCACCGCGGTGGCGTCGAAGGTCGGGTCCTCGATGGTGTGGCACATGCCGAAGACGTAGTCGTCACCCATCGGCTCCACGTCGAGCAGCGCGCCGCAGCTGGCCAACTCGAACTCGCCGTTCCAGCGGTCATGGACGGTGAAGCGAAAGTCCATGAACTGCGGCGGGGAACCGATGTCGAACTGCAGGCCCTTGAAGATGGTGAAGACGTCGTTGCCGGTGTAGCCCAACGCGCGCTGCATGCGCTGGGTGTAGATGGGGCTGGAGCCCGCCCACTCCTCGATGGCAATCTGCACCATTTCCTCGCGGCCGAACTCCGAGATGCACCACGCCATTCCGGAACGGTCGATCATGTGCCCGATCAACAGTAGTTCGGGCACGAGTACAGCCAACTCGTCACGGGACAGCGACGCATACCTGGATTCGGTCACGGTCTAAAAAATAGTTTTGTCTATGTTATAAAGTCAACAATGACTAGTTCTGCTGGTTCCGCTCGGGTTTCGGGACCCTCCGGGCCGACCCGGCGAACCAGCGCGCCCCGCAAACGCGGTGATGACACCCGTGCCCGGATCATCGACGAGACGGTGCGCTGCATCACCGAAGAGGGATTCGGCGCGGCGACCGCCAAGCATGTTGCCGAGCGGGCCGGGGTGACCTGGGGCGTCATCCAGTACCACTTCGGGGACCGCAACGGCCTGTTGATGGCCGTCGTCGACGACGGGGTGGCCGAACTGCTGACGAGCCTGTCTGCCGTCGACGTCAGCGAGCTGGGGCTGCGGGAGCGCATCGAAGCCGTCGTTGACACCGCGTGGCGCTGCTACGCCAGTCCGACCTCGCTGGCCGCATTCGAGATCCTGAGGGCCACGCGCGGCAGCTTGGGTGAGCAGTCCCACCAGCACCTGATTCAGATGAACACCGCGATCAACGGGTTGGGCCGGCTGGTTTCCGGCGACCCCGCAGATTCCGGTGTGGCCGAGGTGATCTGGGCAGCGCTGCGGGGAATTGTGTTGGCGCAGATGATCATGGGCGGACCCATCGACTGGCAGACCGAGCGGCGGGCGTTACTCGACATGGTCGCCCACTACCTGCAACGCGATCGCGGTTAGCTGATCGCGCGCTAGCCCGTCCGCCAGTGCGACGGCAGCGGCTGCCCCTCGCGCTGCCGGGTGTGATACGCCCAGGACGACGCCAGCCACCCGCTTCCGTTGGTCAGCGTGGTGATCGGCTTGCCGTCCTGATCGTCGTTCTTGCCGTTACGCTTCTGGTTGCGGCGGGCGGTGGTGTCGGGCGTTGCGCCCTGACCCGCGGTCGTTCCCATCATCGCCTCCTGACATGCCATTCCCGGCGGCAGCCCGGCGGTCACCGGCAACGGGGTCTGCGCGGCGGCCAGCGTGTAGGCGATGGGCTTCATCTCCGGGGCTGCGGTCGCCCAGCTCGGCGGCACCGACAGCCCGCCGATCGGGATCGCCCTGCCGATACCCGGTCCCATCACCGGCGTCGTGGACGCCGACAGCACACCGCGCGGCCCAATCCCCAGGAAGGTCAACGCCCCCTCCGTCCCACCGCGGACATACACCAGCCGTCCCCAGCCGACGCCGTTGCTCATCACGGTGTACAGGCTGGAGTCGAAACTCAGCCCGCTGCTGGCGATGCTGCTGAACGGCGTCAGCTTGCCCAATTCGGCGGTGACGGTCTCCCACCAGGTCGGTGGATCCGTTGTGGCTGCCGGATTCGCGAACTGCTGAAGCAGCGACTGGGCCAATGCCTGGCCGTTGCCCGTGGCCGCGTGCGATACCGCCGCGGACTGCGCACCGGGCCCGGCCGGGTTGGTGGTCTGCGGAGGATGGTCGAGTTCCGGCAAAGCGCTCGCCGGCATCGCCGCCGCCGCGTAGCCGTACATCGCGACGGCGTCTTGGGCCCACATCTCTGCATACGCAGCCTCAGTGGCGGCGATGGCCGGGGTGTTCTGGCCGAAGAAATTGGTGGCGACCAGGGTGGCGAGCAGGGTTCGGTTGGCGGCCACCACCGTGGGCGGGACCGTGGCGGCGAAGGCAGCCTCATAGGCCGCGGCGACCGCCTTGGCTTGTATCGCGGTCTGCTCGGCGTTGGCGGCCCCGGCCTGCAGCCACGCCACGTATGGAGCCGCCGCGTTGGCCATCGCGACCGAGGTCGGGCCAGACCACACGTGCCCGATCAGACTCGTGATCGCCCCGGCGTAGCCGACCGCGGCCGTCTCCAGTTCGGCGGCCAGGGCATCCCAGGCGGCCGCTGCGGCCAGCATCGGTGCTGCCCCCGGGCCGGTGTACATCCGGCCGGAATTGACCTCCGGAGGGAGGAAGGCAAAGTCCATGTCGTTGGGGGATTAACCTGCAGCCGGCGGCCGGGGCACCACGGTCCGGCGATGAGCGGCAACTCGCGACGTCGCCGCACCCAGACCCCGGCCGGCCAACGTGCCGAGCATGGTCTCACCAAATGCTCCGCCTGGTACACCGCCGGCCATGGCCGGCGCCGCCGGCACCGCGGAAACCGGCAGGGGTGCGCTCGCCGAGGTCAGCGTGACCGGCATCGCCCAACCGTGGGGCACCGACAAAGCCCCGATCTTGAGCGCAGTCCCGGCGCTGGCCGATGACCCCACGCTGCCTAACCCGGCGCCCAACCCGGCACTGCCGAGTCCGGATTTGCCCAGCCCCAAGCCGCCCAAGCCCAACCCGGCCGGACCGAGCTTGGGCGGGTGCAGGATTTCGTCCAGACCGCCAGGGTTCTCCGCCTGGAACGCGGCCAGGCCGATCCCGTTGTTGACGTTGCTGAGCATGTTCGCCGTACCTGACCAACCGGTCATCGTGGCGCTCAGGCCCTGGGTGGCCAACCCCGTAAACGGTGATACCTGACCGATGACCGAAATCAACGAAGTCAAGATATCGGTGGCCGCGCCGTTGCCGGCCGCAGCAGTTCCGGCCTGGGCAACCGCGGCGGACTGGACGGATTGCCCGGCTGCATTGGTGGTCTGCGGTGGCTGGCTGAACGAGGCCAATGCCGACGCGGTCGCCGAGGAACTGGCGTAGCGGTACATGGCAGCCGCGTCCTGGGCCCACATCTCGGCGTACTGGCGCTCGGCTTCGCCGATCGCCGGGGAATTCTGCCCGAAGAAGTTGGTGGCGACCAGCTGCTTCAGCAGGACGCGGTTGGCGCTGATCACCGGTGGTGGCACCACTGCCGCCACCGCCGTCGAGTAGGCCTCCGCCGCGGCGGTGGCCTGGCGAGCCGTGGTTTCGGCCTGAACCCCGGCACCACGCAACCAGGTCACGTACGGTGCCGCGGAAGCTGCCATCGCCGTCGCTGCCGGGCCGGTCCATGGCCCAGCAGCCAGGCCTGACGTAACCGAGTCGTAGGACGCCGCAGCGGTGTTCAGCTCTGCGGCCAGGTTCTCCCACGCAGAAGCGGCGGACAGCATGGAACCGGATCCGGGGCCGGTGTACATGCGTCCGGAATTGATCTCCGGGGGAAGCACCCCGTAGTCCAGGTACACGATGTCTCCTCGCTCACGGCACTGGCACCGGGTGCTCGAGTGGCCTTCAGCGGTTGCGAACGGCAATTCCGATCCTCACGAAACGGTATGTAAATGAACCGAAGGTTAAGGAGAAGTGGTCAGCGGGGTGGCATCTGGATGAACGGTTAGGCGCCCGTCCACCGGCGCGACGCATCGGGCGCACACCGTACCGACGGTGTTCACCGATGGTTCATTTTGTCGCCGCTAGGGGTTAATTCAGGTCAGCCATCCTATTGTCACTGTGATAAATCCACCATGGGCCTTGATCGCGATCGGCGCTGCAGCGCTGGTCAGCGCGGCTGCACCGGCAACCGCCGACCCGGACACCGACGCCATGTTCATCAGCGCGATCGAGCAGGCCGGCATCGAATACACCAATCCGGCCGACGCCGTCGCTGTCGGCCGGGAAGTCTGCGACTACCTGGGCGCGGGACATCACTCGGATTCGGCCGCGCGCGCCGTGCGGATCTCCAACCGCAGCATGTCGGTGAAAAACGCCGCCCGATTCGTGACGTTCTCCCAAGTGGCGTTCTGCCCCGACTCGATCACCGACTAACGAAAAGGAAGACGATGACGGTTCGCATGCACCGCACCCTCGCAGTGAGCGCCTTCACGGTTGCCGGTCTGCTGGGGCTGGCCGCACCGGCTGGTGCCAATACCGATGACAACGGCTTCCTCGGCGCGCTCGACAAGATGGGCATCTCCTACCCCGATGCCGCCGACGCGGTCGCCGGCGGGCATTCCGTGTGCGAATATCTCGCCGGGGGGCACTCTCCCAATCAGGCGGCCAAGGCCGTGAAGAACGCCAACCCCAGCCTGACCCTGACCAGGGCTTCGCAGTTCGTCAGCATCGCCCGAGCGTCGTACTGCGAAGAGGTCTGAGGAAACTACTTCGCGATCGCGATGACCGCGCCTGGCCGCAGCCACTGAATGATCTGCACCAACTTGGCGTCGTCGATCGCCACGCAGCCCGCGGTCGGGCCGCCGTCGGTGGTGTGAAAGAAGAAGGCGGCGCCGTCCCCGGGCGTACGGGCGGTGTTGACCCCCATCACCACAGCGTGCTTGTACTGCGGGATTTCGAGGTTCTCGCTCTCACTGGTGTCGAACGCGCATTGCGCCTTCTTGCACACCTGCATGGTGTTGAACGTCGGACTGTGGTCGTCGCCGTTCCACCAGTGATCCGGCCCGACCTGTACATACTGCAGTCCCCCACCGGGGTTCGGCGCGGTGCCGAACGCATACGGCAGGGTGAAGACACCCATCGGTGTGGCCGGATAGCCACTCTTCGCCTTGGCTGCCATGCCGGCCGAGCCGACGTGGGTCGGGATCCCCGCGGCCACTGGCTGCCAACCTGTCGCGCTGCGCTGGTAGACGTCCATCTTGGCGTCCGAACCGCCTACCCCGACAACCGAAATCACCTGATTGGCGTTGCCTACCGAACGGGCAAACCACGGAATGACGTCGGCTTGAGCTCCCGGGGCCGCGGTCAGCGCCGCAGCAACCGTGCACACGGCAGCGCTGAACAAGCTCACAAGTCGGCGCATTCACTCATCATCTGTACATGCCAGGGGCGGGTCAAACACCGCCCACGGCGCGCCGGGGTTCAGGTGGCGGTGTTCATGCCCCGCGGCGCGGCAGGTCTTCGACCCGCGCCTCGGCCTTGAACAGGCTGCGCGACGACAGATAGTCACGGAAGTACTCGCGGTGCTCAGCACACGTCAGCCAGACCTTGCGACGTTCCGGGGTATGCAGCTTGGGGTTATTCCACAGCATGCCGTACACCGCGTCGGCGCTGCAGCCCTTGCGGGAGCAGATGAGTGCATCAACCGGGTCGGCGTTACTGCTGGTCATCATGGTCATCCTGCGGCGCGCCGGTCGGTCCGGTCAACCCCGGTCGCCGCCAGGGTTGCAGGAGCAGAGCCCACACCGTCAGATAAGTCCATCCCAGCGCCCAGCCGGCCAGGACGTCGGAGGGATGGTGGACGTTCAGCGCTACCCGTGCAACGCCGACCGCGCCCACCACCAGCACGCCGGCTATCACGGCAACCACCCTGGCGTTGCCCCGCAGCGCGGGTAGCGCCAGCAGCAATAGCGCGCCGACACTGATCATCACCCCCAGCGCGTGCCCCGAAGGAAATGAGGTCGAGGTCGCCGAGACCAAGGCCGTCACCGGCCGCGGCCGCCCGACCGAGCCCTTGGCCAGCACGGTCAGTATTCCGGTCACCTCCACCGTCACCAAGAGGAACAGTGCCGCACGCAACCGCCTGCGTAGCACCGCGGCCAGGACCGCCAGCATGCCCGCCGCCCGGAACACCGCCGGTTCGAAAACGCCTGAGATGCCATCCCAGAACCGGACCCAGATCGGATGTTTGACCGCGACGTCGTAGCTCGCGTCCAGTGCGGCGGAATCGACGTCGGCCAACCAGGTCCAGCCCTGCCGATAGCCCACCAACATCAGTACGTAGACCGCCGCCGCGGCCGCCACCGAGATCAACGCGGTCGCGCGTGCGGCCGAAGGCGTCACCACTTAGTTCCCCTCGGTACGAGCCCCGGCTGACCGCAGGTCAGGCCAAGGCGGGCGGCGCAGTACCGCCAGGGACGCGATGACTGCGGACAGTAACCCGGTGAGCACCCCGACCAGCGCGATCCGGTTCGCATCCACCGCGGCCACCCACTTGGCCTTGTCACCACGAATCACCATCACCCCCAGCGGTGTCGCGCTTAGCTTCGAACCGTCCGGGCCTGAGGCGGTCACCCGTACCGCGGTGATGACCGTCGCGCCGTCCGGGGTTTGGTGCGGTTCGCCGTAGACCACGTCTGCGGCCGTGTCGGAGGACAAGTGGTCGAGCAGTTGCGAACGTTTCATGACGAGCGTCCCTTCGTGTGGCTCCTACCATGATCCCGTGGCTGATCCATCGTTCACCGAGCAGGAGCGCCAAGCCGTGTACCGGGTGATCGCCGAACGGCGTGACATGCGCCGATTCGTGCCCGGCAGCAGGGTCGATCCCGGTGTCCTGGCGCGCCTGTTGGCGGCGGCCCACGCCGCACCGAGTGTGGGCCTCATGCAGCCGTGGCGGTTCGTCCGAATCACCGACGACGCCCTTCGGCAGCGGATCCATGCCCTGGTCGACGAGGAGCGTCATCGCACCGCCGAGGCACTTGGCCGACGCGAGCAGGAGTTCCTGGCCTTGAAGGTCGAAGGCATCCGCGAGTGCGCCGAGCTGTTGGTGGTGGCGCTGCGAGACGGCAGGCAGGCGCACATCTTCGGTCGCCGCACCTTGCCGCAGATGGATCTGGCGTCGGTGTCCTGCGCGATTCAGAACCTGTGGCTGGCCGCGCGCGCCGAGGGGCTGGGCATGGGCTGGGTGTCACTGTTCGAACCCGCGCCGCTGGCGCAGCTGCTGGGAATGCCCTCGGATGCCGAACCCGTGGCGATCCTGTGCCTGGGCCCCGTCCCGCAGTTCCCGGACCGGCCGGCGTTAGAGATCGACGAGTGGGCCTACCGCCAGCCCTTGGGCGAGTTCGTGTCCGAAAACTCCTGGGAAACAACATGACTCATGCCAACGAAGCAGGTGCCGTCCGCCAGGTTTGGTCGGAGTTGGGACTGCCGGGAATCATCGACGTCCACACCCATTTCATGCCCAAGTCGGTGATGGACAAGGTGTGGAAGTACTTCGACTCGGCCGGTCCAATGGTCGGCCGGCCTTGGCCCATCAACTACCGCATGGACGAGTCCAAGCGCGTCGACACGCTACGCGCATTCGGGGTACGCCGGTTCACCTCGCTGGTGTATCCGCACAAGCCGGACATGGCGGCGTGGCTCAATCAATGGGCAGCCCAATTCGCCCGCGACACAAAGGATTGTCTCCCCACTGCGACGTTCTACCCGGAGCCCGGCGCGGCCGACTACGTCAAGGCCGCTATTCATGCTGGAGCACGAATCTTCAAGGCGCACATCCAGGTCGGTGATTATGACCCGACCGATCCGCTACTCGACGACGTTTGGGGAGTGATCGAAGACTGCGGCATCCCGGTCGTCATTCACTGCGGATCCGGTCCGCAACCCGGCCGCTTCACCGGCCCCGAACCGGTCCGACGGCTGCTGCGCCGCCACCCGCGGTTGGCGTTGATCATCGCGCATATGGGCATGCCTGAGTACGACGAATTCCTCGACATCTGCCTGGAATCTGAAGCGGTGCACCTGGACACCACGATGGCTTTCACCGCGTTCGTCGACGAGCTGATGCCGTTCCCGACCGGTGTCGATCCGCGCCTCCGTACCGCGGGAGAGCGGATCCTGTTCGGCAGCGACTTTCCGAACATCCCGTACGGCTACCGGGAGGCGCTGGACGCAATCTCCGGGCTTCCCGGCATCGACGACGCCTGGCTACGTGGGGTTCTGCATGACAATGCCGCGCGGCTGTTCGCAATCGAGTTACCATCCGGTTGACGTCGCACCGGGGTCCGCAGGGCCAGGGCGACCAACACCCGAGAGAGGCCGGCGACCGTGAGCACTGACGTCACCCCGCTCAACCCGCCCATCCCGATTCCCGATGTTCCCGGTGCCGATGCCGGCGAACATGGTCTGCCGCACCGAAACGAGTTGTCATTGCGGGAGAAGGCAATCGTGGATGCGTCCGCCTTCGCTGATATCGGCTTGCGTACCGCTGTTGCCTCCATGGTTGCCGCGGCGATGATCCCGTCGGTGCTCACCACCGCGGTGGGCCGCAAGCAATCACGCCAGGAGCGGGAACGGCTGGCGTTCTATGCCGAGCTGGCATCACACCACGACGCGATCCGGTCCTTTCCCGCGCCCGCGGAGCTGCCCAGGATCTCGGCGCGACGTGCGAATCCGATCGCGGAGCGCATCGCCCGCGGTACGGTCGAGAACGTCTCGTTCCGCAGCGGTTTCGAAGCGGTCAATCCGGACATGCGCGACTCGTGGAATGCCCTGGGGAACAACAACACCGCACGATTTCAGCATTGGCGTCATGACGACGGGCCACGACCGACACTGTGCGTCATCCACGGCTTCATGGGGTCGCCCTACTTGTTCAACGGGCTCTTCTTCTCGCTGCCGTGGTTCTATCGAACCGGGTACGACGTAGCGCTGTTCACCTTGCCCTTCCATGGGCGCCGGGCTGAGAAGTATTCCCCCTTCAGCGGATACGGTTACTTCTCGCACGGCATGTCGGGGTTCGCCGAGGCCATGGCCCAGGCGGTTTACGACTTCCGATCGATGATCGACTATCTGGAGTCCACCGGCGTCGACCGCTTCGCGTTGACCGGACTGTCGCTGGGCGGCTACACCAGCGCCCTGCTGGCTGCCGTCGAGCCCCGACTGCAAGCGGTGATCCCGAATGTTCCGGTGGTTTCCGTCGAGTCGGAGATCCGTGACTGGTTTCCGGCCAATCTGGTTCTTCAGGGCGGGCAACGGCTGGGGCAGGTCGGCGGCGACGATTTCACCGCTGCGACGGCCTACCACTCACCGCTGAACTATCCCCCACTGGTGGCCACGGAACGGCGACTGATCATCACCGGCCTAGGCGATCGGCTGGCACCGCCGGAGCAGTCCGAAATGCTCTGGCACCACTGGGATCAGTGCGCGCTGCACTGGTTCCCGGGAAACCATGTGCTGCACGTCAGCCAACCGACCTACCTGCGCAGGATGACCGCATTCCTGCGGCCCTACATGTTCTAGCGCTGTAGCCGCTAGCGCGCGGCCGCGGCTGCCCCGGTGACAGGCCACCGCAGCGCGGCGAGCTCGTCGGCAGACACCCTGGTGTGCCCGTCCAACCGGATTCCGGACAGCGGGTGCAGGCCCAGCAGCGCGTTGCGGTGGTTGCCCTGCTGCGGCAGCAGCCCGACCAGCGGGGCGCCACCATCGGGTGCGGAGCCGGTACGCAGCGCACAGGCCGCAGCCACAGTCTGCTGGCCGTCCGCTTCGGCGACTTCCAACACCGTCCAGGTCTCGTTGGCGTTGACAGCCTGGATTCGGCTGATCGTGTCGGCCAGCGCCGCGTCGATCCCCACCTGGTAGGCGGCGACGTGGTCTCCTGTGCCGTCGACAACCGACCGCCATGCTTCTCGGGAACCCGCGTCGATCAGCGACGGGATCTCGTCGTCGGCGACGATCGCGGTGTCCCAGCCAATTTCGCGGAGATGGTCGGCGAGGCGCCGAGCGGCGATGTCGACGGTCCGCTGCAGCGGGATGGACGCCGAGCGGGCCTGCAATGCAGCCAGGTTCGGCGCGGCCGCGTACGTTAGGCCGATCCAGGTGTCGGTGGTTCCCGCACTGGCGCGGCTGGTGATGCGCACCGCGTCGGCCCGCAGGCCGTACCGGTTCAGGTAGCTTGCGATCAGCTCCAGCGGTACCGCGTTCCCTGCCGCTGAGGCCGTGATCCGCAACGCCGCGGTCGCGCGTGCGCCGGCAGCGTCCCGACGGTCGGTGTGCGCGCCGCCGCGCGAGCGCAGCATCGACAACCGGCGGCGTGCGATCGTGGTGAAGTGCAGGCCGCGCCACCAGCCGAGCAGCAGGATCGTCACGATGATGCCCACGGCGAGTGCCCAGCGCTGCGCGGCGGTCTCCCAGGGGTTCGCCATCACCGCGGGCGTGGCGGCCAACAGCACCAAGGCGATTCGGGCCGGCCCGGGCCGGGGAACGGTGGTTCGGTGCGTGCTCACAGCTGGTTTTCCTTTCGTCGGCGAGCGGCCGCCGCGGCGCCAGTGGCGACGGCGACGACCAACCCGGCCAGTAGCGCGGTTCCGGCGAAGGCCACGATCCGCGGCGCCGGGTCCTCGGGTTGCGGCGCCGGGGGTGGAGTGATCTTCTTCGCGGATGAGGCAGCCGGGTCCGCAGCCGGGGGCAGTTCCCAGGTCAGGGCGGCCACCGGGTCGATCGTTCCGGCGCCCACCAGATCGGATGGTGCGCGCGCGGAGTTGTGGGCGGTGGAGACGATCCGGTGCGCGACCTGCATCGCGTTCAGATCGGGGTAACGACTGCGGACCAGGGCGGCCACGCCGGCCACATATCCGGCGGCGTAGCCGGTGCCACTGAGCGGCACCAGCCGACCTTGGTTGCCGGGCAGCGCGTTGGCCAGTCCGCCGTCTTCGCGATTGCTCACCGAGACGATGTCCTCGCCGGGGGCGGCCACGCCGACCCACGGTCCGGCCATGGTGAATCCGGAGGGTCGGCCGCTCGACGACAGCGAGGCCACCGACAGCACGTAGGGGTGCCACCACGATGGCACCGACAGGGACGTCACCCCGGCCCAGTTGCGCGGGTCCTGCGGGCGGCTCAGGTCGGTGAGCGGATTGGACTCGCACGCTTCCCCGCCGCCGCCGACCGATCCGGTCTGGCCAGCGTCGCCGGCGGCCGCCACGATCAGCGCGTCCTTTTCCACCGCCGCGTAGCGCAGGGCCGCGCCCAGCGCCGTCTGATCGACGTTGCGGTCGGCCGGAAGGCAAGTGGTGGTGGAGATGGTGATGACCCGCGCACCGAGGTCGGCGGCGTGCACGATGGCCCGCGACAGTGCGGTGATGTCGGTGATCACCCGCGTTGCCCGTGGGTCGTCTCCGCCCAGTCGCGGCGAGATCGTCGCCGAGGCGGTCCGCAGTGACAGCAGTCGGGCCGCCGGGGCCACACCAGTGAAGCCGTCCGACCCATCTGACGCGGGCAGGCCCGCGATGATCCCGGCAACCAGGGTTCCGTGCCCGTCGCAGTCGGTCAGCCCGTCGGTAGTCCCGATGTAGTCGCCGCCCGACTCCACCGCGCCAAGGCGCGGACCCGGCCGTACACCGGTGTCGATGACGGCCACCATCTGACCTTCTCCGCGGGAGAACTGCCACGCAGTGGGCAGATCGAGCATCCGCTGTCCCGCCGTAGCGGCGCTCAGGTTGCTGCCGGGCATCAATCCCGAACTGGCGCAGTCGCCGTGCTGTTCCATCGTCGCGACGGGGCCGGGTGCTCCGCTGGGCGGTGGCACAGTCGGGTCGACCGTCGGCGGGGTGATCGCCATCGCCGGCGCGCTGGTCAGCAATGCTGCCAGTACTGCGATCCCGGCCCCCCGGAAGCCGCCGACCACCGATCGGCCCCGACTGTGCTTTTCGGCAACGATCATCGAGACAGAACCCAGGCGAAAATACCGACCAGGTAGGCCATGACCGGGATCAGCGTGGCGTCGACACCGGAAGCCAGGAAGCCCACCAGGCGGCGCACCGGCAGCGAATAGCTGTCCGGTGACGCCACGGACGGGCTCAAGGAGACCACTGCCCACACCGCCACCAAGGCCGCCAGCACCAGCACCGCGCCGAAGGCGGCGGCGTATCGGCCGGTGGCCGTGTAACCGACCAGCAGGGCAATCGCCGTCAGGTGCGGCTCGGCCAGCAGCCAGGCCTTGCACCACGCCGAATCCCACACCCGGGCCCGCAGTACCGAAGCCACCGCGATGCCCGCGACCACATACCACGCCCAACCCGAAAGCCCCTCGGGCGCAAAGGCGATAGCAACCGAACCGAGCACAGCGAGTAGTACCGAGCCGGCGATGAAGCCGGTCTGGTGGGCGTCAGTGACGCGGACCCGGCGAGGCAGGTCGGCAAGCACGCTCTCCGGCAGCGCCGACGGCGTCGGGTCGCCCGGCGCCGGGATCACCGGCAACGGCAGCCGAGCCCACAACGCCGAAACCTGCGGCGCGGCAACGGTCAGCAGCAGAGACGCGGTGATCAGGCCGGAGCCCAGCGTGACGAACGGCAGCTCCCAGAAGGTCTTGACGGCAGCCGCCGCCAACACCCCGACACCCACGACCACCGAGGCGGTGAAGAACGCGATCCCGCGCTCGCCACGACCGCCCGGCGGCAAGATCAGACAGATCAGCGACCACGCGCTGACCGCGGCCGCACCCAGCACCACGTGCGCCGGACTGAACACCCCGGGCACCGCCAGCGTGCCCACCGCGGCGAGCGGTACCAGCGCCGCAATCGACAGGGTCAGTGCGGCTTCGGCCGAGCGCGTCCGGCACAGCAGCGCAGCGAGCACCGTGAGCAGGGCGATAGCCCCGGCCGCGAACAGGCCGGCAGGTTCGCCGGTCAGCGCACGGTGCGCGGCCGCAAGCCCGGTAGCGGCGAAGACCAGCCCGGTCCCGGCGGCCAATGCCGCACGTTGAATGTGCTTGGCTCCCCAGGGCTTACGCCGAGAAGCCGAGAAGATGACGGCGGCGTCGGCGATGTCCTCGACGATGCCGGGGGCGGCCGGGCCGACCGGCACCGGGCGCAGGGCCAGCAGGTCGCCGTCCACGACCCCGACGGTGTCCAGGCTCGCGTCCAGGCTGAACGGTGCACCACCGACCGGCGCCAGGCTCAGCCGCGTCGTGGCAGCGGTACCCGGTTCGGCGTCATCGCCGGCGTCCGGGGCCACCAAGCGTTGCACCGCCGGCAGGATTTCGCGCAGCGGCAACTCCGCGGGGACGGCGATCTCGGTCAGCCGACTGTCGGCCAGGACCGCGATGCGGACAATCGGCATGACGGCGCTGGTCAGCACCGGGGCTTCGGTCATTGGTGTTCCCTATTCTTCTCTGCGCGGACGTTCTTTTGGCGTTCTATTTGCTGTTCTAGGACAGCTGGGTGGTGAAATCTCTGGACAGGCGCTGACCGGGGAACCAGGTGCCCTCGGGCAGGGTGGCGGTCAATTGTTCTATCGCGACGGCAGTCGCAAAGTCGGTTCCAGGCCGGAAGGTCGATACCCACTCGCCGTCGAAGGCCTGCGACGGGGTGACCAGGATGCGGCCCGCATCGGCGTCGACCAAGCTCATCCCGACTTCGGTGGTGGTATGCCGACCGTCTCGCGCGCATCCCGCGACGACCTCGACGTAGTGACGCGGTCCGGTGAACACCGACTCCACGATCGGCCGCGCTGAGACCGGAATACCGAGGTAGTCAAGCACTTCGGCGAGCGGGGCACCGGCGCGCAGTCGCTCGTCAGCGCGCGCACCGACCCGGGCCGGCAAGGTGAACTCGTCGAACCGGGCCGGTGGGCGCTGCCGCAGGCCCGCTCCAAGCACCGGGACCAGCAGGCGCGGGTCGTCGATGTCCATCACGGTGAACGTGACCAGTTGCGCATTGCGCAGTGCCACCACCGTCCGTCCGGGTTTACCGGTGTTCTGGTCGCGGCGCGCAACGATGCCACGCAACATCTCGGGGGTCCCGCCGGCAGCCGAACCTACGTAGCGCAGGTCCAGCCACCGGTCCGGGAAACACACCACCCGGATCCATTCGGCCACGGCCGGATTGACCGTGCCCTCCGGCGAGACAACTCCCATCCGGGTGAGCTCGTCGCGCTGGCGCGCCATGAACGCGCCCCGCTCCCCGGCGTCCACGTAGGGCATGGTGATCGCCAAAACCCACGGAAAAGACCCGGCACCAACGGTTTCCGCGATGTACCAGGCCTGCTCGACGGTTAGTTCGGCAGCGTTGGGGTCAGCACCCCTGTTCAAGGCGAGCTGCCTTCCCTCATCGAGCGGATCACTGGGGTCAGCCCCACTTGGCGGCTTCGGCGGTGTCGCGCGCATTCATCATCAAGGTGTTGGTCTCATGCGTGGAGGCCATCGCACGATAGGCAAGCACCAACTCCTCCATCGCCTGATTCCACTGCGCCTGCCACGCCTGATACGTCATACCCGTATCGCCCTGCCACGCCGCCGACAACGCCGCCTGCTCACTGGCAATATCAGCACCCACAGCCTGCAACGTGCCCGCATACCCATTCATCTCAGCCGCATGGGCCAACATCGCCGGGTAGTTGTACATAATCTGCGACATCAGACAAACCCTCCCTAAACCCCGGTGTAACCAGAAGCCGCAGCCGCATCAGCCGCCACATACGTCGAACCGGCATCCGCCAGATTCACCTGCGCCATATCCAGCAACGCATTCACCCGCGCCGCCATCGCCACAAACCGCGCATGCGACCCCTGAAACGCCGCAGCCGCCTCACCCACATGAAACGCCTGCGCCGACATCGCCGCCTGCTCCGCCTGCGCCATCGTCGACCGCATCAACGCCGCCTTGGCACCAAACGCCGACTCCGACGCCACCAACTGCGGAATATGCGCATCCAACATACTCATCGCTGCACTCCTTTCTTCACTGTTACTTCTTCTGATTTCTTGGTCGTCATTCCGTCGACTCCGGTTCCCGTTCCGGGTCAACGCCCTCGTTGTTACCCCAGGTATCGGGCAACATCGGCATACTTGGCCCGCGACCGAACCCGTCGCCGGCCATCGTGGCGAGGCCCGACGCCGTTGCGGTACCGCGCTTACCTACCGTCCCGGTGAAGCCCAGGCCGCCGGCTCCCCGATCCGAACCCACCGCAGCAGCGTCGGCCGGGCCGCTGATGGGGCCCGAATCCAGATCCATGAATTCGTCGGCATGGTCGCGCATGACCGCACGCTTGCGGCGTCGCGCCCGGGCACTCTCGCGGGTCGCCGACCGCACTCCCGCCGCGGCCGCGGGGATACCTTCCGCGGGAGCCTTTCCGCGTTCCCGATCGGTCAGGGTCGGACCGAAGCTGTTCCCGGGGTGTGCTCCCGCAACCAAATAGGCGAGCAGCGGGGTTCCGGGGACCGCGCCTGGGGCCGCGCCCGCTGCCGGTGCACCACTGACTGCCGGGCCGCCCGCAGCCGGAACCGTGCCCGATCCGACGCCCACCGCCGCGGGCAGCGGGAGGGCCTGTTCGCCGCGCACCATGACTGGTGGCGGCTTTACGGCGGCAGGTACCGGCTCCCCCATGTCGTCCGCCAACAGCGCGTTCACCACGCCGATTGCGATCCCCATCAAGAGAAACGGCGAGCTGAGCAATACCGACCAGAACGTATAGCCGAAGGGGATGAAGAACGCCTCGTAGGCGATGAAGAACAACAGCGGGAACCAGGCCGACGGGTTGGCGAGCATGGCCTTGATGGTTCCGATCGGATCTTCGAAGAGCCGGACCAGCTGGTTCCACAAGTCCGTCCAGAAATCCCCGGTGCCTGAGGAGGTGTCGTCGGCGGGCAGCGCCGAATCAGACTTGACCACCGGCGGTGCTTCCACCGAGCGTGGCGCCGACGCCAGGGCCGCACCGGACACTGCGTGATAGGTGCTCATGGTGGTGGCCGCCTGGATCCACATCCGGACATAGTCTGCTTCGTTGAGCGCGATCGGGATCGTGTTGATCCCGAAGAAGTTGGTGGAGACCAGCACCCCGTGCGTCATGTGATTGGTGGCCAATTCGGCCAGTGTCGGCATCGACGCCAGTGCGCTGGTGTACGCCGTGGCGGCCACCTCATGCTGCGCCGCTACCCCGGCGCTGTCCGCGCTGGCCTGGCCCAGCCACGCCAGGTAGGGCGCGTGCGCGGCCACGTACTGCTCGGCGCTGGGTCCCTGCCATGAGCTGGTCTGCACTGCACCGAGCACTGCGGTGAGTTCGTCTGCCACTGAGGCGTACTCGACGCTCAGTGAATTCCACGCCCCGGCAGCCGACAACAACGGACCCGCTCCGGGGCCGCTGCTCAGCAATGCTGAATGCACCTCCGGCGGGGAGGCGATCCAGACCGGGGCGGAAATCATCAGCCGGCGCCGCCCCGAAGGCCGCCGAAATAGGTGGTCGCACCGGCTGCGTCACCGGCGGCGTAGTTGATACCAGACTCACCGACACCGACACCGGCGCGGCCCAACTCGGTGGCGCCCTGAGCGGCCACCGCGGCATGCTCACTGCCCTGCGCGCTGAAACCGGCAGCGGTCTGCAGCGACACCGGATCCGCCGCCGGCGGAACCACCGCGGTGATCAACGGCGCGGCGCTGGCCTGCGCCGCCGCCAGACGGGCGGTCAATGCCTCGACCGCTGCACTGGCGGCGGCGAGACCTTCCGGAACCACATTGAGCGTCATGACAATTTCCCCTTCCGTAATTCGATACGCGTCAGCGCGTCAGACTTTCGCTGAATGACGGGTTGACCAGTTGTAGGTAGGTGGGTTCGTCGTTGTCGGCGAGCAGGATTGCGCGTCCTGCGGGGAGGCGTGCGAAGCGTTGGCCGCGGATTTTGCCGCTGTCGGCGGGGTTGCCCGACAGCATCAGAGTGGTGGCCTGCAGGTCGTTGAGCCGCCGCAGGAGCGGGTTGGTCATCAACGCGTGTGCTGAGCCGGTGGCGCGGCCGGTGACGATGACGCGCAGTCCGAGATCGCCTGCTTGCGACAGCAACTCGATCAGGGTGGTCCACGGCCGCTGCCCCGCATACGGGCCGGTCAGGGCTGGGGTGTCGGGGATGGCATCGACATCGTCGATGATCAGGTAGTGGGTGTGGCCCTCATAGCTCCACCCGGCCAGATCCGCCGCCGACAATCCTGCGGGGGGGCGCCGTGATCCGATCAACGCCGACAACCCGAGCATCGCTGGGATGACCCGATCCACATTCGCGGTGTACTCGTTGTCCGGATACAGCGGCTCATCGACGAGGTGCAGGCGCCGATCGAGCACGGTGAACGCCACCTGATCGGCGGTGGAGTGATCGCGCACGGTGCGGATGATGTGGCGCAGCAGGGTGGTTTTACCCGACTTGGCATCTCCGAGGACCAGCAGCAGCGGGTTGGCGGTGAAGTCCACCTCCACTGGCGCCAGGTCCTCTTCGCGCACCCCGATGACCACATGATCGACCGCGGGATAGACGACGCCCACTTCTTCGGGAGCCAGGTTGGTCGGCAACAACCGCACCGGCGGTGCGGCCAACCCCGGGTGCCGGGCGTTGATCGCCTCGATCTGGGACAGATCGGGTTGGGCGATCAAGAAGTGCTCGGCGGCCATCGTCAGACCACGACCGGGCTGATTGGCCGGCACCGCTTCAGCCGGACGGGTGAGGGCTCCGGCGACACGTACGTTGCTGTCGCGAGCATCGTGCAGCTTGAGCTCTAGGCGCAGGCCGAGGCCATCGCGCATGGCCAACGGGACTTCCAGCCAGCTGGGGGTGGTGACCACGACGTGGATGCCGTAGGCCAGCCCGACGTTGACCAGTTCGGTGACCTTGGCCAGCAACGGGTTACGGGTGTTGAACGCATCAGTGTTGTCGCGGCTGAAGGCATACAGGTTGTCGATCACCAAAAACACTTCGCCGTAGCCGTCGTTGAGGGAGCCGATGCTGCCATCGCGGAACGCTTCACGCTGCTGACGTGCGGTCAACAGTTGTTCGAGTTCCCCGAAGGTGCGCCGGATCCGCTCAGGCTCCAAACCCGAGGCCACACTGCCCACATGCGCCAAACCTTCCAGGGCCCGCAACTGCCCGCCGCCGTAATCGAGGCAGTAGAAACTGACCTCCCGCGGAGAATGCAACGCAGCCGCCGACAAAATGAACGTCTGCAACGCCGTGGTTTTGCCCGACTTGGGGCCACCGTGAATCAGCAGGTTCCCACTAGCGGAGCGGGCATCGAAGACCAGCGGGTCACGCCGCATCTCAAACGGCTTGTCGATCTCACCCAACGGCCACCGCAACTGCCGCTCGCTGATCCCGGCACCGGCCAACGTGACCGCGAGCGGGATCGGCTCATCCAGCGGCGCCAACCACAACGCCGGAGCCTGCGGGCCGTAGTTCGCCAACTGATCCCCGATCGTGGCGATCAGCTTGCGCGGCGCACCCAGGGTCTCCTCCTCGACCTCCACGATCGTCGTTTCCTGCCCCGCATCGACTGCACCCGCGGTGAACAACTTCGGTTCGGGCATCGCGTGCATCACCACCGCCCGTGACTGGCGCGGCGGGTCATAGATCCCGTCGACATAGGTGGAGCGGAACTTGATCGGTGCGGCCCCCGGGGCGGGCACCAAAAAGCCCTCACCTTTGTGTTCTTTGCCCGATTCGATGTGATAGGCGTCTTCGACCCCGATGATCTGGCGAGACACACTCGGAGAAGCGACTTTCAACCCGATCCGATACGAGGTGTTCTTGTCGATGTCTTTGATCTTGCCGACATCCAAGGTCTGCGACGCAAACAGAATGTGGATGCGGAACGAACGCCCCTTGCGGGCCACGTAGTCGAACAGCTCGGCGTACTCGGGATGATCGGCCAACATCAACGTGAACTCATCAGCCACGATGAACAGCGTCGGGATCGGCGCCAGATCATGCCCGGCAGCGATCGCGGCCTCATACTCGGTCACCGAGTTAAACGCACTGCCCTGGACCCGCCGGCCCGCCTCACGCAGCAACAACTCGCGGCGCGCCACTTCACCGCGCAGGGTGTCGGCGAACCGATCCGCCAACGATTTCTTTTCGGCCATGTTCGAGATCACCGCAACGACCTGCGGGAAGTGCCGGAAGATGTCGGCGCCGGCCTCCCCCTTGAAGTCGGCGTAGATCACGATCAACCGATCCGCCGAATGCGTCGTCAACAACGACAACAAGATCGCCATCAGGGTCTGGGACTTACCCGACCCGGTCATGCCGATCATCAACCCATGCGGGCCCATGCCGCCCTCGGCCTCGTCCTTGAGATCGAAGAACAACGGCTCCCCGGTCGCGGTCACCCCGATCGGGACCCGCAACTCCTCATCCCGGGTGCGTGGCGCCCACAACGCCGGAACATCCAACCGGGACGCATCATTGATACCGAGCAGCGTGGTGAACGTCGCGCCACGGGTGCCGGCCGACCGCAACCCGGCATGCGTCGGGTTGGAATCCCAGCGCGAGAGCCGGCGCGCCAGATGCGCAGCCTCAGCAGCCCCCAACGAATCAGCGGCATCGACATAACGCTGCCAACCCCCCGACTGCCAGCGATCAATAGCACCCCCGCCCGCGGTGATCCGCAGGATCGGGCGTTCGGGATCGGAATACTGCTCCCGGTTCGGGGCCACTGCACTACGGGCGATGATGGTCACTCCGGCGCGGGCAGCGCCCAACACCGAAGCCGCCACATCAAAGTCGGGGTCATCGATGATCACCAACAAATGCCGGCCCGTCTCACCGGCCTCGCCGGTAAACGGTGGGCGGGCTGCCAGCACCGGGGCCAACAACCCACTGAGTTCCTCAGCACTGGTCGCCAAATAGCGGGCCGGGCCCACCCCATCGACCTGGCCAGCGATATCGGTATGCGGCAACCACTTCAACCACGACCATGCCGACGACTCCAACTCCGGTGACGCCAACGCCACCCCCAGCATGGTCGGGTCGTGCCACGTCACCGCCTGCGCCACCCACGCCCGCACCGCAGCGCGTACCTCGTCTGCCGCGTTGTCGCCCTCGCCGAGCACGGTGACCCGCGACAGCTTCGTCACATCCACACCCACCGGAACATCACGCACCGTCCGCTGGGTATCGAGCAGGCTGCGCAATGCACTGTGCGACACCGGCTCCAAATCAATCTCATCGGCAGTGTCAGTCACCCGCACCGCACTGGCCAACGGCACCACATGCCGCCCCGTGCGCACCACCAAGAAATCCTCATCATGGGGGTCGCGTTCCCACTGGCGCCGCGAACCCGGCACCGCCACCAAATCCACCGGATCCGGATGCGACCACTCCGCGGCCGCCCGCTGCTTAGCCGCAGCACCGCGAATGTTGTCGCGGACCACCGACAAATACCGCAGATAGTCCGCCCGCTCGGCATCCACCTCAACCGTGCGGGCCTTCTTGTCCCCACCCCGATAAATCCCGGCCGCGGCCACCAACAACGCAAACGGGAAGAACAACATCACCGGCGACACCAGCCGCATCCCCGTCGCAACCATGGCAATCACCATGCCCACGATCAGGATCACGATCACTACCGGCAACGCGCGCTGCAAAAACGACGCCGGAACCAACCGCGGCAACTCCGGCGGCGGCTCAATAGTGATCGTGCCCTTATCCGTGGGCGGAACCGGCAGCCGACGACGGGCCTCAAAAATCAAACGACTCATCGGGTCTCTCCCCCGTTAGATCCGGTACCCAGCTCAGCGGTGGCACGGCGGCCCGGCCGTTGATCCGGCGCCAACCCGTCATGCGCCAACAACGCATCACTCCGCGACAAAGTGGGTCCAAGGGCGAACTGCGACAACACCGACCACGGAATCGGCAACGCCGGCTCACTTAGGCCGAGCGCGGTGATGGTGTCTCCGTCGCCGCCAGTGGTGCCGGCCTCGGTGTTGATGCCATACCGCACACCGGTGTCGGAGATCCAGAACAGCGGGCCCACACTGGCGTTGGCCGCCGGGTCACTGTTGACACTCTGAGCGAAGTAGCCTGATCCCGGGGCCAACGCGACGCGTGCGGCGGTCCCGCCCACTCCCGCGCCCACCAGATCCAAGGTGCGCACACCCTCACGCAGCGGCAGTGTCGAACCCGACAACAACGTCAACGAACTCGTACTCGCCCCAGCAGGCTTACTCCAGTATGCGCACGTCACCGGCGCCGACACCGCATCAACCACCTTGACCGGCTGCTCCGGAAAACGCGACACATCCAACTGCCGCGAGACCGGCAACCGCGCAATATCATCGGCACCCAACACCGGCGGCCGATCCAAACCCTGCGAATCAGTGTTACGCAACACCGCCGCCAACACACCAGAAATCGGCTGCAAGCCGTCCTCCAGCACCGCGTAGTAGCGCAGGGTGCCGTCGGAGTTGCCGTCCAGGGAGTGTGCCGCCACAACTGCGCCCACCGGCGCTGCCACGTGCAGGTCGTATCCCGGCTTGCCACCGGCGCCGGGAATCACCGGCGCAACCAGTGCGGGTGCCTCCGGGATCGCGTTGAACAGTCCGGTCGCAATCGGGCGCGGGGTGGGCACCGCCGAACCCCGCTCGCCGAGGCCCAGGGCACCGGTGATGGCGTGGTCGGCCAGGTCGATCCGGCTGCGCTTGCCGTCCCACAGCAGCCATGCGCCGGCACCGTTGTCGGCCAGCACCGCATGCTGCGCGTCCAGCGCACCGGCGCGAGAACCGCTGTAGGCCAACGGCCCGCCGATCACCGTGACCCCGGCAGTCGAACCGGTCACCGAGTCGCACGCCGTCCAATCGGCGTCACGGGCGCTGCTCTGCACCATGCGTTCCGGGGCTCCCGGAATGCCGATCAGGTTGCCGCGGGCGAACTTGTCCAGCGCAGTGCTTTTCACCACGGTCGGGTTGACCGGCCGACCGGCGATCAGCCGCGCGGAAGTCAGGTTCAGCACCGGGTGCAGCTGGTCGCCGACCCGCACATACAGCGCGGCGGTGGACTTGTCTGCCAGCACCGGGTCGTTGTTGGCCGCACTGTTGGGCCAGATCAGGGTGAAGACGAAGCAACCGCCCGCGACCGTGGCCAGCACCAGCAAGCCCATCAGCACTGCACGCGCTTGGGAGCGCAGCGGCTCCACGAGCATCCGGGTGTCGTGCAGGGCGACGCCGGAGGCGATCCGCCGCATGACGAACCGCCAGCCGCTGACCTGGTGCTTGGTGACGAAGCCACGCCGGTATTCGACCCGGTCGGGATTCTCGTTGACCGGGGTACGCGAGGCGAACGAGCGCCGCTCGTCATCGGACCGGTCGGGCTGAGCCGCGCTCATGCCTTGGCCTCCAGGCCCAGGCCACGCAGCAACGGTGCCACCGAGTTACGAACATCTTCGGTCGTAATGGTCATGAGCTCCTCATCGGTGAACAGCCCGGTGCCGGACTGTTCGGAATGGTCAAGCCGGAATTCGCGCTCTTCCTCGGAGCGTTCGACCAGGTTTCGCACGAAGCGGCCGTTACCGGCGATGTCCAGGCTGCGCCGGGCGACGCCGTTGGCGTCGGGGTGCGTCGCCTCGGCCAGCTGACCGAACAGCGCCTGCATGTCTTCAAGTGCGGACTGCTCGAAACGGCTGTCGCGCTGCTCGGCCATCTTGTGCGCGATTTCGACCAGCTCCGGGGGCTGGTAGGACGGGAAGTCGATGCTGCGGGTGAAACGTGACCGCAGACCTTCGTTGGTGTCCAGGAACCGGTCCAGGTCGGCTCGGTAACCGGCGACGATCACCACCAGCCGGTCGCGGTCGTTCTCCATCCGCGCCAGCAGCGTGTCGATGGCCACCAAGCCGAAGTCGTTCTTGGCGCCGGTGGCCACCAACGCGTATGCCTCATCGAGGAACAGCACACCGTCGAGAGCACTGTCGATGATGGCGTTGGTCTTTGCCTCGGTCTCACCGATGTGCTGACCGATCAGATCGGCACGGTGCACCTCTTTGATGTTCTCTTTCTTCAGCAGCCCCAGGCCGCAGTAGATCTTGGCCACCACGCGGGCGATGGTGGTCTTACCCGTCCCGGGAGGCCCGGCGAAGACCAGGTGGTGCGTGCGCTGGCCGACGGCCAGCCCGTGCTGCTTGCGCACCACTTCCATGGCCACCGAGCTCTTGAGCCGCTGCACCTGGTTCTTGACCTCGGAGAGCCCGATGAACTCGCCGAGTTCGCGCTCGGCTTCGGCCAGCAGTTCGGCCTTGCGCTCGTGGGCGGACGGATCGACAAAGTCTTCGGCGCTCGGCTCCGTGTCCGGGTCCCAGGGGTCGGTCCGGGCCGCGATCCGAGCCGCGGTGGTCGTGACGATCCCGAAACTATGGTCCAACAAGGCATGTTGAACCTGCTCGTTCTCCGGGTTGGCGGCATAGAGGTCCTGCAGCACTTCGGCCGCGGATTCCTCATCGTCTTGGGCCCGCAGGATCAGTCCCTTGGCCAACGCCCCGTCGGTGGCCGCCACCGCGATCGGCCCCTCCGGCTCCTCCAGGTACGACAAGGCCGGCGCATACATACCTAGCCGCGCCAATGCGATACCCAGCGCGATCTTGGCGGCGTGCGTGAACAGCTCGTCGCGGTCGGGGTCGTTGACGATAGGGGTCAGCAGCTTGACCATGTCCGACCAGCGTCCGGCGTGGTGGTTCACCGCGATCGCCATCCACCGCACGTCATTCCAATCGGGACGCCGCTGGGCGATCTCGGCGACCACCGCGTTTGCCTCGGCGCATCGGCCAGCCATCGCCAATTGCGCGGCGTGGGCGAGGTGGAAGTCGTCGGCTTCGGTGGCCCGCAGTTTCAAGTAGAGCCCGGTGTCGTAGTGGAAACCGAGAGCACCCTGCTGAAGATCCAGGCGCCGCTGCAGGGCGCCGGCGCCGGCGGCGGTCTGCGAGATGGCGGCCAGCACCCGCGGCGACTGATCGCCGGCAGCAGCCAGGCCGATCCAGGCGTCGCACTGCTCGTGCGCAACCCGGGTGAGCGCCGCGAAACCAGTACGCGCCGCCGTCAGGTCCGCAGGGCGTTTCCGCTGGTAAACCTCGAGACCGAGGGCTCGACAGCAGGTGGCAAACCGGCTGAGGGTTTCCTCATCGACTCGCGGTTGCGGGGTGAGCAGAGCCGCATCACCGTTGTTCATGCGTGGCTCGCCCCTTCGCTATTTTTGACTGAACCAACTCGGCTGAAGTTAGCATTGCATAAGCTAACTGTCGAGATCGAACGGTACGGCCGGAGAGCGACTTCCATCACTGTCGTGGACCGTTTTCCGGCCCGTGATCTGGACGTTGACGCGCCGACGTCGTCCCAACTCATCACCGACTCCTTATTGAAAATCATTTTCGATTGTCCCGCACGCTACCCCATGCGGGGTTCGTCTTCCACAGCGGTTCCCGGCGGCGGCCACGGGCCGCAGCTACCTCTTGACTGCCCACATCAACGAGTTCCGCTGGATCATCTGACCGGCCGGGGTGTCCGGCTCAGGAACGGAGCGGCCCAACTGGCGCAGGCAATCGGCCAACGGAGTCACCGTCGCGGTCCAGCCCCGCGCACCGAACCACTGATCCGCGGGAGCGTGTTGCTCGTTGTAGACCAGCCGATGGAAGATGCGGGTGTCGTCGCCTGCCTCGACTTCGGCCGCAACCGCGGCTTCATACGCGTCCTGGGGCATCGGGGTGCCGTCCTCAACCGCGACGTGGCTGCCCGAAGCAGCCAGGCCATCGATACCGGAGAACAGCTGCTCCTGAGCAATGGCGGGCAGGTAGATCAGCAGGCCCTCGGCGATCCATGCCGAGGGCCGGGTCGGGTCGAAGCCGGCGTCACGCAGCGCCTGGGGCCAATCCTCGCGCAGGTCGACGGCGACCTCGCGGCGTTCGGCCGTGGGACGGATGCCGCGCTGCGACAACACATAGCTCTTGAAGCCGAGCACTTGCGGCTGGTCCAATTCGAAGATCGTCGTTGCATCCGGCCAGGACAACCGGAATGCACGGGAGTCCAGTCCGGCCGCCAGCATCACGACCTGGCGCACCCCGGCCTCTGCGACTCCGTTGAAGTAGTCGTCGAAGTAGCGGGTGCGTGCACCCTGGAAATTGACGAAGTGCTGCCCGAATTCGCTGGACAGCAGCTCGTGGTCGGGCAGGTTGCCGTCCAGCACGGCCGCCCAGTCCCCGCCGGCCGCCCGGCAGAACAGCTCCGCATACGGATCGACTGCAACCGGATCGGGTTTGGCGGCTTCCAGGGCCCGGGCGGCGGCCACGAACAAGGCCGTCGAACCGACGCTCGTGGTGATGTCCCAGCTGTCACCGTCACTACGCATTAGAGGCATTCCACGGACCCTACGCCGGGGCGCGCACGGTGGACTGCCCAAACAATGCCAGCGAAACCCGCCCCAACGGGCCAGAGCTTGCGCTCTGTCAGCCCCACTTGGCGGCTTCGGCGGTGTCGCGCGCATTCATCATCAAGGTGTTGGTCTCATGCGTGGAGGCCATCGCACGATAGGCAAGCACCAACTCCTCCATCGCCTGATTCCACTGCGCCTGCCACGCCTGATACGTCATACCCGTATCGCCCTGCCACGCCGCCGACAACGCCCCCTGCTCACTGGCAATATCAGCACCCACAGCCTGCAACGTGCCCGCATACCCATTCATCTCAGCCGCATGGGCCAACATCGCCGGGTAGTTGTACATAATCTGCGACATCAGACAAACCCTCCCTAAACCCCGGTGTAACCAGAAGCCGCAGCCGCATCAGCCGCCACATACGTCGAACCGGCATCCGCCAGATTCACCTGCGCCATATCCAGCAACGCATTCACCCGCGCCGCCATCGCCACAAACCGCGCATGCGACCCCTGAAACGCCGCAGCCGCCTCACCCACATGAAACGCCTGCGCCGACATCGCCGCCTGCTCCGCCTGCGCCATCGTCGACCGCATCAACGCCGCCTTGGCACCAAACGCCGACTCCGACGCCACCAACTGCGGAATATGCGCATCCAACAAACTCATCCCCGCACTCCTCTCAACTACCGATTAGTCGCAGCCCACGCCGTTCCGGTTCCATCGAGGCCACGACCGCCCGTTGCTCGCATCGTTGAGAGCGGCCACAGCACTCCCGGACAACAGCGCCGGCGGAGTCAGTCCAGTCAATAACTGAGGAACAATGTTACGTCATTTACCTCGTTCTACGAACCTTTAATTGGATTAACAGCCGCGAATACGGATTAACTTCTATTCGGTCGGCGAGCTCCCGACCTGCGGTTCCCAGGACGTGGGCAGCATCGGGAGGCTGGGGCCTCCGCCGTACTCGTCTCCGATCAGGTCCGCCAGACCGGCGGCACGCGCCAACCCGGTCTTGCCGAGCGTCCCCGTGAAGCCGGCTGCGCTGGGGCGGAGCTTCGGCGGTGGGGCCTGGTCGGGAGCCGGGTCGTCGTCCTCGAGGTATTCGTAGCGATAGCCGGGGTCGATCAACCTGCCGCGCCGACGGCCGCCATGGCGCGTCGCGCCGGTCGCCGCTTCACCAACCGCCGCAGCGGCCGCAACACCGGCGGCGGGCCGGGCCGATTTCACGCCCGCACTGCCGGCAGCGCTGTGCGACGAGGGAAGCCAGCCCACCAGGTAGCTGTGGAACGTGCCCTCGGTGCCGATCAACGGGGGCGCCGCCGGTGGTGGCGGTCCGGGGCCGGCGGAGGCAGCGGGGGCGGGCAATGTCGCCGCCGGGGCTGCAGGCGCTGCCGAAGCCGGCACCGTCGCAGGGTTCGGCGCCGGCGCGCCACCAGGGATGACCGGTGGCATCGCAACCGGGGCGGCCGGTACCGCCGCCGGCACCGCCGGTGCGGGAATACCGGCCAGCCCCGCCAACCCGGCCAGGCCGGTCGGCGGTGCCAGTGCCGCCAGGCTGCCGATCGCCAAGTTCAGCCCGACGCCCGCGAGCAGTGGAGACAGCTGCAGCAGGAAGCGCAGGCTGCGCAGTGTCCAGTTGACGGCGCGGTAGGTCTGCCAGGCGACGAAGTAACTCGTCAGCTGCCACCACTGGGCGGGAGTCAGCACGCCTTGGAAGTTCTGCTGCAGCCAGGCCAGCGCCTTGTCGTTGCCGTTGACGAAATTGGACAGGTTCTGCAGGAATTCCGCGGGACTCCAGTTCGGCTGACCTTGTCCGGGCACCTGCTGACCGTCGGAGCCGAAGAGCATCTGCCAGATCTCGGCCGGCGTGGGCAGGTCGAAGGATCCGCCACCGCTGCCGCTGTTACCGCCGTTGCCTCCCCCGCCACCGCCACCACCGGTACCGTCTCCGGCCGCTGCCGCCCCCGCTGGTGCGCTGCCGCTGGAGTGTCCCAAGCTGCGCGCAGTCTCGGCGGTCGCTTGGTAGGCACTCATGACAGTGGCGGCCTGGGTCCACATCCGCGCGTAATCGGCCTCATTGACCGCGATCGGCACAGTGTTGATCCCGAAGAAATTGGTGGCCACCAGCACCGCATGGGTGGCGTGGTTGGCGGCCAACTCGGCGAGGGTCGGCATGGCCGCCAGGGCACTGCTGTAGGCCGAGGCGATCACCTGGTGCTGGGCGGCGGTCCGGGCGCTGAGCGTGCCGGCCAGCTGCAGCCAAGCCACATAGGGCAGATGCGCTGCCGTATACGCTTCGGCGGTCGGGCCGGCCCAGATCTGTTGGGAATCGCCGAGAACGGCAGTGAGATTGCTTGCAGCACTGAGGTATTCGCTACTCAACGTCGCCCAGGCCGCCGACGCGGCCAGCAGCGGCCCCGGCCCCGGCCCGGTGCTCAGCATCGCCGAATGCACCTCCGGCGGGGCCGCCATCCAGGCGGCGGAGGCCGACATCAGCACACCGCTATCGCGGGAACACCGACGCCGCCACGGTGTCTGCGACCTGGTAGTTGACCCCGGCTTGCGCGACCCCCACCGCGGCGCGGCCCAACACCTCGGTACCGCGCGCAGCGACCGCCCCATGCTGGCTGCCCTGCACGCTGAGTTCGGCCGCGGCCTGCAGCGACACCGGATCGATCGCCGGCGCTACCACCGCGGTGATCGACGGAGCCGCGGTCGCATGCGCCGCCGCCAGCGCCGCGGCGATCGCCTCGACCGCCGCGCTTGTCGCAGCCAAGCCCTCGGGCACAACATCCAGGACCATGGCGGAACCCCTTCCGGCCGGTACGTCGCCAACCATACCTGCGGAATAATGACGCAGTTGCAGTCACGATATGCCTACCCAGGCCGTCGTCGTTCCCGTAACTGCGGATACCCCTCAGTGTTTCTTGACCACCGACCGCGGTGCGGTGCGCCACCGACGGCGACTATCGGAGCACCGCACCGGCGGGTCTAGTAGCAGCACGGCGCACCCCTCCAGCAGAACGGGCCGGACCCAGTCGCCCAGTTCGATCAGCTCTCCCGCGGCCGGTCGGTGGCCACTGCCGTCACGGGCATCGTCGATGGGCACACTGGCCAGGAGCTCCTCGACGGTGGACTCGGTGGGCAGGTTTCCGAGTCCGGGCAATGTGATGAACAGGCCGTCGTTGCCGGACAGCTGCAGACCGACTGCCGCCAAGGCACCCAGAACCCCGTCCTGAGTGCCGCCGTGACCGGATACGTGGACACCCAGTTCATCGCCGAGACGACGGGCCTGCGCCCGCTGCAGCACTTCTCGTTTGGCCCGCCGACCGAACTCCACCAGTGGTCCGACATCTGGCACATCCGCCGGAATCGCCACCGCCAGACCGGGGTCCGCGGCCGGCGGGCATACCCGTTCCAGGAAGCCCGCGACAAAGCCGATGATCTCATCGCGCACTTCGTGGGGGTCGGCGCCGGGACTGCGCCAGGCCAGGCAGGCACTGGAGTTATGCGACGTGTAGGGGACCCGATCGTCGACCAGGAGTTGGTGCCGGGTGGCGCCGGCCTCGCTGCCCAGCCCGGCAGCGGCCATCTCCCGCAACAGCGCTCGGGCACGTCGCCCGGTACCGGGACTGAACTGGTCATCGGTGTCGTCGATACCGATCAGCAGGTCGACGCCGGCAAAGACCGTCACGGGTTGACGACCACAACACTGACATCACGGACCCACCGGTCGCGATCGAGATCCACCCCCGCCAGCTTGACCGTGTCGCGTTTGGTGAAGCTCAACACGACCTGGTCGGTGAGCTCCGCGGCGGTCAGCGTCTGCGCCGGATCGCGTCCTTCGAACCGAACGCTGTGAACCGCCGTGGCTCCGGCAGCGTTCAGAACCGCGCGCACCGCAGGGCCTCGCTGAACGGGGCTTCCGTGGGATTGCGGCGTGGCTATCTCGGTCTGCGGCAGGCCACCCAATCGGGCCAGATCGAACTCATCCAGTGTTCGGCCGTCCTGCCGGATCACCAGGTGATACCCCGTCGCCGTGTCGGTAGCGGTCTCGGAACCGCAACCTGCCACTCCGGCGGCAACGACAAGCGCCGCCAAACCCAGTCCGAACCGGCACCCAGCAGATGACCGCATGTGCATGACCGTATGCAGCCTTCGATACGTATTCAAGCTCCACGGCGTCGATCTCACCCTCAGATGAGGTTGTGCGACCCGGCCGCCGGGCCTACCTTGAGGCGATGACCGTGATGCCGTGGACCACGCCGAGACCCTCCACCCTGGCTCTGGCCCGCGACGTCGTGTTCCCGGCTGCCGCTGCTGTGCTGATCACCTTGTCCTCCGAAATGCGGATACCGCTGGGATTGCCCGGGCATCGCGGCCTGGTGTGGCTGACCCTGCTGGTGGCGGTGGCCCTCACCGCGCGACGACCTCAGACGGTGCTCGCGGTGGGGGCGGCGTCCACGGCAGCCACCGTGCTGCTGCAGTCCGGGCCCGGCCCCTGGGCCGGCGTTCGCTACCTGGGAGCCGCGGCGTTTCTGTGCCTACTGACCACCAACCCGGCCGTGCGCAGCCGCCGATGGCTGGTGGCGCTGGCCGCCGCTCCCATACACCTTGTCGCGCTTGCTGTTCCGATTGCGACGGGGATCATGGGCAGTCACCATGCGGGCATGGTGGGCTTGGGCGACAAGGCACTTTTCCACCTCGGGTTCGGCCTGGTGGCCGGAGTCCTCGGTTGGGTGATGGCCGCCGCGGTCGACTGGGCAACCCCGGAGACCCGCTAGGAGTTACAGCCAGTGCCGCTGCCCGGACCGCCCGGGCCGCCGCCACCGGGGTTGGGGACGCATCCGCCACCGCCGCCGCCATGGCTGCCCGGCGTGTTCCCGGTAGCGCCGGCTTCGCCGTTGCTACCGCTGATGCTGCCCGCGCCGCCTTGGCCACCGGCACCACCCTGGCCGCCGGGGCTGTCGGGTCCCCTGATTCCGGCGTAGCCGCCGTTGCCGCCGTCACCACCGTTGCCGCCGTTTCCGGACATCAAAGCGGCGCTGCCGCCCGCGCCGCCGCGACCACCGTTGCCGCCCGCGGTATTGGTGCCCGAGGCGCCGCCGCCTCCGCCACCTCCTCCGCCGCCGCCGCCGCTTCCGCTCACCGCGGCCCCGTCGCCGCCCGTGCCGCCGGCACCGCCGTTACCACCGTTGCCGTAGCCCAGGGACGCGCCATTACCGCCGGCGCCACCGTTACCGGCGGCGCTCCCGGCCCCAGCGGACACGCCCTGAACGCCCAGCAGGCCGAGACCGCCGTCACCGCCGTTCCCGCCGTTGCCGAACCAGGAGCCGGCGTTACCGCCCGCGCCGCCGTCACCGCCGGGCACCGCGACACCGGCGGAATCACCGCCGGCGCCCCCATTGCCGCCGTTGCCGAATATGCTGCCGCCGTTGCCACCGGCACCACCTGCCGCGCCGGCCGCCCCCGCACCGCCATCGCCGCCGTCGCCGAACACCCCGGCCGACCCGCCCGCCCAGCCGACGCCGCCGTTGACACCGGCCTCGCCGTCCGCCCCGGCCCCGCCGTTGCCGAACAGGAACCCGCCGTCGCCGAGGTCACCGAACATGCCCGTACTGCCCAGCAGCGAGGTGTTCGCGTCGGTGAAGTCGTCGAGGCCGTTGCCGATCAGGTCGCGCCCGAACAGATATACGAACGGCTGATTGATCATCTCGACCAGCTGCATACCCGACGCACTGGCGAGCCAGTCCTGGAGCGAGTCGTTGATCGACTGCCAGAAGTCGAGCGGCCCCGCCTCGGCACTGCCCAGACTGGTGCTGAGATCGGCGAAGTCGCCGAATGCATCGTTGGCCGGGCCGGCGGAAAGGACATCGCTTGTCGGGTCGACGAACAGATCCCACAGGTCAGCGCGGGCTGCCGGGGCCATGATCGGCGCGAACCCGCCGACCAAGGCGGCTGTGGCGCCGACGCAGACCAGGGGCGCCTTATTCCAATGACGCCGGTTACCGATGGCCATCTGCGCTTCTCCTCGGGTAAGCGGTCAAGGTCTGCTCAGCCTCGTTCACAGTAACGACCAGTTCCGAAAAGACAAGTCGATTGCGGCTTTTCTCCCGCGATTGCGTTGACCAGCCGCGATAGACGACGCTGATGCGAGTCGCCACCGGGCCGCGACAATCCTCCTCCGAACCGCATTTCGGCTGACCCGACCCGGCGCTAAGCGGTACCGCCCTTTGACCGGCGTCGAGCCGCTGAGTCCAGCCAGGCTCCGATCGCGGAGTACCGCGACCAACTCAAGTTGCCGCACAACGTCATCGACACCACGACGTGGGCCGGCGGAATCGAGAACACCCCGGCGGCCGGCCCGCGGCTACGGGTGGGACGCGACGGATGGCTGAAGCTGCTGCGGCTGACCGTAGTGGCGGAGTCCATCACGATCAGCAAAGGAATTTACAGCGACGGGAACTGCACCTTGCATTCGATCTGGTTGCCGACCGTCAGCGTGCCTTTGGGGTAGACGTTGACGTCCACCATGTGCGGCATGGTGTTGTCCATCGCGTAGTAGTCGCGAGCGAAGTCGTCGTCCTTGGCGACGTTTCCGTCACTGTCGGTGGCACGACACTGCAGCAGGTACTGGCCCGGGGTGACATTCTTCCATGTGAACGACCAGCCGACCCAGGCCCACTTGCCGACCGCTTTGTCGTCAAGTTTCGCTTGCGACCAGGTGTCACCGCCGTCGACGCTGACTTCCACATTTTCGATGGTGCGCCCTCCCGACCAGGCCCGGCCACGCAGTTCGACGGCGTCCGTCGCCTCCAGATGCCTTATCCGGCAAAGGAAGTCGGGGATACCCGGCGGGATCATCATCGCCCGGACCTGCTGGAAGGTGGCCATCGTAAGATTGCGGTAGTTGTCATCCTCGGCGTAGCTGTACCACTTCATCTGGTTCTTGGTCAGCCGCCAGTCGATGGCCTCGATCGACCCGAGCCACTTGACGTTGGCCATGCCCAGCCAGCCCGGGACCAACAGCCGCAGTGGGAATCCGTGCTGCGGCGGCAGCGGCTGGCCGTTGATCTCGTAGCACAGCAGCACGTCGTTATCGGGGTTCATCGCGTAGTCGACGGTCAGGCTGCGCTGGAAGTGCTGCACTTCCGCGCAATCCGGCGGGCCCTGGATTCCCGTATCGAGTCCGGTGAACAGAATTTCCACCGCGTCGTCTTGGACGCCGGCCTGCTCCAGCACGGCGTGCAACGGGACGCCGGTCCACTCGGCGGTGCCGATCGCGTCGTGGTTCCACGGCACGTGCGCCCACAACCGCCACCGCTGGCTCGCCCGGCCGTTGCCGCAGCATTCCATGGTGGCCGGCATGGTGACCTTCGGCAGGCTGCGGATCTTGTCCATGTCCAACGTCAGCTGGTTCTTGACCAGGCCACCAACCTCGAGCTGATAGCTCTTCTCGTCGATATTGGGGACGTCGTAGTGGATCAGTAAGTAGTGCATTCCCATCGGCGTGATCGGATAGGCCATGCCCTCGAGATGCATTCCGTGGCAGCGACTCTTGCCGGCCACCTCCATCACGGTGAAATTGTCCAGCCGATCGGTATGCTGATAGTCCTGATATGGCGGCAGATCCGGATTCTCCGACCGAGACGCCTTCAGCGCATCAGGCGACACGTCCAGGTCGAAGCGCCTGCCGTTCGCGGTCGGATAGGCCGGCGCCTTGGTGATAGTCATGGTGCCTCCTTGTCCAGGTTCGGGATCGTGATCGCCCTCCCACGGCGGGTAACCGACGTTGCCGACCTCGCCACGGGGACCAGGGATGGATGTCATTATTCGCCGGACAAGCCGCCAATCAACCCCCGCAGGCGAACATTGTGGCGATCCACGGAATTGATGTTGATATCCTGACCCGGCTGACAAACCGCGAGTTATTACCAGCGAAACTAAATTGCGCGGAAAAATGGCCGTAAGTTCCGCAGCCATTGGTTCAATGTCGATAATTCGGCGCAATTGCAGTCGGAGCGGGCTCGGTGTTCACCGCGCCCCCGCAGTGCGGGACCCCTTTCGGCGCTGGTTGGTCGCCGTCCAAAGCTGTCGCGCGATTTTCGGCAGAATGTCACAATATTCGGCCATGAAGGCGCGGCCCGCGGCTGCCCAGCGAATAATGAGCCACAGCCCCGTTCCTCCGGTCAGGTCGGTGGTACCGCGACATTCGCCGTCCGTCTGGTGAAAGGGGAAGCCTGCCCGAAACAAGCGAGGAGCGGCACCAATGACGGATAACTACACCACCACGAATGCCGGTGCGCCGGCGCCAAGCGACGAACACTCTTTATCGTTGGGTCCCGACGGGCCGCTGCTCTTGCAGGATTTCTACCTGATCGAGCAGCTGGCGGCATTCAATCGGGAGCGGGTACCGGAACGTCAGCCGCACGCCAAGGGGACCGGCGCGTTCGGCCGTTTCGAGGTGACCAACGATCTGAGCGCCTACACGAAGGCGGCGGTATTTCAGCCGGGCGTCAAGACTGAGGCGTTCGTGCGGCTGGCAACCAATGCCGGCGAGCGCGGCAGCGCCGACACGCTACGCGATACCCGGGGATTCTCGGTGAAGTTCTACACCTCCGAGGGCAACCTGGACATCGTCGGTAACAACGTTCCGATCTTTTTCATCCGCGACCCACTCAAGTTTCCGCAGCTGATCCGATCCGCCAAGCGCCGGGCGAACACCAATTGTCACGACCACAACATGCAGTGGGATTTTTGGACACTCTCGCCCGAGTCAGCTCATCTGGTGACGCTGGTCATGGGAGATCGGGGTATCCCCAAGACGTTTCGGCACATGGACGGATTCGGTCTGCACGCGTTCAGCTGGCTCAACTCCAGCGGGGAGATCTGCTGGGTGAAGTACCACTTCAAAACCGACCAGGGTAACCAGTGGCTGACGCAGGAAGAGGCCGATCGGCTGGCGGGCACCGATCCGGACTGCTGCATGCGCGATCTGCATGATGCCATCGAGGCCGGGGACTACCCGAGTTGGTCGGTGAAGGTGCAGATCATGCCGTTCGAAGACGCCAAGAGCTACCGGCTCAACCCGTTCGATGTGACCAAGGTGTGGCCGCACGCCGACTATCCGCTCATCGATCTCGGCAAGTTGACCCTCGACCGCAACTTCGTCGACCACCACACGGAAGTCGAGCAGGCGACCTTTGCACCGCACGCCCAGGTACCCGGCACGGGACTGAGCCCAGACAAGCTTTTGCTCGGGCGCAGTTTCGCCTACGCCGACGCGCACCGCTACCGGGTCGGAGCCAACCATGACCAGATCCCGGTCAACGCACCCAGGTCCGCGGTGCGCAGCTATTCCAAGGACGGGCAGATGCGCTTCGTCAACACCACGGACCCGGTGTACGCGCCCAACTCGTACGGGGGGCCGAAAGCCGATCAAGAGCGGGCGTCCGTGGTGCGCTGGGCAGCCGACGGCGGAGAAATGGTGCGTGCCGCCTACACGCTACGGCCCGACGATGACGACTGGAGACAAGCCGGCGCCCTGGTGCGCGATGTCATGGACGACGCGGCACGTGAGCGCTTGGTGCACAATGTCGTTCAGCACGTCTCCGACGGGGTGAAGGAACCCGTGCTGTCCCGCGTGTTCGAGTACTGGCGCAACATCGATCCTGGTATCGGCAAGAGGATCGAAGACGGGGTGCGTAGCCAACTGAAGTAGCGCTAGGAGCAGAGGGATTCGTAGCGCACTTCCGCGATCTCGCGCGGGTACATGTTGTAGCCGTCGTGATCCACGCGGGCCAGACCGCTGGTATGGAAACAGCCGTCGACGCCGCGACGGCATGCATCGGCGAGGTTTTCCGGTCTCCCGGCCACTGCGACCGACAGCGACGAGCGGTTACGCAAAACACCGCAGTTCTTCCCGGGCACTGGCTCCAGTTGCACCGCCGCGGCCGAGGAACGTCACCTGCGCCCCAATTCGGTGACGTATCGCGTGCAGTGCACGGCCGAACCCCGGGGGCGGCCCATTGCCGACTACCGACTCGAGGTCGAGTTGCCGCTGTGCGGGTGACTGGGGCCGCGGTGCTTCACGGGGAACGCCAACAGCGTTAGGATTCACAAATGATAGAGCGAAAGTTCTTGGAGTGGCCGGTAATCCGGCAACTGCGCACCGGCGACATGTTCGGCCGCGGGCCGGCAGTCACCTCCGAACACACCCGCAGCATCGCGCCGCGAACCGCTACCGCCGACCGAGTGGTGCAAAGCGTCTGCCCCTACTGCGCGGTCGGCTGCGGCCAGCGCGTCTATGTCAAGGACGAGCAGGTCGTGCAGATCGAGGGCGATCCCAACTCACCGATCTCACGGGGGCGGCTGTGCCCGAAAGGGTCGGCCAGCGAACAGTTGGTCAACTCGCCTGGCCGGCAGGTCAGCGTCCTCTACCGGGCGCCCCGCGCCACGCAGTGGCAGCCGCTGGAGCTGGACACCGCCATCGACATGGTGGCCGAGAGGTTCATCGCCTCGCGGCGCAACGCATGGCAGGACCACGACGCCGAGGGCCGGCCACTGCGGCGCACCATGGGCATCGCCTCGCTGGGCGGCGCGACACTGGACAACGAAGAGAACTACGTCATCAAGAAGCTCTTCACCGCCGCGGGCGTCATACAGGTCGACAACCAAGCTCGTATTTGACACTCCGCCACGGTTCCCGGTCTGGGAGCCTCCTTCGGTCGCGGTGGAGCGACGCAAACCCTGCAAGACATGGCGAATGCCGACTGCATCGTCATCCAGGGCTCGAACATGGCCGAGTGCCACCCGGTGGGTTTCCAGTGGGTGGAGGAGGCCAAAGCCCGCGGCGCGGTGGTGATCCACGTCGACCCGCGGTTCACTCGCACGTCGGCGGTGTGCGACAAGCACATTCCGATCCGGGCCGGCTCCGACGTGGTGCTATTGGGTGCGCTGATCAACCATGTGCTCACCCACGACTTGTGGTTCCGTGAATACGTGCTGGCCTACACCAACGCCGCGACGCTGGTCAGCGAGGACTTCCGCGACACCGAAGACTTGGGCGGGCTGTTCTCCGGATTCGATCCGCAGACCGGGCAGTACGACCCGTCGAGTTGGGCGTACCAGAGTCAGGGAGCCGGCGAAGACGACATCGGCTCGGCCGGGGGTGGCCACGAGCATGGCACCAGCGCGTCGGCGCGCTCACTCGGTGAGACGCTCGGCAGCGGCGGCCCGCCTCTGGAACACGCCCGCGTACAGCGCGACGAAACACTGCAGCACCCGCGCACCGTTTTCCAGATCCTCAAGCGGCACTACGCGCGCTACACGCCGGAGATGGTCCGCGACGTCTGCGGTATCGACCCGGCGATGTTCGATTACCTGGCCCGAGCCGTCACGGCCAACTCAGGGCGCGAGCGCACCACCTGCTTCGCCTATGCGGTGGGCTGGACACAGCACACCCTGGGCGCCCAGTACATCCGCACCGCGGCGATCCTGCAGCTGCTGCTGGGCAACGTAGGCCGGCCCGGCGGCGGGATCATGGCGCTGCGCGGGCACGCCAGCATCCAGGGCTCCACCGATATCCCCACGCTCTACGACATGCTGCCCGGCTATCTGCCGATGCCCAAGGCCGGGCGCGACGACACCCTGCGCCAGTACCTGGACCGCGTCGGGTCGAAGAGCCAGAAGGGCTTTTGGGCCAACGCCGATGCGTATCTGGTTAGCCTGCTCAAGGCGTGGTGGGGGGACGCCGCAACCGCCGACAACGACTGGGCCTTCGACTACTTGCCCCGGCTGACCGGACCACACGGCACCTATCAGGCGGTGACGGGAATGCTGAACGACGAAGTGGAGGGCTACTTCCTGCTCGGCCAGAACCCAGCCGTGGGTTCGGCCAACGGCCGCCAACAACGGTTGGGTATGTCGCACCTGAAGTGGCTGGTGGTGCGGGATCTGAACCTGATCGAGTCGGCCACCTGGTGGAAAGACGGCCCGGAGATCGCCTCGGGTGAGCTGTGCGCGCAAGACAACGAGACCGAGGTGTTCTTCCTGCCGGCGGCCAGTCACGTCGAGAAGGCCGGGACATTCACCCAGACCCAGCGTCTGCTGCAATGGCGCCATCAGGCCGTCGCCCCGCCAGGGGACTGCATCAGTGAGCTGGAGTTCTTCATCAGGCTGGGCAACCGAATTCGCGCTCACCTGGCCGGGTCCACCGATCCGCGGGACCGCCCGCTGTTGGATCTGGTCTGGGACTACCCCGTCGATGAGCACGGTGACCCCGATCCAGAGTTCGTGCTGGCTGAGATCAACGGCCATCAACTCGCCGGCGACGGCGCGGGCGCACCGCTGTCGTCTTACACCGAGATGCGCGCCGACGGATCCACCGCAGGCGGCTGCTGGATCTATTCGGGGGTGTACGCCGAGGGCGTCAACCAGGCCGCCCGCCGGGTGCCGCGTGGCGGGCCGAGCCCCAGCCAGTCGGAGTGGGGCTGGGCCTGGCCGGCCGATCGGCGAATCCTCTACAACCGCGCCTCGGCGGACCCGGACGGGGTGCCGTGGAGCGAACGCAAACGCTATGTGTGGTGGGATGCGGAGGCCGGCCGTTGGACCGGCAAGGACGTGCCCGACTTCGTGGTCGATCGCGCGCCGGGCGCTCGACCGGATCCGGCGTTGGGCGGCCCGGAAGCGTTGGCCGGCGACGACCCGTTCGTCATGCAACCCGACGGCAAGGGTTGGTTGTTCGCGCCCAAGGGCCTGGTGGACGGGCCGTTGCCCACCCACTACGAACCGCAAGAGTCGCCGATCGCCAACGCGGTCTATCGCCAACAGCGCAACCCCGCCCGAATCACGTTCCCCCGCAAAGACAACCTCTCGGCTCCCAGCGCCGGGGAGCCGGGCGCCGATGTCTACCCCTACGTGTTCACCACCTACCGACTGACCGAGCACCACACGGCCGGCGGCATGAGCCGCTGGCTGCCGTACCTGGCCGAGCTGCAGCCGGAGATGTTCTGCGAGGTCTCCCCGGCGCTGGCCGCCGAGCGGGATCTGGAGAACTTCGGCTGGGCCACCATCATCTCGCCGCGGGCCGCGATCGAGGCCCGGGTGTTGGTGACCGACCGGATGACGCCACTGATCGTGGGTGGCCACACGGTGCACCAGATCGGGCTGCCGTATCACTGGGGAGTCGGCGGGGACGCGGTGGTCAGCGGCGACGCCGCCAACGATCTGCTCGGGGTGACGCTGGACCCCAACGTGCAGATCCAGGAATCCAAAGCCGGTTCGTGCGATATCCAGCCGGGCCGCCGACCGCACGGTGAAGCGCTGCTGCGTCTGATCTCGGAGTATCAAAGCCGTTCCGGCGCCACGCCGGAGACCGGCAACACCGCAATCGATCCAGAGGGGCGGGACTGATGGGCCAACTGTACGGGCCGACCGACCCCGCCGCCGATGCCAGGTGGTCGCCGCAACACCCACGCAAGGGGTTCTTCACCGACACGTCGATCTGCATCGGCTGTAAAGCCTGCGAGGTGGCCTGCAAAGAGTGGAACCACAACCCGCAGGACGGTCCGCTGGAGTTGCTCGGGTCGTCGTATGACAACACCGGTGCACTGGGCGCCAGCACCTGGCGGCATGTGGCGTTCATCGAGCAGAGCCGCGACCGCATCGAGGAGGCTCGTGAATCTGGCCGGCAGCTGATCAGCCTGGGGCTGCCGAAGATGCCAGGCGACACTGCGGATATCGTCCCGCCCGACACCGATCAGTTCCGCTGGCTGATGTCCTCGGATGTCTGCAAACACTGCACGCACGCGGGGTGTCTGGACGTATGCCCGACGGGATCGCTGTTTCGGACCGAGTTCGGCACGGTGGTGGTGCAGGCCGACGTCTGTAACGGCTGCGGCAACTGTGTGCCGGCCTGCCCGTTCGGGGTGATCGAACGTCGCACCGACGGAACCGCCGCGCCGAAGACCGCCCGCGGCCCCGAACCGGTGCCCAACACCGGGGTCGCCCAGAAGTGCACGCTCTGCTACGACCGGCTGGTCGACAGGCAGACGCCGGCGTGCGCGCAGACCTGCCCGACGCAGTCCATCCAGTTCGGTGATCACGACGACCTGGTGCAGCGGGCCCGGCAGCGGGTGGCCCAACTGCACGCCCAGGGCCGCACCGAGGCCCGCCTCTACGGCGCCAATGAGCATGACGGTGTCGGTGGCACCGGCTCGGTCTTCCTGTTGCTCGATGAGCCGGAGGTCTACGGGCTGCCGCCCGACCCTCGGGTGGGCACCGCCGACCTGCCGACGATGTTCAAACGTTCGGCGCTGGCCGCGGCCGGCATGCTTGCCGCCGTGGCGGTCGCCTTCTTGGGGGGACGCTGATGAACATGGTGTCCGATGGCCCCCGCCGCGGCGGCGGTAAGCGCCGGCGCCGGGGCAGTGGGGACGGCGGCCGTGAGATGCCGATGGTCCCCGATGTGCAGTTCAGCTCTTACTACGGCCGTCCGGTGGTCAAACCCGCACCGTGGTCACACGAGATCGCCGCGTACCTATTCCTGGGTGGACTGGCAGGCGGCTCCGGCCTGCTGGCCGCCGGCGCCCAGCTGTCCGGCCGCAAAGTGTTGCGGCGCAACTCCCGGCTGGCGGCGCTGGGGGCAATCGTGTTGAGCGCAGCGGCCCTGATCAGCGACCTCGGCCGTCCGGAGCGCTTCGTCAACATGCTGCGCACCATCAAGCTGACATCGCCGATGAGCCTGGGCTCGTGGATCCTCTCGGGGTTCGGTGCGGGCACGTCGGTGGCGGCGGCCGCCGAGGTAGACCGGTTGACCGGCCGACGGTTACCGCTGGGTCCGCTCCGCGGCGTACTGCACGCGGTAGCGGGACCGGCTGGATTGGAGGCTGCGGTGTTCGCGGCACCGCTGGCCGTCTATACCGCGGTGTTGTTGGGCGATACTGCTACCCCGACCTGGCACGGCGCGCACCGCGACTTGCCGTTCGTGTTCGTCAGCTCGGCGAGCCTGGCCTCGGGAGGCTTGGCCATGCTGACCACCCCGGTGCGTGAGGCCGGGCCGGCCCGGCGGTTGGCTGTGCTCGGGGTGCTCGGCGACGTCATCGCCACCCGGGCCATGGAGCAGCGGATGGACCCGATCGCCGCCGAGCCTCTGCACCAGGGCCGGGCCGGGGCGATGCTGCGTTGGAGCGAACGTCTGGCGATCGCCGGAGGTATCGGGACGCTCCTGGGCGGGCACAGGCGCGGCATGGCGGCGTTGTCGGGGCTGGCGTTGCTGTGCGCTTCGGCGCTGACTCGCTTCGGGGTGTTCGAGGCCGGCATCGCCTCGGCGAAGGACCCGCGTTACACCATCGAGCCGCAGAAGCGTCGGCTGGCGGAGCGGCAGGCGGCGGGTATCACCGGGGATTCGATCACCACCGCTGATTAAGACCTGCCGGAATGTCTCAGCCGAGCTGGTGCAGCTGAAATGGCTTCGAGGCCAGGGTACTTCCCGGGCATTCACCATCGGAGCTGGTCGTGACCACACCGCCGAGCGATACCGGGTCGATCGAGACCCGAATGATCGCCGGCGCGTAGCTGCCGTCCACGCAGATCGCCCCATCCGGCTTGGTGACACTGAACTGCCAGTGCCCGTCGACCAGGCTCATGGGACTGGTCCAGCCCTGATTACTGGACACGGTTCCGTTGCAGTCGGCCTGGCTGCAGCTGGTAGCGATCGTCCAGGCGAACTCCTGGTCGCCGCCCTGGTATTCGCCGTTGAGCAACGGCGCTTCTCACAGCACGTCAATTCCGCTGCCCACCACGGTATGTCCGATCACCGGGTGGCCGGGCAGCTCGCCGACGACCAGCAGCCCGCCGGAGGTCTGGGCATCGGCCAGCAGCAGCAGGTCGTCTTCGCTGACCCCGGGGCCGGGCCGCAGGTGCGCACGCACCCAGTCCAGGTTGCGGCGCGTGCCGCCGGAGACGTAACCGTCACGCAGCGCTTCGTGCGCGCCGGCGATCATCGGCACCGCAGATCGGTCGAGCACCGCGCCCACCCCCGACGCGCGGCACATCTTGTACAGATGTCCGAGCAGCCCGAACCCGGTGACGTCGGTGGCCGCCCGCACGCCCAGCGACAACGCGGCTTCGGCGGCGTCGCAGTTAAGACCGACCATGGTGGCGATCGCCTCGTCGAACACTTCGCCGGTGCGTTTGTGCCGGTTGTTGAGCAGCCCCACTCCCAGCGGCTTGGTCAAGGTCAGTGGTAGTCCGGGCTGCGCGGCGTCGTTGCGCAGCAACTTGTTCGGGTCGGCTACCCCGGTGACCGCCATGCCGTACTTGGGCTCCGGATCGTCGATGGAATGGCCGCCGATCACCGGGCAAGCCGCCTGCTCGGCCACCGCCAGACCGCCGCGCAGTACCTCAGTCATCAACTCCATAGGCAGTGTCTCTCGCGGCCAGCCGACGAGGTTGATCGCGACCACCGGGCGCCCGCCCATCGCGTAGATGTCCGAGAGGGCATTGGCTGCAGCGATCCGGCCCCAGTCGTATGCGTCGTCGACGACTGGGGTGAAAAAGTCCGCGGTGGACAACACGGCGAGGTCGTCGCGCACCAGCACGGCCGCCGCGTCGTCGCCGTCGTCGAGGCCCACCAGGACGCCCTTGCCGGACTGCCCGGTCAAGCCGCGCACCGCGTCTTCCAGCTCACCGGGGGGAATCTTGCATGCACAGCCGCCGCCGTGGGCATAGCCGGTCAATCGCACGTCCGTCATGCGTCAATGATCAGGTGGTCGCCGACCGCGCGGGAGATGCAGATCAGCATGTCGCCGTCGGCGCGTTCGGTATCGGTCAGGGTCTGGTCGCGGTGATCGATCTCGCCGTCGAGCACCCGCACCCGGCAGGTGCCGCAGAACCCCTGCTTGCACGAATAGGGAGTGTCGGGGTTGACCTGCAGGATCGCGGCCAAGGCGGTCTGATCGGCGTCGACAGGTACAACGGTACCGCTCTTGGCGAGGGTTACGGTGAACGGTTTGCCGTCGAGAACCGGTGGGGCAGAGAACCGTTCGTAGTGCAGCTCCACATCTGTGCGGCCGATCAAACCCCGGCGGAGCACCTCGAGCATCGGCGGCGGGCCACACGCGTACAGCGCGGTGGGCACCGGCACGTCCCCGATCAGATCGGCGGCCGTCGGCAGCCCGTGGGTGTCGTCGGTACGCACAACCACCTTGTCGCCGAATTGCGCCACCTCGGCGATGAACGGGATGGCATCGGCGGAGCGGCCGGTGTAGATCATCGACCAGTCCAGGCCCAGGCGCTCGGCGGCGCGCATCATCGGCAAGATCGGGGTGATCCCGATACCGCCGGCGACGAACCGGAGACGCTGCGCGGACGAACCGTAGCCGGGAACCGCCATGGGCATGCCGTTGCGGGGCCCCTTGATCGTGACCGTGGCGCCGGGCTGCAAGCTGTCGTGCACCTCGATCGACCCCCCGCCACCGTCGGGGATGCGGCGCACCGCAATGCGGTAGCTGTCGGGGTCGGCGGGATCCCCGCACAGCGAGTACTCCCGCATCCTGCCCGAGGGCAGCAGCAGATCCAGATGCGCACCGGGTGTCCAGCGGGTCAGCGGCTTGTCGTCGGTGGCGACCAGGGTCAGCGCCACCACGTCCTTGTCGTGCGCGACGATCTCCCGCTTGGCCACCCGCAACTCCCGCGTGCGTTCCGGCTCGGCCAGCTTCCAGCGCCGCATCAACACGCTGAACGTCGGGAAGGCGATCTTGGCCAGCAGATTCGAGACCCGCAGCAACGGGTCGTGGCGCCACCGCCCGTACAGCTGTGGCGGCACATCGGTGGGAATCTCGCCGAGCGGACGGAATCGTGATCCCGCGGCGTCGTGCGATGTCAACGCCGCGCCCTCCGCGCTGCCGGCGAGGTCGCCAGGTAGGACACGGCCTGCGCGGTGGAGCCGATGGAGGCCGGGTCGAACGACGGTTTGAAGTAGGCGACGGTGTATTTGAGCACCTGCCGCAGCTGCGGAAGGATGTTGCGCCGCGAGCCGCGCAGGTACTCACGCCACAGCCAGAAGTAGGAGTGGCTGATGGTGTTGTCGGAGCGGCAGGTGAATCCGATCGCCCGGTGAATCATCAACACCAGGTACACCAGCGCGACCAGCATGGCTCGGCAGCGGTTGAGATAGCCGGGGTGAAAGTAGTTCGCCACATCGTGGGCTACGCAGCGGTGCTCGATCTCCTCGGCGCCGTGCCAGCGGCAGATGTCGGCCATCGTCGGGTCCACGTCGTAGGCGTCCCACGCGCAGTTCAGGACGAAATCGCCCAGGATCGCGGTGTAGTGCTCAATCGCTGCGATCAGCCACAGCCGCTGCACCATGTCGTTGTATCGGGTACGGGCGAACCGCTGGCTGCGCGGCGCCAGCAGTCGACGGAAGAAGTACTCGAATTGCCGCAGGATGGGCCCGGTATCGACGCCGCGGGCCTCCAGGAACTCGGTCACCGCCTTGTCGTGTGACTCGGCGTGCATCGCCTCCTGGCCGATGAAGCCGCGCATGGCGCCCGCCAGGTCCTCGTCTTTGACGTAGGGCAACGCCTCGTTGAAGACCTCGCAGAACCACCGCTCGCCCTCGGGCAGGATCAGATGCAGGATGCTCACCACGTCGGAGGCCACCGGCTCGCCTTTGATCCAGTGCAGTGGGGTCTGTGACCAGTCGAACTCGACGTTGCGGGCGTGGATCTCCACGCCGGCCGGCTCATAGATATGCCCGCCCACGGCCGGCTTAGTTTGGCTCGTCATGATCGCGGCCTCCTTCGGGGCCATGCTACCCACGAGTTCGGCGCGCTTTTGGCCGCTGAGCGGTCACTACCGCGCCGAAAACGCTGAAGGTTTAGGTTGTCAGCGGAGGCGTCTGAGTCCTGGTGGGCTCCCCGGTCTTCAAAACCGGTGAGGCCGAGTATCTCGGTCTGGCGGGTTCGATTCCCGTCCGCCTCCGCCAGCCGCGTATCGGAGGAGGAACCGTGACCGACGCCGATCCGCGCCGCGCCATTCCGCGTACCGATGCGCTGTTGATGCTGCCGCCGGTTCGCGCGGCCCGTGCACGACTGGGCGAGCATGTGGTCCGCGGCTTGGTGCGCGACGCCCAGGATCGAGCCCGACGCGGCGATCTGGCTCCGGAGCAGGTTGAAAGCGCTGTCCTGGAGGGCCTTTCAGGGAAAACGGGGACGACGCTACGGCCGGTCCTCAATGCCACCGGAGTGGTGGTGCACACCAACCTGGGTCGGGCGCCGCTGTCGGCCGCCGCGGTCGAGGCGCTGGTGGTGGCCAGCGGCTACGTCGACGTCGAGCTGGACCTGGTCACCGGCGCGCGCTCCAAGCGTGGGGTCGCCGCGCGGGCCGCACTGCTGGCGGCCTGCCCTGCCGCCGAGGATGCGCTGGTGGTCAACAACGGTGCTGCGGCTTTGGTGCTGAGCACCACCGCGCTGGCCGCCGGCCGGGAAGTCGTGGTCAGCCGGGGCGAGCTGATCGAGATTGGGGCCGGATTCCGCCTGCCGGACCTGATCGCCTCCACCGGGGCGAGGCTGCGGGAGGTCGGCACCACCAACCGCACCCACCTGCGCGATTACGCCGAGGCCATCGGACCTCAGACCGGATGCATCCTCAAGGTGCATCCCAGCAATTTCGCCGTTCACGGTTTCACCGCATCAGTGGGGTTGGCGCAGTTACGGCCACTGGCAGCCGAACACGATGTTGCCTTGGTGGCCGACCTGGGCAGCGGGCTGTTGGCCGCAGATCCGCTGTTACCCGACGAGCCGGATGCCGCGACTGCGCTTGCCGCGGGCGCCGACATCGTGACCGCCAGTGGCGACAAGCTCCTCGGCGGGCCGCAGGCCGGAGTGGTGTTGGGCCGGGCCGCTTTCATCACCCAGCTCGCCCGGCACCCGTTGGCCCGCGCGGTCCGCGCCGACAAACTCACCCTGGCCGCCCTGGAGGCCACCGTCTCCGGCGCCGCCGCACCGGTGACCCGGGCGCTGCGCGCTGATCCCGAACAGTTGCATTCCCGGACCGAGCGGCTGGCTGCCGCGGTCGGTGCCACCGTCGTCGCCCACGACGGCCGCGTCGGCGGCGGCGGCGCCCCGGGACTACCGCTGCCGGGCTGGGCGGTCCGGCTGCCCGAGGCGGCGGCCGCCGCGCTGCGCACCGGCGATCCCGCGGTGCTGCCCCGGGTGCATGACGGGGCCTGCCTGGTCGATCTGCGCTGTGTGCCGGAAGCCGACGACGGACGACTGCTGGCAGCGGTGCGGACCGCGCTCGACCGGATCGGATGAACGTGTTTGTCGTCGCCACCGCCGGGCACGTCGATCACGGTAAATCCACCCTGGTGCGGGCGCTCACCGGAATGGAACCCGACCGTTGGGCCGAGGAGCGACGGCGCGGACTCACCATCGACCTGGGTTTCGCTTGGACCGCACTGGCGTCCGGCCGGCGAGTGGCCTTCGTTGATGTTCCGGGCCACGAACGGTTTCTGCCCAACACGCTGGCCGGCTTAGGACCTGCCTCGGTGGTGTGCTTCGTGGTCGCCGCCGATGAGGGCTGGCAGGCACAGTCCGACGATCACCGCGACGCCATTGCGGCCCTAGGCATTACGCGGGGGCTGGTGGTGCTCACCCGGATCGACAGGGCCAGCGATGAACGCGTCGGTGAGGTCTCGGACCAGGTCCGCACCGAGCTGGCCCAGACGGGTCTCCATGACGCCCCGATCGTCGCCGTGTCCGCGGTGGACGGCACCGGCCTGGACACGCTGCGTGTTGCGCTCGACGCCCTGCTGGCCGAGCTTCCAGCCGCTGCGAACACCGGTCGTGTGCGGTTGTGGGTCGACCGGTCATTCACTATCACCGGGGCCGGGACGGTGGTTACCGGCACCCTGACCGCGGGCACGTTGGCTGCCGGCGATCATCTGCAGTTGCTGGACCGCGGGCGTTCGCATGCGGTGGTCATCCGCGGGCTGCAGAGCTGCGGCGAGGCGCACTCGGCGTTGCACCCCACGGCGCGGGTGGCGGTCAATCTGCGCGGGGTGTCATCCGGCGAGGTGCGCCGCGGGGACGCGCTGGTCAGCTCCGGCGAGTGGATGACCACCACGGTGGTCGACGTCCGGCACAGCACCGGGTGCCCCCTGACCGAGACGCCCGAGCGACTCGTGGTGCACCTGGGCACGGCCGCGGTGCCCGCACGGCTGCGACTCCTGGACGCAGACCATGCCCGGGTCACTTTCGAACACCCTCTGCCGCTGATGTTTTCGGACCGTCTGGTACTGCGCGATCCCGGGGCTCGTCGGGTACTGGGCGGAGTGCTGGTTCTCGACACCGATCCGCCTGCCCTGCAGCGGCGCGGTGACGCGGCTCGGCGCGCCGACGAGCTCGCCGGCGCCGATCCGACTGACCAGGCCCGCCGGGTCCTTGCCGAGGTGGCCCGCCGCGGCGCGGTGCCGCAGCGCCAGCTGCAGCTGCTTGGGTACGCACTCCCCTCGGTGCCGCCGGAGGTGACGGTGATCGGCGGCTGGTGGGTGCACGCCGCGACGTATGCGGCTTGGCGGGACCGGTTGCAGTCATCGGTACGTTTGCTGCGGGAGCGTGATCCGCTGTCCGCGGGAATGTCCCGGGGGGCGGCGGCGGATCTGCTTGCGCTACCCGATCCCGCGCTGCTCGACGGGCTGGTAGGCGCCGCAGGGTTGGAACAGCATGACGGGCTGATTCGACAGCCGGACGGCCGAGACGACCTCGGCCCTGCCGAAGACGCGATCGCCGAGCTGGAATCCCGGCTGGTTGCGGCCCCGTTTCATGCCCCGGAGGCCGATGACCTGGCTGCGCTGAACCTGGGAATCCGGGAGCTGGCAGCAGCCGAACGGGTGGGGCGGCTGTTACGCCTCGCCGAGAATCTGGTGCTGCTGCCGACCGCACCCGCGTTGGCGATGCGTGAATTGGCTTCGCTGACACAGCCTTTCACCGCCACTCAAGCCAAGCAGGCGTTGAAGACCACACGGCGGGTGGCGATCCCCTTGCTGGAGCATCTCGATGCGCGCGGCTGGACGCGCCGGATTGATGCCGTCCACCGGGAGGTAGCGCGCTGAGCACGGCCCGCACCGACGAGTTTCGGTCAGCGGACGATCCGGTCGGGCCTGCTGTAGACGTTCATGGATTCCCCACGCAGGAAGGCCACCAACGTCAGCCCGGATTGGGTGGCTAGGTCGACCGCAAGCGAGGACGGCGCGGAAACTGCTGCCAGCACTGGTATTCCGGACATCACGGCCTTCTGCGTCAACTCGAACGACGCTCGTCCACTGACCAACAAGACACTCCCAGACAACGGGATCTGGTCGTGTTCCACCGCCCAGCCAACCACCTTGTCCACCGCATTGTGGCGTCCGATGTCCTCGCGCACCACCAATAGCCTGCCGCTCTTGTCGAACAGTGCCGCCGCATGCAGACCGCCGGTCCTGTCAAACACTTTCTGGGCGGCGCGGAGCCGATCCGGCATGCCGGTAATCACCTGCGCATCGACAGTTACCGGATCATCGCCGGGGCAGTATCGGCTGATCGACTGAACTGCTTCCAGCGACGCTTTGCCGCAGATACCGCACGACGAGGTTGTATAGAAATTGCGCGTGACGTCCACCTCAGGCATCGGCACGCCGGGCGCCAAGGTCACGTCGAGTACGTTGTAGCTGTTCGTGCCGTCCACAAGACTGCCGTGGCAATAGCGAACGGTCAGTATGTCGGATCGGCGGGCGATCACACCCTCCGTGAGCAGAAATCCCTGAGCGAGTTCGACATCAGAACCGGGCGTACGCATCGTGACGGTCAGGGGACTGCCGTTGAGCCTGATCTCCAGCGGCTCCTCGACGGCCAGGGTCTCGGCCCGATGGGCTGCGTGGCCCGCTGCCAGGTGGCTGGCTTGCCGACGCGTGGTTACCCGTCCCATCGTCACCGGGCCTTCGAGTGGGTGACTTCGATAGGAACATGTTTCATCACGGGTTGGCCGCTTTCCGGATTGACATCGCCGATCGGGCACAGCACATTGAGTTCAGGCATATATCCGGCAGCGTTGCCCGCCGGGATGTTGTAGGCCACTGCCCGATAGCCATAGACGCTGCGGCGGCTGCCGTCTTTGGCGATGCTGGTGATGTCGATGTAGTCGAACTGCTTGATCCCCATGGCCGCCATATCAGAGCTGTTCATGAATAGCAGAGTACGGAGATTCTTCACACCGCGATAGCGGTCGTCGTCGGAATAGATGGTGGTGTTGAACTGGTCGTGGGAACGCATCGTGCCCAGAACCAACAGGCCCTTGGCCGGCAACACATCCGGCAGCGCGGCTGCAGAGAACTCGGCTCGCCCGGAACCGGTCAAAAATATCAGTTCACGCGCGGGCTGGCGGATGCGGAACCCGAGAGGCTGCCGTACTCGGCGGTTGAAGTCTTCAAACCCGTACAGTCCCATTGCCATCCGGTCACGGATCCGGTCGTAGTCGGCGACCAGATCATCCCAAGGCGTCTTCGTCGCGGGCAGTGTGGCTTTGGCCATCCCGGCGATGATCGCCGGTTCAGAGCGCAGCTCAGGTGAGGCCGGCTCTTTCATCCCCACCGACAGGTGCACCATGCTCATCGAATCCTCCACCGTAATCGACTGGGTTCCAGTGGCTTGCCGGTCGATCTCGGTGCGTGCCACGCACGGCAGAATCAATGCGTTGCGGCCGTGCACCAGATGGCTTCGGTTGAGTTTGGTCGAGACCTGCACGGTGAGCTCGCAACGGCGCACCGCCTCGAAGCTGTAGGCGGTGTCGGGTGCGGCCAGTGCGAAATTGCCACCCATCCCGACAAACACCTTGACGTCGCCGCTGTGCATGGCGTGGATGGTGGAGACGACGTCAAGCCCGTGGTGGCGCGGGACGTTGATCTCGCAGGCAGCGGCAAGGTAGTCCAGGGTCTGTTCGGACGGATGATGGTCGATGCCACAGGTTCGGTTGCCCTGCACGTTGCTGTGCCCGCGGATGCAACACGGTCCGGCCCCTTCCCGGCCGATATTCCCGCGCAGCAACAGCACATTGATGATCTCGCGGACGGCGTCCGGGCCGTGGGTGTGCTGACTGACACCAAGGCACCAGGCGATGATGCTGGCCCGGGCCTCCCGGTAGACCCGGGCCAGAGCATGAATCTGCTCCACGGGCACCCCGGACTGGTGCTCTATCTCCGGCCAGCTCACCGCCTCACATGCCGCCTTGTACTCGGCGTAGCCGTGTGTGTACCGGTCGATGAATAGTTGGTCGATCGCTGTCGGATCATTGACGGCAGCCTCCAGCAGCGCCTTGGCGACGCCGCGCATCAGGGCGAAATCTCCGCCGATCCGCGGTTGGATATTCATCGTGCTGATGTCGGTGGCGCGGAACAGCATCATGTCGACCATCTCGTGCGGCACGATGGTGCGCGTCGCGGCGGCTTCGATGAGCGGGTTGATGTGGACGATCTGCGCGCCGCGCCGGTAGGCCTCGGCGAGCGCGGTCAGCATCCGGGGCGTGTTGGAGGCGGCGTTGACGCCCATGATGATCAGGCAGTCGGATTTCTCCCAGTCGACCAGGTCGACGGTGCCCTTGCCGGTACCCAGCGAGGACAGCATCGCCTTCCCGCTAGCTTCCTGGCACATGTTCGAGCAGTCCGGGAAGTTGTTAGTACCGAATTCGCGGGCCCACCATTGATAGAGGAATGTGGCTTCGTTGCCCAGTCGCCCGGAGGTGTAGAACGCGGCTTGGTCGGGCGAGTCCAGCCCCTGCAGCGTCTGACCAACGAGCTCGAATGCGGCATCCCAATCGATGGGCACATAGTGATCGGTATCGGCGTCGTACACCATGGGTTCGGTGAGCCGGCCCGCATCCTCCAGCGCGAAGTCGCTCCAGGTCGACAGTTCGGCCACACTGTGGTCGGCGAAGAAGTCCCGGCCGACGCGTTTAGGGTCCATCTCCCACGTCGAGTGTTTGATGCCGTTCTCGCAGATGTCGAGCTTCAGGCCCTTGCGGTCGTCCGGCCAGGCACAGCCGGGGCAGTCAAAGCCACCGTTCTCGTGGTTCATCCGGGTGATGACCTGTGGGCCCTCCAAGATCTCCCGGCGTTTCAGCAGCACCTTGGCAACGCTGAAGGAGGCGCCATAACCTGCCGCGGGATGGTGGTAGTCCTTCTGCTTCGGCTCACCCGTGCCGGGCCCGCAGCCGGGTGCCGCGGTATCAGGGGTGCCCTGGCCCAGCAACACCTCTCGCCGGGTTCCCGAATCCTGGGGCGCGGACCCTTCGGGCGACATTGTTGTCATCGCAGCAAACCTCCCGCAGTTCTGGGTAATCCGATCGATGCTGGTATGGCCTCAGCCGAGATCCGTCGGCGAAACACCCAGTACGTCCAAGCCTGATACACCACGACCGCAGGGGCGAATAGCATTGCGGCCCAGGTCATGATCTTCAGGGTGTACGGGGTCGATGACCCGTTGTAGATAGTGACGCCGAAGTCCGAGCCCAGGGTAGACGGAACTAAGTTCGGGTACATCGAGCCGAACAGCAGCACCACGACCGCGGCAACCACCGACAGAGTGAGCACGAACGTCCAGCCTTCGCGGGGGTTGCCTGTCATGACCTTGAGCCCTGCCCATTGGCGCCACACCAGAGCGACCGCAGTCAGCAACGCCAGTACTGCGAAGGCTAAAACCAGCCAGGTCCAGCCTTTTCCGTACGCCAACTGGGTCCACAGCCCGAACCCGCCGACGATCGCGGTGGTCGGCAGCGACAGTATGGTCGCGAATCGCAACGCGTCTTCGCGAACCCCCTGGGCAGTCTTCAGGACGAGGAACACCGCGCCGTAGAACAGGAACAGCGCCGCCGTCGCTAGCCCGCCGAGCAGTGTGTAGGGACTGATCAGATCGCCGAATGCGGGGTGAGCTCGGTGGCGGGCGTCCACCGGAAGGCCACGCAGCATGATGGCGAATGCGACACCCCAGAGGATGGCGGGTACCCAGGACCCAGCCGCGATCCCGAAGTCCGCCCAGCTGCGCCATTTCGGATCGTCGATCTTGCCCCGCCACTCGATCGCGACGACGCGCAGGATCATCGCTACCACGATGGCCAGCAACGGAAGATAAAGCGCCGAGAACACCGTCGCATACCAGTTCGGGAAAGCTGCGAACATCGCCGCACCCGCGGTTATCAGCCACACCTCGTTGCCGTCCCAGACCGGTCCGATGGTGTTGAGAACCGCGCGGCGATGTGCCTCCGGGTCGCCCTTGGCGATGCGGCCCAACGGGATCATCAGCATTCCCACCCCGAAGTCGAAACCTTCGAGAATGAGAAAGCCCAGAAACAGCGCGGCGAGGATTACGAACCACAGCTCCTGCAGGCCCACCGTGAATCAACTCCTCTCAGTAGGCAAACGACAGCGGTGCGACATCGTCTTCGCCGGGAGGTGCGGGCGGTGCCGGTTCGGTGTCATGTTCCTGGGGTCCTTCGGCCACGTAGCGCTTCATCAGCCCGAACCAGAGAACCGCGAGCACCGCATAGATCAGGGTCAGCGTCGCCAACGACAACACCACTGTGGCGGGCGCGTGGTCGGACACCCCTTGTTGCACGGTAATCCGGATCATCGGGTCGCCAGTGGGGTTAGGGGCCACGATCCAAGGCTGCCGCCCCATCTCGGTGAACACCCAGCCGGCACTGTTCGCCAGGAACGGCGTCGGTATGGTCAGCAACGCGAACCAGGAGAACCAGTTGCCGCTGGGAATCCGGCCACGCCGTGTCAGCCACAATGCGACAACAGAGAACAGCAGTGGGACCGCGAGGAAGCCGATCATCGCGCGAAACGACCAGTAGGTGACGAACAAATTCGGCCGGTAGTCGCCCGGGCCGTACTGCTTCTCGTAGCGCTCTTGGAGATCCTTGACACCTTCGAGCGTGACTCCGCTGAACTTGCCTTCGGCCAAGAACGGCAGCACGTACTGCGCTTGGATGACGCGCACGATGCTGTCGCAGTTGTTGTGCGTGCCAGCGGTCAGAATCGAAAAGCTGGGGTCGGTTTCGGTGTGACACAACGATTCCGCTGATGCCATCTTCATCGGCTGCTGCCGGAACATCAGCTTGGCCTGCGAGTCCCCGGTGAAGAACAGCCCGCCGGCCGCCGCCAATGTCACCAGGCAGCCTAGGACCGCGCCGGGGCGGTGCATGGTGCGCGCTTCGTCCGCGGCAGGTTGGCGGACCATCCACCACGAGCAGACCGCGGCTACGAACACTCCAGCTGTCAACCAACTGCCGAAGACCACGTGGCTGAACGCCGAGATTCCAGTGTTGTTGGTGAGCAGCTCGACGATGCTGTCGAGTTCAGCGCGTTCAGTGAGTGGGTTGTAGTGCGCCCCGACCGGGTGCTGCATGAAGGAGTTCGCCGAGATGATGAAGAAGGCGGACACGTTCACCGCAATGGCCACCACCCAGATGCAGGCCAGATGTATCAGCCGCGGCAGCCTGCCCCAGCCGAAGATCCACAGGCCGATGAAGATGGACTCGAAGAAGAACGCGGCGAGCCCCTCCATCGCCAGCGGTGCCCCGAATACGTCACCGACAAACCGCGAGTACTCGCTCCAACTCATGCCGAACTGAAATTCCTGCCAGATCCCCGTGGCTACACCGATCGCGAAGTTGATCAAAAATAATTTGCCGAAGAACCGCGCAAGCCGATACCAGGCGGCGTTGTCCGTGATCATCCACACCGTCTGCATCAACGCCACCAACGGCGCCAGACCGATCGTCAAGGGTACGAATATGAAGTGATAGACGGTCGTAATCCCGAACTGCCACCGCGAGATATCAACGACGTCCACCTGTACAAACCCCCTACAGTCGAGGCGAGCTCATGCTCTAAAAACAGTAGTCTGGAGGGTGTTTTCGCGTCCATGTTTTCCGTTTGGAGTCTTACCCTGTCTTTGTGGTTCTACGTTGGCGTTTTGTCTAGAATTTCAGGCCATGTTCCATAGTGCATACCGCATATGCGGCGAACTATTTTTGCGCCGGTCCGAAATGCGGTTGGGAGCGTGGTAAACCGGCGGGCGCGAACCCAGTCGGCCGGCCTTGAGTCGATCGCCGGCCGCCTGGTACGTAATGCGCTGTGGCCAAGTGCGCAGACCGCACTGGCCGCGGGGGTGGCCTGGTACCTGACCCGCGATGTGCTCGGCCATACCGCCCCGTTCTTCGCGCCGATCGCCGCGGCGGTCTGCATGTGGGCAACCAATGTGTTGCGCGCAGAACTCGCGATCGAGATGGCGGTCGGGGTGGGCTTGGGTATTGGCTTGGGCAGCTGTGTGTACCTCCTGCTAGGTACCAGGGCGTTCGCGATGGCCGTGGCCGTATTTGTCTCGTTGTCCGCAGCGGTGCTGGTCGGGCGGGGTTTCCTGGTACAACGTCCGATGTTCGTCAACCAGACCATGATCTCCGCGATCCTTATCCTCGCTTTTCCGCATGGCGACTTCGGGACGGAGAGGTTCTTCGACGCGTTGATCGGCGGTGGAATCGCGGTAGTTTTCAGCATCCTGCTCTTCCCCAAGAATCCACTGTCCGTCCTGCGCGATGCCCGGGTCGAAGTGTTGTCAGCATTACGGGACATCCTCGACCAGATCCATTGCCATACCGGCGATTCGGGCTGGACGCTGACAGTTGCACCTACCCTGCACCAGCGTCTTGCACGCCTGGCCGAAGCCCGCGGCACCGCTGTGCAATTGGCGCGGATCTGCCCAGCGCGTTGGCCGTTGCGCGACGCAACGCGCGCCGCCGATCGCCAAGCCGCACAGCTGTCCCTGCTGGCCGGCTCGGTGCTGCATTTGGCACGCACTGTCACCGATACCGACGAACCGCTCTCCGTGCCGGTCCATGCGGCGATCGGCGAACTCGCCGCGGCAGCGTCCGCGCTCACTGCCGACGACACCACTCCTGCTGCGGCCCACGCGGAATCGGCACGCCGTCACACAGTGGTGGAGCAGCCGAGCAACGAGACCCTCTTGGCCGCCGCCATCGAGACCTGCATCAACGGATTGGATCAGTTCATCAGCCTCGGGCCGCGCTGAAAGTCCTTTCCAGCCATCTCCTTTAGTCGCTCGTATCGAACTGGAACTTTCCGCCGTCACCTGCACGGGTCCACGCCGGCAACCGGAGACCCCTCCGCAGCAATGGTTCTCGGGCGAGACAGCGACAACCACCGTTCACCCGGTTGGCGGAGTTCTGCCATAGATCGGTTGTATGACAACTCGGCCATATCGCCGCCCGCTTCCTACTCCTTGCTGAGGTTCGTGCGGACCCCGTTCTCGATTTGCTGACCGATCTCGGGGTCGATGTTGCGCCAGTATTCGAAGACCCGGGACAGCACCGGCTCCTTCACACCATTGGAGACGTGCAGAACGACATTGTGCACCAGTCGATCCCGCTGAGCGTCGTCCATCACGTCGCGAATCAAGGAGCGTGCCTGACCGAAATCATCATCATCGCGCCGCAGCGTGTAGGCCTCGCGGACCATCTCTCCGTCAGCGGCCCAACCGATCTCGGACGCCCGCGCGGGATCGGCCAGCGGACCGCCGACCGTGTTGGGGGTGTAGACCGGGTCGGACACGTTCTGCACCCGCATCCGCCCGTCCTTGGAATAGCTGCGCACCGGACACTTAGGGGCGTTGACCGGGATCTGATGATGGTTGACCCCAATCCGAGCCCGATGCGCATCGGCATAGGCGAAACTGCGACCCAACAACAGCCGATCTGGACTGAGGCCGGTGCCGGGCACGATGTTGTGCGGCCCGAAAGCGGCCTGCTCCACCTCGGTGTGATGATCGGTGGGATTGCGATCCAACGTCAGCTTGCCCACCTCGATAAGCGGGTAGTCCGCATGCGGCCACACCTTCGTCACGTCGAACGGGTTGAACCGGTAGGTCTTGGCGTCCTCGAAAGGCATGATCTGCACGTAGAGCGTCCAGCTCGGGAAGTCACCGCGCGCAATCGCATCGAACAGGTCGCGCTGATTGCAGTCCGGGTCTGTCCCCGCCAGCCGGTCGGCCTCCTCCTGAGTCAAACACTGCACACCCTGATCAGACTTGTAGTGGTATTTCACCCAACAGATCTCACCGCCGATATTCACCCAACTGAATGTGTGCAGCCCGTAACCGTTCATATGCCGGTACGTCTTCGGAATACCCCGATCCCCCATCACCACCGATACCAGATGCGCGGTCTCAGGCGACTGAGTCCAAAAGTCCCACACCATGTTGCGGTCATGACAGTCATTGTCCGCGCGGCGCCCACCGGCGCGGATCAGGTTGAGAAACTTCAACGGTTCTCGGACGATAAAGATCGGCACGTTACTGCCGACCAGATCATAGTTGCCCTCCGTGGTGTAGAACTTCACCGCGAATCCCCGATTGTCACGCACCGTGTCCGCGGCACCACGTTCGCCACCGTTGCCCGACGAAAACCGGGCGAACACCTCGGTGACCGCGCCCGGCTGCAGGAAGGCCGCGCGGGTGTAGGCACTGACGTCGCCGGTGACCTCAAAGCGCCCGTACCCGCCGGCACCCTTGGCGTGCGGTTGACGCTCGACCACCCGCTCACGGTTGAACGCGGCGACCTGTTCGATCAGGTAGGTGTCCTGTAACAGGATCGGGCCGTTGGGGCCCAGCGTCAACGACCGATCATTGGTCGGAGCCGGTGCCCCGCCATCGGTGGTCGTCATGTGTTCAGGTTCGTGCGGACCCCGTTCTCGATCTGCTGACCGATCTCGGGGTCGATGTTGCGCCAGTATTCGAAGACCCGGGACAGCACCGGCTCCTTCACACCATTGGAGACGTGCAGAACGACATTGTGCACCAGCCGGCCCCGCTGAGCGTCGTCCATCACGTCGCGAATCAAGGAGCGTGCCTGACCGAAATCATCATCATCGCGCCGCAGCGTGTAGGCCTCGCGGACCATCTCTCCGTCAGCGGCCCAACCGATCTCGGACGCCCGCGCGGGATCGGCCAGCGGACCGCCGACCGTGTTGGGAGTGTAGACCGGGTCGGACACGTTCTGCACCCGCATCCGCCCGTCCTTGGAATAGCTGCGCACCGGACACTTAGGGGCGTTGACCGGGATCTGATGATGGTTGACCCCAATCCGAGCCCGATGCGCATCGGCATAGGCGAAACTGCGACCCAACAACAGCCGATCTGGACTGAGGCCCGTGCCGGGCACGATGTTGTGCGGCCCGAAAGCGGCCTGCTCCACCTCGGTGTGATGATCGGTGGGATTGCGATCCAACGTCAGCTTGCCCACCTCAATAAGCGGGTAGTCCGCATGCGGCCACACCTTCGTCACGTCGAACGGGTTGAACCGGTAGGTCTTGGCGTCCTCGAAAGGCATGATCTGCACGTAGAGCGTCCAACTCGGGAAGTCACCGCGCGCAATCGCATCGAACAGGTCGCGCTGATTGCAGTCCGGGTCTGTCCCCGCCAGCCGGTCGGCCTCCTCCTGAGTCAAACACTGCACACCCTGATCAGACTTGTAGTGGTATTTCACCCAACAAATCTCACCGCCGATATTCACCCAACTGAATGTGTGCAGCCCGTAACCGTTCATATGCCGGTACGTCTTCGGAATACCCCGATCCCCCATGATCAGCGTCACCAGATGCGACGACTCGGGTGACTGCGTGAAGAAGTCCCACACCATATTGTGGTCATGACAGTCATTGTCGGCGCGCCGCTTGTTGGAGCGAATCAGGTTGGGGAACTTGAGCGGATCCCGAATGAAGAAGATCGGAACATTGTTGCCGACGATGTCGTAGTTGCCCTCGGAGGTGTAGAACTTCAGCGAGAACCCCCGGGAGTCGCGCAACGTGTCGGCGCTGCCACGCTCGCTGGCGTTGCCTGCCACCCGCACGAACACATCGGTCACTGCGCCTGGCTGAAACACCGCCGCCTTGGTGTACAGGCTCACGTCATTTGTCACTTCGAATCGGCCGAACGCTCCGGTGCCTTTGGCGTGCGGCTGACGCTCGGGCACCCGCTCACGGTTGAACGCGGCGATCTGTTCGATCAGGTAGGTGTCCTGTAACAAGATCGGCCCGTTGGGGCCCAGCGTCAACGACCGATCATTGGTCGGAGCCGGTGCCCCGCCATCGGTGGTGGTGAAGTTGTCCGTCATCCCTGTCTCCTAGTGCTCATCGTCGGAGTTGAACTTGTATCCGAGATCGAAATGGTTAGGCGGAGCGGCGGGGGCAGTCATGTCGCCCCCGCCGTACACCGGTGTTTCGTCACTGTGCGTAGGATTTCGCTCCTGTTCCTGCGAACTTTCCGCCCTCGACGATCAGGTACTCCGAGCGGATCGGCCTGCCGGCGAACCAGTCTTCGAGGATCTCCCGGGTGCCGGCCGCATAACGGGCCTGCGCCGTCAAACTGGAACCCGAGATGTGCGGTGTCATAGCGTTATTGGGCATGGTCCGCCACGGGTGGTCGGCCGGCGGCGGCTGCGGGTACCAGACGTCGCCGGCGTAGCCGGCGAGCCGGCCGCTCTCCAGCGCCGCCACGATCGCCCTCTGGTCGGTCTCCTCGGCGCGTGCGGTGTTGACGATGTAGGAACCGCGCCGCATCGAACCAAGCAGCTTCTCGTTGAACATGTGGTGAGTCTGGGCGATCAGTGGGGAGTGGATCGAGACCACATCCACCGATCGGGCCAGCGACTCGACAGTCGGGTGAAAGGTCACACCCAACTGCTGCTCCAAATCTGGAGAAAGCCGGTGCACGTCGAAGTAGTGCAGATTCACCCCGAACGGCTTCATCCGCTCTAGCACCGCCCGACCGATCCGGCCGGCGGCGATCACCCCGACGTCCATGCCCTCCACGTCGTAGGAGCGCTGCACACAGTCGGCGATGTTCCAGCCGCCGTCGACCACCACCTGATGCGAGGGAACGAAATTGCGGACCAGAGCCAGGATCTGCATCACCGCGTGCTCGGCGACGCTGACGCTGTTGCTCCAGGTCTCCTCGGCGACGGTGACCCCGCGCGCTTGCGCCTCAGCCAGATCCACATGATCGGAACCGATCCCGGCTGTCAGCGCCAACTTCAGCTTGGGCGCTTTGGCGAATCGCTCCTTGGTGATGTACGCGGGCCAGAACGGCTGGGAGATCACGATGTCGGCATCATGCAGTTCCCTTTCGAATTCCGAGTCTGGACCGTCCTTGTCGGACGTGACGACCAGCTCATGACCCTTCTCCTCGAAGAACTTCCGCAATCCCAATGCCCCGGAGACGCAGCCGAGCAGCTCACCGGGGGTGAAGTCGATTCGCGACGGAGTCGGCAGTGCGGAGCCGTCGGGATAGCTGTCGACCACCGGGACGCTGTCGCGGGCATACTTCGGCGGGTAGCCGGTCACTGGATCCGGGTAGAGCACCATCACACACTTGGCCATGATTTCCTCCTGAATGTGCTTTATTATCAGCAGCTTTCAGTGTCGTCTGGTGCAACCACGGCGTCCAAGACCCGGCTCCTATCCATTGATAGGCGACGCCTATCCAGCGAGGTCAGGGCTACTTGAACAGATCGGAGTGGTCAGCCTTGATCAGGTCTGCACCCTTCTCGCCGACCATGTAGACGGTGTTCTGGATCCGGCAGTCCGGGATGATCGGGAACACCGACGCGTCGATAACACGCAACTTGTCGACACCGTGCACCTTGAGCTGCGGGTCGACCACCCCCTGGTCGATGTTCTTGGACAGCCGGTTGGTGCCGCAGGGGTGATATGAGGTCTGCACGCGATCCTGAACGGACGTCCGCATCAGCTCATCGGAGTGCAGCGGCATGTTCCATGGGTACTGCTCGACGACGAGGTCCTTGAATCCATCACCCTTGGTGAGAATGTCGTAGGCGAACCGAACCCCTTCACGCAGGGCGATGATGTCGAGTTCATTGGACAGGTAATTGAGGTTGATGTTGGGTGCCATGAACGGGTCGTCGCTGTTGAGCGTGACTTCACCACCCTCGTAGGCCGGCCGGACCAGGTCGACCATCACCGTGATGTGGTCACCATCGGCGGGCGTCGGGTACTGCCACTGGAAGGCACTGCCGAACGCGGGGACGAAGTCGATTTCGAAGTGCGGCTGTCCCTCCGGCGAGAAGGGGTCGGACCCGCCGTTAGCGGCCTTGGCCTCGCGGTAGACCGGGTCCTTCTCCAAGTACTTGTCGACGCGCGGGAAACCGATCATCTCCAACAAGCCCGAACCCAACGGCCCCGAGTGGTCCTTCTCGTAGGCGGCAACCGCAGCGTCGTGTTTGGGGCCGGGGCGTAACAGGGCACTGTCGAGGGCGAACCCCTCCTTGATCCGCAGCACGAACGGCACGCCCGGGTGGTCGTAGAGGTGCTGGCCGACGTGGCGTGAGTCCACCACGACATCGATGCCGTATTTGGCCAACTCGCGGCCCGGGCCGATTCCGCTGAGCATCAGCAGCTTCGGACTCTCGAACACGCCCTGGGACAAGATGACTTCCCGGGTGGCGTAGAAGTCGACTTCGTTGCCTGCGGCGTCAATGATCGTCACACCTTTGCAGGTGCGGGTGGCGTAGTCGATGATCAGCCGCTTGGAACGCACCTCGGACACGATCGTGACGTTCGGCTTGTCTTTCACGAACAGGAAGCTGCCGGAGCGCACGCCACGGTAGATGGTGTTGACGGCGTGGGTGAGGCCCTTCATCTCACCGTCGTAGATGTTCTCGGTGAGCGGCTCGCCCCGGGAGGTCCAGGCCTTGGTGATGGCGTCGCGGAACGGCTGCAATTCCGGGATAAGGTTGTGCGAAATGGGCAGCGGACCGGCCTGTCCGATCTTCTGCAGATCGGCGGAGAACATGCCCGAGTCGTCGTGGTAGCTCGCGCTCTTGCGCAGGTAGGGAAGCAGCGGCTCCCATGTCCACTCCGAGCCGCCGTATTCGCCCCACCGGTCGTAGGTCGGCTTGCAGCCGGGGATCCAGCTGAAGTAGTTCGCCGACGAGCTGCCGCCGAGGATTCGGCCGCGGGTGTCCTGTTTGTCGATGCGCTCCCACACGCCGCGGTCGACGAACTTCGCCTTGTAGTCCCAGTCGTATTGGCTGTGTCGCAGTTCCATCGCGGTTCCTGGAGTGGTGACTCCGGCTAGATCCCACGGGTTGCCGACCCCCGCCTCGACGATGAGGACCCTGACATTCGGGTTCTCGGCGAGTCTGCCGGCCACGACACAACCTGCGGTGCCTCCCCCAACGACGACGAAGTCATAGTGCGTGCCAGCGTCCATTGCGTACTCCTCGATTGCGGATTGATCAGCTGCCCTTGCAGCGTGCTGCGGGCCGCGGGGTGCCGGCTACGGAGTCGACTCCGAGGTTTTTTCCCGACGTTTGGGGTTCTCTACATGTGCATTGCGGGCGGAATGTGCATTGCGGAAAGCTCGAGCGCCCACCACAATTCGAGGAGGACCTCGGTGTCCCGCAGGCTGGTGCCGGTCAGCTCCTCGAAACGGGCCAGCCGGTACCGCACGGTGTTCTGATGAACAAACAACCGCGTCGCGGTGCTCTCCACGTGCATGCCGCAGGCCAGGTAGGCCCGCAATGTGGCGGTCAGGTCTTCGGCCGATCCGCCGACGGCCAGCGGCTCCAGGTAGCGGCGGCGCAACACCGTGCCCACATCGGTATCCACCGCCACCGCCGCCCGCAGACCCAGTGATTCCAGGTCGTAAGCCCCGGTCATCTTGCAGGCCTGCACGGTTACCAGCGCCCGCGCAGCCAGTCGGTAGGAGTCGGCCAATTGTTCCAGCGGCCGGGCCGGCCCGTAACCGACTGCCCCGTCGATGTCACGCGGAGGTGCTTCGACGAGCAAACCCGCCACACCACCATCGACAACGGCGCACAATCCACGTCGCTGGCCTACCTGTGATCCCAAGCCCAGCCCGTGCTCCACATCGCGCCGCGTCATGCCGTCGTGCAGGCATGCCCGGACCGCTACATACTCACTCGCCGGGTCGAGGCCGTACATCTCGGCTCGAGCACGCAGTTCGATTCCCGGGACCAGGCCGAGCAGGACCTCCTGGACAAACCGTGTGCGTCCGGTGTCGAGCGCCTCCGCCGCGTCGAGTTCGGCACGCCGATAGGCGCCGACTGTCTCCGACAGGGCCGCGGCCGAGCGCACCAACATCGACTCGGTGAACCGCCACGGCCCGCCATTGCCGGCTGCGGTGCGCCGGGCCGCCTTCCGAGCAGCTGTCGCCAGTGTTTCCACGCCGATGCGCCAGGCGTGAATCATGTCGTCGAGCGGAATGCCCCACCGTTGTTGGCGCTCACCTGCCGCGGCGAAAGCAGCACGGTCGTTGTCGGTGAAGTCGGTGCGGCCGTTTCCGGCGGCGCTCAACACCCACTGCACTTGGAGCTGGATTCCTGACTCGAGCTCCTCTCGCGGCACCGCGCGAAACACCGGCAGACTCGAGACGACGGCATCGCCGATCAGCGGCACCAGCCTCTGGTGCTCGCCGAGCAGGGCGTCATGGATCGTCATCATCATTCCTGGCGTATTCGTCGGTACTGGACTGGTTTTCAGTCTCAGGGGACGACCGGCGAAGTGTCCAAGACGTGATTCCGACCGCGCGATAGGCGCTACCGATCAGACGTGGTTGCGGCGCCGAAATCGACGTGCTGCGCAACTTCCAACAGTGCGCGGGCCATCACCGATCCGGGCTCGGCGGCGCTGGTGACAAGTGCCACCTGAGCCTTCAGTTCCGGATCAATCAGGCGCAGCGTTGCCGTCCCCGGCAGTGTCACGGCCCCCACCCAGGTCTGCGGAACGATGGTGGCCCACCGGCCGGTGGTCACATGGGCGAGCAGCGCCACGAAAGAATCGGTCTCCAGTCGCGGAACGAGTTTCAGATCCTGGCCCGCCAACGCATCGTCGATCAATCGGCGACCGCGCATCCCTTCGGCGAGCAGACATATTGGTAGCTCGACTACATCTGGCCAACTGATGGTGTTCGTCTGGCCGGTGAGAAGTTCGCTACCGGCGACCAGTACCTGCTGTTCTTGATACAGCGGGGTGACCACCAGATCCGCGGTGTCGTCGCGATCGGGGTAGATGATGCCGGCGTCCAGCTCGAACCGGCGCACCCGTTCGGCGATTTCTGCGGTACGCAGGCTGGTCTCCAACTGCACCCGAACCAAGGGGTGCGCCGCGGAAAACGGGTCCGACAGCAGTGCGACGGTGCTCGCGGCGGCCGGAATGACCCCGATGCGCAGCTCCCCGGTGAGACCGGTCTGCAGCGCGGTCACCTCCTGCTTGAGCGCGTCGCGGTCAGCCAGGATGCGCCGCGCCCACAGCACCAGGCGCTCACCCTCGGGGGTGAGGCCCTCGAACTTCTGTCCTCGCCGGACCAACGGAACCTTCAGCTCGTGTTCGAGTTTTCGGATGGCCTCCGACAATGCGGGTTGGGAGACGTAGCAGGCGGCCGCGGCGCGCGCGAAATGCCTCTCCCGGGCCAGCGCAACGAAGTACTCAAGCTGACGAAACAGCATGGTCTATTCGACCACGATCCCCTGGTGTTCGGTCGCAACCCAGCTGGCCAATAGTTTCAGCGCCTGCTCGGCGGGTGACTGCGGTGCGGCGGTGTACCCGATCAGGGACAACCCGGCGGCGCCCGGCAACTCGAAAGCGTTGTACGTCAACGTCAATTCTCCGACCGCGGGATGTCGGAATCGTTTGGCGCCGTGGTGGTGAGCCTTGACATTGTGGGCGGCCCAGCGGGTGCGGAACGGTTCGCTGCGAGTGGCCAGCTCCCCGATCAACGCGACTACGGCCGGCGAGTCCGGTGCGCGGGCGGCTTCGGCCCGCAGCAGGGCCACCACGTCGTCAGCGGCGGCGGACCAGTCCGGGAAGGTCGCGTCGGCCGACGGATCGAGGAAGACAGACCGAGCGAGGTTCGGCGTTGTGCCGGTACGGCCAAACGCCGGCGCGTACAGGGCGCGTCCGAGCGCGTTGGCGGCGACCACGTCGAGATGCCCGTTGAGCACCACGGCCGGGGCGCCGACCATGCTGTCCAGCAATTGCTGCACCCCGTCGGGCAAGACCACGCCGGTTCGGCGCGCCGTCCGCCGCCACCCGGGTTTGACCGCACCGGCTCGGGCCAGGTCGAACAAATGCGCCGTCTCCGCATCGGTCAGCTGCAAGGCTCGGGCGACGGCGTCCAGGACCTCATCGGAGACACCGGCCACGTGGCCCCGTTCGATCTGGGTGTAGTACTCGATGCTGACCTCGGCCAGCTGGGCCACCTCCTCGCGCCGCAACCCGGGGACTCGACGCCGTCGCCCGGGCGGCAACCCGACTTGTTCAGGGGTTATCCGTGCGCGCCGAGTCATCAGGAATCCTTTGATGTCCTGGCCGATGTCCATACCGCCACGGTAGGCAATCGGCGCAGGTGTCAGGCAGGAACTGGCAGTACCCCTATAACCAGCACCTGTCGGGTCGGTGCGCAGGCTCCTAGCGTCGAGCTCAGCAATCGTTTCCCGATCGAGGAGGTCAGCGAAGATGCCCGAGCAAGACGAGGCCCAGGCCGCGTTCGACGGTTTTATCGACATGTGGACCAGCGGTCGAACGGGTGGGTTACGCGCACCCCTCCTGCATCACCCGGGCGAGCTCGACCTGAAGTACGAGGACGTGTCGTTCCCGTCGGCGGACGGTGTTCGGCTGGAAGGCTGGTTCATCCCCGCCGATTCGAACCGGCTGATCATCCACAACCACTTCCTGCCGGGAAACCGCTCTGGTTACCCGGGACACCTCCCGCAGTTCGGCGGGCTGGGCGGGTTCGAAGTGAACTTCTTGCCGGAGTACAAAGCGCTGCACGACGCCGGCTACAACATCTTGTGTTACGACATGAGCAACCACGGGATGAGCGGATCACGCGAGCGCGGCACCGGAATCGGGCTGGTGGAATACCAGGACGTGATCGGTTCGGTGCGCTACGCCAAGTCCCGCCCGGACACAGCGTCGATGGAGACGTTCCTGCTCAGCGTCTGTCTGGGTGGCGACTCGACCTGCGTTGCGATTGCCAAGCACCCGGAGGAGTTCGAGCACATCAAGTCACTGATCCTGTTGCAGCCGGTTTCGGCCGACCCGATCGTGGAGAATTTCGTGCAGGGCAACGACATTCCCGACGGCTACACACGTTTCGACCGAACGGTGTTCGAGCGGACCGGTTTCCATCTCGCCGAGCAGTCACCGATCGAGTACGCCAAGTCGATTCACATTCCCACCCTGGTCGTCCAGGTTCATCACGACGTCATGACCCGCCCCGAGGACGTGCAGGCGATCTACGACGCGATCCCCGCGGAGGACAAGAAGCTGCACTGGATCGAGGGCACCACCCGGCGCTTCGACGGCTACAACTACTTCGGCGAACACCCCGAGGTGGCCATTGACTGGTTTGCCAATCACCGCAGGTAGTCAGCGGCACATATTCGCCGATATCGCCCCGCGGCGGGTCTAGGTACTGGCCGGGACCCGCCGGTCGGCTGCGGTCTTGGGCGTGACGTGCTCTTCGTCGCCGGTGAATTCCTTGGTCCAGCAGGCGAATTCCAGCGTGATTCCGTCGGGGTCCTGGAAGTAGAACGAGCGGACATACACACCCGGATGCAACGTCGGGCTCGCCTGCCACTCGGACTCGTCGTGGTTGAGCACCGGCCCGACCCGGACACCTTTCTCTTTCAGCCGCTGGCGGTAGGCGTCGAACTTGTCCGCCGGCACATGGAAGGCCAGGTGGTTGAGCGTGCTCACCGCACTGGTGATCTCGCCGATTCCGGGTATGGCGGCCGGCGAGGAGATCCCGGGCACCCGGTCCGGAGCGTCACGGAACCAGAAGAAGGCCACGCAGTCCCCGTTGCCGGCATCAAAGAAGAAGTGCTGACCGAGACCCCCGGGCAGGTTGAGCGACTTGATCAGCGGCATCCCCAGGATGTTGCTGTAGAAGTCGACGGTGCGTTCCATGTCGGAGCACACCATCGCTACGTGGTTGATCCCGCTGATTTCGAATTCGGTGTTGACACCGTGCGGCTTGATCATGGTGGCGGCTCCTCTGGTCAAGATCTGAAACTGAATCTAACATCAGATTCAGATTTGATCCAGCCCTACCAAGACAGGAGTGTGTTCCGGTGTCGACCAGCCCCGAGCAGTCCGGTCATCGCGACCCGTTGCCCACCCACCGGGGCCGACGCACCCAAGCCGCGATCGACGCGGCCGCGCGCGCGGTGATCGCCCGCAAGGGAGTTCTGGCTGCCACCATCGCCGATATCGCGGCCGAGGCCGGCCGATCGGCGGCATCGTTCTACAACTACTACGACTCCAAAGAAGCGATGGTCGCCGAATGGGCGCTGCGATTCCGCGACGAGGCCGCCGAGCGAGCCTCCAGCGTGGTGCGGCACGGGCTGACCAACCGCGAACGGATCGAGCAGGCCACCGCCGCGCATTGGCACACTTACCGCAACCGGCTGGCAGAGATGGTCGGCGTCTCCCAGCTGGCGATGGTCAACGACGACTTCGCCCGGTACTGGGCGGAGATCTGCGCGGTTCCCGTCGGCCACATCACCGAAACGGTCAAGCGCGCCCAAGCCGAGGGCTACTGCACCAATGACGACCCGGAACTGCTCGCGGTGGCGATCGTCTCGATGCTCAACCAGTTCTGTTATGTCCAGCTCGCCACGCCCCGGGACGACGGCGGTCCCGACGACGCAGCGTGTATTCGCACGCTGGCCAATGTGTTCTACCGGGCCATCTATACCGAGGAGAATTCCTGAGCATGGCGTTGAGAGTCCTGGCGCACTTCATTCCCGGCCCGAAGGTCTCCGAATTCGTTGCACCCGAGTCTGATTGGCTGGACATCCGGTGGTGCGCCGCCGACGACGACGACACGTTCCACCGTGAACTGGCCGACGCCGAAGTGCTATGGCACGTGCTGCGGCCGCTCTCGGGCGACGACCTGCGAGCCGGGCCACGACTGCGGCTGGTGCACAAGTTCGGCGTCGGTATCAACACCATCGACGTCGACGTCGCAACACAGCGCGGCATCGCGGTGGCCAATATGCCCGGTGCCAATGCCGCCTCCGTGGCCGAGGGCACCGTGTTGCTGATGCTGGCCGTGCTGCGCCGGCTGCTGCCGCTGGATCGCGCGACCCGTGAGCTCCGCGGTTGGCCGACCGATCCCGAGTTGGGTGAACACTGCCGGGACATCGGCGGCTGCACGGTCGGCCTGGTCGGCTACGGCAGTGTCGCCCAGCGGGTGGCCGGGATCGTGGCCGCCATGGGCGCGCAGGTGCTGCACACCAGCACCCGCGACGACGGCACGCCCGGTTGGCGGCCCCTGCCGGAACTGCTTGCCGCCTCGGACATCGTCTCGCTGCACGTTCCATTGAAAACGGGGCCCGACGCCACCCATCATCTGATCGACGCGGCCGCCCTGGCACGCATGAAACCCGAGGCGGTGTTGGTCAACACCGCGCGCGGACCCATCGTCGACGAAGCCGCGCTGGCCGACGCGCTGCGCGACGGGCGGCTGGCCGGCGCGGGCCTCGACGTGTTCGCCGTCGAGCCGGTGACCGCGGACAACCCGCTGCTCGGCCTGGAGAACGTGGTGCTGACCCCGCATGTCAGCTGGTACACCGCGGACACCATGCGGCGCTATCTGGCTGCCGCTGTCGACAACTGCCGCCGGCTGCGCGACGGGCGGCCCCTGACCCACGTCGTCAACCGACCGTAGTCAACCAACCGACTGGTTGTTAGATTCACTATACGTACCCACCGAAAGGCGCCTCAATGCCGATAGCGATCACTTCTGAACATCAGGACCTGACCGATTCCGTGCGGTCCTTCGTGACACGGGCCGTGCCGGCCGAGATGCTGCACGTCGCGATGGACACCCCGATCCAGAACCCGCCGCCGTATTGGCGGGCCGCCGCCGAGCAAGGCCTGGCGGGGGTGCATCTGGCCGAGGATGTCGGCGGACAGGGTTTCGGAATCCTGGAACTGGCAGTGGTGCTCGCCGAGTTCGGCTACGGCGCGGTGCCCGGGCCGTTCGTGCCGTCCGCAATCGCCAGCGCCCTGATCGCCGCGAACAACCCGGCCGCCGCCGAGCTGAGCGGGCTGGCCAGCGGAGAGGTGATCGCCAGCTACACGATCAATCCGGGACTGACCGGCACCGCCACGGAGTCGGGGCTGGTGATCCGCGGCGAGGCCCGTGCGGTCGCGGCCGCCGCCCAGGCGTCGTTGCTGGTGCTGCCCATCGCGGTCGACGACACCGAGGTGTGGGTGGTGCTGCCCGCCGACCAGCTCGAGATCGAGCCGGTGACAAGCGTGGACCCGCTGCGCCCGATCGCCCACGTGCGCGCCGACGGCGTCGAGGTCGACGACACTGCGGTGCTGCGCAACCTCAGCGCGGCCCGCGCGCACGCACTGATCTCGACGCTGCTGGCCGCCGAGGCGGTCGGGGTGGCCCGGTGGGCCACCGACACCGCCGCGGACTACGCCAAGATCCGCGAGCAGTTCGGCCGACCGATCGGCCAGTTCCAAGCGATCAAGCACAAGTGCGCGGAGATGATCGCCGACACCGAGCGCGCCACCGCCGCGGTGTGGGACGCCGCCCGCGCTATCGATGAGGCCTCTGAGGATGGGGCAAACGCTTGGGACGCTGCAGGTTCGACGGTGGAGTTCGCCACGGCGGTGGCCGCCACCCTGGCGCCGAGCGCCGCGCAACACTGCACCCAGGACTGCATCCAGGTGCACGGCGGAATCGGCTTCACCTGGGAGCACGACGCCGGTGTCTACTACCGACGGGCGCTGATACTGGCCGCCTCCTTCGGCTCCCGCGCCGCATACCCCCAGCAGGTCGTCGACACCGCCACTGCCGGTGGGATGCGCAAGATCGACATCGACCTGGACCCGGACACCGAGAAGCTGCGCACCGAGATCCGGGCCGAGGTCGCAGCACTCAAGGCGATGCCGCACGACGAGCGCACGATCGCGATCGCCGAGGGCGGCTGGGTGTTGCCTTACCTGCCGAAGCCATGGGGGCGGGCCGCCGAGCCGATCGAGCAGATCATCATCGAGCAGGAGTTCTCCACCGGTCGAGTGCGTCGTCAGGCGATGGGTATCGCCGCGTGGCTGATCCCGTCGATCGTGGCGTTCGGAACGGAGGAGCAGAAGCAGCGTTTCCTGCCCGCCACGTTCCGCGGCGAAATGATCTGGTGCCAACTTTTTTCCGAGCCGGGCGCCGGTTCAGACCTAGCCAGCCTGACCACCAAGGCGACCAAAGTCGACGGCGGCTGGCGGATCAGCGGCCAGAAGATCTGGACGTCGGCCGCACAGTTCTCCTCGTGGGGAGCGCTGCTGGCGAGGACCGACTCGAGCGCTCCCAAACACGATGGCATCACCTACTTCCTGCTGGACATGAAGGCCGAGGGTGTAACAGTCAGTCCGCTGCGTGAACTCACCGGCGGAGCGATGTTCAACACCGTGTTCATCGACGACGTGTTCATTCCGGACGAGTTGGTGCTCGGCGAGGTCAACCGCGGCTGGGAGGTCAGCCGCAACACGCTGACGGCCGAGCGGGTGTCGATCGGCGGTTCCGAGATGCCATTCCTCGCCAGCTTGGACGGCTTCGTCGAGTTCATCCGCGACGGTGAATTCGACCAGGGCGAACAGCGCCGGGCCGGTCAGTTAATCGCCGAGGGGCACGCCGCCAAGCTGCTCAACCTGCGCTCGACGCTGCTGACCTTGGCGGGCAAGGACCCGATGCCCGCGGCGGCGGTGTCCAAGCTGCTGTCGATGCGTACTGGCCAGGGCTACGCCGAGTTCGGAGTGGGAACCTTCGCCGGAGACGCCGCAATCGGCGACCGTGAGCAGCTGCCCGGCAAGTGGGCGGAGTACCTATTGATGAGCCGCGCCACCACCATCTACGGCGGCACCTCGGAGGTCCAGCTCAACATCATCGCCGAGCGTCTGCTGGGCCTCCCCCGCGACCCGTAGGGGTTGCCACTGCCGCGAGCAGACACAGAATCGCACGCAGGCAAGCCTGCGGATGCGATTCTGTGTCTGCTCGGCAGTGCTAGCGTCACCGCTATGGCCGAGGCCCCCATGCCTACTCGTCGACTGGCGGCTGCCGCAGACGAGCGACAGACGCTCGAAGCCTTTCTCGACGACTATCGAGAGATCGTGGTGCGCAAGATCTCCGGGCTTTCGGACGGCGACGTCCGCCGGCACCTCGTACCCTCCGCCACGACGGTAGGCGGGCTGGTCAAACACCTCCGCTGGGCGGAGTACGGCTGGTTCGACCAACTCCTGCAGGAACGGCTCGACGACAACCGCCGCCCGCACGATCGCGAGTGGGAGTTCACCCTCTCCGACGACGAGCACCTGCCGACATTGATCGCCGACTACCAGCAGCAGTGCGAGCAGTCCCGAGAGATCGCCGCGACCTATCCGCTCGATCACACCGTCCCACATCGCCACCTAGGCAATGTCTCACTGCGCTGGATCTACATCCACATGATCGAAGAGACCGCCCGGCACTGCGGCCAGATCGATATCTTGCGCGAACAACTTGACGGCGCAACGGGTTTCGACTGAAATCCCCCATGCGAGCGGGGCACTTCCCTACCGCGAGCAGACACAGAATCGCACGCAGGCGAGCCTGCGGATGCGATTCTGTGTCTGCTCGGCAACGGCGAAGTCAACTCGCCAGCCGAGACCGGACCAGCTGCCGCTTGATGCGGTCGGCCAGTTCCCCGGGGTGGCGGCGGACATCGTCCACAACGATCGGAATCAAGGTCCAGCCGACGTCCTGGATACCGCCGAGCCGGATGCGGTCACGCAGCATGGCCGGGCCTCCGGCATGCCAGTCGATACTCTCGTACTCTGCGGCCACCCTCACCTCCGGCCAGGCGAAATCAGCCCGCCAGACCTCACCGTTACGGCCATAGATCGGGTACTGCAACTCAGGAGTTGGGACGTCGTAGTCGATCATCACCAGCCGCGCTTCGCTTTCCATTTCCGATCCCGACCGCCCGTCGACATATTGCAGCAGGTCACGCACCGCGACGATTCCCCGGCGCCCCCGCTGCTCAATTACCGCCTGCTCAAGCTCGCTCACGGTGCACCAGCCCGAGCGCAAGGCGCCGTCAAGTGTTGCGAGCACACGGGGTCGACGCAGTTCACGCGCGACCTCGACCGCGGTCCACGCCGGAGCCGTGGCTAAACGCCCTGCCACCACACTCAATTGAGCCCCTCGACGCTGATGCACCATCAGACCTAAGGTCGGGCGCATGCGCACCCCCGGATCCAGGACATGAATCGCGGTGGTGTTCTCGGTGTCAAAATCGTAAAGCGCAGCCGCGGTTCCCATACAGGCAACGGCACGCTGACCCATGAACAGGTCTAGCGCCCGCAGCCGCCCCGGCAGGTCGGGCTCCGTCTCGGCGTAAACGCCGTACCAGACCCGCACCAGTCCGCCCTTGCGCACCTGCACGTCGAGTTGCTGACGAGTCATCACCGTCAACAGTTGTGCGGTGGTGGCCAATCCACCGGCGTTCCGAAGCAGCCTGCGCGCGTCGTCCAACATCCCCGCAGTGTGTGTAAGTACCGCTTCTGCGGCCAGTCACCCCTGTGGACAGCTGCTGAGCAGACAGAGAATCGCACTGGCGGGGACTCCCGCGTGCGATTCTCTGTCTGCTCGCGCCAGGAACTCGCGCCAGGAACTCGGACCTACAGGTCGCGGAGTTCGCGTTTGAGGATCTTGCCGGTGGGGTTACGCGGCAGCTCCTCGAGGAAGACCACCTCGCGGGGCACCTTATAGCGGGCCAGGTGCTCCTTGACGTAGACCTTGATGGTGTCCTCGTCGACGCTGGAGCCCTCCTTCTTAACCACGAAGGCCCGCAGCCGTGCACCCCACTCCTTGTCCTCGACGCCCAGTGCGGTCGCCTCGATCACGTCGGGGTGCCCGCTGATCAGGTCCTCGACTTCGGCAGGGAAGACGTTCTCTCCACCGGAGACGATCATCTCGTCGTCGCGGCCGCTGACGTAGAGCAGCCCGCGCTCGTCGAAGTAGCCGACATCGCCCGACGACAGCAGGCCGTCGATGATCTGCTTGCCGCCGCCACCGGTGTAGCCCTCGAACGGGAAGAAGTTGCCGACGAAGATCCGCCCCACCTCGCCCTGCGGCAGTTCGTTGCCGTTGTCGTCGAGGATCTTGACCTTGACGCCCTTGACCACCGGGCCCACCGTCGCCGGGTTGTGCTGCAGGTCGGCGGGGCCGGCGATGGTGGCAAACGCGACCTCGGTGGACCCGTACATGTTGTAGATGACCGGTCCCAGATCCTTCATCGCCCTACTCGCCAGTTCGGCGCCGAGCTGCGACCCGGAGACGAACACGATCCGCAGGTTCGACAGGTCCGGTTTGGGACTCGTTTTCTCCAGCTGGTCGAGGATCCGGGACAACATGACCGGGACGACGACCATGCCGGTCACTTTGTGCTTTTCCAGGTCCTCCAGCACGGTGGCCGGCTTGAAGCGGCGCCGCAGCACCAGGGTCGAGCCGAAGAACATGGCCAAGGTGCCGTGCAGATAGCCCAGCGCGTGGAACATCGGCGACGGCAAGGACGTCACTTCACCGGCGCGGAACGGCACGTGCGACAGGATGCCGCCGATCGGCGCGAGCGTGGGCGGCGTGCTGCGGTTGGCGCCCTTGGGGGTGCCGGTGGTTCCGGACGTCAGGATGATGATCGAGGCGTGCTTGGTGATCTTGGGTGCGGGCGCCTTGCTGCTGCGTGCGATCAGCTGCGCCAGCGTCTCGTCGGTGCTACCCGACGGTTCTTCGGTATCCGGGTTGACCCCCAGTGCCCGCAACTTGCCCAGCGTCGGCTCAGCCTGCGCTACGGCGGTGGTGTACTCGTCGTCGTAGATGATCAGCTTGGCGCCTTCGCGTTCGGAGACGTCCTTGATCTGCGGGCCGGAGAATTCACTGTTCAGCAGGATCAGCCGAGCGCCGACCCGGGCGCAGCCGTAGTTGGCGATCAGGAACCAGCGATGGTTGCGTGCCAGGATCGCCACGCCGTCACCGCCACGCACCCCCATCGCGAGCAGGCCGTTGGCCACCGCGTTGACGGCATCGTCCAGTTCCTTGAATGTGATGCTGCCATCGTCGTCGATCACGGCGACGCCGTTCGGGTTACGACGGGCATTGAGCGCGGGAATCATCCCCAGCTCGCCCCAGCGCGCTCCGTCGGCGAGTGCACTGGCGATCACCCGTGGGGACTCCAGCTTCAACGCGCCGGACTGCAGGATCTTGCGCAGATAATGCAACTCGGCGCCACCGCGTTCGAGATAGCGACCGAGCTTGTTTGCAGCCTGGCTGGGCAGGTCAGTGAGCTTAGCCATGGGACAACCTTATGTGACGCAGATCGCCGTCGGGCGGCGGATTGCGGCCTCTCATTAACATGACGTCATGGCCGGCGGGATGTCGCTGGAGGTTGCGGGACACCGGGTGGTGGTCACCCACCCGGATAAGTTGGTGTTCCCCGGTGGACGAGGCTCCACCCCGCGCACCAAGATCGAGCTGATCCACTACTACCTGTCGGTGGCCGACGGTGCGCTGCGCGGGGTGGCCGGGCGGCCGATGATCCTCAAACGCTTCGTCGACGGTATCGACGCTGAGGCCATCTTCCAGAAGCGGGCACCGGCCAACCGGCCGGATTGGGTGTCGGTCGCTGAGCTGCACTATGCGTCGGGCCGGTCGGCGCAAGAGGTCGTCGTCGACGACGCGGCCGGACTGGCCTGGGTGATCAATCTGGGCTGTGTGGATCTCAACCCGCACCCGGTGCTCGCCGGCGACCTCAACCATCCCGACGAGCTGCGGGTCGACCTCGATCCGATGCCGGGAGTCGGCTGGTCGGAGATCGTCGAGGTGACGCTGCTGGCTCGTGAGGTACTGGCCGACCACGGGCTGACGGCGTGGCCGAAGACGTCCGGCTCGCGAGGCATGCACATCTACGCGCGGATCGCTCCACAATGGGAGTTCTCGCAGGTGCGGCTGGCGGCACAGGCGGTGGCCCGCGAGATCGAGCGGCGCGCACCGCAGTTGGCCACCAGCCGGTGGTGGAAAGAGGAGCGGCACGGCGTCTTCGTGGACTTCAACCAGAACGCCAAGGACCGCACGGTCGCCTCGGCGTACTCGGTGCGGGCCACCGACGATGCCCGGGTGTCGACGCCGCTGTATTGGGATGAGGTCGCCGACGCCGACCCGGCGTCGTTCACCGTGGATACGGTGCCGGATCGCTTCGCCCAGATGGGCGACCCGTGGGCGGGCATGAACGACACGGTCGGCGGGCTGGAGTCACTGTTGGAATTGGCCGACGCGCAGGGCCCTGCGGAGAAGGCGCCGCGCGGCGCCCGCAGGAGCGTCGACGGCCGGCGGACGTCACCGCTGCCGTTGATCGAGATCGCCCGCACCAAGACACGCGGCGAGGCGATGGCTGCTCTGGACGTCTGGCGGGAACGGCATGCCGCAGCGGCGAAACAGCTTGCCCCGGAGGATGTTCTGCTCGATGGCATGCGTGGTCCGAGTTCGATCTGGTACCGGGTCCGCATCAACCTGCAGCACGTCACCGACGCTCAGCGCCCACCCCAGGAAAAGTTGATCGCGGACTACAGTCCGTGGAGTCGGAAGGGCGCCAAGGGCTGATCTGCGATCAGGGCACGGTGATGCCGGCGGCCAGGTTCGCGGCGACTTCCTTCTCCCAGTGACCGAATGCATGGGTGGTGTCGATCTCCACCTCGAACCGGTCGGTCATGTCGGGGGTGACCGCCGCGGCGTCGACGTAGAACTGCTCGTACCACCGGCGCAGTTGGTACACCGGACCGTCCTCTTCGGTGAGCAGTGGGTTCTCGACAGGCGCCTTGTGCTTCCAGATCTCGACGTCCTCCAGGAATCCCGCACCGAATGAGCGGCTCATCGCGGCGGCGAATTTGGTGGCCTTCTCCACAGGCAGATTCGGCATCTGCTGGACGGCGACGCCCCACTGCAGCATGAAGGAGTCCTGCGTGACCGGGTAGTGACAGTTGATCAAGGCAATCTCGGCGGTGAAATCCGGCGCGAGATCGTTGTGCAGCCAGTTGATCATGTAAGCCGGCCCAAAATAGGTCGCCTCGGAGCGCAGGTAGGTGCCCTCCCACAGTTTGTCGGCACCCGGGGAGTCCGGCCGGACCTTGCTCTCCATGTACTGGCTGGCGTTAGAACCCTCGATGACGTTCTTGAAGTAGGTCGGATACGAGTGGTGGATGTAGAAGAAGTGCGCCATGTCGACAACGTTGTCGATGATCTCTCGGCAGTTGGCGCCTTCGATCAGAACCGAGTCCCACTGCCACGGCGACCACCGGCCGGCATCCATTCCTTCGATCTGCGGCGGGGTCAGCTCCGGCGGCGGCGTCGAACCCTCCGGGTCGTGCCACATCAGCAGTTGGCCGTTGACCTCGCAGGTGGGCCAGCGTTGGGTTCGCGCTATCCGCGGCGGCCGCTTGGCGTAGGGCACCTGCGCACACCTGCCGGTTGAGCCCTGCCAACGCCAGTCGTGGAAGGGACACGCCAGGGTGTCGCCTTTGATGGTGCCCCGGGACAGGTCGGCGCCCATGTGCCGGCAGTAGGCATCCAGCACGTGCACGTCGCCGCTGGAGTCGGCGAACACCACCAGGCGGGACCCAAAGGCGTTGATGCCGTGGGGTTTACCGTCCCGGAAGGTCTCAGCCAGACCCAAGCAGTGCCATCCCCGGGCATACCGGTTCTTCGGCGTGCCGTGGTCCAACTCGCGGATCGCGCAGTCGTTCATGGTCCCTACCCTTCGCCTCGCAGGTAGCTTTGCCGGCCGTGGGAAGTGAATTCGGCGTCCAGTGCACGCTTCTCATCGTCGGTCATGCGGGTGTATTCGGGGGTACCCCGCCCGGCCCAGCGATATACCGGTTCGTCGGTGTGCCAGCGTTGGGCCTGCAGTTCGCGTTTGAGCACCTTGTTCGAACCGGTGACCGGCAGGCCAGCCGAGATCCGCAGAAAGCGTGGGAAGCCCTTGCGTCCCAAGTCGGGCTGGGCGGCCAGATATCCGGCGAAGCCTGCCGCATCGAAGCTGTCGGGGTCGGCGACCTCGACGGCACCCATCACCTGATCGCCGGAGCGAGGGTCGGGCACCGCGTAGACACCGGCGCTGATGATCAGCGGGTGCCGGCGCAGTACTTGTTCGATGGTCAGCGCGGAGGTGTTCTCCCCATCGACCCGGATCCAGTCGCCGCGGCGGCCGGCGAAATACAGGAAGCCGGCCGCGTCGCGGTACCCGAGGTCGCCGGTCCAGTACCAGCCGTCGCGGATCTTTTCAGAGTCTGCCGTGTCGTTCTTGTAGTAGCCCTCGAAGTCTCGGGCCCCGGTCCTGTCGACGATCTCGCCGACCGCCTCGTCGGCGTTCGATACCCTGCCGTGCTCGTCGAGGACCGCGGTGGCGCACTCGGCACGGGTCTGCGGGTCGACGATGGCGATGCCCGCGTGCGCCGGACGGCCCAGCGCGCCGGGCGGCGCCGCCGGATCCGGTATCGCGGCATTGCCGCCCTCGCTGGAGCCGTACCCCTCGTGCAGCACAGCGCCGAACCGGCGGAGAAACTCCGCCTGGTCCTGCGGCGACGCCTCGGTTCCGAAGCCGCGGACCAGGGCGTTATCGGCATCGTCGGGCTGTTCGGCGGTGGCCAGCAGGTAGCCCAGCGCCTTGCCCACGTAGGTGAAGAACGTGGCACCGAAATAGCGCACGTCGGGCAGGAACTGCGACGCCGAGAACTTGGGTGTCAGACAGATCGTGGCTCCGTTGGCCAGCGCGGGCGCCCACAGCGCCATGATCGCGTTGCCGTGAAACAGCGGCATGCAGCAGTAGTCGACGTCGGAGCGCACGTGGCCGAATTTGGCGGTGGCCATATCGGCGATCCGGACCAGCCGACCCTGGCTGCACTTGACCGCCTTGGAGGCACCGGTGGTGCCAGAGGTGAACAGCAGCAGCAACAACGATTCCGGCCCCACGCCCGCGGCGGCGGCCGGCTCCACCCGGTGTTCGTCGACCAGTCCGGCATAGCCGGGCTCGTCGATCACCAGGAAGCGCTCGGGGTCCAGCCCGTGGTTCAGGCCGCACAGTCGACCCATCCCGATGGTGTCGGTGACGATCAGCTGACAATCTGCGTGGCGGATCTCCGCGGCCATTTCGGCATCGCCGCGGGTGGGATTGATGCCGACGATGACCCCGCCCGCCAGCGCGCCGGCACCAAGCCAGAACACGAAATCTGGCACGTTGTCCAACAGCACGCCGATGTGAAACGGCCCATCCCGGCGCAACTCCGCAGCCATCGCGGCGCGCGCGGCGGACTCGCGCACCACCTCGTCCCAGGTCCAATCCCGTTGCCGGGTGCGCAACCCCAGATGCCGGTCGCCGATGCGGTCGAGCAGCATCCCCGCGATATCAGTGGGCATTCGCCGCGGGCGCGTGAACGAGATCGACGTACTGCTGCGGGAGGTCTTCACGGGCCACCGGGGTGACGCTGCGCACGCCGGCAAAGTAGGAGTCCTCACCGACGATCTTGCCGCCGGCATCGAGCGGCCACAGCAGCGCCTGTCGGTACACCACCAAATAGTCGGCGTCGGGATCTTCGACTTCCACCCCGAGAATGGCGGTCGCCAGGGCGCCCGGGTAAAGCTGCTTCATGTCGCCCTCGGTGACCACGCAGTCGTCGTCGACCACCAGCCGGTCGATGGCGAACTCCAACACGTTGGTGCGGGTCGCCATGAAATTCGAGTAGTAGGTGTGCACGCCCTCGGTGGTCTTCGGACCGACATCCTGACCGCCCATCCAGAAGTGGTAGTCCGGCTCAGCGCTCAGCGTCCCCATCACCTGGTCGAGGTCGGGCGAAGCCTCGCCCTTCATGTGCTCGATCACTACTTCAAGCGCGGCCCGATGCCGCTCGTTGGTGGTTTCGGCCAACCGCTTCTCCAAGGGGGCCCAGGTCCGGCTGGGGTCGATCACGGCCACGATTCTCGCTCCTTCTTTTCAGGTGGTGATCATCATCACTGCAATCGCCGATGCCGGTCATCCGCCATACGTCTGCTGAATCATGGATCTTGACCGACGATTGTCGGTTCGGTGGCGGTGAGCTCGGCCGATGAGAGCGCGATACGGCGCACAAAGAGCACCAGGGTGGCCGTGAATCGATCGATCGGGTCGGCCAGATCCCAGCCCATTGCCGACTCGACGTGGGCGATGCGCGCCGCCACCGTGCTGTGGTGCAGGTGCAACTGAGCGGCCGTGCGGCGCAGCGATCCGAGCACGCAGAACGCCTCGGTGGTGTCGACGTCGTGCGCACCCGCCGGTTTTGCCGCGATCGCGTTGATCCGCGCCACGTCGTGGTGCCGCAGCACCTGCTCCAGCGGCAGGTCGGCCAGCAGCTCCAAGACACTCAGCCGTTCGTAGGCGACCGCCCGGCGCCCGTAGTGGGTGGACGACGCGAATCGCAGTCCCCGCTGCGCCTGCTGCCAGGAGGCCGCGGCCCCGAACACGGTGGTCTTGGCGCCGATCCCGACCCACGGCCCGCGCCCCACCTGCGCCGGCAGCGGTGGCGGAAAGGCCGCGATGATGGCCGCATCGAGCCGGTCCGACAAGGACCGGGCGTCTTCGGAGCTATAACACAGCAGCGCCGTGTCGGCGCCGATCGTGACCGAGCGGACCGGCTGGTCGCCGAGTTCGCGCACGACCACACGCAACGCCTCGGCAGGCGATCCGGCCGACACCGCCAGCACCCGGACCTCGCGGGTCTCATCGAGACCCAACAGCCGGATCGCACGGGCCCGCTCCGCGGGTAATTCATTGTCGGACAACACCAGTTCTAACAGCGCTGGATCGCCCAACCGGACGGTCGCGCCGGCCCGCGATGCCGCCATTCGCAGCGCGTGGCGTACTCGGTCGATCAGGACCTCGTCGAGCGGAAGGGCTGCACGACCGGCGCGTTCCAGGAAGACCTCCGGTTCGGTCGCCGAAGCCCACCGCACATCCACCCGGCATTCGGCAACGGCTTCAGCGGACAAGATCACCGCTTCGGCATCGGCCGACGACTCCAGGAGCGCATCGAAGTGGGCGACCAGCTGCAAGACGGCCGCCGGGTCAGTGCCCAGCTCCGATAGCCGAATCGGGGCGACGCTCACCAGCGCAGGCTACCTGCATCGGCGTGCCGGAGATCGGCTTACGACGAGGGCGCCGAGCCGATGAACGCGACTGCGGCGCGCACCGCCTGGGGATTGCGCATGATGCGGTAGTGCGCCAGGCGCCCAAGGCCGTTCGTAGCGGTCACGCTCGCCCCCGGCCACCGGGATGCCAGCTCCTCGCTGGTAGCAAAGGGACTGTCTGGATCGTCCGGGTCGTGCACGATCAGCAGCGGAGGCGGATCTTCCAGGCACGACGCCAGATGCGATAGGTCTGCGTGCAGCAGTGGGAATCCCAGCCGGCGGTCAAGCCGGCGGTGCAACGCGTCGCGGATGCGCGGACCGAAGCCGTGCCGCCGCGCGAACCAGTCGAGGTAGTGAGCGAAGCCACCCATCGGCGCCAAGAAGACCAACCGTTCGGCAGATGTTCCCCACAACAATGCGAGCGCAGTGGCCTTGGCGCCGAGCGAGTGCGCAATTATCGCCCGCGCGGGTCCGTGGGCGTCCACCATGGCCTGCACCGCTCGCCCGCACTCGGCAATCGTGGTGCGTCCCGGTGCCAGTTCGCCCGGCCCGGATTCATGGTGGCTGGGCAGGTCGAAGGCGACGACCCGATGCCCGGCCGCAACGAGCGGTTTGACGAAGACGCCCAGGTGCGCTCGACATCCGCCCCAGCCGTGCACGAGGTACACCGTTGGTCCCTCGCCCCATGCTTCGCCCACGATGCGATGGCCTGACCATGATGCTTCCACGGCCTCGCCCACGCCCGTACCGGGTGGCATGCGCGTCGACTTCGCCTCCGGCGGCGTACACCACAACTCGATCGCCCAGCGCGCGCCCAGTCGTGGCGCCAACCACTCCAGAACGCTGAAGGCCCTGCGGACCGAGCGCGAGACGTCGGGCTCCAGCCCGGACCCTTGCGTTGCGTGCACGGCATCGACATCGGTCACAAATGCAGTTCCTCTCGGGCACCAACGGCACTGCGCCTCGTTGGCCACCGATCACCTTAGAACCTGCCAGGGGCGGCGCGCTTCGGCCGACCGGCGCATCAGTAACCGCGCCAGGTGACCTTCGACCTGGTTGTCCGGGACTTCAACAATGAGACCGGCTAGTTGATCGTGAAGCCGCCGTCTACCGCGATGGTCTGTCCCGTGACGTAGCCACCGGCATCCGAGGCAAGCCACAGCACCGAGGCTGCGAGATCTTCCGGGTCTCCCATTCGACCCAGCACGATCCGGTGCGCGACGCTGTCGAGGTAGCCGGGGCGGTACTGATCGGTCATCTCGGAGGCGAAGAAGCCGGGCGCGATCGCGTTGACCCGAATGCCTTTTCGGCTCCCCCACTGCTGAGCCAGGTCCCGCGTCAGACCAATCAGGCCGGCCTTGCTGGCTGCGTAGGCCGCCTGCGGCAACCCGGCCGTGGTCAGGCCCAAGACGCTGGAGATGTTGACGATGGACGAACCCGGCTGCATCACCCGTCCGCAGGCCTGCGCCGCCCAGTAGGCCCCGTTGAGGTTGATGTCGATGACCTCCCGGAACTGCTCGGGAGTCTCCCGGGTGGCGGGATGCGCCGTGCCGATGCCCGCATTGTTGATCAACACATCGACCCGGCCGAATCGCTCAATGGCGGCTTCGACCATCCTGGTCGCCGCCTCCGGGTCGGTGACATCGGTCGCCACCGGCAGAGCTGCGCGTCCGGCAGCGGTGACGAGTTCGGCCGCCTCTGCAAGCTTCTCCACCCGCCGCGCTGCCAGCACGACGTCCGCGCCGGCCTCGGCGAAGGCCCGGGCGAAATACACGCCGAGGCCCGAGGACGCCCCGGTCACCACCGCGACCTTGCCGTCCATCCGAAACTTGTCCAGTACGCTCACCCGACTCACCTTTCTCGATTTTTCTCCGGTTATTTCAACGCATTTCGCGCCGCAGCGATGAACTCCGGCGCAGCCTGTGCCGCCTCACCGGCATTCTGCACGTCTTTCGCGCCATGCTGGGCGCGGTGAGTGATCCCTTCGGCGATCACCCCGATTTTGAAGTTCGCCAGCGCCTCATAGAAGTCCCAGTCGCCCAGGTCCCGGTCGGAGAGCCGCGCGTACTCCTCGGCGAGGGCATCGGCCGACGGCAGACGTGCACTGGTCCACGCGGCGGGGTGGCCGAATACCAGGTCGAATGCCGGCGACCGGTAGGCGCACATCAGCGCAATATCGGTGAGTGGGTCGCCGAGGGTGGAAAGCTCCCAGTCCACAACTGCCCGAATGACGTCGGCCTGCTCGGGATCGCAGATGGTGTTGTCGATGCGGAAGTCGCCGTGCACCACCGAGGGTTGCGATGTCTGCGGGATCGCGTCGGCCAGTGCCGCGACCAGCTTCGTGACATCGTCGGACAGCGCATCATCGTTGCCGGGCGTTTTCACCAGTTCCCACTGGCGGGCCCACAGGCGCACCTGCCGCTCCAGGAAACCGTCTGGCCTGCCGAAGGATTCGAGCCCGACGTCGTGGTAGTCGACCGCGTGCAGATTCACCAGAATCTGCACCAGCGCCGAGGCGTTGGCCGCCAGTTCCGCATCGGACAGGGTGTCCAGATCGTCCTTGTGACGGTAGACCCGACCGGTCACGAACTCCGTCACGGTCAACGGCGCACCGCACACGGTGCCGTCGGCGTCGAACGCCACGGGCCGTGCGATCGGAACACCGGTGCCGTAGAGCTTGTCGGTGACGGCGAATTCACGGCCCACATCGTGAGCCGACGGGGTCAGGCCGCCGAGCGGAGGCCGGCGCACGACCCAGGCCGACGATTCGTCGCTGACCTTGAAGGTGAGGTTAGACCGGCCTCCGGCGATCAGTTCTACGGTGAGTTCTCCCTGAACCGGAACGTCGTTGGCGATGAGGTATCGCCGTAGGGCAACCGGATCCAGGGCTTCGACCGTCACTGCGCGGCGTCCTTGCGAGCGCGCCGGGCAGCCCCGAGCCGCCGCTTGGCGATGGCCCAGCGGTGTACCTCGGAGGGGCCGTCGTAAACCCGGAACGGACGGACCTCGCGGGAAAGCCGCGCCGGGGGCAGGTCCTCGGTGACGCCCAGCGCACCGCACATCTGCACGCTTCGGTCGACGATCCGGAAAATCGCCTCGGCGGCGAACGTCTTGGCGATCGACGTCGCGTCGCCGGCGCCCGAGCCCTGATCGAGTTCCCAGCATGCGCGCACCAGCAGCGCTCGGGTGGCGGCGATGTCGATTTCGTTGTCGGCCACCATGTTCTGGATCATGCCCAGATCGCCGAGCGCCGATCCGAATGCCTGACGCTCAACGACATGCGACAGTGCGGTGTCGTGGCCGCGACGCGCGGCGCCGAGCCATCGCATGACATGCGTCATGCGTGCAGGCCCGAGACGCACCTGGGCGTATTCGAAGCCGCGGTCCACCTCGCCGAGCACCGCTTCCTCGGAAACCCGAACGTCGTCGAAGAACACCTCACAGTGGCCGCCCACCATGGACCGGTCCAGGGTCGGGATGTGTCGGCCGACGGTCAGCCCCGCGGTGTCGGCGGGGACCAGGAACATGGTGGCGCCGCCGCGCTGGCCGGGCTCCCCGGAGGTGCGGGCCATGACGATGAAGAATCCCGCGCCGTCGGCGCCGGTGATGTACCACTTGCGGCCGGTGATGTACCAATCGCCCGACCGGCGTTCGGCCTTGGTCGTCAGCGCTGACGGGTCCGAACCCGCGCCCGGCCCCGGCTCGGTCATCGCGAACGCGGACCGCACGTCGCCGGCAGCCAGAGGCGCGAGGTAACGCGCCTTCTGTTCGGGGCTGGCCACCTCCGCCAGCAGGTGCACGTTGCCCTCATCGGGAGCGGCGATGTTCACCGCAGCCGGACCGAACAGTGAATAGCCGGCAGCTTCGAAGACCGGCGCCCGGTCGGACATATTCAAACCCAGCCCGCCGTATTCGACGGGAGCGTGCGGCGCGAACACACCCGCATCGCGAGCAGCGGCTTGCAGTTCTTGCACCGCGGCGTCGCCGCCCGCGGCGGCGATATCCCCGCCGAAGCGGTCCTCCACCGGCAACACCACGTCCTCGATGAACGCCCGCGTCTTTTCGACGAGCGCCGACACTTCCGCCGAGTAGCTCAACTCGATCGCCATGACACCCCATCACCACTCTCGCAATGACCGACCGATCACTCGGCCCGAACACTACGGACTGTGACATAGAAGCCCATTTCCCGTCAAAATCGACCATCAGGCATCGTAATTCCCTGCGATATAGTTCAGTAATCCTGAACAAACCGGAGGTGGCCGTGGCGGGATCGCCGGAGTGCGGCATGGCGATCCGCGCCGCCCGTCAGGCCAGAGGTCTGACCGTCCGCGACCTGGCGCAGTGCCTGCAGGTCAGCCCCGCCACGATCAGCGCCATTGAGAACGGCAAGACCGGGATCTCGGTGTCACGCCTCCAGGCGTGCGCCGGGGCGCTGGGTGTCACACCGGCCGAGATCCTGGCGGGCACCGTCTCGGCGGCGTCGACGCACCTGGACCACGCGCGCGCCGACGCCGCCGATTCCCAGCAGCGCGACTGGCGGCGGTTTCCGCCGCTGGCCCTCGACGGCGTCTTGGCCGCGGCCATCGATGCGTTCGTCGAAACCGGCTACCACGGCAGCACCATGCGCGATGTCTCTGCACGCGCGGGCATGAGCGTGCCCGGGATTTACCACCACTACCCCGATAAGCAGGCGCTGCTGGTGGCGATACTCGACCTGACCATGACCGAACTGCACTGGCGGGTCACCGCGGCCCGCGCCGACGCCACCACCGGCCTGCAGGAAGTGCGCCTGGTCGTCGAAGCCCTGGCCTTGTTCCACACGCACCGCCAGAAACTGGCCTTCATCGGAGCCAGCGAGATGCGCAGCCTGACAGCGGCGAATCGGCAACGTATCGCTGACTCACGAAATCAACTGCAGCACACCCTCGACGCCGCGATCGACCGCGCCGCGCGCGAGTCTGACGTTGACGTCGCCGATGTGCTCGACCGCCGGATCGCAGGACGCGCCATCACAACCATGTGCACGTCGCTGCCGCAGTGGTTCAACGCCGACGGTCCTGCCACCCCCGAGGAGACCGCACGTACCTACGCCGATTTTGCGGCCTCCCTGCTCACCAAGCCGCACAGTCCCGGACTGGCTTCCCCACCATGGACAGCCGACGGCAGAATGTGACCCGTGGCGGGTACCTGGCAGTTCTGGATCGACCGGGGCGGCACGTTCACCGACATCGTGGCGCGCCACCCCGATGGGCGCCTACTCACCCACAAGCTCCTCTCGGAGAATCCTGAGCAGTACCGCGATGCGGCGGTGGCCGGAGTCCGCGCCCTGCTGCAGATCGAGGTCGACGCACCGATTCCGGCCGGACTGATCGAATCGGTGCGGATGGGCACGACGGTGGCCACCAACGCCCTGCTGGAGCGCGCCGGTGAACGGACCCTGTTGGTCATCACGCGGGGTTTCGGCGACGCGCTGCGCATCGCCTATCAGAATCGGCCACACATCTTCGACCGGCAGATCGTGCTGCCCGAGCAACTCTACGAACGCACCATCGAAGTCGATGAACGCGTCGCCGCCGACGGGGCCGTGCTGCAGGCACCGGACTTGGAAGCCTTGGCCGCACAGCTGCGGGCCGCCCACCTCGGCGGTATCCGCGCGTGCGCGGTGGTATGCCTGCACAGTTACCGAAATCCCTTGCATGAAAGGGTTATCGGTGAGCTGGCTCGCGAGATCGGCTTTGCTCAGGTGTCGTTGTCGTGTGAGGTCAGTCCACTGCCGAAATTGATTCCACGTGGTGACACCGCGGTCGTCGACGCCTATCTGTCACCGGTATTGCGCCGCTATGTGGCCCAAGTAGCCGACCAGCTCACCGGCGTGCGGCTGATGTTCATGCAGTCCAATGGCGGGCTGGCGGCGGCAGATCACTTCCGCGGCAAGGACGCCATCCTTTCCGGTCCGGCCGGCGGAATCGTCGGCATGGTTCGGATGTCGGCGTTGGCGGGCTTCGATTCGGTGATCGGCTTCGACATGGGCGGAACCTCGACCGACGTCTCGCATTACACCGCCAACCTCGGGTACGAGCGGGTGTTCACCACCGAAGTCGCCGGCGTACGGCTGCGCGCACCGATGCTGCACATCCACACCGTCGCGGCCGGCGGCGGCTCGATCCTGCACTTCGACGGCAGCCGTTATCGGGTGGGCCCAGAGTCCGCAGGTGCCGATCCGGGGCCGGCCTGCTATCGGCGCGGCGGACCGTTGACCGTCACCGACGCCAACGTCATGCTGGGGCGCATCCAACCGGCACATTTCCCCGCAGTATTCGGACCGGCCGGCGACGAACCACTGGACGCAGCGAAGGTCGGACGCTCCTTCGCCGCGCTGGCCGACGAAATCCGTTCCGCCACCGGCGATGACCGCAGCCCCGAGCAGGTCGCCGAAGGATTCCTGCGCATCGCCGTAGCCAACATGGCCAATGCGGTAAAGAAGATCTCGGTGGCCCGGGGACACGACATCACCCGCTACGCCTTGACCACCTTCGGTGGTGCCGGCGGACAGCACGCGTGCGCGGTCGCCGACGAGCTCGGCATCCGTACGGTGTTGGTGCCACCGATGGCGGGCGTGCTCTCCGCACTTGGAATCGGATTGGCCGATACCACCGTGATCCGCGAGCGCGCCGTCGAGACCGAGCTGGACTCCACCGCCCTCGCCAGATTGGACGAGGTCGCCGACGACCTGGAGAAGCAGGCTCGCGGCGAGCTCGCCGCACAGCACATTCCGGCCCACCAAACCCACGCGATACGCCGGGTGCACCTGCGCTACCAGGGCACCGACACCTCGATCCCGGTCGAGCTCGGCGGCATTGCTGCGATGACGGCGGCATTCGAGGAGATCCACCGCAGCATGTACTCGTTCCTGATGGAGCGTGCGCTGATCGCCGAGGCGGTTTCGGTCGAGGCGACCGGACTCACCGAGCAACCCGAGCTGTTCGGGCGAAGCGATGCCGACGCATCCCGTCGACCCGTTGAAGTCGTGCGCCTCTACGCCGGTGGTGCCTGGCATGACGCGCCGCTGCACCGGCGGGACGCGATCACCGACGTGGTGGTCGGGCCCGCCATCATCGCCGAGGACAACGCCACCACTGTCGTCGACGACGGTTGGCAGGCCCAGCTCACCCCCGACGGTCAACTGGTGCTGCAACGGCTGGCCACGACCGCGCCGGTCGCCGCCGGGACCGCGGCCGATCCAGTGTTGCTGGAGATCTTCAACAACCTGTTTATGGCCATCGCCGAGCAGATGGGAACCCGACTGGAGGCAACCGCCCAGTCGGTGAACATCCGTGAGCGACTGGACTTCTCCTGCGCATTGTTCGACGCCGACGGCAATCTGGTGGCCAACGCGCCCCATATCCCGGTGCACCTGGGATCGATGGGCGCTACCGTCAAGGAGGTCATCGCCCGCCGGGCCGGCGCGATGCGGCCCGGCCAGGTTTATGCGGTCAACGACCCGTATCACGGCGGCACCCACCTGCCCGACATCACCGTCGTCACTCCGGTGTACGCCGAAGCCGCGGGCCCAAACGACCCGGTGTTGTTCTTTGTGGCCTCGCGCGGCCACCACGCCGAGATCGGGGGCACCACACCCGGTTCCATGCCCGCGGACAGCCGGTCCGTGGTCGAAGAGGGCGTGCTGTTCGACAACTGGTTACTGGTCGACGATGGCCACTTTCGCGAGACACCAACCCGCAACCTTCTCACCGCGGCGACCTACGCCTCGCGCAGTCCCGACACCAACCTCGCGGATCTGCGTGCACAGGTCGCCGCCAACCAGAAGGGCATCGACGAGATCCGGTCAATGATCTCCCATTTCGGTCTGGATGTCGTGCAGGCCTATATGCGCCACGTCCAGGACAACGCCGAGGAGGCGGTGCGCCGGGTCATCGATACCCTCGACGATGGCGAGTACCGCTATGAGATGGACTCCGGCGCGACGATCGCGGTGCGGGTTACCGTCGACCGCGCGGCGCGGGGTGCCACCATCGACTTCACCGGGACATCCCCGCAGTTGGCGACGAACTTCAACGCTCCGTCATCGGTGGCCACCGCCGCAGTGCTCTACGTGTTCCGCACGCTGGTAGCCGACGACATCCCGATCAATGACGGGTGCCTGCGCCCGCTACGGATCACGATCCCGGACGGCACCCTGTTGTCGCCGGCCTACCCGGCCGCGGTGGTCGCGGGAAACGTCGAGACCTCGCAGGCGATCACCGGTTCGCTGCTGGCCGCACTGCGGGTGCAGGCCGAGGGCTCCGGGACGATGAACAATGTCACGTTCGGCAACGCCGGCCACCAGTACTACGAGACGCTCGGCTGTGGGTCGGGCGCAGGCGACGGTTTCGACGGCGCGTCGGTGGTGCAGACCCACATGACCAACTCGCGACTCACCGATCCGGAGGTGCTGGAGATGCGTTTCCCGGTGTTGTTGCGCGAGTACGCGATCCGGCACGACAGCGGCGGATCCGGACGCTGGCACGGCGGTGATGGCGGCGTGCGCAAGATCGAGTTCCGCGAGCCGATGACCGTCAGTGTGCTGACCGGACACCGGCGAGTTCCGCCCTACGGCATGGCCGGTGGCCAACCCGGAGGCTTGGGGCGTAACCGGGTGGAACGCGCGGACGGCTCGGTGACCGAGTTGGCCGGCTGCGATTCCACCGACCTCGAGCCCGGCGACGTGCTGGTAATCGAGACTCCCGGTGGCGGCGGGTATGGCGAGCCCGCCTAATCGCAGGTTAATCTCACGCCATGCGAGACCAGTGGAGCCGGCGCGGTTTCTTCGGCCTCTGCGGCGCGGCCGGTGCCACCGCGCTTCTGGCGTCCTGCTCGTCGGAGGAGCACCCCGACGACGGCGCACCCGGACCGGTGACCATCGCCCATATCTTCGGTGAGACCACTGTCCCGGAGCCGCCCAACCGGGTGGTGTGTGCCGGCTACACCGGCCAGGACGACCTGCTAGCGCTCGGTGTTGTCCCGATCGCAGTGACCAACTGGTTCGGCGACCAGCCGTTCGCGGTGTGGCCGTGGGCGCAGCGACAGCTCGGGGATGCCAAACCGGTGGTGCTGGACTTGGACAACGGGATCGCGGTCACCCAGATCGCCGACCTCAAGCCGGATCTGATCATCGCGACGAACGCCGGGGTGGATGCCGACACCTATCAGAAACTGTCGGCGATCGCGCCGACCGTGCCCCAGTCGGGGGGTGACGCCTTCTTCGAGCCCTGGAAGGTTCAGTCCGCCGCCATCGGCAAAGCGGTACATCGCGGGCAGCAGATGCAGTCGCTGATCGACGGGGTCGACAGCACGTTCACCGACGTCGCCGCTGCGCGCCCCGGCTTCAAGGGCAAGAAGGTGCTGCTGCTGGCCGGCCGACTGGACCAGGGCAATGTCAGCGCCGCCAGCGGCTGGCGAACCGCGTTTCTGACCCAGATGGGGTTGACCGTCGCCGAGGCGCCCGCGCTGATCGAGCAGGAGCGGATCCGATCCGTGCTCGGCGGCGTGGATGTGCTGATCTGGACTACCGAGAGCGACGGCGAGCGCACGGCGCTGCTGGCCGATCCGGACATCGCCGGGCTCGAGTCACGCAGCATCTTCACAACCAAAGACCAGGCCGGCGCGATCGCCTTCGCCTCCCCGCTGAGCTACCCGGTGGTGGCCGGGCAGCTACCCGCGCTGATCGCCAAGATCACCGGTTAGGGCCAACTCTGCGCGTTCAGTAAGACCCCTCTGGCATACCCCGCAGAATTGTGTTCTGCGTCACTATTTGGCGTCTTTCGGGGCTACGGTCGTGGCATGAGCGTGGCATTGGATTTCCAGGATTTCACCAAGACCGACGTGATCCTCGACTACGGCGACAGCGCCTTGCTGCTGCAGTTCGACTCCACCACCGACGTGCTGGCATGGACCGCGGCGCTGCATTCCGCCGCGCTGCCCGGCGTGGTCGACATCGTCCCGGCGTCCCACACGGTATTGGTGAAACTGGCCGCGCCCAGGTACCGGGCCGGTGTCCGGCGCCGCCTGACGACCCTGGACGTCAACCCGGACGCCGTCCAGACGCGCGCCCCCGATGGACCCGCAGACGTGGTGGTCGACGTCATCTACGACGGGCCGGATCTGACCGAGGTGGCCGAACACACCGGCCTGAGCGTCGCCCAGGTCATCACTGCCCACACCGCAACGCCCTGGTTGGTGGGATTCGGCGGATCCACTCCGGGCTTCGCTTACCTGCTCGGCGGCGACCCCAGGCTGCAGGTGCCCCGCCGCGCCGAGCTGCGTCCGGTTCCGGCCGGCTCGGTGGCACTGGCCGGCCAGTTCAGCGGCATCTATCCGCGCCAGTGGCCCGGCGGCTGGCAGGTGATCGGCCACACCGACGCCGTGTTGTGGGATCTGGACCGTTGCTCCCCGGCACTGTTCACACCGGGCATGTCGGTGCAATTCCGGGCTGCGTGACCGCCATGACAACCCTGGAAATTTTGCACACCGGCCCGCTGGCCCTGGTCGAGGATCTGGGCCGGGCCGGGTTGGGGCATCTCGGCGTCAGCCGCTCCGGCGCCGCCGACCGCCGCTCGCACAAGTTGGCCAACCGGCTGTTGGCCAATCCCGACGATCGAGCCACCATCGAGGTGGCATTCGGCGGACTGTCCGTGCGAGTCCACGGCGGAGACATCGACATCGCGGTCACCGGCGCCGACACCGACCCGAATGTCAACGGAGTCAGCTTCGGCACCAACAGCATTCAGCACGTCCGCGACGGCCAGGTGGTCTCCTTGGGCAGGCCGCGGTCGGGCCTGCGCAGCTATCTGGCGGTACGGGGCGGCATCGATGTCACCCCGGTGCTGGGTTCCCGCAGTTACGACGTGATGGGCGAGATCGGCCCCGCCCCGTTGCGTGACGGCGACGTGCTGCGGATCGGCGAACGGACCGGCCACTTTCCCGAGATCGACCAGGCGCCGGTGGCGACCATCCCCGACGACGTGGTCGAGTTGCGGGTGACACCCGGTCCACGCGACGACTGGTTCGTCGACCCCGACATCATGGTGCGCACCAATTGGCTGGTAAGTAACCGCAGCGACCGCGTCGGCATGCGGTTGGTGGGGATGCCGCTGGAATACCGTTGGCCGGAAAGGCAATTGCCCGCCGAGGGCGTCGACCGGGGCGCAATCCAGATCCTGCCCAACGGCTTTCCGATAATCCTGGGTCCTGACCATCCGGTGACCGGCGCCTACCCGGTAGTCGGGGTGGTGGTCGACGAGGACATCGACACGTTGGCCCAGGTTCAGCCCGGGCAGACCGTACGGATGCACTGGTCTCGGCCCCGCCAACACCCCGCCTCGCACTCGGCCTGGTAGGCCCGTCGGGTGCCCCGCCAGGTTCATACCGCCCGCCTGATCCACACCAGCGATCTGGACGACGAGACCCGCCGCGGCGCGCATCGGCTGGTCACCGAAGCCTCCGGGGGCACACTGTCCGACGCCGATTGGCAGCACGCGCTCGGTGGCATGCACGCATTGATCTGGCACCACGGCGTCCTGATCGCCCACGGCTCGGTGATCCGGCGCCAACTGCTCCATCGCGGCAGATCTCTGCGGTGCGGCTATATAGAGGCCGTCACCGTCCAGGCCGATCACCGGGAGCGGGGCCTGGGCACCGCGGTACTCGAGGCATGCGAACAGGTGATCCGCGGCGCGTTCGAACTCGGAGCCCTCAGTTCGCCAAGTTTCAGCCGTCGGCTCTACACCGCGCGCGGATGGTTGCTGTGGCGTGGGCCCACGGCTGTCTTGGCACCGACCGGTCCGGTGCGCACCCCCGAGGCGGACGGAACGGTGTTCGTCATGCCGGTCGGTACCGACCTGGACGTCACCGCCGAGCTGACGTGCGACTGGCGAGACGGTCACGTCTGGTAGCCGAACGGTTAACGGATGGTAAACACCCGGCGTATGCACGGTGGCCGAGCGGTTCGCGGGCGAAATCACACGCGAACCCTGGAGTGTTCATAAGAATCAGCCGTGCGATTCAAGCGTCGCCCAGACTGATTGTTAACTTAATATTGCATCGACCTCACCGGCTAACCGGCCCACGACCGCACACACCGGAGCCGTTCGCCCCCCACCGAGACGTTTCCGGCGCCCTGACCTGGCTATACGCCGCGCGCTAGCCGCGTCGGCGCCCCGCACCCTACTTGGCGGCGCTTCGGGCGTGAGGCCGGATTTTGTGACTCCCTGCCACTCTGCTGCCAATCGTGGCAGGGGCCCGACTTCGAGGCGACGCCTAACGCGTGTGGCCCTTATGGTGTGACCGTCACGGCTTGCCCCGGCCCCGACCGGTCCCCCTCTCGAAAGACGCACCCTCATGCTGTACGAGTTCTGGCACAACTTCACCCACAACTTGTTCAAGCCACTGTTGCTTTTCTTCTACATGGGCTTCCTCATCCCGCTGCTGAAGATCCAATTCGAGTTCCCCTACGTGCTGTATCAGGGCTTGACGTTGTATTTGCTGCTGGCCATCGGCTGGCACGGCGGTGAAGAGCTCGCGACCATCGACTCGTCGAGCATCGGTGGTGTCCTGGGCTTCATCGTGCTGGGCTTCGCCACCAACTTGATCATCGGATTCGTCGCCTACTGGCTGCTGACACGAATGACCAAGATGAGACGCATCGACCGTGCCACCGTCGCCGGGTATTACGGGTCGGACTCGGCCGGTACTTTCGCCACCTGCCTTGGCGTGCTCGCCACGCTGGACATCGCGTTCGACGCTTACATGCCGGTGATGCTGGCCGTCATGGAGATTCCGGGCTGCGTCGTGGCCCTGGTCCTGGTGTCACGGTTGCGGGCACGCGGAATGGACGCGCAGGGCAACATGGCCGACGAGCCCGGCTACAACAAGAAAGCCAGCCGGCAACTCGTCACCGCCACCGCCCAGGCCAGCGGAGCACGCACCACAACGGGGCACGATCAGGGCATCCAAGACGAGATCGACCTCGCGCTGGAAAGGCAAGAGCCCGTCCAGTCGAGCGCTCCGACGCCGACTACCTCCTCGGCACCGCCCAGCGGAGCGCTGTTGCGAGAGGTACTTCTCAACCCGGGGCTTTACCTGCTGTTCGGTGGGATCCTTATCGGCTTCGTCGGCCGCCTGCAGGGTGCCTCGGTCATTGAGGACGGTGACCACGTCTTCGTCACCGCGTTCCAGGGGATGCTGTGCCTCTTCCTGCTCGAAATGGGGATGACGGCCTCGCGCAAGCTTAAGGACCTGCGGTCGGCAGGACGCGGTCTGATTGCCTTTGGGTTGTTGGCGCCCAACCTCTTTGCGATATCCGGAATTTTCATCATCCACACCTACTCGCAAATCACCGGCACCCATTTCGAGGCCGGCAGCTACGTACTCTTCGCAGTGCTGTGTGGTGCGGCTTCCTACATCGCCGTGCCGGCGGTGCAGCGAATGGCGATCCCCGAAGCCAGTCCGACGGTTCCGCTGGCCGCATCTCTGGGCCTGACGTTCTCCTACAACGTGACCATCGGGATACCGCTGTATCTGCAGATCGCGAAGGCCGTCAACCTCTGGCTTCCAGTCAGCTGACAGAAGGTTCCAACCGAACGCAACGCTTCTCCAGTAGGTCGATCAACCAGGCGAAGTATCCTGTGCGCGCGGCCAATTAGGTGATGTGGGCCACTCACAGCCCGTGCGCCCACCGCATTTTCAGGTTCTGCTCTGTCACTTGCCAGATCGGGTAGGTACCTTCGCACACCGTCCATCGTGATGCGAGATTCTGCGCGCGGCGGTGGCCCAGAGCCCGAGGAGATCGCATGACGAACGGCCACATCACCAATTTCGATCCTGAGGACCGTGCAGCCTGGAAGGCCGGCAATGCCGCCATCGCACGGCGCAACCTGATCTGGTCCACCGTCAGCACACATGTCGCCTTCTCCATCTGGTCACTCTGGTCAGTGGTCGTACTGTTTATGCCGGAGTCGGTGTATGGCATCAAGCCCGGAGACAAGCTGCTGCTGGCCGCGGTTGCCACGCTCGTCGGTGGCTGCGCTCGCGTGCCGTACGTGCGGGCAACCGCGAAGTTCGGCGGCCGCGACTGGGCCGTGTTCTCCTCGCTGATTCTGCTGATTCCGACCGCCGGGACGCTCGTGTTGCTGGCCAACCCCGGCCAACCGCTGTGGATGTATATGGTGTGCGCCGCACTGACCGGCCTGGGTGGCGGCAACTACGCCGCCTCATTGGCCAACGTCGACGCCTTCTACCCCCAGCGCCTCAAAGGCGTCGCCCTCGGACTGTGCGGCGGGATCGGCAACCTCGGGGTGGCAGCCATCCAGTTGGTGGGTCTCCTGGTTCTGGCCACCGTCGGCAACACCAAGCCGGAACTGGTCTGCGCCATATATCTGGTCCTGCTTGCCGCGGTCGGCGTCTGCGCCGCGCTGTGGATGGACAACCTCGACCATGGAATGGAAGAGGTGGGCAGCATCCGGTCGATCCTGTCGGTCCCGGACAGTTGGATCGTCTCGGCGCTGTACTGCGCAGCGTTCGGCTCGTTCATCGGCTTCGCATTCGCATTCGCCCAAGTGCTGCACGTCACCTTCGAAAAGGCCGGCCACAGCCCCGCCGAGGCGTCGCTCTATGCCGCGCGAATCGCGTTCCTGGGCCCACTGTTGGGCGCATTGTCGCGCATCTACGGCGGCCGGGTGGCCGACCGGCGCGGCGGGGGCCGCGTCACCCTGATGGTGTTCCTCGGCATGATCCTGGCGTCCCCAGTGCGGGTCGCGGCCACCACCCCCGACGACCACACCACCCACGCAACCACATCGACGATCGCGATCTACATCGCCGCCTTCATGGTGCTGTTCACCCTTGCCGGGATGGGCAACGGATCGGTGTTGAAGATGATCCCGTCAATCTTCGAGGCCCGCAGTCGCTCGCTGGACGCCAACGAAACCGAGCGCCGGCATTGGGCGCGTTCACATTCCGGCGCCTTGATCGGGTTCTCCACCGCAGTCGGCGCACTCGGCGGGGTCGCCATCAACCTGATCCTGCGTCAGGCTTACGCCAGCTCCGGATCAGAGACGCCGGCATTCTGGGTCTTTCTGGCGTCATACTGCGCCGCTGCGGGTTTGACCTGGGTGATGTACGTCCGCCGGCCGCGAGGCACCCAAAGCGGCCCAGTTCCGGTCGACACCGAGAAGATCTCGGCGTGACCTGGAACACGGGCTACATAGGGCAACGGTTCCGAAATCGCTCGGTAACACCAATGAAATCGACTGGGGCTAAATCTTATACATGAGTACCGCCGTCTATGCCGCCGGTCACCGTATCGAGATCGAGGAGAGTCGGGTCCTGGTGGATGGGATGGTCAAGCCGGTCTCTCCAGCCGGCCTGGCCGCCCTGCGCGTCCTGGCGCACCGTCCGGGCAACGTCGTCGCCCGGGACGCCTTGCTGCGCGCCCTCCCGGGACGTGGCAACAGCATGCACGCCGTCGAGTCTGCCGTGCTGAGACTGCGAACAGCGCTGGGTGACAGCCAGATCGTCGCCACGGTGGTCAAGCGGGGGTACCGACTCGCCGTCGACAGCGAGCAGGGCGCCGCATGATCCCCATACTTGTCGCGCACGGCACCCGTCAGCCCGACGGAGTCGTCATGATCGGCGAACTCGCCGAACGGGTCAGCGCCCTGCTGGCACAACCGGTCAGAGTGGCATTCGTGGACGTACTGGGCCCCAGCCCGGCCGAGATCCTCGCCGCTGAAGCCGAAAACGGGTGCCCGGCCATCCTCGTCCCCGCCTTCCTGGCCCGCGGATACCACGTGGGCGTAGACGTTCCCACCCAGGTTGCCACTAGCGGTCACCCCGACGTCACGATCACTCCGGCACTGGGACCCGACGCTCGTGTCGCCGCGGTGGTCGCCGCGCGGCTGACCCAATCAGGCTGGCGCCCCGGCGACTCGGTGGTCCTCGCTGCGGCCGGTTCCTCAGACCCGGTCGCGCAGACCGACGTCAAGCACGCAGCGCAGATGGTGTCCGGAATGATCGGATCGCCCGTCACAGTGGCTTTCGCCGCTACCGGCGGGCCCAGCGTTCCCGAGGCCGTCGACGACCTGTACCGACAAGGAGCGTCACGCGTCGTGATCGCGTCGTACCTACTGGCCGACGGTCTTTTTCAGCGCCGCCTGCACAACGCCGGCGCGGATCTGGTGACCGAGCCGCTGGGCACGCATCCCGGGATCGCCCGAGTCGTAGCCGACCGATTCATCACCGCTCACACGCGGATTCCGGTGCGATAACCCGCTTTCGGAAACAATCTGCATCGGTTCAAACATCCGTTCAAACTTCGGACCGACACGGTCACTGTGAATTCCTTTCTGTGCCTGCCGTGTTGATCGGCGAGCTGCGCTGCCTCCTGCCCCTCCTCGGACCCGATCTGCGCCTCACACGCGACCTTGAGCGCCGTGAGGAAAAGTTCACGGCTGAGTCATCTCCTGCAGCATTGCGGTAACGAAAGATTTCTACCGTGACCACATGGCACGTTCACACCTGATTACCCAGTGGGATCCCGAAGACACCGTGGCCTGGAAGGCCGGCAACGACAAGATTGCGCGGCGCAACCTGATCTGGTCGACAGTTGCTGAGCACGCCGGCTTTTCAATCTGGTCGATCTGGTCGGTAATGGTGCTGTTCATGCCCCAGTCGGTGTACGGCTTCAGCGCCGGCGACAAGTTCCTGCTGGCAGCCACCGCCACCCTCGCCGGCGGCCTGCTGCGCATACCGTATTCGCTGGCCACCGCGGCCTTCGGCGGGCGCAACTGGACGATCTTCTCCGCGCTGGTGCTGTTGATCCCGACCATCGGGATGATGGGCCTGCTGGCCAATCCGGGACTGCCGCTCTGGCCTTACCTGGTGTGCGCGGCCCTGACCGGCCTGGGCGGGGGCAACTTTGCCGCCTCAATGACCAACGTGAATGCCTTCTACCCACATCGACTCAAGGGCTGGGCGCTGGCGGTCAATGCCGGAGGCGGCAACCTGGGCGTTCCGCTGGTCCAGCTGGTCGGCTTGGCGGTGCTGGCCACCGTGGGTAACCGCGAACCGTATTGGGTGTGTGCGATCTATCTGGTGGTCCTCGCGGTGGCCGCGATCGGCGCAGCACTTTTCATGGACAATCTCGACGGTCAAAGGGCAGACCTGACGGCCATGCGTGCGATCCTTCCAGAACTCGACACGTGGATCGTCGCACTGCTCTACATCGGCACGTTCGGTTCTTTCATCGGGTTTTCGTTCGCCTTCGGCCAGGTGTTGCAGATCAACTTTGTCAGCGGCGGCCAGAGTCCCGCTCAGGCCTCGTTGCACGCTGCCCAGATAGCGTTTTTGGGCCCGCTTTTGGGGTCGTTGTCGCGGATCTTCGGCGGGCGCCTCGCCGATCGGCTCGGCGGCAGCCGCGTCACCCTGGCTGCCTTCGGGGGCATGTTCGCAGCCTCCGGGTTGCTCGTCGCCGTGAGCACCCTGGGCACCGGTCCCACGTCCGGCCCCGCCATGGTGGGCTACGTCATCGGCTTCGTGGCGCTGTTTATCGTGTCCGGAATCGGCAATGGCTCCGTGTACAAGATGATTCCGTCGGTCTTCGAGGCCCGCAGTCACCGAATGGGTATGCACGAGAGCGACCGTCGGCACTGGGCGCGGGCCATGTCGGGGGCGCTGATCGGCTTTGCCGGCGCAATCGGCGCGTTGGGCGGCGTAGGAATCAATCTGGCGCTGCGCCAGTCGTATATCACCAGCGGCTCGGCTACCACGGCGTTCTGGATCTTCCTGGTGGGTTATGTCGGTGCTGCGGCGCTGACCTGGCTGAGGTATGTACGTCGGCCGTTCTTCGCCCCGCAACCGGCCCACCAGGCCGTGTTGGCGCCGGCGTAAGGTGTCCACTTCGCTGAGCGGCTATCGGGTCGCGGTGACGTCAGCGCGCCGCGCTGACGAGCTCTGCACCCTGCTGCGGCGCCATGGCGCTTCGGTCTTCGCAGCGCCAGCTATCACCATGATCGACTTGACCGACGATGTCGTTCTGCGCGGGCGTACCGAAGCATTGATCGAGACACCGCCAGATGTCCTGGTTGTGACGACCGCCATGGGCTTTCGCGGCTGGATCGCTGCGGCCGAAGGGTGGGGCATCGCCGACCGGCTGATCGCCGCCCTGACCACCGCCCGCATCGTGGCCAGGGGGCCGAAGGCAGTCGGCGCGTTGCGCACCGTGGGCCTGCCTGAGGAGTGGTCGCCCGAATCCGAGTCGTCAGACGCGATGGTCGATTACCTGAAGTCTGATATCGCCGGGGCTCGCATGGCAGTACAGCTGCACGGCACTACCGGCGACTGGGATCCCGCCCCCGAGCTGCTCGACCAGTTTCGCGGAGCGGGAGCCGAAGTGCTTTCCATCCCCGTCTACCGATGGCGGCCTGCCCACCCCGGTGGGGAATTCGACCAACTCACCTCGCAGATCGCCCAGCGCCAATTCGACGCGGTCAGCTTCACCTCGGCTGCCGCCGTGATGGCAACACTCGCTCGTGCCGCCGACCTCGGTATCTCCGAGGCGCTGCTTCTCGCTCTGCGGTCCGACGTACACGCGATGTGCGTCGGACCGTTGACTGCCCGGCCGCTGGCACTGCTGAACGTCCCGACCTCGTCGCCGCGACGAATGCGCTTGGGGGCGTTAGCTCGTCACATCATCGACGAGCTGCCGCGGCTGCGCACCCACACCGTCCAAGCCGCCGGCCATCGAATCGAACTGCGTGGCAGTTGCGTGATAATCGACGGGGTGGCCAAGCCGATGGCGCCCTCAAGTATGGCCACGCTGCGGGCGCTGGCTCATCAGCCCGGGCGTGTCGTCTCGCGGCAGACCCTGCTCGAAGCGCTGCCCGGCAACGGTGCCAGCACCCACGCGGTAGAAACCGCCGTCCTGAGGCTACGAACCACTCTGGGCGACAAGAGCATTGTCGCCACCGTTGTCAAGCGGGGGTATCGCCTGGCCGTGGACCAGGTAGGCCAGGAAGCGGGCTAGGCCCGGCTAGGCGACGGCCCGTTCCGCGACAGCCTGCCCGACCTGCACATAGCCGTCTTCGCTGATCCGAGTCGGGTAAACCCGCACCGACACGCTCGGGTCATCCAGGCAACTGCCGTCATCGAAGGCAAACGCCTGCTTCTTCAGCGGGGAGATGACCGAAAGCCGGCCGCCGCGGTCACCGACGATCCCACGGGACATCACCCCTGCCCGGAAGAACGGGTCGATGTTGCAGACCGCGCGGACCGAGCCGTCGTCAAGCCGGAACAATGCCGCCTGCTCACCGTTGGCGAGCAAGACGCCCACGCCGAGTCCGGGAATCAGACTGTCGTAGCGGCAGGCGGTGGTCCAAGTGTCGATGTTGCTGGTGCTCATGATTCCTCCTTCGATGAGCGCACGACCGGGACGGGTAACGGGATCTTGCGGCCGTCGCGCACGGTGAACGCGACGGTGGGGTCTTCGGCGTCGGGGGCGTTGACGAACGAGACGAATCGCGACAGCTTCTCCGGGTCGTCCAGGACGCCCTTCCACTCGTCGGTGTAGTTGTCGACGTGGCGGGCCATCTCCGCTTCGAATTCCTCTGCCAGCCCGAGCGAGTCGTCGCAGACGACCTCGCGGACGTGGTCGAGTCCACCTTCCATCGTCTCGATCCAGGGCGCGGTGCGCTGCAACCGATCGGCGGTGCGGATGTAGAACATCAGGAACCGGTCGATGTAGCGAAATACGGTCTCGGTGTCGAGGTCACTGGCGAGCAGCTGGGCATGCTTGGGCGACATACCGCCGTTGCCGCCGACGTAGAGATTCCAACCGATCTCGGTCGCGATCACACCGACGTCTTTGGCGCGCGCCTCGGCGCACTCGCGCGCGCAGCCCGAGACGCCCATCTTGATCTTGTGCGGTGCGCGCAGTCCTCGGTAGCGCAGCTCCAGATCGATGGCCATCTTCACGGAGTCCTGCTGCCCGTAGCGGCACCAGTCGCTGCCCACACAGCTCTTCACTGTCCGCAACGACTTGCCATACGCCTGACCGGATTCCATGCCGGCATCCACCAGCTTGCGCCAGATCGCGGGCAGCTGATCCACCCGTGCACCGAACATGTCAATGCGCTGCCCGCCGGTGATCTTGGTGTAAAGGCCGAATTCCTGGGCGATCTGGCCGATCAGGATCAGATGCTCGGGCTTGATCTCGCCGCCGGGCACCCGCGGAACCACTGAGTAGCTGCCATTGCGCTGAATGTTGGCGAGGAAATGGTCGTTGGTGTCCTGCAGAGCCGCCTGCTCGCCCTCAAGGATGTGGTCGGATCCGGTGGACGCCAGGATGGAGGCGACGGTGGGCTTGCAGATGTCACAGCCGTGGCCCGTGCCAAACCGCTCCAGCAGCTCGGAGAAGGTGCGGATTCCGGTGACCTGGACGATCTCGAAGAGCTCCGCGCGCGACTGAGCGAAGTGTTCGCACAGCGCCTTGGACTGCTCGACGCCCTCGGCGACCAGCAACTCCTTGAGCAGCGGAATGCAGGATCCACACGAGGTTCCCGCCTTGGTGCAGTCCTTGAGGCTTTGCACGTCGTGGCAGCCGCCGGCGATGGCGTCGCACAGCTGGTCTTTGCTGACGTTGTTGCAGGAACAGATCTGCGCCGCCCCAGGCAGCGCACTGATCCCCAGTGCACTCTTGCTGTCGCCGGAGCCGGCCGGGGCAATCAGGTCCAAAGGGTCGCCAGGCAGCTCGGCGCCGACCATCGGACGCAGCACACCGTAGGAAGATGCGTCGCCGACCAGGATCCCGCCGAGCAGGGTCTTGGCGTCGTCGGAGAGCACCAGCTTGGCGTAGGTCCGCTTCACCGGATCGTTGATCACGACCGACAGTGAGTTCTCGGTCGCCCCCATCGCGTCGCCGAAGCTGGCCACGTCGACACCGAGCAGCTTGAGCTTGGTGGACATGTCCGCCTCGCCGAATTCGGCCACACCCTCGAGCAGGCGGTCGGCGACCACCTCGGCGCTGGTGTAGCCGGGCCCGACCAATCCGTAGCAGACACCCTCGATGGCCGCCACCTCGCCGATCGCGTACACGTCGGAATCGCTGGTCCGGCAGCACAGATCGGTCAACACGCCGCCACGCTCGGCGATCGTCAGGCCGGCCTCACGAGCCAGTTCGTCACGCGGGCGCACCCCCGCGGCGAAAATCACCAGTCCGGCCTCAATCGCGTTGCCGTCGGAGAGTTTTACCCGCAGGGTCGGTGAACCGTATTGGTGGGTCAGTTGCTCGATGGACTCGGTACCCACGCCGACGTGCACCGCGATGCCCAGGTCCGAGATCATCCGGCTCAGCAGGACACCGCCGGCGTCGTCGAGCTGTTGCGGCATCAGCCGCGGCGCCATCTCGACGATGTGCGGCTCGATCCCCGATGCACGCAGCGCGTTGGCGGCCTCCAGGCCCAGCAGCCCGCCACCGATCACCACTCCGGCTCGGGTGTTACCGGTTTCGAGCATGCACTCGATGTCGGCCCGGATTCCGTCCAGATCGTCCAGGGTCCGGTAGACGTGGCAGCCGGGCAGATCGTGGCCTGGCACCGGGGGGACGAACGCGCGCGAGCCGGTCGCCAGCACCAGGGTGTCGTAGCCGTAACGCTGTCCATCCACGGCGAGCACCGACTTGTCGGCCAGGTCGACCTTCTCAACCCGGGTGCTCAGCATCAGCCGCACTTGCTCGTCATCGGCGTAGTCATTGCCCGGCAGCGCCAGCCGGGACCGGTCCCACCCGTCGGTGTAGGAGGTCAACCCGACGCGGTCGTAGGCGGGATCGGACTCCTCGGCGAGCACCGTGACCCGCCAGCTTCCGCCGCCGGACCGGCTGCGCAGAGCCTCCACGAAGCGGTGCCCCACCATGCCATGGCCGACCACGACAAGGTCTTTCACGGCGCGCGGGGTTTCGATCGTGGTCATGAAAAAGAGGCTAGGAAGCCGATATTGCGGGAATATCGCCATACGTTACAAGCATGTGACGGTCTGCTCACGGGCCTGTGAGGCCCCTCACGCCCGCCCATTCTGAAGTGCTCGTTCACCCACGGCGAACACGGAACTTTAGCGCGGTTGACTCAAGTTCTATCCGGTGACGGACCGGTACCCGACCGGCACGCGCGCAACCACCACAAGGAGACAACCCATGAGCACCCTGACTCTGTGGCAGCGTCCATTCAAGGCCCATTCAAGCCACCCCTTCAGCCCCGCCTTCAACACCGACCGTTGGGTCCGCGACTTCTTCAGCCCGGCCACGGCCAGTGACTGGCAGGCGCCCGGCGCGACCGGATTCCGGCCGGCCGCTGAGATCACCAAGGACGGCGACGACGCGGTGGTCCGGTTGGAACTGCCGGGCATCGACGTCGACAAGGACGTGACGGTCGAACTCGACGGCGATCACCTGGTGGTGCGCGGCGAACGCCGCGACGAGCACGCCGAGACCGACGCCGACACCCACCGCACGCTGCGCGAGGTGCGCTACGGCGCATTCCGCCGCTCGTTCGCGGTCCCGACGCACGTCACCAGCGAAGCCGTGACGGCGACGTATGACGCCGGCGTACTGACGGTACGAGTAGCCGGCGCGTACGCGGGCACTCAACCGCAGTCCATCGCCATCACCAAGTAAGCCAGCCAGGCGCCGACCGGCCCGAAAACCCCTGCACACGCCCGTGTGTGGGGGTTTTCGGCATCCAAGACGTCATGCGCACAACGTGATCTGTCTCACGTTCCGTTCCTCATGTGACTAGCATCGGGTGAACGTACTGTGATCCGTACCACCCGAGGAGGTCTGGTGTCGAGCACTACCGAACTCGCCGAACTGCACACCCTGATTGGTGACCTGCGGCGTTGCGTGCTGGGGCTGAAGACCCGGTTTGGCGACATTCCCGGAATGCGCCGCATCGAACTCGATGCGGAGCGCATCCTCACCGACGTTCAGCTCCTCGAATCCGATGCCGGAGAGATGGACTTGGAGCGCTGGGCGGCCGAACGGTCGCACGAGAAGATCACCATCCCTGACACCGAATACGACAGCGAATTCTGGCGCGACGTCGACGACGAAGGCGTCGGCGGCCAAGGCAGGTACTGACCCACACCGGGTGCTGCTTGCGGCCAAGGGGCGCCCTCCGACGAACTGAGCCGAAGGGAACCCCACCAGAATGAGCGCACCCGCCGTGAACCGTCCCGGCGTCTTCTCGGCGACTCGCGCACGGATCGCGAACCGCACGCTGCGCACCGACCGGTGGTGGCTGTCGCCGCTGCGGGTGAACCTCGGACTGGACGCGTTCATCATCTACGCGACCATCCGGTCGTTCTGGGGCAGCGCCTACTGGGTTGACAAGTACCACTACCTGACGCCGTTCTACTCGCCGTGCATCAGCGCGTCATGCGTACCCGGCTCAAGCCACCTGGGCGTCTGGTTGCCGGAGTTCCCTCGGTGGATTCCCTTGGGGGCATTGGTATTGCCCTTCCTGCTGTGCTTCCGGCTCACCTGCTACTACTACCGGAAGGCCTACTACCGCGCCTTCTGGCAGTCGCCGACGGCCTGCGCGGTTCCCGAACCCCGCGCCCACTACACCGGCGAGACCCGCTTCCCGCTGATCCTGCAGAACAGCCACCGCTATTTCTTCTACGCCGCGTTCGCACTGGCCGCACTCAATACCTATGACGCGTTCGCCGCGCTGCACTCCGACGACGGGCCTGGTGGGTTCGGCTTCGGCGTGGGCAACATCGTGCTGTTCGCGAACGTGGCGATGCTCTGGGCCTATACCGGCGGCTGCCACTCTTGCCGGCACGTATTCGGCGGTCGCCTCAACCACTTCTCCAAACACCCGGTCCGCTACTGGTTCTGGACGAAGATCAGCTGGTTCAACGGCCGCCACCAGCAGTTCGCCTGGATCACCCTGGGCACGCTGGCATTCACCGACCTTTACGTTGCCCTGGTGTCCAGCGGCATCATCACCGATTTCCGGTTCGTCGGCTAAGTGCCACGATCACACGAAGGGTTAGCGAGAATTCATGGTTGAAGTCGAACGGCACTCCTACGACGTGGTCGTGATCGGTGCCGGGGGCGCTGGCCTGCGCGCGGTGATCGAAGCCCGCGAGCAGGGCCTGAGCGTTGCGGTGGTGTGTAAGTCGCTGTTCGGCAAGGCGCACACCGTGATGGCCGAGGGTGGTTGCGCCGCGTCAATGGGCAACGTCAACTCCAAGGACAACTGGCAGGTGCACTTCCGCGACACCATGCGCGGCGGGAAGTTCCTCAACAACTGGCGGATGGCCGAACTGCACGCCCGCGAAGCACCCGAGCGGGTCTGGGAGTTGGAGACCTATGGCGCGCTGTTCGACCGCACCCCCGACGGAAAGATCAATCAGCGCAATTTCGGCGGCCACACCTATCCGCGGTTGGCCCATGTCGGAGACCGCACCGGCCTGGAGTTGATCCGCACCATGCAGCAGAAAGTGGTCTCGCTGCAGCAGGACGACTACGCCGAGTTCGGTGACTACGAGGCCCGGATCAAGATCTTCCACGAGTGCACCATCACCGAACTGCTCAAAGACGAAGCAACCGGCGCTATTTCGGGCGCCTTCGGCTACTGGAGGGAAAGCGGCAACTTCGTGTTGTTCGAAGCGCCGGCAGTGGTGTTGGCCACCGGCGGCATCGGCAAGTCGTTCAAGGTGACGTCGAACTCCTGGGAGTACACCGGCGACGGCCACGCCCTGGCGCTGCGAGCCGGCGCGACGCTGATCAACATGGAGTTCGTCCAGTTCCACCCGACCGGGATGGTGTGGCCTCCCAGCGTCAAGGGGATCCTGGTCACCGAGGGCGTGCGCGGCGACGGCGGAGTGCTCAAGAACTCCGACGGCACCCGGTTCATGTTCGACTACATCCCGCCGGTGTTCAAGGGTCAGTACGCCGAGACCGAGCAAGAGGCCGATCAGTGGCTCAAGGACAACGACTCGGCCCGCCGCACCCCGGACCTGCTGCCGCGTGACGAGGTGGCCCGCGCCATCAACTCCGAAGTCAAGGCCGGACGCGGTTCGCCGCACGGCGGGGTGTTCCTCGACATCGCCTCTCGGCTGACGCCGGAGGAGATCAAGCGCCGACTGCCCTCGATGTACCACCAGTTCATGCAGCTCGCCGAGGTCGACATCACCAAGGACGCAATGGAAGTCGGCCCCACCTGCCACTACGTGATGGGGGGCATCGAAGTCGACCCGGACACCGGCGCGGCGGCAGTGCCCGGCCTCTTCGCCGCCGGCGAATGCTCCGGCGGCATGCACGGTTCCAACCGGCTGGGCGGCAACTCCCTCTCGGACCTGCTGGTGTTCGGCCGGCGAGCCGGTTTGGGCGCCGCACAGTACGTGCAGGGTCTGAGCACTCGCCCGGCGGTGACACCGGCGGCCCTGGAGGCCGCAGCCGAACTGGCGCTGGCGCCGTTCGCCACTCCGGCCGGTGGCCGCACGCCGGAGAACCCCTACACGCTGCACTCCGAGCTTCAGCAGTCGATGAACGACCTAGTGGGCATCATCCGCAACGCCGGTGAGCTGGAACAGGCGCTGACCCGGCTGGAGGAGTTCAAGGACCGGTTCGCCGCCGTGGCCGTCGAGGGCGGCCGGGAGTACAACCCGGGCTGGAACCTGGCCGTCGACCTGCGCAACATGCTGCTGGTCAGTGAGTGCGTGGCCAAGGCTGCGCTGCAGCGCACCGAGAGCCGCGGCGGCCACACCCGCGACGACCATCCGGGCATGGACTCGGGCTGGCGCAAGACCCTGCTGGTCTGCCGGGTCGCCGACGACAGTGCCGTACCCGACATCACCATCACCCGCGAACCGCAGCCGGGGATGCGCGAGGACCTGCTGGAGCTGTTCGAGATCTCCGAACTGGAGAAGTACTACACCGACCAAGAGCTGGCGCAACATCCGGGACGGAGAGCGTAATGACACACAACGCCCACCTGCGAGTCTGGCGCGGTGACGTTGATGGCGGTGGACTTCAGGATTTCGAGGTCGAGGTCAACGAGGGCGAGGTGGTGCTCGATGTCATCCACCGCCTGCAGGCCACCCAGACCCCGGATCTGGCGGTGCGCTGGAACTGCAAGGCCGGCAAGTGCGGATCGTGTTCGGCGGAGATCAACGGACTCCCGCGACTGCTGTGCATGACGCGGATGTCGACGTTCGCCCCGGATGAGACGATCACCGTGACCCCGGTGCGGACCTTCCCAGTGATTCGCGACCTGGTCACCGATGTCTCGTTCAACTACCAAAAAGCCCGGGAAATGCCGGCTTTCAAGCCCCCGGCTGATCTCAAGCCCGGCGAGTACCGGATGCAACAGGTGGATGTGGAGCGCTCCCAGGAGTTCCGCAAGTGCATCGAGTGCTTCCTGTGCCAGAACGTCTGCCACGTCATCCGGGACCACGAGGAGAACAAGCCACGGTTCTCCGGGCCGCGGATGTTCATCCGGCTCGCAGAGTTGGACATGCACCCGCTGGACGCCGCCGACCGGCGTGACTTCGCCCAGGACGACGCCGGCCTCGGACTGTGCAACATCACCAAGTGCTGCACCGAGGTCTGCCCAGAGCACATCACGATCACCGATAACGCGATCATCCCGATGAAGGAACGGGTGGTCGGGAACCGCTATGACCCGGTGGTCTGGCTCGGCCGAAAGATCTTTCGTCGCAAGGCGGACTGACGCTAGGTCCCCAAGAACGTCATCGGGTCGTGTAACACCCGGGTGCCGTCGTGCAGGCCGTCCAGGGTGGCCATATCAGCCTCGGACAGCTCGAACTCGAACACGTCGAGATTCGCCGCAACCCGCTCTGGATTCCCGGACCGTGAGATCACCGCGTTGCCGCACTGCAGATTCCATCGGATCAAGATCTGTGCCGCCGTGCGCCCGTGGGCGCTCGCCAGTGCTGTCACCGCGGGGTCATCGAGCAACCGTCCCACGCCCAGCGGGCTGTAGGACTGGGTGACGATTTCGCGGTTGGCGTTGACGTCGCGGAGTTCGGCCTGGTTGAGCCGCGGATGCAGTTCGATCTGGTTGATCGCCGGGGTCACGCCGGTCTCGTCGATCACCTCGGTCAGGTGTTCCTCGGTGAAGTTGCAGACCCCGACCGACTGCACCAGGCCGGCGTCGCGGGCCTCGATCATCGCTTCGAAGCTCTCCACGTATTTGCCCAGCTGCGGTGCCGGCCAATGAATCAAATACATGTCGAGGTAGTCCAGTCCGAGCTGTTCCAGGCTGCGCTGGCAGGCCTGCTTAGCAGCGGAGTAGCCCTGGCTGGACGTGCCCAACTTGGTGCTGACGAACAGCTCGGAACGCGGAACACCGGAGGCCTCGATCGCCCGCCCCACGATTGCTTCGTTTCCGTAGGACGCGGCGGTGTCGATGAGCCGGCACCCGCTTTCCAGGGCTGCCAGCACCGATGCCTCGGTCTGCTCGTCGGACAATTTGGCGACTCCCAGACCCAACACGGGCATTGGCACCTCATCGTTGAGGGCCACCTGGGGAATCGACATTGAAGTATCTGCGGCGGATTCCAACTCGAATGAAAGCGTCATCTTTTAGACCTACACACTCCGTTACGTTGCCATCACTAGTTACGTGTCGATCAGCTGGGAAACCAGCTGCTAATAGCCAGTTTTCACCTAGCTGGCGATTGCCGCGTCGATGCGACCGCAGAGGATTCAGAGCTTCTGCACGTCCCGTTCTACCGATGCCGTCGAATGGTGGTCAACAAGTGATAGGCAATAAATCGGCCGCGAAGTGAACCCGCTCACAATGCTCCGCGGGTCAGCTATTGGGCAATAGCGGGCCAGCCACCTTCACGCTGCAGCATTGCGATCAAGGCATCCGCGATACCCGGCGCCGCCGCAACACATACGTCGCCGCTGTCGATCTCCGGGCCAGGCAGCACCACGCGTGCGCCGGCCTCGACCGCGATCAGTGCTCCGGCGGCATAGTCCCACGGCTTGATCCCATGCTCGTAGTACGCGTCCAGCCGCCCGGCAGCCACCATGCACAGGTCCAGCGCGGCCGATCCGATCCGGCGTACATCGCGCACTTCCGGTAGCAGCCGGGCAAGCAACGCCGCCTGGGCGGCCCGGCGCCGGGGCGAATAGCCGAACCCGGTGCCCAGCAGCGCCAGGGCCAGCTCGCTGACATCGGTGCAGCGCAGACCAGCGGTTCCCTGTTGGTCGGTCACTCGGGCGCCCAACCCGGCACCGGCTGAATAGATCCGGTTGCCCACTACGTCGGCAACCGCGCCGGCCACCGAGACCCCGCCGATCTGCGCTGCCACCGAAACCGCGTAGGCCGGGACGTCGTACATGAAGTTCACCGTGCCGTCGATCGGGTCAACCACCCAGGTGACGACACCCGGTTCAACACTGGAGACGTCGCCGGACCCTCCACCTTCCTCGCCCAGCACCGCATCACCGGGCCGCAGCCGGCTCAGTCGATCTCGGATGAAGCTCTCGGTCTCGGTGTCGACCACGGTCACCGGATCGGTCGGACTGCTTTTCGTCTGGACCAGGCCGGAGGACGACTCGACCTTTTCGGCGCCGAACACCTCGGCGCGTCGACGCCGGGCGAAGGCGGCGGCTTCGGCCACCAGCGTCTCGGCGGTGGTCCTCAACTGCATGGGGTCGCTACGCAGGGGCGCCATCTGCCCATAGCAGCACACCGGCGGGGGTTATCGCACCCCCGGCACGCTCACTGCGGCCCGGGCCTCAGCCTCCGAGGCGGCGAAAACTGCTGCGGTGGAACACGATCGGCGCGATCTGCGGATCGACGGTCAATTCGCAGACCCGCAGCACCACGATGGTGTGGTCTCCGGCGGGCACCAGCTGCTCGATCGAGCTGCCCAGCCATACGCCGGTGCCCTTGATGAACACCGCGCCGTCGTTGGTCACCGTCTCCAGCCCAGCGAACCGATCACCGGTCTTGGCAGCCAGGGTGCGCGCCGCCACGTCGTGCGCCTCGCCGAGCACGCTGATGCCCAGCCGGGGCGAGTCCTTGAGCTTTGGCCACGTCGTCGAGGTGTTCTGCACGCAGAAGGACACCAACGGCGGCTCTAGCGAGACCGGCACGAAGGTGCTGGCCGCCAAGCCGACCCGAACACCATCGATCTCGGCTGCCACCGCCACCACTCCGGACGGGAAATGCCCGAAAGCCTCCCGTAGCGACGACGGGGTCAACGGGGTCAAGTTGCTCGCGGAACTCACGTGGGGATTCACCGGGGACTCATTCGCATCGACTGGTCTGGTCGCCCAGAACCCTACCCGCCGCCCCCCACCTCGGCAGATCAGCCGCCAACGACCGCATTTCGAGCCCGACACCAACCGGTTGGTTACCCGTTTAAAGGACGTAGCTCACATCAGCTTGCACTATGGCTACTGGCGAGTATATTTCAGGTTACGTTACTGGTGGGTAACTTAAGCCTGAGTACCCAACCACAGGTGGCATTCCATGAGGAGGAAGTAGTGAGCCACTACAAGAGCAATGTCCGTGACCAGGTGTTCAACCTGTTCGAGGTGCTGGGCCTGGACCGCGTCTTCGGCGAAGGCGACTACGCCGACCTGGACGTCGACACCGCTCAAGAAATGCTTTCCGAGATGGTCCGCCTTGCCGAGGGCCCGATCGCGGAGTCCTTCGTCGATGGCGACCGCAACCCGCCGGTGTTCGACCCGGCCACCCACTCGGTGACGCTGCCCGAGTCCTTCAAGAAGTCCGTGCGCGCCAATCTGGAGGGCGGCTGGGACCGGGTCGGGGTCATTGAGGAGCTGGGCGGCGTACCGATGCCCAAGGTTCTGATGTGGTCGCTCCAGGAGCACATCCTGGGCGCCAACCCGGCGGTGTGGATGTACGGCGGCGGTGCCGGCTTCGCCAACATCTTCTACAACATCGCCACCGAAGAGCAGAAGAAGTGGGCCATCCTCGCCGCCGAGCGTGGTTGGGGTTCGACCATGGTGCTGACCGAGCCGGACGCCGGCTCGGACGTGGGCGCCGGTCGCACCAAGGCCGTCCAGCAAGAGGACGGCTCCTGGCACATCGACGGCGTCAAGCGGTTCATCACCTCGGCTGACTCCGACGACCTGTTCGAGAACATCTTCCACCTGGTGCTGGCCCGCCCCGAGGGCGCCAAGCCGGGCACCAAAGGCCTGTCGCTGTTCTTCGTGCCGAAGTTCCTGTTCGACTTCGAGACCGGTGAGCTCGGTGAGCGCAACGGCGCGTTCGTCACCAATGTCGAGCACAAGATGGGCCTGAAGGTTTCGGCCACCTGTGAGCTGACCTTCGGCCAGCACGGGGTGCCGGCCAAGGGTTGGCTGGTCGGCGACGTGCACAACGGCATCGCGCAGATGTTCGAGGTCATCGAGCAGGCCCGGATGATGGTGGGCACCAAGGCCATCGCCACGCTGTCCACCGGCTACCTCAACGCGCTCGAGTACGCCAAGGAGCGGGTGCAGGGGGCCGACCTGACCCAGATGACCGACAAGTCTGCACCACGGGTCACCATCACCCACCACCCGGACGTCCGTCGATCCCTGATGACCCAGAAGGCCTACGCCGAGGGCCTGCGGGCGCTGTACATGTACACCGCCACCTTCCAGGACGCCGCGGTCGCCAAGACGCTGCACGGCGTGGACGCCGACCTGGCCGTCCGGATCAACGACCTGATGCTGCCCATCGTCAAGGGTGTCGGCTCCGAGCAGGCCTACGCCAAGCTCACCGAGAGCCTGCAGACCCTGGGCGGCTCGGGCTTCCTGCAGGACTACCCGATCGAGCAGTACATCCGGGACGCCAAGATCGACTCGCTCTACGAAGGCACCACCGCGATTCAGGCGCAGGACTTCTTCTTCCGCAAGATCATCCGCGACAAGGGCGCCGCGCTGGGCCATGTCGCGGGCGAGATCGAGGCGTTCATCAAGAACGAGACCGGCAACGGACGGCTGAAGGCCGAGCGGGAACTGCTGGCCACCGCGCTGGCCGACGTGCAGGGCATGGCGGCGACGCTGACCGGCTACCTGATGGCCGCGCAGGAGGACATCTCCAGCATCTACAAGGTCGGCCTGGGTTCGGTGCGCTTCCTGATGAGCGTCGGCGACCTGATGATCGGCTGGCTGCTGGCCCGCCAGGCCGCGGTGGCGGTGGAGAAGCTCGACACTGGCGCCGAGGGTGCCGACCGCTCCTTCTACGAGGGCAAGATCGCGGTGGCGTCGTTCTTCACCAAGAACTTCCTGCCGCTGTTGACCAGCACTCGCTCGGTGATCGAGAACATCGACAACGACATCATGGAGCTCGACGAAGCGGCGTTCTAAACGCCAAGCACAGACTGCGCAGGCCCCCGGGGAGACCCCTTGGGGGCCTGCTGCATGAGAGCGGATGCTTCACCGCGGGCTACCCCGACGCGCGACAGGCTGGCCGTAACATATCGGCACGATCCGAGGACGCAAGGCGGTCGCCAGCAAGAGCTGCGCGGCGGGGGCCCGAGGTCGGTGGCCGCCGACAATGCCGACCTTCAGGGCCGTTCCGGCGGGTCTTGCTGCCAGTTGCTTGGCAGCAAGGGCTCGGTCGGGCTATCACCGAAGCTACTGCGGTCAAGGATGTTTAAGCCGCTCGCCCTGACCTGACCTGTTCGCTCGGTCTTGTTTTCTGCGAAACCTCCGGCGGCACCGACCCGCCCCGCGCCCTGAATTGCTGCCGTGATCGGTGCCTCGCACACTGGCTCGCGGGTGCCCACCGACTCCTCGTCACTGTCCATCGTCATGAATGCGTTCGCGTGATGATTCAGTTCGCCGCCTCGCCGCCGCCGCGATCTGCGACGTCGAACTGCCGAAACCGCTGCCGACGCACAGGCATCAACACCCGATGGCGGCGCCTTGGCCACAGTCCGGTCAGTCAGAGTGGGACCGAAGCCCTCGTCCGGCGGGTGGAATCCAATCACCGCATAGGGCGCCGAAATGGGCGCAGCCGGCGCGCCCGGAGCTCCAGTCGTGGCTCCCGATGGCGCCGCCGACCCCGCGGTTCCGACTCCAGTACCGGCACCCGAGATCGTCGACACTGAACCGGCGGCAAGCTGCGGCGCACCACCCGGCCTATTGTCGGCAACCGCGGCACCTCCGGAGTCCGGAACTTCAGCAGCGGCGGGAGCCGTTTGCAGCGCGGCCAGACCCGCCAGCCCAGCCAGACCCAGGGTCGTGGTGAGCAGGAATGGCGAGGCGAGGATCATGCCGTAGATCGCGCCCCAGAACGGGTACCCCCAGATGTTGTAACTGACATAGAAGAGCAGTGGCCCCCAGGTGCTCAGGGCCAAAACGGGATTGGCGACAAAATCGGTGAAGAACGGTTGCAGGAAGCCAATCGGATCCTTGATCAGATCGATGGTCTCCTGGCCGTTCTCGGCCCACCCGAAGATGAACTGTAGGAGCTGGTCGAAGGTGGATGTGGACTCAGCCGACGCAGCCAGCATGGCGGGAGCAGCGATACTTTGGGGAACCGAGGCCAGCGCGGTGTCCGCTACCGCCTGATAGCCGGCCATCGCGGTGGCCGCCTGTGCCCACATCCGAACGTAGTCAGCTTCGTTGGACGCTATCGGAATGGTGTTGATCCCAAGAAAGTTCGTGCTGACTAGGACGCCGTGGGCAATGCGGTTGGAAGCCAGTTCGGCCAACGTCGGCATGGTGGCCAAGGCCGTGGAGTATGCGGCAGCTGCTGTCTCATGTTGCACCGCGACTACTGCACTGCGGTCGCTCTGCTGGTCAAGCCAGGCTAGATATCCGACATGTGCTGCGGCATACCGGTCGGCACCGGTCCCCTCCCACTGGGCCTTGACTTGGCCCAGCAGCGCAGCGAGCTCGGTGGCGGCAGTGCCGTAGTGAACAGATAGATCGCTCCAACTGGCCGCCGCGGCCAACAGGCCCCCCGGCCCCGGCCCGGTGGACAGCAACGTCGAATGCACCTCCGGTGGCACTGCCATCCACATCGGTTCCGTCATGCGCGCGTCCCGGCTTCGACAACCCGGTCGACCACGACTCGGGCAGCGCCGGCCAGTGTCAGCGTTGAGGCACGAGCCTGTGGTGGTATTGGTGACGACGTTGTCATTGCCATTTCGCGAGCCCTTCTGGTTCCTGATGGTGGCGCGACGCCGAAACCGCACGTCGAGCGATTAGTTATGTGCATAACAAATATAAATGGTGGAGCGAGAAAATGGTGGTGTCCCCTCGGCGACCGGTCGGTCGTCCCCCCCGGATTTCGGTGGACGACATCGAACGGGTCGGCGTGCGAATAGGCTTACGCGGCCTCACCGTGCAGGCGGTTGCCTTAGAACTCGGAGTTAGCTCGACGGCGCTATATCGCCATGTCGACGGAAAATTCGGGTTGGAAACCGTTGTCGGCGAGCGGATCCTGTCCGATCTGGAGATCGCCGATGACCCAGACCACGACGCCGCCGAACACCTGCTGTCGTCAGCTCAGCAGCTGCGGGCGTTCTTGCTCGCACATCCGGGGCTGCCCGCGTACGTACAGCTGCTGTTTCCCCGCGGCCCTGCGGGAGAGGCGTTGCTGGCTGGCGAAGTTGCCGCCCTCATCCGGCGCGGTTGCAGTCCGGAAGCTGCCATGATGGCGACCACTACAGTCGCGCTGATAGTGATCAGCGTGTCCGCCGCCGAGGAAAACCGTCGTGAACACGCCGCACGGATCCCCGGGATGGCAGAGCGGCGCCAAGAGGCCTTGGAGTCTTACGTTGATCATGGCCTCCCTGATACGGCGATGGATGCTGACGCCTACTTCAGCTACGTGGTCTGGTCATGCTTGAACGGCATCCTGGCCTCCAGCGGTATCGCGTGTCACGAACAGCGTTAGCTGGTTTGCGCGAATATCTAATTGCCTCAACGTAATTAGGCGAAAAACTAGCCCGCATACCGAGAATTTACTCCCCCACGACTGGCCTCGGTGACGTAACGTGGCCGGCCATGACCACGTTGGAAAGCCGCGGCCGACTCAATTGGATGATCTTCGGCGCCATGGCGGCCGAAGTGCTCTACACCGGCGCCAAGATGGGAATCGCCGACCACCTCGGCGAGGATGCACGCGATCACCGTGAGATCGCCCGGGCTGTCGGAGCCGCTCCGGAGGCGTTGACTCGGCTGCTTCGTGCCATGACTGCACTCGGGTTGCTGGCCGAGCCTGAACCTGGCCGCTTCGCCTTAACCGAAGACGGCACATTGCTGCGTTCGGATCGTCCGGATTCGATGCGCACCTTCGTCACGCTGTTCGGCGACCCGGCCATGCTGGCCGGTTGGCGCGAACTCGAGCACGCAGTGCGCACCGGTGACACCACGTTCAACCAGGTGTTCGGAACCGACTTCTTCGACTACTTGTGTGCCCGGCCAGCTCTGTCCGCAGCGTTCAACGCCGCGATGCAAGCCGGGACCATGTTGACCGCCCATCAACTGCCGGACGCCTACGATTTCACCCGCTTCCACACGGTCGCCGACATCGGCGGTGGCGACGGCACTTTGCTGGCGGGCATCCTGAACGCCCACAAACACTTGTCGGGAATCCTGTTCGACACCGAGGCAGGTCTGGCACAAGCCGAGACGACGCTGACCGCCGCGGGCCTTGAGCGGCGCTGCGTATTGCACACGGGCGACTTCTTCGCAGAGGCGCCCCCGGGGGCCGATCTGTACCTGCTCAAAAGCGTCATCCACGACTGGGACGACGCTCGCTGCTCGACGATCTTGAGCCAGATCCGGCAGGTGATCCCGGGCCACGGGAGGTTGTTGGTCATCGAACCGGTGCTGCCTCCGGCGGTAGACGGATCGCTGCCACCGCAGGTCTACCTCAGTGACCTCAACATGTTGGTGAATGTCGGCGGACGGGAACGCACTCGTCGCGAATTCGTCGACCTGTTCGCCAGCGCCGGGTTCGAACTGTTGGACGCCACATCCCTGCCACATCCCTCCGGCTATACGCTCCTCGAAGGCGCCCCCGCTCCAGTGCCAGGCACCTCACACGAGGTCGCGCATGACGATGCGCTCGGCTGAACGAGCGGCATGCAGGCGCGGCCGTTGCCCGCGTTCACATGTCCTGATTTGTGGGATATATGTCGTAGACGCCAAGCGCCCGGGCGGCTGACACTGATGGCATGACACGCAACGTCGTCATCCTCGGCTATCCCGGCATCCAGGCGCTGGATGTTTTCGGGCCCGCGGAAGTCTTCGCCACCGCGACGCTCGTCCTGCTCGGTCAAGGCCGCGGCGAGGACGGCTACCAGGTCACGGTGGGGAGTGTCGACGGCGCACCGATCGCCACCAGCAGCGGGCTGGCTCTCGCGCCGAGTCGTCTACCCGTACCGAACGAGCTTCTCGACACCCTGGTGCTGCCCGGCGGCGTCGGCGTCGGGGCAGCGCGGGCCGATCCGGACACCGTCGAATGGGTCCGCCGCGCCGCGGCCCAGTCCCGGCGGGTGGTCAGCGTGTGTACCGGCGCGTTTCTGGCCGCGCAGGCGGGTCTCCTCGACGGATGCCGGACCACCACACATTGGGCGTTCGCCGACGCGCTGGCCCGTGAGTTCCCGGCGGTCGTCGTCGACCCGGAGCCCATCTTCGTGCGCAGTTCGGCGACAGTGTGGACCGCGGCCGGGGTCACCGCCGGTATCGATCTGGCCTTGGCGTTGGTCGAAGAAGACTACGGAACCGAGGTGGCGCAGACCGCGGCCCGCTGGCTCGTGCTGTATCTGCGGCGGCCCGGCGGCCAGTCCCAGTTTGCGGTTCCCGCTTGGCTGCCGCGATCGCGTCGCGCGCCGATCCGTGATGTCCAGGAGTTGATCGAGTCCGAACCCGGTGGCCTGCACCGGATTACCGAGCTGGCGTCGCGGGCCTCGATGAGCCCCCGACACTTCACCCGGGTCTTCACCGACGAGGTGGGCATGGCGCCGGGCGCGTACGTGGAGCGGGTGCGCACCGAGGCCGCACGCCGACAACTCGAGGAGACCGACGACACCGTCGTTGCGATTGCCGGACGCTGTGGATTCGGCACCGCGGAAACCCTGCGGCGCACCTTCATTCGTCGACTCGGCATCTCACCCGATCACTACCGCAAGACCTTCGCCTGAAAGGAAATACCCATGCAGATCGCAATCGTGCTCTACCCCGGCTTCACCTCGCTGGACTTCATCGGCCCCTACGAGGTGTTGCGCTGGCTCCCGGACGTGCAGGTGCGCTTCGTGTGGCACGAGCCGGGGCCGATCACCGCCGACTCCGGTGCACTGGTGGTCGGGGCAACCCACTCGTTCGACGAAACGCCCTCCCCCGACGTCATTTTGGTGCCGGGCGGACCCGGGTGCATGGCAGCCGCCCGGGACGCGGACTTATTGGAGTGGCTACGACGGGCCCAGCGGACCGCCGCCTGGACCGCCTCGGTGTGCACCGGATCGGTGGTGCTGGCGGCCGCCGGCCTGCTGGAGGGCAAGCGCGCAACATCGCATTGGTCGGCACTGAGCGCACTCAAGTCGTTCGGCGCAGCCCCGGTCGGTGACGAACGCATCGTCCACCAAGGCGACATCGTCACCGGCGCGGGCGTGTCGGCCGGGATCGACCTTGCACTGTGGCTGGCCGCGCGGATCGGCGGCGAGCACCGCGCCAAAGCCATTCAGCTCGTGATCGAATACGATCCGCAACCGCCGTTCGACTCCGGCCACACTTCGAAGGCGTCGGCGCAGACCAAGGCTGCAGCCACCGCGCTGATGGCCCGGGACATAGCGAAACCGGCCCAGCTGAAGGCCAGCGTGCTGCTGCTGTGGGATCACGCGATCGGCGCCGCCCGCACTCGGCGAAGCCAAATGACTCGGCGAAGCCAAATGACTCGCCGCTGAATCCCCTCAGTTCAGCGGCGAGCCACCGGTAGGCTGCCCCGCGGTTACTGCTGGGGGCGGGCGACCACGCGAAGCCAACCAGCGTGTCGATTACCCGACTCGACAGGTTGTCAAACCTCGCCGGCAGCCAGCGCTGCCCCCGGCGCCGATCCGCTACCCCTCCAGAATCGCGGCCACGCCCTGGCCTCCGGCGGCGCAGATCGAGATCAGCGCACGCACCGGCTTGTTCTTCGCTGTGCCCTTCACACCTTTCTGGCGCTCCTTCGCCTCGGCGATCTGCTTGGCGGCCTGCGCCACGATCCGACCGCCGGTGGCCGCGAACGGGTGCCCCGAGGCCAGCGACGAGCCGTTGACGTTGAGCTTGGACCGGTCGATGGCGCCCAGCGCCGAATCCAGTCCCAGCCGCTCCTTGCAGTACTCCGCCGACTCCCACGCCTGCAGGTGGCACAGCACCGTGGCGGCGAACGCCTCGTGGATCTCGTAGAAGTCGAAGTCCTGCAGGGTCAGGCCGTTGCGCGCCAACAGCCGCGGCACCGCGTAGGTCGGGGCCATCAGCAGCCCGTCGGCTCCGTTGACGTAGTCCACCGCGGCCGTCTCGGCGTCGACGAAGTACGCCAGCGGAGTCAGCTTGTGCGCGGCGGCCCACTCCTCGCTGGCCAGCAGCGCCACCGACGCACCGTCGGTGAGCGGAGTGGAGTTGCCCGCGGTCATGGTGGCGTCACCGGCCTTCGCGCCGAACACCGGCTTGAGCGTGGCCAGCTTCTCCGGGCTGGACTGGGGCCGCAGGTTGTCGTCGCGGTAGAGCCCCTGAAACGGCGTCACCAGGTCATCGAAGAAGCCGCGGTCATAGGCGGCGGCCATATTGCGGTGGCTGGCTGCGGCCAGCTCGTCCTGGTCGACCCGCTTGATGCCCATCTGCTTGGTGGTGATGGCCTGGTGCTCACCCATGGAAAGGCCGGTCCGCGTTTCTTTGTTGGCCGGGATCTCCACGCCCAACGCGGCGGGTAGCTTGCCGACAAGCTTGAGCCGTTGCACGTTCGACTTTGCCCGGCGCAGCGCGAGCAGCGTGCGGCGCAGTTCGTTGCCGATTGCCAGGGGCGCATCCGAAGTGGTGTCCACCCCGCCGGCGGCGGCCACCTCATAGCGACCGGCGGCGATTCCGTCGGCGGCGCAGATGGCCGCCTGCAGCCCGGTGCCACAGGCCTGCTGCAGGTCGAATGCCTGCGTGTAGGGCGACAGCGCCGAGCCCAGCACCGATTCGCGGATCAGGTTGAAGTCGCGGCTGTGCTTGAGCACCGCCCCGCCGATCACGGCGTCCAGCTTCTCGCCGGCCAGGCCGAATCGATCGATGAGGCCGCCCAACGCTGCGGTGAACATGTCCTGGTTGGACGCGTTCGCATAGGCGCCATCGGAGCGCGCGAAGGGAATGCGATTGCCCCCGAGGACGGCCACACGGCGTCGCGTGCCGGCGGTTGCCTCGGCAGTTTTAGCAGCAGATGCAGATGCCACGATCTCTCGTCTCTGATGGTGGGTCCCCCCGCATTGCCGGGGACGGTCGGCCTGATACTACCCAGTATTCTTACTCTGGAGTAAGTTCGTTGTCGACACCGTGGCCCGCACCAGGCACGTCCCCACATGGAAGGCAGCACTATGCCCCCCAAGGCCCCCAAGCTCTCCTCGGACCTGTTGTCCCAGATCCTGGGCTCCGCCCCCGGATCGTTCCTGTCCAAGCAGCTCGGCGTTCCGCAGGCCGAGACCCTGCGCCGTTACCGAGTCGGCGAGCCGGCACTGGCCGGGCCCCTGCTGATCGGCGGGTCGGGCCGGGTGGCCGAGCCGCTGCGGGCCGCACTGGCCGACGACTACGAGCTGGTCGGCGACAACCTGGGCGGCCGTTGGGCCGACTCGTTCGGCGGGCTGGTCTTCGACGCCACCGGTATCACCTCCCCCGCTGAGCTGACCCAGCTGCACGAGTTCTTCACCCCGCTGTTGCGCAACGTGGGCCGCTGTGGCCGACTGGTCGTTGTCGGCACCACCCCCGAGGCGGCCGGCAGCGCCGACGAGCAGATCGCCCAGCGCGCACTGGAGGGCTTTACCCGCTCATTGGGCAAGGAACTGCAGCGCGGCGCCACAGTGCAGTTGGTGTACCTGTCGCCGGATGCCAAGCCCGGGGCCACCGGCCTGGAGTCGACACTGCGATTCATCCTCTCGGCCCGCTCGGCCTACGTCGACGGCCAGGTGTTCTACGTGGGCGCCGACGACTCGAGCGCGCCCGCCGACTGGGACCGGCCGCTGGAGGGCAAGGTCGCGATCATCACCGGCGCGGCGCGCGGCATCGGCGCCACCATCGCCGAGGTGTTCGCCCGCGACGGCGCCAAGGTGGTGGCGATCGACGTGCCGCAGGCCGCCGAGGCGCTGGAGAAGACGGCCTCCCGGGTTGGCGGGACCGCGCTGGCACTGGACGTCACCGCCGACGACGCGGTGGATCAGATCGCCGCGCACCTCGCCGAGCACCACGGGGGCAAGGCTCACATATTGGTCAACAACGCCGGCATCACTCGCGACAAGTTGCTGGCCAACATGGACGACGCTCGGTGGAACGCGGTCCTGGCAGTCAACCTGCTTGCACCGCAGCGTCTTACCGAAGGATTGGTCGCCAACGGCAGCATCGGTGAGGGCGGCCGGGTGATCGGCCTGTCGTCGATGGCCGGGATCGCGGGTAACCGCGGCCAGACCAACTACGCGGCCACCAAGGCCGGCATGATCGGCCTGACCGAAGCGCTGGCTCCGACGCTGGCCAAGAAGGGCATCACGATCAATGCCGTCGCCCCGGGATTCATCGAAACCGAGATGACGGCGGCGATACCGTTGGCCACTCGCGAGGTCGGGCGTCGGCTGAACTCGCTGTTCCAGGGCGGTCAGCCCGTGGACGTCGCCGAGCTGATCGGCTACTTCGCCAGCCCGGCGTCGAATGCGGTGACCGGCAACACCATCCGGGTCTGCGGCCAAGCCATGCTGGGGGCGTGAGACACATGCCCCAACCCAGTGGCATGAGAAACATGGTGCGTGCGGTCGCCGGCGCGCTGCCCTTCATTCCGCGCACGCAAACCCTGCCGAACCGGACGCTGCGGGTCGACGCGCTGGCCATCGACCCCACCCACGTCGCGGCCTACGCAGCCGTCACCGGGCTGCGCTTCGCGGATCAGGTACCGCTGACCTATCCCTTCGCGCTGACGTTCCCAACCGTGATGGAGCTGGCGACCGGGTTTGACTTCCCGTTCGCCGCGATGGGCTCGGTGCACACCGAGAACCGGATCACCCGCCACCGCCCGATCGCGGTCACCGACACCGTCGGAGTGACGGTGCGGGCAGAGAACCTGCGCGAACACCGCAAGGGCCTGCTGGTCGACATCGTCACCGACATCACCGTCGGCAATGACCCGGCCTGGCATCAGGTGACGACGTTTCTGCACCAGCAGCGCACCAGCCTGTCCGACGAGCCGAAGCCGCCGCCGGCCAAACAGCCCAAGCTGGGCCCGCCCAGCGCGGTGCTGCGGGTGACCCCGGGCCAGATTCGCCGCTACGCATCGGCCGGCGGCGATCACAACCCGATCCACACCAGCTCGATCGGCGCCAAGCTGTTCGGCTTCCCCACCGCGATCGCGCACGGGATGTTCTCGGCGGCAACGGTTCTGGCCAACATCGAAGGTGCGCTTCCGGACGCAGTGGACTACACGGTGCGGTTCGGCAAGCCGATGCTGCTGCCGGCAAGCCCCGGCCTCTACATCGACAAGGTCGACGGCGGCTGGGATCTGGCACTGCGCAACGTCGCCAAGGGTTACCCCTACCTGACCGGGGCGGTGCGGGCGCTGTAGCCGGCACCGCCGTCGCCCGTTAGGCGTTGTCGACCGCGAAGCCGGCCGCCTTCAGCAAAGTCACCTTGCTGACCTCCCAGCGGGCGCTGACGACCTCGATCCCCCAGACCGGAATCGACATCACCAGCCCACGGACGACCACCATCACGGTGTCCATGTAGGCCCGCGCGGAAAACCCTGGGCCCGCCGCAGGTAGCGCCTCGGCGGAGGCGACCGCCAGACCGTAGATGTGTTGCTCCAGCGACTTCACCGTCTTGGCCAGTTGCGGGTCGGTCCAACACGCCACCCACAGCTGAGCGACCGAAAGCGCTTGGGGCGTGGTGAATTCGCGCCAGATCAGGTCGAGATACCCGCCCAGGTCCAGCGTGGCGGTCGCGGCCGTCTCTTCGAAGTGGATGCGGGCCTGATTGGCTAGTTCGAAGGCAAGCTGAGCGACCGCGGCTGTCACCAGGTCATCGCGGGTCGGGAAGTGGTACATCACCGTGCTTTGCGACACGGTCGCTGCGCCGGCGACGCGGCGCGTGGTCACCGCGACGACCCCCTCGGTCCGCAGTAGTTCAACTGCCGCGCCCACCAATGCTTGACGCGTGGCGGCGCGCTGCTCGGCCCGCGTGCCATTTTTCATTGGGATTCCCCTATTGCATTAACAGGTCCGCCACAGCTAATCTGACTGATCAGATGAACAGTCAACTGGGGCTCGGTCGTCATTTCCGCTGTTCAGGCCTGAAGACCTTGCCATGAGGCATTGTAAGGACACACCGATGACCTTCGCGTTTCGTCTCGACAACACCAGCCGGCCACTGCACGCGCTCGCCGTACCGTTGGCCATCACCTCCGCCGTCACCCTAGGCGTGTCCCCGGCCCTGCACTCGGTATCGACCACCGCGTGGAAAACCGTTGCGGCCCAAGTGAAATTACTGGACACCGAGGCATGGATCATGGGCGGCAGCGGCCTGCCGATCCCGCCCCAGAGCTACATGGACGCGCTCTTTGACCGCTACATCGATCCCGCCACCCCGTTCTTCGACGGCCAACCCCGCTACCCCGTGGACAAGACCAACCCCCTGTTCACACCGGAAGGCCTCTACCCCAACAGCGGCGTCAAGAGCCTGGAACTGGATCCGTCCATCGCCCAGGGCGTCACCATCCTGCACGACACGATCAACAGGCAGATCGCCGACGGGAACAACCTCGTCGTACTGGGCTACTCCCAGAGCAGCACCATTTCCACCATCGTGATGCGTGATCTGTTAGCGCTGCCTCCCGACCAACAGCCGACCGCCGACCAGCTGTCCTTCGTGCTGCTCGGTGCCCCCAACAATCCCAACGGCGGCCTATTCGAGCGCTTCGACATCTTGAACGATGGCAGCTACCCGACTATCCCGAGCCTGGGCATCACGTTCAACGGCGCGATCCCGGACGGCACTCCGTGGGACACCTCCGTCTACACCCTGGAATACGACGGCTACGCCGACTTCCCGAAATACCCGATCAATTTTCTCGCCGACCTCAACGCCGTCCTGGGCATCATCTACGAGCACACGATCTACCCAAGCCTGACCGCCGAGCAGCTGGCGACGGCCATCGAGTTGCCGATGAGCGAGGGCTACGACGGAAACACCCACTACTTCATGATTCCCAGCGAGATATTGCCGCTGTTGATGCCGCTGCAGTCGATCCCGGTCATCGGCCAGCCGATCTACGACCTACTGGAACCGGCTACGCGCGTCCTGGTGAACCTGGGCTACGGCAGCATCACCGAAGGCTGGTCCGCCGGCCCTGCCAATGTGGCCGACCCCTTCGCGTTGTTCCCGACCGACCTCAACTGGGGTGAGGTTCTGACAGCGCTGGGCAATGGGGCGCAAGAGGGCTGGAACAACTTCGTCAGCGACCTGTCGAATCTGTCGTTCCCCAGTGCAGCCGATTTCCTGGGCGCCTCGGCGGGCGACCTCACGTCATTCGCGCTGCCCAGCCTGACCGAAATCGTCAACACGTTCAGCAGTATCGCCTCGACGGCGTATGCCGCGCTGCTTCCGACCGCCGATATCCTCAACGCCCTGTTCACCACCGCGCCGGCGTACGCGCTCGATGTGTTCGCCCAGGAACTCGCCGAAGGCGACATCCTCAACGCTGTCGGCCTGCCGATCGCCGGCATCATCGGGTTGGGCACACTGGGAGCCGGTTTCGAATTCCTCGCACTCAACGGCGCGATCCGGGACATCACGGCCGACCTCCAGAGCCTCTTCACGGCGTGAGGCCGCGCCGGGCTACCCGGCCGCAACGGTGTCGGCGCCGTCGCGGCCGCCGGGGGCTTCTTTGAGGCCGCGCCAGAACAAGTCGATCATCAGCTCGCCGGCTTCATCGACGGCGGTGTCGCCGGTGCTGACCCGGCTCGCGATCGCCTCGCCGGCGCCTACCAGCGCGACCGCCATCAGCTCGAAGTCGACGCCCGGTTCGGGCTTACGCGTGCCGGCCCGCAACAGCCGGCCGACCAGCTCGATGATTCGCTCGCGGCCCTCGCGCACGGTGTGGGCGAACGCCTGCGAACTGGTGGCTTGGGTGTACATCACGATCCACGACGCCCGGTTGGCGTCGATGTAGCGCAAGAAAGCCCGAATTGTATTGCGCAGCATGTCTTTCGGGGGCTGCTGAAAGTCAATTTCGGTGCGCACCGACTCGACGAAGCGGCGCAGTTCGCGGTCCAGACATGCCCCGAACAGTTCTTCTTTGGAGCCGTAGTACAGGTAGAGCATCGGCTTGGAGATCTGCGCAGCCGCGGCGATCGAATCCATCGAGGTCTCGTGGTAGCCGTTGACCGAGAACATCTGCACCGCGGCGTCGAGCATCTGCTGTTCGCGCACGGCCCGCGGTAACCGCTTGCTACCAGCTGCCATCGCCTCGAGGTCCTTCCGCGCTCCCCCTCGGCCCGATCTTACCGAAGAGTAACTTGTGTGCTGCTCGTGCCGCCGGAATCACCCGTGGCAGTGCGTACCGGGCTTCTTGACCGCGGCGACGCGCGCCAGCGACGCGTCGACGGCTTCCTGCTTCAGCTCGCCGGCAGACACCGCCTGCTCCAGCCGGTCCAACACCGCGGGCACCTCGTCTGTGGTGACCCACAGTGCGATGTCGACACCGGCCTGAAGACTGCGCAGCACCGCTTCGGCGACCCCGTAATGCTCCGTGATCGCCGCCATCGACGACAGGTCGTCGCTGAACACTGGGCCATCGAACGCCGGGCCGTGATAGTCGGTGCCGGTGCGCAGCAGCTTGACCGCCGCCGGGCTCAGGCTGGCTGGATCCTCGGTCAGCCCGGGCACTTCCAGGTGGCCCATCATCACCGCCACCGGCGCCTCGGTGACCAGGGTGCGGTAGGGCACCAAGTCGTTGTCCTGCAACTGCGCCAGCGGCGGTGTGACCACCGCGCCGGCCGTGTGCGAGTCACCGGAACCGTGGCCGTGGCCGGGGAAGTGCTTGAGCACCGGCAGCAGCCCGGCGTCCCGCAGACCCTGCGCGTACGCGCCGGCGTACTCGGTGACCTTGGCCGGATCCGAACCGAACGAACGGTCACCGATCACGGTGTCTTCGTCGGTGTCGGCGTCCACCACGTCGACAACCGGCGCGAAGTCGACGGTGATGCCCAGGTCAGCCATCTTGCGGCCCCGCTCGGCGGCCAACTCACGTACCTGCGCGACGCTACTGCTCTGCGCCAGCTCCTTCGCCGACGGCGACTTCCCGATCAGCGACGACAAGCGCGATACCCGGCCGCCCTCCTCGTCCACGCTGACCGCCAGCGGCAGCGGACCGGTCGGCGCTTGGCTTTCCTTGATCTCCTTCAGCGAACCATCGGTGAGCATGGACAGCTCGGTCCAGCTGCCGATGAAGATGCCGCCGACGTGGTGATCGGTCACCACCGCGCGGGCGTCGGCCGCGTCGCGGACCCCCACCATCACCAGCTGCGCCAGCTTGTCGCGGACCGACAGGGCCGACACCTGCGCACACACCGGATCCACCGGCGCGGAGGCCGTCGCAGTAGGCGACGCCGCGGTGTCAGACGACGGTGCGGGCGTCTCGTCACGGTGCGAGCACGACGTGACGAGTGTCGGCAGCACCGCGGCGGCCAGCAGCAGAGCGGGCAGTTGTCGAGTCAGCGATCCAGGCATCGCACCATGCTGTCACGGCCGGTACCGCCGGGCTCATGCGGCGGCCCCAGCATCGCCTCTCCTACGTCGAGCCTCACTGAACCGCCGGGCTCATGCGGCGGCCCCAGCATCGCCTCTCCTACGTCGAGCCTCACTGAACCGCCGAGTACGCAAGGCCCACGTGCTACGTTGGCGGTCGGGGCCCAAGCGGGGGCTGATGTTGATGGCGCCCCTGATCTACGTCACGAGAGTGCAGAAGGAGCCTGACCATGCCTCGGTTCGTGGTGCCGGCCGCCATAAGCATCGTCGTGGGGGTGTTGCTGGGTGCGGCGGCCGTCTTCGGGGTCACGCTGATGGTGCAACAAGACACCAAGCCGCAGATCGCCGGTGGCGACCCGCAGTCCTCGGTGCTGAACAGGGTGGAATACGGCAACCGCGGCTGACCTGCGAACGCCGGCAACGCCTGACCTTCCGCCGGCAACGCCGCAGGCTGTAACACCGTTGTCCCGGCGCTGGTTGTGGCTGGTCGGCGCCGTCTCTCTGACTTTCAGCCTGCTGCAGGCTCCGGGACGGATCTCTCCGGACACCAAGCTCGATCTGACCATCGCTCCGCTGCGGTTTCTGACTCGTGCCGCCAACCTATGGAGCAGCGAACTCCCGTTCGGCCAGGTGCAGAACCAGGCATACGGCTACCTGTTCCCGCACGGCACCTTCTTCCTGGCCGGTGAGCTACTGGGGCTGCCCGGCTGGATCGTGCAGCGGCTGTGGTGGGCGGTGCTGCTCACGGTGGGATTCTGGGGCCTGCTGCGGGTCGCCGAGACGTTGCGGATCGGGACCCCGACGGCACGGTTGATCGGCGCCACCGCGTTCGCCCTGTCGCCACGAGTGCTCACCACTCTGGGTTCCATCTCTTCCGAGACGCTGCCGATGATGCTGGCCCCCTGGGTGTTGCTGCCGGTCATCCGGGCGTTGGGGGCGCCACGGGATCCGGGCCAGGACACCCCGGAGCGGCCCGCACGGGTGCTGGCCGGACAGGCTGGCGTCGCGGTTGCGTTGATGGGCGCCGTGAACGCGGTCGCGACGCTCGCGGGGTGCCTGCCGGCGATCATCTGGTGGCTGTGTCATCGCCCGAACCGGCGCTGGTGGCGGTTCACCGGCTGGTGGCTGCTCGCGCTGGTGTTGGCCGCCACCTGGTGGGTAGTGGCCCTGCTGCTGCTAGGCCGGGTCAGCCCGCCGTTCCTGGACTTCATCGAATCGGCCGGCGTCACCACCCGGTGGACGTCGCTGACCGAGATGCTGCGCGGCACCCACAGCTGGACACCGTTCGTCGCGCCGAATGCCACGGCAGGGGCGCCGCTGGTCACCCGCCCAGTAATGATTCTGGGCACCTGCCTAGTGGCGGCCGCGGGTCTGGCCGGACTGACCGGCATGCTGTCTCGGCGCTTGCCCGGCGCCGGACGGCTGGTCACCATGCTGCTGATCGGGGTGACGCTGCTGGCCATCGGTTACGCGGGTGGGCTGGGCTCGCCGCTGGCCCACACGGTGCAGGCCTTCCTCGACGGCGCCGGGGCGCCGCTACGCAATCTGCACAAACTCGAGTCGGTGATCCGGATCCCGCTGGTGCTGGGGCTCATCCATCTGCTGGGCCGCATCCCGCTGCCGGGCAGCGCGCCGACACCGGTGTGGCGGCGCGCGTTCGTCCACCCCGAACACCACAAGTCAGCCGCGGTCGGTCTGGTGGTCCTGACGGCGCTGATGGTCTCGACGTCACTGGCCTGGACCGGCCGGCTCACCCCGCCAGGAACATTCAGCGCCCTGCCGCAATATTGGCGCGACGCCGCGGCTTGGCTCGCCGAGCACAACAACGGCGGTCCCACCCCCGGCCGGGTGCTGGTAGCACCGGGGGCGCCGTTTGCCACCCAAACCTGGGGCACCAGCCACGACGAACCGTTGCAGGTCCTCGACGTCGGCCCGTGGGGGGTGCGCGACTCGATCCCACTGACGCCGCCGCAAACCATTCGGGCGCTCGACTCGGTACAGCGCCTGTTCGCCGCCGGCCGCCCGTCGGCAGGGTTGGCCGACACCCTGGTCCGACAAGGCATCTCCTACCTGGTGGTGCGCAACGACCTGGACCCCGACAACTCCCGCTCGGCCCGGCCACTGCTGGTGCACCGCGCGGTCGACGGCTCACCGGGATTGCAGCGGGTGGCCCAATTCGGCGATCCGGTCGGGTCAGGCACCGTCCGGGGTTTCGTCGCCGACAGCGGCCTGCGGCCGGCCTATCCGGCGATCGAGATCTACCGGGTAGGCGATCCCGCGGCCGATGCAAATCCGGGAGCGCCGTACCTGACCGACCTTGACGCGATGCCGCGGGTCGACGGCGGCCCGGAGGTGTTGCTGCGACTCGACGAACACCGCCGATTGCGCGGAGAGCCCGCGCTGGGCCCGGTGCTGATGACCGCCGACGCCCGGCGCGCGGACTTGGCCACACCGGTAGTCACCGTCACCGACACGCCCCTGGCTCGCGAGACCGACTACGGCCGGGTCGATGACCATTCGTCGACGATCCGCGCAGCCGGCGACGCCCGGCACACCCACAGCCGGGTACCGGACTATCCGACCCCTGGCGCCAACACGGTGTTCGGCGGCTGGCTCGGCGGCCGGCTGACCGCGTCCAGCTCGTCCTCGGACGCCACCACGCTGCCCGATGTCGCACCGTCGACCTCACCGGCCGCCGCCATCGACGGCGACTCGGGAACCGCCTGGGTGTCCAACGCCCTGCAGTCGGCGGTCGGCCAATGGCTGCAGGTGGACTTCGACCACCCGCTGACCAACGGCACCATCACCTTGACGCCCAGTGCGACGGCCGTCGGCGCGCAGGTGCGGCGGATACAGATCTCCACGGTCAACGGCACCACCACGTTGCGGTTCGACCGCGCCGGCGAGCCCCTGATCGCTGCGCTGCCTTACGGCGAAACACCCTGGGTGCGGATCACCGCGTCGGGCACCGACGACGGCTCCCCCGGCGTGCAGTTCGGCATCACCGATTTGGCGATCACCCAGTACGACGCTTCGGGCTTCGCTCATCCGGTCGACCTGCGCCACACGGCGCTGGTTCCCGCGCCACCCGCGGGCGCTCAAGTGGCGCAGTGGGACTTGGGTGCGGGCTTGCCGGGCCGGACCGGCTGCGCGACAGCCGACGGCGCAGTGCGCTGCGCGGCGTCGATGATGCTGGAGCCCGAGGAGCCCGCCAGCTTCAGCCGCACCCTGAACGTGCCGCGACCCATGTCGGTGACCCCGACCGTGTGGGTGCGACCGCGTCAGGGCCCGAACCTGGTCGACCTGATCGCTGAGCCGGGCGCCTTGCGGGCCCGCGGCGACGCCGACGTGCTCGACGTGCAGGGGTCGGCATATGCCGCGGCCGACGGTGACCCGGGCACGGCGTGGACAGCGTCACAGCGAGTGGTCGCGCACCGATCTCCGCCGACCCTGACCATCACTTTGCCGCGGCCGGTCAAGGTGAGCGGAGTGCGGTTCACTCCCAGTCAATCCCCGCTGCCGGCGCATCCCACGCTGGTGGCCGTGGACCTCGGCTCCGGCCCTGAGGTCCGGGAACTGGGGGAATCTGACGATCAGCGGGTGAGTTTGCTGCCGCGGGTCACCGACACGGTCACGATCAGCCTGCTGGAGTGGGAGGACGTGATCGACCGCACCGCGATCGGATTCGATCAGCTCAAGCCGCCGGGGCTGGCCGAGGTCAGTGTGCTCGGCGCCGACGGACGTCCCGTTGCCCCCGCAGATCACGCCCGCAACCGGTCACGTGCGGTCCACGTCGACTGCGACCATGGGCCGATCATCGCGATCGCCGGCCGGTTCGTGCACACCTCGATCACCACCACTGTCGGCGCACTGCTCGACGACAAGCCGGTGGCGGCGCAGGCGTGCGATCTGCGTCCGATCGCGTTGCCGCCCGGCGCGCAGGAATTGATGATCAGCCCGGGACCGGCGTTCGTCGTCGACGGCGCAACGCTGTCCGGGCCCTCAGCGGCCACGGGCGCAGCGGCGACCACATCGGCGCTACTCGGCACGTGGAGCGCGGACCGGCGTGAGGTGACGGTGCCCCCCGCGGCGGCCGCTCGGGTGCTGGTCGTGCCGGAGAGCATCAATGGCGGGTGGGTGGCGCGCACGTCGGACGGCACACGCTTGGTTCCGGTAGCGGTCAATGGATGGCAGCAGGGCTTTGTGCTGCCCGCGGGAACCGACGGGCCGATCACGCTGACGTTTGGGCCTAATCGGATGTACCGGCTCGGGATGGCCGGCGGACTGGCTCTGCTACCACTGTTGGCGTTGCTGGCCTGGTGGCCAGTGCGGCGGGTCCGCGATCCCGGCCCGCCGGCAGCGCCGTGGGGGCCGAGCCGCCGCGTGGCGGCGACCGGTGCGCTGACGGTCGGCTTCTTGATCGCCGGGACCGCCGGGGCGGCGGTGTTCGGCGCCGCGATGGTGTTGCTGTTCGCATTGCGGCATCGGCAGCGCGCATTTGATGCGGCCCGGCTCGGGTTGAGCGCCGGCGGCCTGATCACGGGGGGCGCGATCCTGTGCCGGCATCCCTGGCGCTCGGTGGACGGCTATGCCGGCCATTCCGCGGGGGTGCAGCTGGCGGCCCTGGTCTCGGTGGCAGTCCTCGCGGCGACGGCGGTGGTTGCACGCGGTGGTCGCAAGCTCGACGGAGTCGAGGGCAGCGGGCCACCGCAATAAGCCCAGCCGACGGAGTCGGACGAAGCAGACCACCGCCCCTAGGTGCGCTCCCGCCACATCTGCCCCGTGCGCACCGTCGGGCCGCCATAGTGTGCTGTTCGATTCGGATATCGGCGGCGCTATCACGACCTGGCCCACCAACAGGCGATAGCGCATGCGATATCCGAATCGAACAGCACCACATGGTTCCGCCACGGGGCCGGTGGGGCCCACGCGGCATCTGAGGCGAAGGACGCAGCTACTGCGCGGCTTCGAGCTTCTCGATCTGCGTGTTGAACAGCTTCACCAGGTCCTCGGCGTGCGTGGCGTCATCGGATCCGTCGCTCTCCACACGCAACCCGATGTCGTTGCTGGTCGCCACGACGAGGACCCCGCGGTAATAGCCGGAGATGGTGGATGCGGTGATCGAGATCGGCAACCGGATCGCGGCCTTGCTGGCGCTGGTGATCACGGTCGCGACCGCCCACGGCGGCACCCCGTCCGCATCCAGCGGGTTCATCTGGATATCGGTGGTCACCGAGCGCCCACCCTGTTCGAAGGTCTGCTTGAACGTCTGGCACTTCTCCACGAACCGCTTGAGGTTCGGGTGGTCCGGCGTGAGGGCCAGTCGCACACGCATCGTATGCAGGCCGCCGGGCTGCAGCTTGGCCAGCGTCGCCGTCGCGGTCTGCGTGGCGGAGGAGGGACTGGAGTAGAAGTCGGCGCACTCGGGCGGGTCGACCGTCAGATTCGGCATGTCCGAGGGAGCGTCGCCGGCGCTGTTCACCCCGCTGATCCACTTTCCGCCGGACGGATCCGGGAACGAGGACCGCTCCACCAACATCTCCGACGTCAGATCCTTGATGTCAGGTTTGCGAGACGGCTTGTCCTCGGCCGTGAGTCGGCCGCCCAGGCTCAGAACCAGCCCGGCGACCACCGCGACCACCACTGCAGCCGCGGCCAGCGACAACCACAACACCTTGCGTGACCTGGGCTCAGGCGCCGGAATCGGCCACGGCGCACCATAGGCCGGATAGCCCCCGGGCGCCACGCCTACAGCGTCGTCCTCCACCCATAGCGCCCAGCCCGGGGGCGGGGGCGGCCACGTCGGATCCGGCGCCCAGTTGGCATCCGGCGCCCAGCCAGGTGGCGGGGGCGGCCAGTTGGGCGGTGGGTTAAAACGCATCGGGCGACTCCCGTATCGATGTACTGACGCTGGCTCGAGGCGAGCCTACGCGGTTCGATGGTGGCAGGCTGGACATGCACTCTCACACCGCAGCGCCTGAGAAGGAGGCCCGCGTGCCCGCAACACCGATAGCCACGACCAACCCGGCCACCGGCGAAACGGTCAAGACGTTCACCGCCGCCAGCGACGCGGAAGTCGATGCCGCGATCACGCGCGCGGCGAATCGCTTCGTCGACTACCGCCGCACCGATTTCGCTCAGCGCGCCAGATGGATGCACGCCGCCGCTGATCTGCTGGAGGCTGACGCCGACGAAGTCGCCGCCATGATGACCCTTGAGATGGGCAAGACCTTGACCTCGGCCAAGGCCGAAGCACTCAAGTGCGTCAAGGGCTTCCGCTACTACGCCGACCACAGCGCGGAATTGCTGGCCGACGAAGTCACCGACGCGTCGAAGGTCAACGCATCCAAGGCGTTCGCCCGCTATCAGCCTCTCGGGGTGGTACTGGCGGTGATGCCGTGGAACTTCCCGCTGTGGCAGGCGGTCCGCTTTGCCGCTCCAGCCCTGATGGCCGGCAACGTGGGCCTGCTCAAACACGCGTCGAATGTGCCGCAGACCGCGCTGTACCTCGCCGACCTGCTGACCCGCGCCGGTTTCCCTGATGGCTGCTTCCAGACTCTGCTGATCTCCTCGGGTGCCGTCGAGCGGGTGCTGCGCGACCCGCGGGTGGCGGCGGCAACCCTGACCGGCAGCGAACCCGCCGGGCGTTCGGTCGCCGCTATCGCCGGCGACGAGGTCAAACACACCGTGCTGGAACTGGGCGGCAGCGACCCGTTCATCGTCATGCCCTCGGCCGACCTGGAGTCCGCGGTGCGTACCGCAGTGACCGCGCGGGTGCAGAACAATGGCCAATCATGCATCGCGGCAAAGCGATTCATCGTCCACACCGACATCTATGACGACTTCGTCACCCAGTTCGTCGGCCAGATGTCGGCGCTGCGGGTCGGCGACCCGACCGACCCGGACACCGATGTTGGACCGCTGGCCACCGAATCGGGCCGCGACGAGGTGGCGCAGCAGGTCGATGCCGCCGCCGCGGCCGGCGCGGTGATCCGTTGCGGTGGCAAGCGACTCAACCGCCCGGGCTGGTTCTATCCGCCCACCGTGATCACCGACATCAGCCGTGACATGGCGATCTTCACCGAGGAGGTGTTCGGCCCGGTGGCATCGGTGTACCGCGCCGCCGACATCGACGAGGCCATCGAGATCGCCAACGCCAGCCCGTTCGGGCTGGGATCCAATGCCTGGACCCGCGACGAGGCCGAGATCAGCCGGTTTGCCGACGAGATCGAGGCCGGCCAGGTCTTCATCAATGGGATGACGGTGTCCTACCCGGAGCTGCCGTTCGGCGGGATCAAGCGATCCGGGTACGGCCGGGAACTCTCGGGCCACGGCATCCGGGAGTTCTGCAACCTCAAGACGGTGTGGGTGGCCTGACGCCGGTCGTCTCCCCCACCGCGAGCAGACGCAAACTCATCCAATTGCTGCGCGAAAAGTACAACTTTGCGTCTGCTCGCGGGAGGAGACCCGGGGAGGAGACCCGGGGAGGAACGGGGAGAACTCAGCCCGTGGCGAGCTTGGCGGCGACACCCACCACCCGTGTGGCCAGGTGGTCGAGCGCGGCCAGGGTGGCCTCGTCCAGCTCATTCTGGTTGTTCGGTCCGGTGATGTGCCCGACGCCGTAGGGGTTGCCGTCAGCGAACTTGATCGGGTCGGTGTAGCCCGGCGGGACCAGGATGCCGCCGAAATGCATCAGCGACACGTAGAGGTTCAACAGCGTGGCCTCCTGCCCGCCGTGGGCGGTCTGACTCGACGTGAAGCCGGCATAGACCTTGTCGGCAAGCGCACCCTTGGCCCACAGCCCGCCCAGGCCGTCCAGGAAGTTCCGGAATTGCGCTGAGGGGGACCCGAATCGGGTGGGCGACCCGAAGATGACGGCGTCCGCCCAGACGATGTCGTCACCGGTGGCCGCGGGCAGGTCCTTGGTTGCCGCGTAGTTGGCGCTCCACGCCGGGTTGTGGGCGAAGGTCTCCGGGTCGCGCGTCTCCTCGATGTGGCGCACACGGACCTCGGCGCCCGCCGCCTCGCCCGCCTGGGCCACCCGCTGCGCCATCTTGGTGCCGTGGCCGGTGGCCGAGTAGTAGATAACCGCCAACTTCGTCATCGCCATCTCTCCTTTGGTTGTTGTGTGGGGTCGGTCAGTGCTTGCCGGTCAGCAGGCCCTGAATTTCGGTCAGCTCGTCGTTGAACTGGTCCCGGTGCGGTCGTGGGCCGCTCACCCGCAGCAGCCGGGCGAAATCCCTGGCCGCCTTGGCGATCCGTTCGGACAGGCCTGAGCCGGTGCCGTCTGCGCCGAAGTCCGCGGTGGCGGCGAACACCCCGGTGGGTGCTACCAGCGCATGCAGATAGCAGAACATCGGACGCAGGGCGTGGTCCAGCACCAGCGAGTGGCGCTCGGTACCGCCGGTCGCCGCGATCAGCACGGGCGTCTGATCCAGGGTCTGCTCGGGCAGCACGTCGAAGAACGACTTGAACAGCCCGCTGAACGTCGCGTTGAACGTCGGCGTCACCGCAATCACCCCGTCGCTGCCCGCGATCGCGTCGAACACCGCCTCGAGCTCGGGTGCGGCGAATCCGGTCAACATTGCGTCGGTGATCGCCCGAGCCAGGTGCCGCAGCTCGACGACCTCGATATCGACCTGCCCGAGCTCGGCGCGGACCGCCGCGCCGAGCCGGTCGGCCAACAGCCGGGTGGACGACGGCTCACGCAGGCCGCCGCTGATCACGATCAACTTCATGACGCCGCCTGGATCTCGGATTGCCGCGCCGCCTCGACCAGGGACTCGTGCGTCGGCGCGCCGGGAACATGCGCGGGGCGTCCGATGGCGAACTCCTTGCGCAGCACCGGGATTACGTGCTCGCCCAGCAGATCGAGCTGTTCGAGCACCGTCTTCAACGGCAGACCCGCGTGGTCGACCAGGAACAGTTGGCGTTGGTAGTCGCCGACGTAATCCCGGAAACCCAGGGTCTTGTCGATCACCTGCTGCGGCGAGCCGACCGTCAGCGGGGTCTGCGCACTGAATTCCTCCAGGCTCGGGCCGTGCCCGTAGACCGGGGCGTTGTCGAAATACGGCCGGAACTCGTTGATCGCATCTTGGCTGTTAGGCCGCAAGAACACCTGACCGCCCAAGCCCACGATCGCCTGGTCGGCACCACCGTGACCGTAGTGCTCGAAGCGCTGCCGGTAGAGCTGCACCATCCGCTTGGTGTGCGACGCCGGCCAGAAGATGTGGTTGGCGAAGAAGCCGTCACCGAAGTGCGCGGCCAGCTCGGCGATCTCGGGAGAGCGAATAGAACCGTGCCAGACGAACGGCGGAATCCCATCCAACGGACGGGGCGCCAGGGTGAAGCCGTGCAGCGGGGTGCGGTATTCACCGCTGAAGTCGACGACCTCCTCGCGCCACAACCGGCGCAGCAACTGATAGTTCTCCACCGTCAGCGGCAGCGCGGCCCGGATGTCCTTGCCAAACCACGGATACACCGGTCCGGTGTTGCCACGCCCCAGCATCAGGTCCACCCGGCCGTCGGCGAGGTGCTGCAGCACGCTGTAGTCCTCGGCGATCTTCACCGGGTCGTTCGTGGTGATCAAGGTGGTAGCGGTGGTCAACTGAATGCGCTCGGTCTGCGCCGCGATGTAACCCAACAGGGTTGTCGGCGACGACGGCACGAACGGCGGGTTGTGGTGCTCACCCGTGGCGAAGACGTCCAGGCCGACCTCCTCGGCCTTCTTGGCGATCGCCACGGTCGCCCGGATTCGCTCGGCTTCGGCCGGCGCGCGGCCGGTGGTCGGGTCGACGGTCACATCGCCGACGGTGAAAATGCCGAACTGCATACCGGTGCTTGTCACGGCAGGTCCTCCTTGCGTGTTGGTGATTACTGTAGCTGATAGTTGCTAACGCAACTAGTTCTTGGTCCATTCCCGCATCTTCTAGCCGCTTAACGCGCTCGCTTACCTGGACTGTTGTGGTTTCGTCAACTATATTTAGGCCTCATGGAGACACGGTGGCTCAACGAGGAGGAACAGCGGATGTGGCGGGGCTACCTCGACAGCACGCGCCTGCTGCTACGCAGCCTGGACCGGCAGTTGGTCAGCGACTCAGGACTGAGCCTCTCCGACTTTGAGATCCTGGCGCTGTTGTCCGAGGCACCCGACCGCCGGCTGCGGATGAATGAGTTGGCCGACATCACCGTGACGACGCGCAGCGGTGTCACCCGAGCGGTCAAACGGCTGGCCGACGCCGGCTGGGTCCACCAGGTCAAGTGCGAGGAAGACAAACGCGGCCAGTTCGCCGAACTCACCGAGTCGGGCATGGACAAGTTGCGGGCCGCCGCGCCCGGTCATGTGCAAGCGGTGCGGACCGGCCTGTTCGATTCGCTCAGCCCTCGCGAGGTCGAACTGTTCACCCACTCCTACGCGCGAATCCGCGACAATCTGCTCGAGCACCCGTAGGCATTCTCGGCGAAGGCAACCGACCGCCGCACCAATCTCCATACGATCGAGCCATGTCGCAATGCCACACCGCGCGCGGGCCCATCGACACCGCCGACCTCGGCGTCACCCTGATGCACGAGCACGTGTTCATCATGACCACCGAGATCGCCCAGAACTATCCGGAAGCTTGGGGCGACGAGGGCGCCCGGGTGGCCGACGCCATCACCCGGCTGGACGCATTGAAGGCCGCCGGAGTCGACACCATCGTCGACCTGACCGTGATCGGACTGGGCCGCTACATCCCGCGAATCTCCCGCGTGGCCGCCGGCACCGACTTGAACATCGTGGTGGCCACCGGCATCTACACCTACAACGACGTGCCGTTCTTCTACCACTATCGCGGACCCGGGACCATGCTGGACGGCCCCGAGATCATGGCCGACATGTTTGTCCGCGACATCGAGACCGGCATCGCCGACACCGGGATCAAGGCGGGAATCCTCAAGTGCGCCACCGACGAACCGGGCGTGACTCCCGGCGTCGAGCGGGTGCTGCGCGCGGTGGCCAACGCCCACCGGCGCACCGGCGCGCCGATCTCCACTCACACCCACGCCGGCACCCGCCGCGGCCTGGAACAGCAGCACATCTTCGAAGAAGAAGGCGTCGACCTGTCCCGGGTGGTGATCGGGCACTCCGGGGACAGCACCGATCTGGGCTACCTGGAGGAACTGATCGCGGCGGGATCGTATCTGGGCATGGACCGCTTCGGGATCGACCTGATCCTGCCGTTCGAGGAGCGTGTGAACACGGTGGCGGCCATGTGCGAGCGCGGCCACGCCGACAAGATGGTGCTCTCCCACGACGCCAACTGCTATTTCGACGCGCTGCCCGGCGACCTGAGCTCAGTGGCCGCACCGAACTGGCACTACCTGCACATCCACAATGACGTCATTCCGGCGCTACGGCAGCGCGGCGTCACCGAGGAGCAGCTGCACACCATGCTGGTCGACAACCCGCGCAAGATCTTCGAGCACTCCGGCGGCTACTGAGGCCGGGGGCTCACCGCGCCGGTGCAGCAACGCGTAGCGCCAAGGTTCGGACCAGTGAATGCAACCGCTCGGGGGTGGCGGCGTCGGGATCGCTGAGGCGCAACTGCAGGAGTTCCCGGGCGGCTGCATGCAGGACGCGGGCGGTGTAGTCGGGATCGGGCAGGTCCGGGTAGCTGCGCAGCAACTCACCCGCCAGATAGGCGCGCACGACCTCTTGCGCCTGCGCAAGGCGTTCGTGCAGTTCGGGCGGCGCGCCCTGCGGGGGGAACAGGAACAGTCGCCACGTCGCGGGATGGGCGTCGGCGGCCCTGACCACGTGGGCGAATCTGCTGGCCAGATCGCCGTCCCCACCCGGTTCCGCCGTTTCGGCGATCACCTCGGCAAACTGGGCGCCCGCCCGCGCAGCTTCGCGATCGATCAGCGCGACGAACAGGCCGGCGGGGTCACCGAACTGCTGATAGAGCAGCGATCGGTTGATCCCGGCCTCACGGGCAATCCGGTTGGGGGTGGCGGCGTGAAAGCCCTCCGCATCCACGATCGCATGGGTGACATCGAGGATCTGGCTACGCCTGGCCTCGGCCGTCATCCGCCGCCGTGACTGCCCCAAAGTCATAGTTGACAGCATAAGTACCACGCTGTTACTTGTGTAACTAACAATATGTTAGTTACCTGGAGGCTGTGATGCCCACGCACTACCCCGAGCTTGCGCGACGTGTCCATAGTCAGCGGGACCTGCAGCCGGGGCTCTACGGGGACATCGATTTCGACGCACAGCCCTACCGCACCACCACCGATCCGGCAGACCTCTCGGCGCTGCCGGAGTGGGTCGCCGATCGCGCTCCCTATCTAGCCGACGAACAAGCCGTCGAGCTGATCTGCACGGCGACCCTGCTGGGCGACGTGGTGGCCGACCCCTATGCGGGGCTGATGTCCGAATACAGCGTCACCGCTTTGATCGACATGCTCCAGTTGGCCTGCCGCGAAGGCATCGAGGCGGTTGCCGACGCACCGCCGGAGCTGGTGGCATTCATCGCGGACATGGAGGTCGCACCCCCGTGGCTGGACATGGACCTGGTGCGCGAAGGCGCGCGGCACGCCCGCCTCCCGGCGGCCTTGGTGGCGCCGTTCGTCACCCGTGGAGCCTTCATCGCGACCTTCGTCAACACCTACGCCGCCTTGCCGATGGCGCTGACCGGGGCGTTGTCCGGCCGTCGCGCCGCGCGCCGGGTCAACGAGACCACCAGCTTCTTCGCCGTCACCACGCTGCCCGGGGCACTGGACCGCTACGGCCCGGGCTTCGAAGCGGCCGCCATGGTGCGGCTGATGCACTCGATGGTCCGCTACAACGCGCTCAAACGCTCGGAGAAGTGGGACGTCGACGTCTACGGGATCCCCGTCCCCAGGTCGACCAGATGCCGGCCGGAATGATCAATCTCTACCTGCTGGCCACGGCCGCCGCCCGGAAGGGGCGCACCGAATTCAGCGCCAGCGAGCGCGCCGTCGTCGAATTCACGCGCTACCGAGCGTTTTTGCTCGGTCTGCCCGAGGAGCTCCTGCCGACCACGCCCACCGAGATCATCCACCTCATCCACACCCGCGGGGCGCTGCTGCGCGAGGACTTCGATGACGCCACCTGTGGTGAGATGGTGCGTTCGACCATGGCCGCCTATCTGCGGCCCGTCGACACGCGATGGGAGCGCATCGCCGACGCCGTCGAAAAGAGCTACAGCAAAGCCGCTTTCACGAAGGCCTTCTGCAACGGCGATCGCGCCGCCGCCAAGAACATGGGGGTGCCCATCGGCCTGGCCGACTACCTGCGGATCGGCGTGACGGCACCGTTCATCATTGGGCGCCTGCTGCTGGTGCGGCGCGCCAGCCGAATCCCCGCACTGCGCCAGCTCATCGACGACTACCTGGTGCGGCTCGTCAAACGTCGGCTCAAGACGTACGGCAGGCCCGAATTCACCAGTGATGCAAACGATTACACACCAGCCGGGCAGCTGGCGAAACACGCCTAGGCACCGGCGCGCTACCAGACCAGCCGAGCGAGGTAAGTCTGAGCGTATTGGCGGACGGCGGCGGTGTCGTTGATGTCGAGGACCCCTGCTCTGTTGGTCAGCAGTGAGGCGACCAGGCGCACCAGGATTTCGGCGGTGGTGAGGACCTCGTCGTCGGGCATGGTGACTCCACACAGGCGCAGGGTCGCGGCGACCAGATGGCTGGCACGCACCAGGGCCTTCTCGCCGTTGGGGGTATTGACTCCGATGAGCAGTTCCGGCTCGCTTTCGATGACCGCGGTAGCCAGCGGGCTCTCGGTGATGCGGCGCATGGCGAGGGTGAAGCATTCCACGATGGCACCGCGCGCGTCCTGCGCCCGGGCGGCGTTGCCGAGTTCGACGAACAGGGCTTGTGTGTCGGCCTCAACCAGCTGCTCGAACAGTGCTTCTTTGGTGGGGAAGTGCCGGTACAGCGTGCGGCGGCTCACCCCGGCACGCTGGGCGACCGCATCGATATTCGCCCGGCGAAAAGCATGCCGGGCGAACTCCACGCGAGCGGCCGCAAGGATGGCGCCCGCGGTGCCAATCATGGGATCGCCGACCTTGACTGATGCCGGACTGGCCATGGTGTTCATCCTGTCATGCTGCCCGGCCAGCTGGGCCGGGGCGAGGTGGGCCGACGGATCCGTCGGCGGGTCTTCGCACCTGTTATTGTGACACAATTACATGATTTTGTGCCATCGTGCAGAAGTGCCGTCGTTTATCGGAGGTCTTGGATGCCCACGCACTACCCCGAGCTGTACCAGCGCGTTCGCCGTCAAGCCGAGCTGCTGCCGGAGCTTTACGGCAACCTGGACTTCGACGTGCAGCCCTACCGCACGGCGGCCTCCCCCGACGACGTCTCCTCGCTGCCCGGCAACCCCGCCACCCGGGCCAGGTTGCTGGCCGACGATGCCGCCGTCGAGCTGATCACCACGGCCACCTGGCTGGGCGATGTGGTGTCGGACTCCTACGCAGCGTTGATGGGCCAGTACAACGTCAGCACTCTGATCGGCATGCTTAAGCAGGCCTGCCGGAACGGTGTCGACGCGGTGCCCGACGCGCCGCCAGAGCTGGCCGCGTTCATCGCCGACCTGGAGGCCACCCCGGACTGGCTGGACATGGACCTGGTTCACAAGGGAGCAGAGCACTCCCGACTCCCGATGGCGCTGTTGGCGCCGTTCGTCGTCCGCGGAGCGTTCATTGCGACCTTCCTCAACACCTATGCTGCACTGCCGATGGCACTGACCGGCGCACTGTCGGGCAAGCGTGCCGCCGGGCGGGTCAACGAGACCACCAGCTTCTTCGCCGTCACCACGCTGCCCGGCGCACTGGACCGGCACGGCCCGGGCTTCGAGGCGGCGGCCATGGTGCGGCTGATGCACTCGATGGTCCGCTTCAACGCCCTCAAACGATCCCCGAAATGGGACATCGGCATCTACGGGCTACCGATCCCGCAAATCGACCAAATGCCGGCCGGGATGATCAACCTCTTCGTGCTGGCGATGGAAGCCCGCCGCCAAGGGCGCACCGAATTCACGCCGAGCGAGCGCGCCCAGGTCGAGTTCACCCGGTACCGCTGCGTACTCCTTGGCCTGCCCGAGGAGCTGCTGCCGACCACGCCCGCTGAGATCATTCGGGTGTTCAGCGCCCGCGCCGCGCTGCTGCGCGACGACTTCGACGACTCCACCTGCGGGGAGTTGGTCCGCTCGACCATGACCGCCTACCTGCGCCAGGAGCAGACCCTGCGCGAGCGCATTGCCGATGCGGTCGAGAAGAGCTACAGCAAGGTCTTTTTCGTCAAGACGTTCTGCGGCGGTAAACGCGATGTGGCCAAGAAGATGAGCGTCACGCTCGGCGCGGGCGACTACGCGCGGATCGCGTGCACGGCTCCGTTCGTGACGGGGCGCCTGCTGGTGGTGCAACGCGCTGTACGCACCCCCGGCCTGCGCCGGCTGACCAACGCCTACATCCTCCGACTGCTCAAGCGGCGGCTGGCCGCCTACGGCACGCCCGAATTCACCAGCGACTCCGCCGAATACACCCCGTCGGGCAAGGCCGCCTGATCAGCATCGGAGCGCTCCGGCGGATGCCGGGTCTCCCAACCCCGTAGCTTCTCTCGGCACGGCTGCTCCACCAGGGCGTAGCTCACCGCAGCGATGGCGACGGTGAACACCATCGTCAGCGCCAGCACCACCGCCATGTCGCCGGTGAACGCGAATCGGCCGATCACGGGGAACACCATGTCGAGGGCCGCCAGGTGCCAGATGAAGATCCCGTAGGACCAGCGGCCCAACGTCACCATCGGCGCACTGGCCAAAAACCGGTGCGGTGTGTCGGGCCGGTCCAGCACCAGCGGCGCCAGCAGCGCCCACGCCAGTACTCCACCCATCGCGGTGCGCACGATGAACTGACCGACGGTGGCCGAGGTCAACCCTTCCGGCCCAGCCAGCGGTGAGGCCGCCACTCCGAATGCCACCAGGGTCAGCAGCGCCATTGGCAGCCGCCGACGGGCCAGCCGGTGCACCCGCCCGACCGGGCTGAATGCCCACTCCGCCAGCAGCATGCCCGCCCCAAACCAGCAGCCGTACGCCGGCGCCCAGTTCAACGGATTCACCCCATAGGGCGTGTGGATGGGCAGGAACCCCCACCCCAGGCTGAGCAGCGCCACAGCCGCAATCGCTGGTATTCGGGCCCGCACCGGCAACCGCCGCGCCGCCAGCGCCAGCAACGGCAAGGCGATGTAGAAGCTGACCTCCACAGCCAGGCTCCACATCTGGGTCAGGCCCGGGGTCAGGGTCAGCGGCACGTAAATCTGCGTCATCGTGAGATTGGCCAGCCACACCACGAGGCTGGCGTCCCCGGCATCGGGCAGCAGGGCCAGGATCACCACCACCGACACCAGGTAGGCCGGCATGATCCGCACCACCCGTGACCGCAGGTAATGCCCGGTCGCCGGCGCCGGACGCAGTCCGCGCGCGGCGGCCGCTTGGCCACGCCACAGCAAAAATCCGCTCAGCGCGAAGAACACCGCGACGGCCATGTCGAAACGACCCCACAGCCGGCCGCTGATCCCCGCCGAGTGTCCCGTCTGAAACGCGACGTGCGTGATAACCACCCCAATAGCCGCGCAGGCACGCATACCCTCGACTGCAGGCAGGAAGCTGCGTACGCCACCCACCTGCTGACTCATCTGATTTCCGACCGAGGCATCGATGGACACACAGTAGCTGTTGCAGCTGCTGCTGTTAGGGTCGAACAAATTTGGGTACGGGGACAAAAGGAGGATGCGGCGACGTGAACCGAGCAATCATGATGCGTATCGCGGCATGCGCAGTCATGGGCCTCGGCGCCGCCCTGATGGTCGCGGCACTGCTGCTGTCCACCTACACCGCAGGCAGAATCGCCAAGATCCCGCTCGATATCGACATCACGCTGATCGGCAACGGCAGCGGCGCCGCGCTGGACCCGGAGTCCCTCGGCAGTGAACACGCGGTCGTTGATCAGGACGTGCCGCTGGTGTCCCAGCAACAGATCGGTGTCGAGTCGCCCGCCAATGCCGAGGTGGTGACCTTGCAGGTCGGCTCGTCGCTACGGCGCGCGGACCGGCAGAAGGACACCGGGCTGCTGTTGGCCATCGTCGACACCGTGACGCTGAACCGCACGACCGCCGAGGCGATTTCGGATGACACCCACCCGGGTGGCTCGGTGCAGCGGCCGCGCAACTTTGATGACGAGAGCCCGCCCACCAACATCGCCCTGCCGCACGAAGGACTGTCCTACCGGTTCCCCTTCGCCACCAAGAAGCAGTCCTACCAATACTTCGATCCGATCGCGCAGAAGGCCTACGAGGCCAACTACGAAGGCGAAGACGACGTCAATGGGCTGACCACCTACCGGTTCGTCCAGAACGTCGGCTACGACGGCGACGGCACCCTGGCCGAGCCGGTGCGCTACCCGTCGCTGTACGGCCACGACGAAGACGGTGAGATCACCGCACCCGCCCGGCTCTGGAACATCGAAGGCGCTGACCCCGACGAAGAGGTCACGATGACGCGGTACTACGCCGCGCAGCGCACCATGTGGGTCGACCCCGTCTCGGGCACCATCGTCAAGTCGAAGCTGCACGCCAACCACTACTACGCCCGAGACGCACTCAAGCCGGAGATTGCACTGGCCGACTACACGGTCACCAGCTCCGAGGAGACCATCGAGGCGCAGGTCAACGCGGCCCGTAACGAACGCGACCGGGTGGCGCTGTGGTCCCGGGTCCTGCCGATCACCTTCACCGCAGCGGGGCTGATCTGCTTGATCGGCGGCGTCCTGGTCGGCTGGTTCAGCCTGCCGGCCGAGGCCGCGCTGGGCCGTAGCGACCAGCATGGCTCCGACGGCGGATTCTTCGGCGGTTTCGCGCCCAAGGCACCCACGGCCGACCGCCCGTCCGGGGCCGAGGCCGAGACCGAGAAGATTCCGGCGCAACGTCCCCAGCTGGACCGGCCGGCAGCGCCACCAGAGGCGAGCGCCCCGGATTCGGCTCCCGACCAACCGTAGTTCCGCGGTGGTGCGAGCCAGGCGCTGGATCGCGCCGTGCTATGCACTCGGGCTGACACTGCTCATCCTGGCGCCATTGCTGCGCCCGGGTTATTTGCTGTTGCGAGACGCGGTTTCGACGCCGCGGTCATATCTGACCGGCGCGGCCCTCGGACTGGCTGAAGCCTCTCCGCGAGCGGTGCCCCAAGACTTCGCAGTGGCGCTGGCGTCGCGGCTGATCGACGGCGGCACCGTGGTCAAGGCGCTGCTGTTCGTGGGCCTGTGGCTGGCTGGATGTGGTGCCGCACGGCTGGTGGCGATCGTGCTGCCGGAGGCCGGGCTGCCCGGTCAGCTGGTGGCGATCACGGTGGCGATCTGGAACCCGTATGTGGCCGAGCGACTGCTGCAGGGCCATTGGAGCCTGCTGGTCGGGTACGGCTGCCTGCCGTGGGTGGCGGTGGCGATGCTGCGGTTGCGCGCCGGTGCAACCGGGCCCATGCGGCGGTCCCGGCTTCCCCTCACCTCCGCCGGGCTGTTCGGCCTGGTGTTTTTTCTGGCGCTGGCCGGCTTGACACCCACCGGGCTCCTGCTGGCGGCGGTGGTGGCGCTGGTGTGTGTCGCGGCGCCCGGGTCCGGGCCGCCGCGCTGGTGGTGCGCGGCCAGCGCAGTGGCGATCGCGGCGACCGCCGCGCTGCCGTGGCTGATGGCAGTGGTGCTGAGCCCGGGGTCGGCACAGGGCGAGTCGGCCGGGGTGGCGGCATTCGCGGCCCGCGCCGAGCCCGGGCTAGGCACCCTGGGCAGCCTCGCCGGCCTCGGCGGGATCTGGAACGCCGAGGCGGTGCCCGGTTCGCGACGAACCGCTTTTGCGCTGCTGGCGACGGCGGTGTTCATCGGGGTGCTGGGACTGGGATGGGCCTCGGTGCGCGACCTGCCCGCGGTGCGGCCGCTGCTGATCCTGGCGGGCGTGACGGTGCTGACGTTCACCCTTCTGGCCACCGGCCCGGGGCTCGCGCTGCTGCGTTGGGCGACGGAGATCGCACCTGGGCTCGGGGTGCTGCGCGACGGTCAGAAGTGGGTGGCGCTGGCGGTGCCGGGCTACCTACTGGCTGGTGCCGGGGCGGTGGTGGGGCTGCGGGACCGGCTGGCGCCGGCGCGGGCGGCGCTGGTGTGCTGCGTCGCGCTGATCGTCGTCCTGCCCGACCTGGCCTGGGGAGTGGCCGGGCGGGTCACGCCGGTGCACTACCCCCCCGGTTGGGCGGCGGTGGCGGCCAAGATCAACGCCGATCCGCGCCCGGTGGCCGTGCTGCCGGCCGACACCATGCGCCACTTCCCTTGGGCGGGGCCGGCTCCGGTGCTCGATCCGCTGCCCCGCTGGGTGCGCGCCGAGGTGCTCACGACCGGCGACCTGACCGTCGGCGGACACACGGTGCCCGGGGAGGGCAGCCACGCCCGCGAGGTGCAGAAGGCACTGTTGTCCGGGGCTGAGCCCGCCACGCTCGGCGTCAACGGAGTGGGATGGGTGGTCACGGAAACCGACGTCGATGGCGAAATAGGCTCTGCGGCAAAAACTCTGACCCGGCTTCCCGTGGCCTACCGAGATTCTGACCTTACCGTCTACCGGGTCGGCGGCCGCGCGCCGAAGGCGTCGACCGGACCGCGTCGCGCCGCGATGGCCGCCCACCTGGTGTGGCTGGGGATGCTGGTAGCGGGCGCGGGAGGTCTGGCGGCGCCCTTGATGCAACGCCGCTTGCGCGGTTAACGGCGAAGTTCGCCGCTGAAGACGGTCACGGCGTGACCGGTCAAGATGACACGGTCGCCGTCACGGCGGACCCGCAATTGCCCGCCTCGCGCAGAGGCCTGCTCGGCCGAGAACTCGTCGACCCCGAGGCGCTCGCCCCACAGCGCGGCGAGAGTGCAGTGCGCCGAGCCGGTCACCGGGTCCTCGGACAGCCCGAAACGGGGCGCGAACACCCGGCTCACGATGTCGGCGCCGCCGTCACCGACTGCCGTAACCACGACGGCGCGGGCGTCGACCTTCGCCAGCGACGCCGTGTCCGGTACCAGCGCACGGACTTCGGCCGCCGATCCGGCTTCCACGACCACGTCCATGCTTCCCCGCCACACCGAGCGAATGCGCACCCCAGGCAGGCCCACCACCAGCTCCGCTGTCGGCGACTCGCGGCGTACCGGGTCCGCCGGAAACCCCATGGAGATCGCACCATCCGGACCCGTCGTGCAGGACAGCAACCGCTCGCCCACCTGGAAGGACTGATCCCCACCCAGGACATGGGCACTGGCCAGGGTTCCCGAGCCGCACAACGCCAATTCGGCCACCGGGCTGAACCACCGCAGAGCTCGCGGACCGGCACCGGATTTGGCTGGCCCGATGAATGCTGTTGCCGGGCAGTTGAGCTCAGCCGCCACCGCCTGCATCCACGTGGTGTCGGCGGGACCATCCAGCACCACGACACCGGTGGGGTTCCCCCGGAACCTGACCGCCGTGAACGTGTCGACTACATATGTCGGGACGGACACCTAAGCGTCCAGGAAGCGGGCCCGCACGCCCTGCCCGGGGATGGGGCAGGTGTCGTGCCGACCACCCAACCGATAGCGGACGGCGGCGAAGCGGTCGTAGAGCCAGTCACGCAGTCCTGCCGGGATGATTCGAGCCGCGAGCAGCAGCCGGAAGGGCCCGCCCAGGTAGCTCAGCACCCGCAGGGCCGCCGCCGATCGAACGTCGATGTGCTCGTCGGGCCGGCCGGGGTTCTCCACGTAGACCATCGAGTCAACGTCGCGCAGGTCCGGATGACGCTCGATAATCGCGCGCGCGAAGTCACTTTCCAATGCCGCAAATCGCAGCGTGCCGCGCCGGTCGAACCGCAGGATGCTCTGCACCGATCGATTACAGATTCCACAGACACCGTCGTAGAGCAGCACCGGAGCCACGGGCTGGTCAGTCACCGGTACACCTCCGCGCTATCGCCTCACACCACGCCGCTGATGTAGCGACGTTCTCGGACGGCCACCAGCACAGTATGCAAGCCCTCGGCGCTTTGCCGCCAGGAGAATTCGGCGCTGCGGTCCTGTGCCTTGGCGCCGAGCTGCTCGCGTAGCACCGCGTCCGCCAGCAGTCGCCGCAGTTGCTCGACCAGCTCGTCGCGGTCGTCGACCAACAATCCGGTAACCCCGTCGACGATCGAATCGGACAGCCCACCTGAGGCCCGGTAGCCGATGGTGGGCACACCGTGCTGACCCGCCTCGATGACGGCCAGGCCCCATCCTTCCTTGCGTGACGGCAATACGTGTACCCAAGCCCGTTGCACCAGTTCGTGTTTGGCGACCTCGTCAACGTGGCCGTGGAAGGTGACCTCGTCGGCGATCCCCAGTTCCGCGGCGTGCTCCGCCAGCCGGTCGCTCCACCAACCCCCGCCGATGACATCGAGGTGCAGGCCCGGTACTTCGGCACGCAGCGCCGCAACCGCGTCCAGCGCGTCCTCGATCTGCTTATGTGGCACCAGGCGGGACAGCACCACCACCCGTGGCGTCGTCGAGCGAGGCTGCGTCAGCGTCGCCGGCGGCGCCTCGTCGAGCCCGTTGCGCACCACCGCGATGCGCTCGGGGCCCACTCCCAGCTCGATCAGGTCGCGCACCGAGGGCAGTGACACGGTCAGGTATTGATTGCGCCGGTTCAGCCAGGGTGAGAGCCTCGACTCCACCATCCAGCCGATCCGGCTCAGCACCGGCCCGGCCACTGGCCACTGCTCGCGGTGGCAATGGTGCACCAGCATCGCGACCCGCCGCCCGTAGATCAGCCGGGCCAGGAACGGCAGCCCGTTCTGGGTGTCGATCACCGCGTCGGGGCGCACGCCGCGCAGCGGTCCAAGGCCGATGCGCGCCGCTGCCATCACTCCCAGCGCCCAGAGATACACGGTGTAGGGCCCGCCGCGCCGGCTGATGTGCACGCCGTCGACGACCTCGTGTTTGGGCGCGCCCGGGTAGCGGGCGGTGCGCAGGGTGACTGCCATGCCGGCGGCGGCCAGCTCGGCGCCGATGCGCTGCAGGTAGGTCTCGCTGCCGCCGCCCTGCGGGTGCCCGGTGTCACGCCAACACAGCAGCAGGACGGAACGGACGGCAGACACGCCGACCAGGGTAGTCGGCCCGCTCCGCACCCCGCCGAGCGTGAAGCCAGCTGCACGTTCGGCCCCCGGCGTGCGGCGACCTTCACGTTGGCCGGGTTCTAGGCTGGCTCGGTGGCTGCCACCGAGAAGTTCGCGCGACGCGCGACGCTGGCCCGCTCGGCGCGCCTGCTGTCGGCGTTCCGCTACGAGCAGAGCGCGCCGGCCCGGTTCTACGGTGCGCTGGCCGACGACACCGCCGCTATGGTCACCGAGCTGTGGCGAGGGGTGTGCGGCGACGATCCGGCCGGCAAGACCCTGCTCGATGTCGGCGGCGGTCCGGGCTACTTCGCCACCTCGTTCGCCGACGCCGGGCTGCGCTATATCGGCGTGGAACCGGACCCTGACGAGATGCACGCGGCGGGCCCGCGGCCCGCGGATGCCCCGGGCAGCTTCGTACGGGCCTCGGGGATGGCCCTACCGTTCGCCGACGCCAGCGTGGACATCTGCCTGTCGTCCAACGTCGCCGAGCACGTGCCGCGGCCGTGGCAGCTCGGCAACGAGATGCTGCGGGTTACCCGGCCCGGCGGTCTGGCAGTGCTGTCCTACACGGTCTGGCTGGGCCCGTTCGGCGGCCACGAGATGGGCCTGACGCACTATCTGGGCGGGCAGCGCGCCGCCCGGCGCTACACCCGCCGGCACGGCCACCCGCCGAAGAACAACTACGGCTCGTCATTGTTCGCGGTGTCTGCCGCCGAAGGGCTGGACTGGGCCCACCACACCGGCGCCCTGGTCACTGCTTTCCCTCGTTATCACCCGCGATGGGCATGGTCGATGACGAAGCTGCCGGGCATTCGCGAGTTCGGAGTGAGCAATCTGGTGCTGGTTCTGCAACCGGACTGATCGATTGACTGCAACGTGTTCTAATCCGCCGGTCGGCTAGGTAGGGTGGCGCCCATGACCGACTCCAGCATCACCGAATACGACACCCTCTTCATCGGCGGCAAGTGGACCGCGCCCTCCACCGACCAGGTGATCGAAGTTCGCAGCCCGGCCACCGGCGAGTACGTCGGCAAGGTGCCGCTGGCAGCCAAGGCCGATGTCGACAATGCAGTCGCCGCGGCGCGCACCGCCTTCGACTCCGGACCGTGGCCGTCCACGCCGCCGGCCGAGCGCGCCGCGGTGATCGCCGCCGCGATCAAGTTGATGGAAGAGCGCAAGGACCAGTTCACGTCGCTGTTGGGCGCTGAGACCGGACAACCCCCACTGAGCGTCGAAACGATGCACTGGATGAGCTCGCTGGGCGCGCTGAACTTCTTCGCCGGCCCGGCCGCCGACGAGGTCAGCTGGGAAGAGATCCGCACCGGCGCCTACGGCCAGACGATCGTGCGCCGGGAACCGATCGGCGTCGTCGGTGCGATCGTGGCGTGGAACGTGCCGTTGTTCCTGGCGGTCAACAAGCTCGGTCCGGCACTGCTGGCCGGCTGCACGGTGGTGCTCAAGCCGGCCGCCGAAACCCCGTTCAGCGCGAACCTGCTGGCGCAGACCTTCGCCGACGCCGGCTTGCCTGAAGGCGTGTTGTCGATCGTGCCCGGCGGCGCCGACACCGGCCAGGCACTGACGTCCAACCCGGACGTGGACATCTTCACCTTCACCGGCAGCTCGGCCGTCGGCAAGGAGATCGGTAAGCGCGCCGCGGACCTGCTCAAGCCGTGCACCCTGGAACTCGGCGGCAAGTCGGCGTCCATCGTGCTCGAGGATGTCGACCTGGCATCGGCGATCCCCATGCTGGTGTTCTCCGGGATCATGAACACCGGGCAGGCCTGTGTGGCCCAGACCCGCATCCTGGCACCGCGCTCGCGCTACGAGGAGGTTGTGGAGGCGGTCAAGAACTTCGTCAGCATGCTGCCGGTCGGCCTGCCGGATGACCCGGGCGCCCAGATCGGTTCGCTGATCAGCGAGAAGCAGCGCGAGCGGGTCGAGGGCTACATCGCCAAGGGCATCGAGGAAGGCGCCCGGCTGGTCTGCGGCGGTGGCCGGCCTGAGGGCCTGGATGGAGGCTTCTTCGTCGAGCCGACCGTGTTCGCCGACGTGGACAACTCCATGACGATCGCCCAAGAGGAGATCTTCGGGCCGGTGCTGTCGATCATCGCCTACGACACCGAGGACGACGCGGTCGCGATCGCCAACGACTCGATGTACGGGCTGGCCGGCAGCGTGTGGACCTCGGACGTCCCGCGCGGGATCGAGATCGCCAAGAAGATCCGCACCGGGACCTACGGAATCAACTGGTACGCCTTTGACCCGTGCTGCCCGTTCGGCGGCTTCAAGAACTCCGGTATCGGCCGGGAGAACGGTAAAGAGGGCGTCGAGCACTTCACCCAGCAGAAGAGCGTGCTGATGCCGATGGGCTACACCCTGGACGCCTGATCGACAGCGCCCCGGACACCGCTGTCCGGCCACGACACCCGGGTGTCGTGGCCGTCCACCTACAAGGTCCGGCAACGGCGCAGCTGATCGACGGCTTAGCCGTTGAGTCGACGCCGCCGGCGGTACTCAAGGCAGCGCCCTACCTGGGCGCGGTAGAAGTCTTCGTCGCGCCCGCCGGCGGTATACAGCCGCGCCCCGAGCCGATCTCGGAGCTCATCGAGATCCACCGGATCGATGGTGGCGTTGGTCAGCACCCAGTCAACAGCGGCCTCGCTGCCCCGTTCCCGGCAGATCGTCTCGGCCTGTTTGGCCGCAGCGCGCTTGTGAAACCGGGCGAACCCGCGCCTGCTCCAGGCACGCAGCTCCAGGGCTTCCAGGTCGAGCAGTTCACGCAACACTGCCAACGGCCCGTCGGGCACGGTCTTGAACGGCGCCACATCGACGAAAGCCAGTGCGCCGTCGCGACGGCGGATCCCCTCGATATCGGGTTCCACTACCACCGCGCCGCGCCCCTGGGCCAGCTCGTGAGCCCACCGGACGATGACATAGCCAAGGTCGGGCAGCCGGTATTTCCCAGTGTGGGTGTCCAAGGTGGGGAACCTATTTCGCTAGAACGCGTCCTCGGAGAGATCCATCAACGCGAGGTCCTCGCCTTCCACCATGCGTCGATCCGCGCCGAGCCGGGGTAACACGTTGGCCGCGAAGAACTTCGCCGCCGCCACCTTTCCGCGGTAGAAATGCTGCTCATCACCGGACGCTCCTTGGTCCAGCGCCGTCAGCGCGACCTCGGCCTGACGCAGCAGCAGCCAGCCGATCACCAGATCGCCGACGGCCAGCAGGAACCGCACCGAGCCCAAGCCCACCCGATAGAGCTCTCGGGCCTCCTGCTGTGAGCCGAACATGTAGCCGGTCATGGCAGCCACCATCGCCCGCGCATCGTCGAGCGCGGCGGCCAGCAGCTTGCGCGAGTCAGCCAGTTCCTTATGGCCATCGGTGTTGTCGATCAACGTCTCTATCTGGGCCACCAGATGCGCCAGCGCCACACCGCGGTCGCGGGCGATCTTACGAAAGAAGAAGTCCTGGGCCTGAATCGCGGTGGTGCCCTCATACAGCGAATCGATCTTGGCGTCTCGGATGTACTGCTCGATCGGATAGTCCTGCAGGAAACCCGAGCCGCCGAAGGTCTGCAGCGATTCGGTCAGGTATTGGTAGGCCCGTTCCGATCCGACGCCCTTGACGATCGGGAGCAGCAAGTCGTTGACGCGGTCGGCCATCTCGGCGTCGGCGCCTGAGACCTGCAGGGCCACTTGCGGGTTCTGGTGGGCAGCGGTATAGAGGTACAGCGCTCGCATGCCCTCGGCGTAGACCTTCTGCATCATCAAGGCGCGCCGCACATCCGGGTGGTGGATGATCGTCACCCGCGGCGCGGTCTTATCGGTCATCTGAGTCAGGTCGGCCCCCTGAATGCGCGTCTTGGCGTACTCCAGGGCATTGAGATAGCCGGTGGACAATGTGGCGATCGCCTTGGTTCCCACCATCATTCGCGCATACTCGATGACGTGGAACATCTGCGCGATACCGTTGCGGGTGTCACCGACCAACCACCCTTTCGCCGGAATCCCGTGCTGACCGAAGGTAAGTTCGCAGGTGGTTGAAACCTTCAGCCCCATCTTGTGTTCCAGCCCGGTGACGAACACCCCGTTGCGCTCGCCGGGCTCCCCGGTCTCGGGATCCGGCAAGAACTTGGGCACCAGAAACAGGCTGAGCCCCTTGGTTCCCGGCCCGGCGCCCTCGGGGCGGGCCAGGGTCATATGCATGATGTTCTCGAACAGGTCGTCACTGTCGCCGTTGGTGATGAATCGCTTGACGCCGTCGATATGCCAACTGCCGTCGGGCTGCTCGATGGCCTTGGTGCGGCCCGCCCCCACGTCAGAGCCGGCGTCGGGTTCGGTCAGCACCATGGTGGCGCCCCAGTTCCGATCGATCGCCATGGCAGCCCAGTGCCGCTGCTGCTCGTTGCCCAGCCCGTAGAGGATGTTCGCAAAGACCGGGCCGGCCATGAACATGTACACCGCCGGATTGGCGCCCAGCACCAGCTCGGCGATCGCCCACGACACCATCGCCGGCGCCGGGACACCGCCGACGTCTTCGCACAGCCCGATCCGAAACCACTCGCCGGCCTGCCAGGCGCGCAATGACTCCTTGAAGGGTTCGGGCAGCGTCACGTGGTGAGTGGCCGGGTCGAACACCGGCGGATGGCGGTCGCTGGCGGCGAACGACTCGGCCACCGGCCCCTCGGCTAGCCGGGCGGCTTCGGCCAGCATCTGGCGCACGGTGTCGCCATCGAGATCTCCGAACGCGCCGTCAGCCAGACATTGCTCCAGCCCCAGCAGTTCGAACAGATTGAATTCCAGGTCGCGCACATTGCTCTTGTAGTGACCCATTGGTCCAGCATGCACCTTGACGGTGCGCAGGTCGCCGGAATCGCAACGTTTCAGCGGACCCTAACGCACCACGTGTAATCCCCATTGACGCAGGAACGGATCCAGCAGGACGAAGTCGGTGGAGTAGTCGTCATCCACCGGTCCGCCCTGCAGAATCCCGACCGCGCTGACGGTGCCGTCCGAGTTGACCACGTAGCCGGGACTGCCGCTGTCGCCGATGGTGCTATACACATCGGTCTCCACAAGGTTGCCGATGATGGCGCTGACCGGACCGCAGGTCTCACCGGTCTGGGCACCGGTCTTGCAGATCTCCATCCCGACGTGAATCTGATCGGCACTGAGCACATTGGCCACCGGGTAACGGCCCGCGATCCTGCCGTTGGGCCGGCCAGCGGCCGGGTCGAGCCGGATGATGGCGGCGTCGCGGTCCTCGCCGTTGTTCTCACTCGCAGTGATCCGGCCCAGGGGCGTCTCGAAGACATCGGTCCACTGCGATCCGTCGTGCGAATCGCAGTGACCGCTGGTCAACAGGTAATAGCCGCCGGCGTCGTCCTGGGTGAGAAAGCCCGCTGTGCAGCTGCTGCTGTCGTCCAGCAACTCGATGCCCGGCATCGGCCCGGCCGATGCGATGCTGGCGAAGACCAGTCCCGCGGCCGTCATGACGCCCGCCAATGCGATCTTGACCATCAGGTGTCCAGCACCGATGCCACTTTGGCCTCGACGTCGCCCAAGCCGGCCAGATCGATGCCGAAGCGGTCGGTCAGGGCCGTGCATACCTGCGCGGCATCGTCGAAGCGAATCCGCTCGGTACCGCTTCGGGCATGAATGGCGAGGTTGCGACCGCGCAGGTTCCAGCGCGCATCGTCGGTCACCAACGCCGCGCTGAGACCGACCACGAAGTTCGACTCGGGGAAGGTGGACACATACCAACTGCCCACCTGCATGTCGATCAGCGGCCGTGGCCGCAGTCCCAGGATGTACAGCGGCCGCCAGCGCTCGCCGATCAGCGTCTCCAGCACAAACTCGTCCGCGTCATTGCCGTGTCGACGCAGCCGGAACGGCTCATGGGACGTCTGCTGGACTGCGCCGGGGAGCATCGGGACCGGCGCGGTCGGTGTCTGCCCGCCGAATCCGACGTCGACGAGATACCGCTGGTCCGATCCCGGAATCGTCACCGCCAGAGCTTGGTGGGTCTGGGGGCTCGGCGGGCCTTCCAGCCCTTCCGGGTCCATCCACACCACCCGCCCGGCCAGCCGCTCGGCAGCGAACCCGAGTTCGGACAGCGCCTCGCGCATCAGGTTGTTGTGCTCGTAGCAGTAGCCGCCGCGGCGTCGCGCCACCAGCTTTGCGCTCAGGGCCGCCGAGCTGAGGTCAATCACGGGCACGCCCATCAGGGGGTCGAGGTTCTCGAACGGGATGCGACGGACGTGCGCGGACACCAGGGCGGTGAGCGTCTCATGCGTCGGCTCGGTGCTACCGCGATAGCCGATCCGGTCGAAATACGCCTGCAGGTCGATGCGGAGCTCCCCTCGGGCTACTCAGAACAGTTTGCTGATGGTATCCACCGCCGGGCCTGAGCCGGTAACATAGGAAAAACTAGAACACGTTTCAATTGAGGGGGTCGCGGTGGACACGCCGGACAACGACTGGTCGGACGACGTTCCCCGGCCCATCACAAAGTGGGACCCGGGCCTGACGGAACGGGTCATGGGCCTGCTGCGGCCATTCATCAAGGGCTACCACCGGGCCGAGGTGCGCGGCCTGGAGTCCTTCCCCAAGGGGGGCGCCCTGGTGGTTTCCAACCATTCCGGGGGCCTGTTCGCCATGGACGTTCCGGTGTTCGCCACCGGCTTCTACGACACCTTCGGTTACGAGCGTCCGGTCTACACGCTGAGCCACGACCTGATCTTCACCGGTTTCACCGCCGACTTCTTCCGCAAGACCGGCTTCATCCCGGCCAACCATTCCAACGCCGACGAGGCCCTGCGCTCCGGCGGCGTGGTGGTGGTCTTCCCCGGCGGCGACTACGACGTCTACCGGCCCACGCTGGAAGAGAACAAGATCGACTTCGGCGGACGCAAGGGCTACATCCGCGCTGCGATCAATGCCGGGGTGCCGCTGGTGCCGACGGTCGGGATCGGCGGGCAGGAAAGCCAGTTCTACCTGTCCCGCGGCACCGGGCTGGCCAAGGCACTACGGCTGGACAAACTGATGCGGGTCAAGATTCTGCCGATCTCGTTCGGCTTCCCGTTCGGGCTGTCCGCGGTGCTGCCGGTCAACCTGCCGCTGCCCACCAAGATCGTCATGCAGGTGTGCAAGCCGATCGACGTCATCGCCGAGTTCGGCGAGGACCCCGATATCGACGTCGTGGACGCGCATGTGCGCGCCGTCATGCAGGACGCGCTGGACAAGCTCGCCAGCGAACGCCGTCTGCCGATCCTGGGCTGAGCGCTATGGCCCTGTTCGACTCGCTCAACCGGGTCGGCTCGATGCTGGTGACCTTCAGTCGGGCTGGGCTGTTGGCGCCCATGCGCCCGGACAAATACCTCCGGATCGCCGCCGCGGCCGCCGCCGAGGGCGGCACCACCACGACCGGGATCGCTATGGCGGCCCAGCGGTGCGGCGACCGCCCCGCGATCATCGACGAGCGCGGCACATGCACCTACGCCGAGCTCGATCGGCGGTGTAACGCGTTGGCCGCCGGCCTGCAACGGCTGCCCGGACGGGCGCCTCGGGCGATCGCCCTGATGTGTCGTAACCATCGCGGCTTCATCGAGGCGCTGGCGGCCGCCAACCGGATCGGCGCGGACGTGTTATTGCTCAACACCAGCTTCGCTGGGCCGGCATTGGCCGAAGTCGTCGCCCGTGAAGGCGTCGACCTGATCTTCTACGACGAAGAATTCACCGCCGCAGTGGATCTGGCCGTGCCGGTCGACTCGGGCTGCACGCGGGTGGTGAGTTGGGCCGACAGCAAGGTCCCCGGCCTGACGGCAGACGAGCTGATCGACGCCAATGCCGGACGTCGACCGGCCAAAGCGTCGCGGAGCGGCAAGCTGGTCATGCTCACCTCCGGAACCACCGGCACCCCGAAGGGGGCACGGCGCTCCGGACGCGGCGGAGGCGGAATCGCCGACCTGCAAGCGATTTTCGACCGAATCCCCTGGCACACCGAGGAAACCGTGGTGATCGCCGCGCCGATGTTCCACGCCTGGGGATTCTCCCAACTGGCGCTGGCGCTCACCATGGCCTGCACGATCGCCACCCGACGGAAGTTCGACCCCGAAGCCACGCTGGAACTCATCGAGTCCAACCACGCGGCTGGACTGTGCGTCGTACCGGTCATGTTCGACCGGATCATGGCGCTGCCGGACGAAGTTCGAGCACAATACCCTTGCAAGTCATTGCGGTTCGCGACGGCCTCCGGCTCGCGGATGCATCCCGACGTGGTGACGGCGTTTATGGACACCTTCGGTGATGTGGTCTACAACAATTACAACGCGACCGAAGCCGGGATGATCGCGCTGGCCACCCCGGAAGACCTGCGCTACTCCCCCGACACCGCCGGTCGTCCGGCCCCGGGGAGCGAGATCCGGATCCTGGATGCTGATTTCGTCGAGTTGCCGGCCGGACAGACCGGGCAGATCTTCGTCCGCAACTCCTCACAGTTCGACGGCTACACCGGCGGCGATTCGAAGATGTTCCACGACGGCTTTATGGCGTCCGGCGACTTGGGCTACTTCGATGACACCGGAAGACTTTTCGTGGTCGGCCGAGACGACGAGATGATCGTCTCCGGCGGCGAGAACGTCTACCCGATCGAGACGGAGAAGGCGCTGATCAACCATGGGGCCGTCACCGAGGCCGCGGTGATCGGTGTCGACGACGCCGACTACGGGCAGCGGCTGGTGGCCTTCGTGGTGTTGGCGCCCGGCGCTTCGGCCACCCCCGACGAGCTGAAGCAGCATGTCCGGGAGAATCTGGCCGGCTACAAGGTTCCGCGTGACATCACCATCATGGATGCGCTGCCGCGCAACAATACCGGGAAGGTCGTGCGCCGGGAACTGCAGGCGCTGACGGCGCCACCTGAAACCTAGGCTGGCGCCATCGCCGTCTCGACGGTGGTCAGCTGCTCGGAAAGCCCCGCCGCACGGCGGATGTCGACGAACTCGTTGACCAGTGCACTGGTCACCTCATGCGGGTCTTCGACGGTGTCACCGTCGGTCAGCACCGAGATATTGAGCTGGTCCACGTAGCTCCACACGGTGATGTTCAGGCCACTGCCGGCGGTCAGCGGCCCCACCGAGTAGATCTCGGTGACCAGCGCCCCGCCGACCCTGCCGCGCTCTCGCGGGCCGGGAACATTGGAGATGTTGAGGTTGAGGACCTTGTTCTGACCGTCCTGACCCGACAGCCACCGGAACAACGATTCCGCCGGCGCCGGCGGCAGGTAGGCCGACCACCGGCTGACCAACTCGGGCCCCACGAGGTGGTGGGCTTCCTTGGCCAGATCGGCGGCCTCCCGGGCTTTTGCGACCCGTTCCCGAACGTCGGCCACATCGACCGGCAACGCGACCAGCACCCCGGAGAACCGATTGCCAGAGATCCGATCCGGGGAGAAGTCGAAACTCATCGGCACCGACGCCAGCAGCGGATGATCCGCCTTCCCGTCATACCGCAGCAGCAGCGTGCGCAACGCCCCCGCCGAGATGGCCAGCACCAGGTCATTGATGGTGACACCCAGCTGCTTGCTGGTCGCCTTGATATCGGCCAGCGCCAGCGTTGCGGTGGCGAACCGGCGTTCCGGAGTCAGCACGTGGTTGAGGAAGCTCGGCGGCGGGGTGAAGGGCCGGGTCAGGTCGGCGGAGAGTTTGCGCGTGCTGCGCCGGACCCGTCCGATGCCGGCTGCGGTGTAGCCGATAGTCGCCGGGATCTTGCCCATCTGCCGGAAATGGTCACGAAACGCCGAGCGCACCAACTGCCCGCCGGTGGGGGCGGGATCGGTTTCGTAGGAGTCGTGCTCGTTCTGCGCGCCGGCCACCAGGTCCATACCGCGGGCCATCAGATTCGCCGACGCGATCCCGTCGGCCAGCGCGTGGTGGATCTTGCCGACTACCGCGATCCGGTTGTTTGCCAGGCCATCGATGAAGTACATCTCCCACAGCGGCCGGCTGCGGTCCAGTGGCGTGCTGCCGATCTCACCGATGGCCTCATCGAGTTCGCGGCGACCGCCGGGAGCGGGCAGCGACAAGGGCCGGATGTGATACGCCAGGTCGACTTCGCAGTTCTCCCGCCACATCGGGTGATGGAATTTCCCGGGGATGTCCACCAACTGGTAGCGGAACGGATCCAGCTTGTAGAGCCGGCCGTGGATTACCCGTCGGAAAGCCTCGACGTCGAACCCGTGCCGATCGGCATCCAGCTCGATCACCGCGATCTTGAGAGTGTGCATGTGCACGTTCGCCGTCTCGCTGTACAGCAGGATTGCATCCCACCCGGTGAGCCGCTTCACCCCAGACCCCTCGCCATGCACGGACCATACCGTGGCGTGCGGGTTCAGATGATCTGTTTGCTCCCGACCGTGGTGCGGTCGCGGTGAATCTGGTTGAGGAACAAACCGATTGCCGTGCTCATCGCACCGGTGCGGGCCCCGTCGGTCATGTCGAAACCGTGCCCAGCGCCCGGCAGCTCCAAGTACCCGACCTTGGAGCGCGACACCGCCCGCAGTCGGTCGGCGAAGCTGCGGGCCTGCTGCACCGGGATGACGGTGTCGGCACTGCCATGGACGACCAGGAACGGCGGCGCATCCTGATGCACCCGCGCGATCGGGGAGGCCTGCCGGTAGAGGTCCTGATGGCGCCGCATCGACCGGCCGACCACCACCCGCTCCAGGAAGTCCACGAAGGCGACCCGTTCGGGGGTGGAGCGGTCCTCCCAGTCGTAGCGGCCGTAGATCCCCACTACGGCGTCCACCGAGGTGTTCCCACCGGCCGGCAGCTCGTCAGCGAAATCGGAGTCACTGACCGCACTTCCGGTGAGTCCAGCCAGGGCGGCCAGATGCCCCCCTGCCGAGGCGCCCGCCACCGCCACGAAGTTGCGGTCACCGCCGAATTTGTCGACGTTGGCGTGTGCCCAGGCGATCGCCGTCTTGACGTCGACGATGTGGCTCGGCCACCGGTTGTGCGGTGCCACCCGGTAGTCCATCGACAGGCACACCCAGCCCTGCTCGGCCAAGTGGGACAGCAGCGCGTAACCCTGCAACAGTCGGCTGCCGTGCACCCAGGCGCCGCCGGGGACGTAGATCAGCACCGGCGCCGGCCCGTCGGGCAGCTCACGGGACCGCCACACGTCGAGCACCTGTGCGGGGTCACTGCCGTACTGCACGCCGGAGCGGTAGATCTGCTTACGGTGCTGCAACGCCTTCACCACCGGCGGAGCCTGCTCCGGTTCGGGCCAGTCGATGTCGAGGTCGGCCGCCGAGACCACCCCGCGCAGCGCGGCATCGCTGACCACATGCGTCTGCTCGCGCTCCTGCTTGCGGATGGCTGCGGCCCCCGGAGCCAGCCAGGACTTGGCGGCGCTGGAGAAGAACTCCGGCATATGGCGGGTACCCCACACCCCCATCGCGGTCATCCCACCCAGGGGTTGCAGGTGCTTCCCGACCACCGGCAAGGATGCTGAGGCAACGCTGAGCGCCAGGAGGTAGTCGGCGGTCCGGGCCCGCCTCAGCCAACGCAGCCGGCCGGCCAGGTTGAGTCCGGTCTCCGGGGTCTGCGATCGTCCCGTCATTGGCGCAGGGTACCGCGTTTGGGGTCGGAGGCGGTCGCAATCGGGTGGGTTGGCGGCGCCGCCGGTCCGGCGCCGGTAATACTGAGCCGATGGTAAGCAGCGGGTTCCATCCAGATCTGCGCAGAACTGCCCGGTTCCTTCCGCGTGGCGGGATCGGGCGTCGGACGCTGCCGGTGCTGCAGACACTCACCGGCATGCAGGGCCGGCGCGCCCCCGGCGACGTCGAGGTCTTGGGCCTGCCCTCGGGGGCAGGCGTCCGGGTCTTTCGGCCGCCGAATCGCCCCATCGAGCCGGGACCGGCATTGTTGTGGATCCACGGTGGCGGCTACGTCATCGGCACCGCCGCCCAGGATGACCGCCTCTGCCGCAGGTTCAGCGCGGAATTGGGTGCCACGGTTGCCTCGGTAGACTACCGACTGGCACCGCAGCACCCCTATCCCGCCGCGCTGGAGGACTGCTGGGCGGCGCTGACCCGGCTCGCCGAGCTGCCCGGGGTCGATCCGGCCCGGATCGCGATCGGCGGTGCCAGCGCCGGCGGCGGGCTCGCCGCCGCCCTGGCGCAGCTGGCCGCCGACCGCGGCGAAGTCGCCCCCGTGCTGCAGCTGCTGGTGTACCCGATGCTCGACGATCGCAGCGCGGCGCTGCCGGCCAATCGGAGTTACCGCCTGTGGAATCCGCGGAGCAATCTGTTCGGCTGGACCGCGTATCTGGGCGACGCGGATCCGCAGGTCGCGGTGCCGGCACGGCGTGCCGACCTGAGCGGGCTGGCACCGGCCTGGATCGGGGTGGGCACCTTGGACCTGTTCCACGACGAGGATCTGGCCTACGCGCAGCGACTGCTTCAAGCCGGTGTGCCCTGCGAGGTCGAGACGGTCCCCGGCGCATTCCACGGGTTCGACCTGCTGCTGCCCAAAGCCGCAGTCTCGCGGGCGTTCTTCGCCTCCCAATGCGAGAGCCTGCGGGGCGCCTTTTCTCGCGCGCGGGAAGGCTGATCCGATGGCAGTCTCCAGCGCGGAGGAACTGCGGGCCCTGCGCGGCGCGGTCGCAGAGTTGATGGCCAAACGCTCGCCCGACTCAGATCTCGGGGACGTCTGGTCAGAGTTGGCGACCATGGGTCTGCTCGGGCTGCTGGTGCCCGAGCAGTACGGCGGCGCCGGTGCCGGATTGGTCGAGGTAGGCGTGGTCGCCGAGGAGCTGGGTCGGGTCCTGTTCTCCGGTCCGTACCTGTCGACGGCGGTGCTTGCGGTCAATCTTCTTATGGCAGTGGATGACCCTGCGCAAAACGAGGCGGTGTTGCCGGCGATTGCCGCCGGGCGAACCCGGGTCGCGGTTGCCTTCGCCGAGGGCGATTCGACCCGTCCGCCCGCGCGACCGGCCACCACGGCTCGCGGTGGACTGGTGTCCGGCGAGAAGCGGTTTGTGCTCGACGCGGACACCGCCGACCTGCTCTACGTTCTGGCTGACTCTGAGGACGGGCCCGGAATCTTCGCCGTCGATCCGGTCGAAGCGGGCGTGACGGTGGAACCGCTGACCACGGTCGATCCCTCCCGTCGGCTGTGTCTGGTCCGGTTGGCAGACGCTCCGGCGACGGCAGTCGGCTCGGCCGGAGCCGGGATCGCCGCATTGACCGCCGCGCTGGACCGTTCCGCGGTGGCACTGTTGGGCGAGCAGGCGGGTGCCGCCCGGTTCGCCATGGAGATGGCCCGCGACTACGCCAAGACCCGCTTCCAGTTCGGCCGGGCTATCGGCAGTTTTCAGGCCGTCAAGCACATGTGCGCCGACATGTTGTTGGAGGCCGAGTCGGCGGTGACGGCCGCTCGCCATGTGGCTGCGGCCGGCGCCGACGGTTCTGCCGAGTGGACCGCGGATCTCGCACTGGCCCAGGCGTATTGCTCAGATGCCTTTGTCTTTGTGGGCGCCACCAACATTCAGGTGCACGGCGGAATCGGATTCACCTGGGAACATCCCGCCCACCGGTATCTGCGCCGGGCGCGCAGCGACGCCCACCTGTTCGGCAGCCCATCCTGGCACCGGGAGCGCTACCTGCAAGAGATCGGAGCGTGAGATGACGCTGCCCGACCGCAACGACGATGCGCTTCGCGGTGAGGTTCGCGACTGGCTGGCCGCCAACTGGTCACCCGGAATTGATCGGGCCACCTTCGCCGCGGCGATCCTCGCCGCCGGATGGACCGCTCCGAGCTGGGAGCCGGACTGCTACGGCCGCGGGCTGACCGACCGTCAATCCCGGCTGGTGGCAGCCGAATTCGCTGCCGTCGGCGCTCCGGGAACCGGCCACGACCGGGCCGACCTGTTCGCCTGCACAATCCACGACCGCGGATCGCAAGAACAGAAGCACAGGCTGCTGCCTCCGGCGCTGCGCGGCGAGACCAAATCATGCCTGCTGTACAGCGAACCCGGAGCGGGATCGGACCTGGCCGGCCTGCGCACCCGCGCCGAGCGGGACGGTGACGACTGGATCATCAACGGGCAGAAGGTCTGGACGTCTTTCGCGACCACCGCCGACTACGGCATGCTGGTGGCGCGCACCAACCCGGATGTGCCCAAGCACAACGGGATCACCTTTTTCATGCTGCCGATGCGCCAGCCCGGCGTAGAGGTCCGGCCGATCCACCAGATCACCGGTGAATCAGAGTTCAATGAGGTATTTCTGACCAACGCCCGGGTTCCCGATGCCAACCGGATCGGCGAACCGGGCGAAGGATGGTCGGTGCTGCAGGTCGCACTGGGCTACGAGCGTCGGCTGATGGGTGATATCGCGCGCACCGCACGTCGCAAGGAGAAGTCCAGCGGCCTGGTCGATTTGGCCCGCGATGCCGGTTGTCTTTCAGATTCCCACATCCGCCAGGAGATCGCCCGTATCCAGGCGCTGGCCACGGTGAATCGCTGGAACAATCAGCGGGCCAAGACCAGCAGCGACCGCGCCGAGGCCGCCACCCTGCTGGCGCTCGGCAAGATCGCCATGTCGCGCATCCTGCACGAGACCGCCCGAGTCCAGACCGAGATCGTCGGCGTCGAATCGCTGCTCGTCGGTCCGGACAATCCGGTCGGCGACGCGGTGACTTTCCGGGCGCTCAACGCCTACTTCACCTCGATCGGCGGCGGCACGGATCAGATTCAGCGCAACATCATCGGCGAACGGGTGCTGGGCCTTCCTAAAGAGCCCGACCCCTACCGAGACGCCCCGTTCCGGGACCTGCCGCACTAGCCCTCGGCGAGCACCCTCGGCGAGCAGACGCAAAATCGCCCTTATCGGCTGGTTTCAGGGCAAGTTTGTGTCTGCTCGCGCTCACAACTCCCGCTCAGAACTGCAAAGCGCTGAAACGCCAGTCCAGGACCTGGCGGTCGGGTTCACCGACCGCACCGACGGCGTAGACCAGCGACTGCAGCTCAAGCACATTGTCGCGGGCGGATTCGATGTGCAGTTCGCTGTAGAGCGTGTCGCCTTCGTGAACGGGCGCGGTGTGATCGCAGGACTGCCAGCCCAGCACCGTGACCAGGTTCGGCAGCAGCCGAGAGGCCTGGGCCAGCGCCAGGCCGATGGTGTGCCCGCCGTAGACCAGCCGCTGCCCGCCGACCCGCGAATCATGGTGGGTAGCAGCGACGTTGAGGGACAATCGAGCCAACTCCGGGGCACAGGAGACCACATCGCCGGTGCTGGTCAGGACCGTGCCCGCCAGATCAGGGTCGAAGTGCGGTCCCGGCACCCGTTGCCGAAACTCCGCGGCGTCCCAATCCGCGGTCACGTCCGGCGGCGCCGCGAGCCCCGCGCCGATGGCCGATAGGTCATCGCAGTGGCCGGTTTCAGCAGCATCGGGGGACAGCGGCAGCATCGCGCAGCGGTAGAAGTCAAGCACCAACCGGTCCAGCTGATCGATGGTGGTGATCCGCAGTGCCACCAGCCCGGTGGGTTCACGTCCGAGCTTGGCTGAATTCTGCTTCAGGCCAACGACTTCCGTACGGGTAAAAATGGTATCGCCGATCACCGGATACCGGAAGAAGGCTAGTCCGCGGTAGAAGAGGTTGGCCTTGACGCGCCGGGTGACCAGCGTGGACTGACCGATCGCGACATCGCAGACCAGTCCGGGGTGAGCCAGTGGTGTCGTTGCCCCGGTCACCGCCCGGGACAGTTCGGCGTCCAGCGGCAACCGTAGCCGATCCCCGAGGATTGCCTGATGCAGCGCCGCCGCACCGGCTGTCAAGGTCATCGCCGGAGCCTCGTCGAACACCTGACCAACCTGGAGCTCGTCGAAGTAGGGGCCGCTGGTCACGGGAAAATCCTGACATACGGTGAACCGATGAGCCACGAAGAGTCGATGTTGGTCGAAACCGTGCGTCAGTTCATCGACCGGGAGGTGAAGCCGACGGTCCGCGACGTCGAGCACGCCAACACCTACCCGGAGGCGTGGATCGATCAGATGAAGCACCTCGGCATCTATGGTCTTGCCGTTCCTGAGGAATACGGCGGAACCCCCGTGTCAATGCCGTGCTACGTACTCGTGACACAGGAGCTGGCCCGCGGCTGGATGAGCCTGGCCGGGGCGATGGGCGGCCACACCGTGGTCGCCAAGCTGCTGACCCTGTTCGGTACCGACCAGCAGAAGCAGCGGTACCTGCCGGCCATGGCTACCGGTGCGCTGCGCGCCACCATGGCGCTGACCGAACCGAGCGGCGGCAGCGACCTGCAGAACATAACGACGTCCGCTGTGCCGTCGACCGACCCGAACAGGCTGGTGATCAATGGGTCCAAAACCTGGATCTCCAACGCCCGCTACTCGGGATTGATTGCGCTGCTGGCTAAAACCGATCCGAAAGCCACCCCACGGCATAGCGGTATCTCGGTGCTGCTGGTGGAGAACCCCAGCGCGGGGCTGACGATCTCACGGGATCTGCCGAAGCTGGGCTACAAAGGCGTCGAGAGCTGCGAGCTGAGCTTCGACGGCTGCCAGGTGCCGACGGCGGCGGTGCTCGGCGGCACGCCCGGCAATGGCTTCGCCCAGATGATGAAGGGACTGGAGACCGGTCGCATCCAGGTGGCAGCGCGAGCCTTGGGCGTGGCGACCGCCGCGCTCGAAGATGCCCTCGCCTACGCCCAACAACGGGAGAGTTTCGGCCAGCCGATCTGGAAGCACCAAAGCGTAGGCAACTACCTGGCCGACATGGCGACCAAGTTGACGGCCGCCCGCCAGCTCACCCGCTATGCCGCGGAACGCTACGACAGTGGGCAGCGCTGCGACATGGAGGCAGGCATGGCCAAGTTGTTTGCGTCGGAAGCCGCGATGGAGATCGCACTGAACGCGGTACGCATCCATGGCGGCTACGGCTACTCGACTGAATACGACGTGGAACGCTACTTCCGGGACGCACCGCTGATGATCGTCGGCGAGGGCACCAACGAGATACAACGCAATGTGATTGCGGCACAACTGGTTGCCCGCGGCGGAATTTAGCGCGGTCCGGCATCACGCCGAATACTTGGCTACCAGTTCGTTCTTGTAGAGCTTGCCGGTGTCGGTGCGCGGCAACTGCTCCTCGAACGCAATCGATCGCGGACATTTGTAGTGCGCCAAGCGATCCCGCACCCAGTCGAGTAGTTCCGCGGCGAACGCGAGCGTGGCGTCGGCCGGGTCGACGGTCTGCACGGCAGCCTTCACGCTCTGGCCCATCTCGTCGTCGGGGATCCCGAACACCGCCGCGTCCAACACCTTCGGGTGTGTGATCAACAGGTTCTCCGCCTCCTGCGGGTAGATGTTCACCCCGCCGGAGATGATCATGTGGTGGCGCCGGTCGGTGAGGTACAGGTAGCCCTCGTCATCGAGGTAGCCAACGTCGCCGACGGTCGTCCAGCCTTGCGCATGGCGCGATTTCGCGGTCTTGTCCGGATCGTTGAGGTACTCGAAAGCGTTGCCGCCCTCGAAATAGACCTCACCGGACTGCCCGGCCGGCAACTCGTTGCCGGCCTCATCGAGAATGTGCACCGCACCGAACATCGCCTTGCCCACCGAGCCGGGATGCTTCAGCCATTCGTCGGCACTGATCAGCGTGGAGCCGTGCGCCTCCGATGAGGCGTAGTACTCATCGACGATCGGCCCCCACCAGTCGATCATCTGCTGCTTGATCTCCACCGGGCACGGCGCGGCGGCGTGCATGACCCGCTTGAGGCTGGAGACGTCATACGAATCCCGCACTTCCGCAGGAAGTTTCAGCATTCGGGTGAAGTGCGCGGGCACGAACTGCCCGTGGGTCACGCCGTACCGCTGGATCGCGTCGAGCGCGGACTCAGCGTCAAACTTCTCCATCACCACAGTGGTCAGCCCAGCGGCCTGCACCTGCATCGACCACACCGACGGCGCGGTGTGATACAGCGGGGCGGGGCTCAGATAGACCGAACCTGGGCCCATCCACACCGAGACCAGCATCGCCATCAGCCCCGGCACCTCGGTCGGGGGTAGGTGCGGCAGCGGACGTTTGATGCCTTTGGGTCGCCCGGTGGTTCCCGACGAGTATTGGAGCAGATCACCCTCGATCTCATCGTCGATGGGTGTATCCGGTTGGTCGGCAACACATTCCGGGTAACGCTGCCAGCCGTCCAGGTCGCCGTCGGCAATCAGCAGCAGACCGGGCAGGCCGGCCGGCAGGTGGTCGGCGAGGCCGGCGCAGGTCTGGCCTAGCGCGGCCGAGCCGATGATCGCCTTGGCGTTGCTGTTGTCGATGATGTACGCGGCTTCCGCAGCGGTCAGATGGGTGTTGATCGGCACGTAGTACAGGCCGCTGCGCCGCGCTGCCCACATCGCCGCGTGGATGTGCTCGTTGTTCTCCATGATGATCGCGACGACGTCACCTTCCACCAGGCCTGCCGCCCGGAAGAAGTGCGCCAACCGGTTCGCCCGGGCTTCCAGCTCGGCAAAGGTGACGACGGTACCCGAGGGGTGCAGGATGACGGCCGGGTTGTCGGCATCGACGTACTCGCGAATCTGCATGCGCCGACTGTACCGCCCACAAATTGACAGGTGTCAAGTGGTGCACGTCTAGTGCGACCAGACACAAAATCGCACTCAGGGAACCCCTGGAGTGCGATTTTGTGACTGCTCGGCAGAAAGAGTGGGAACCTAGCCCAGGCGCTGCTTGAGGGCCTCGAACTCGTCGCGCAGGCCGGTGGGCAGCTTGTCGCCGATGAAGGCGAACCACTCCTCGATCAGCGGCAACTCGGCGCGCCACTCGTCGGCGTCGACGATCAGCGCCTGGTCCACGTCTGCGGCGGTCACATCCAGTCCGTCCAGGTCCAGGTCGGCAGCGCTGGGCACGGTACCGATCGGGGTCTCCTGGCCGCCGGCGTTACCCTCGACCCGCTCGACGATCCACTTGAGCACCCGGCTGTTCTCACCGAAGCCCGGCCACAGGAAGCGGCCGCCCTCGCCACGGCGGAACCAGTTGACGAAGAACACCTTCGGCAGCTTGGACTCGTCGGAGTTCTTGCCGGTGTCGATCCAGTGCTGCATGTAGTCCCCGGCGTTGTAGCCGATGAACGGCAGCATCGCCATCGGGTCGCGGCGTACCTTGCCCACCGTGCCCTCGGCGGCGGCGGTCTGCTCGCTGCCCATGGTGGCGCCGATGAAGACGCCGTGCTGCCAGTCGCGGGCCTGGCTCACCAGCGGCACCGTGGTCTTGCGACGGGCGCCGAACAGGATCGCCGAGATCGGCACGCCCTGCGGGTCGTCCCACTCCGGCGCAAGAATCGGGCACTGCGACATCGGGGTGCAGTACCGCGAGTTCGGGTGCGCGGCAGGGGTGTCCGACTCGGGCGTCCAGTCGTTGCCCTTCCAGTCGGTGAGGTGCGCCGGGGTCTCCCCGTCGATGCCCTCCCACCACACGTCGTTGTCGTCGGTGTGGCCGACGTTGGTGTAGACGGTGTTCCCGCGCTCCAACGTGATCATCGCGTTCGGGTTGGAGCTGCGGCTGGTGCCCGGCGCCACGCCGAAGAAGCCCGCCTCCGGGTTCACCGCGTAAAGCCGGCCGTCCTTGCCGAACCGCATCCACGCGATGTCGTCGCCGAGAGTCTCGGCCCGCCAGCCCGGGATGGTCGGCTGGATCATCGCCAGGTTGGTCTTGCCGCAGGCCGAGGGGAACGCCGCCGCCACGTAGTAGGCCTTGTTCTCCGGCGAGATCAGCTTGAGGATCAGCATGTGCTCGGCGAGCCAGCCCTCGTCGTGGGCCATCGCCGACGCGATCCGCAGCGCGTAGCACTTCTTGCCCAGCAGAGCGTTGCCGCCGTAACCCGAGCCGTAGCTCCAGATCTCGCGGGTCTCCGGGAAGTGGGTGATGTACTTCTCGGAGTTGCACGGCCACGGCACGTCCTGCTCGCCGTCGGCCAGCGGGGCGCCGACCGAGTGCAGGCCCTTGACGTAGGCGCCGTCGGTGCCGATCTTGTCCAGCGCCGCGGTGCCCATCCGGGTCATCACCTTCATAGACGCCACCACGTAGGGCGAGTCGGTGATCTCGATGCCGAGCTTGGGGTCCTCGGCGCCCAGCGGGCCCATGCAGAACGGGATGACGTACATGGTGCGACCGCGCATGCAGCCGCGATACAGCTCAGTCATGGTGGCCCGCATCTCGTCCGGGTCCATCCAGTTGTTGGTGGGGCCGGCACCTTCCTGGGTGCGGCTACAGATGAAGGTGCGCGACTCGACCCGCGCGACGTCGGCCGGGTCGGAGAGTGCCAGGTAGGAGTTGGGCTTCTTCTTGTCGTCGAGCTTGACCGCCGCGCCGGACTCCACCAGCAGGGCCATCAGCCGGTTCCACTCCTCCTCGGAACCGTCGGACCATTCCACCCGGTCGGGCTGGGTGAGCTCCGCAACCTCCCGAACCCAGGCCAACAACTCGCCATGCTTCGTCGGGGCGGTGTCCAGACCGGGAATGGTCGCTGAGGTCATTGAGCTCTCCTGTGTAACCTGTGTCACTCGGTGGCGTTGCCGCAGCTGCGCGCCGCTGTCACCTCTTATACCGTCATTAAATAAGAGATTACCGTCAATAGCTACACGGATCGAAACAATCGCAACTCGCGCTATCTGTCGACCGTGACCGCGGCGTCGACCGGGCCCGATTCACCCAGCTCAGCGCGCACATTGTCCAATGCCCGCCGCAACGCCGGCAGCCTGCGATCGCGTACCGCGGCGGCGCGGGCCGTAGCGGCCGCATGCTCACGCAGTTCCCGGTCCAATGCGGCAACCCGGTCGGCGACGCGCGCGGCTTCGGTCTCGTTGTGCCCGGCGAGCTCGGCGGTGAGTACCGACTCGGCGGCCACCACCCGCAGGGCCACCAGCTCCTGCACCGAGGACCGCACTGCGCTGGTGGCCTGTCCCACCCACCGATCGAGCACCACCCGGTCGCGCAACAGCCCCCGAATCCTGACCACCCACACCGCGGCCACCACCCCGACGATGGCGCATCCGGCCGCACCCACCGCGGCAAGTCCCGGCGCGAGGTGAGCGAAGACCCGACTCAAGGTCAACGCCACGCCCAGCCCGAAGCCGATCCCCAGCACCGCCATCAATTGGGTCTCCAACCGTCGGGACTCCAACGGCGGCTTGCCGGACTCGACCTGCGGCAGTGGCACCGCCGCCCCGGTCGACGGTTCGTGGGCGGCCAGCCCCAGTTCCTGGGCCACGTCGGCCAAATGGTCGGTGACCCCCTGATCGACCTCCGCCACCACTTCGGTCAACCGGTCGTGGACATAGGACTCGAATTCGGCCCACCGGCGCCGCGTCATGCCCGCCGCGTCTTCGCCCAACTCGCTGCGTACCGAGGCGCACCGCTTGCTGGCGAAGTAGGACAGTTGCACGCGGGCCTGGGCGATGCGGCTGCGCAGAGCGATCACGCGCTCCGATTTCGACATTCGCCGCTGCCGGACCAGCTCGTCGCGCTGCTCCTGCAGTTGCGTCACTCGAGCGCGACGCCCTTCCGCGCGGGCGTCGCGGTCGATGCGATCGGCGTCGGTGCGCAACTGGAACTCCCAAGAGCGCAGCCGGTTACGCCGCGGAGCGTCACCTTCCTCGAGCTGTTGGGTCAGTTTCGCGATCAGGTCGTCGATCCGCGGCGCGCCGCGTTCGGGTGCCGCCGCTGCCCCCACCCATGCCACATCGCGGTAGCGCGGCGCGTGGCCGGTAAGGGTTTCGCGGGCTGCTGCCAGCATCTCGCGCCACTGCCGGTGGACGTCGACCTTGGATACCACGCCGATCACCACGTCGGTGTGGGCGGCCACGGCATCGAGCAGCGCACAGTCCGACTCCGTCAGTGCGGCGGCCGCCGACACCACGAACACCACCGCCAGCGGCACCTCCCCCGGGGCTAGTTCGGTGGCTTCCATCACCAGCCATTGCGGCATCTGGTCAGCGAGGGCTTGGGTCATCGCACTGACCCCGGCCAGCCAGGGGCCGGTCACCACCACCACATCGCAGCGCCGCACCGCCGGTGGACGCACTTCGGGAGCGACCTCAGCGACGAGGGCGTCGACCCCGGTGGTGGGGTCCGGATCGGCTGAATCTGCACCCGAGGCGGTCATAGGCGGTCCCGCATCGCCGCCCAGGCCCGCAGCGATCCCCTGGCAATGTCGGCGGCGCAGGACCGCTGGGCGGCGTTGACAGGCGCGCTGCGATGCGCCTGCCAGCGACGGGCCCGTGCCAGCACCGATTCGTCCGGTACGTCGTTCGCGGCCACCGCCGCGGTCAGCCGGGCGGCGACCGTCGCGTCGCGGTTCAGAAATTCGTCGATGCGGCTGTCCCCGACCGCCATCGCCTCCAGCCGGATCACCGCCTCCGCCATCCGCCGGTGGTAGACAGCAGCGCCCATCCCCTTCAGCCGGGCAACGACACGATCGACACCACTGAGCTGGCGCATCCGGGCGCGGGCCTGCGCCACGGTCCCGCCGCTCCCGGCCAGGTCAAGCAGTGCCGCGACCCCGGACAGGTCGATGGTGGCGCACAGCCGCTCGCGGGCCTGGCGCGGCACCGGGTGCGGACGGCTCACGAACTGTTCGGCGCAGCGCAGATCGGCGGGCCGCGCGGCCACGCGGCCCAGCGCCTCCCACAGCGCCTCGTCCAGCTCACCGCCGAGCGCGGCCAGCGCGAACAACGCCGACATCGGTTCAACCGGTCCTGGGGTCGCGCCCGCGACCTCGGAGACACCGTCGTGCCTGCGCAGGTCGGCCTTGTTCAGTACCACCAGCACCGGGTGCCGGCGCGCGGCGTGCAGCGCAGCGGTGTCCTCGGGCTTGATCACCTCGGCGACGACATGAACGGACAAGTCGGCGACTTCGGCGAAAGCGGACTGCTCGGCGATGCGCACCCCGGCGGCGGCCAGCGCTGCGGCGACGGTGCGCCGACCGACACCGCGACGGCCACCCACCGCGACCTGCAACGGCGCGGCGACAACCGCGGCAATCATCGCCAGTCGCGGGTCAAAGTTCTGGGTGGCGAGCGCGGTCAGCTCGTCAGCGAAGAGCTGGTGCCCCTGTGTCACGACCCTGCCTCCCCGCGCAATCGGCCCCGCGGCCATGGTGTCAGCTGTGTCGCCGCGACGCGAGTCACCGCCGGATTCGGTGAGCGGTGTAGTTCCGCGAGCAAGCGCTCCGGCGAATCCGAACTGGCCGGTCGATCCAGCGGATCGGGCCGCGCTAGGCAACTGTTGGGTATCAATGTGGACCGCAAAGTGGGTACACGAGGGTCCATGGGCCACCATGGACTGCATGCATGCTCAGCGCGACGTCGAGTCAGCACCAGACGTCCCTGGCGTCGACACCCCCGCTCCACGCCGTTTCCGCAACTTCAGCGTCCGCTACCGGCACTCCGCCCTCTCGGACGGTCAGCGCCAGACCTGGGAGCGGCTCTGGCCCGACCTGGGCGCCGAGGTCGTCCCGCCGGACGGTCCCGACCGCCCCCAGCCCCTGGACCCGCACCGCTGGTTCGGCCGCGACGCTCCCCTGGTGCTCGAGATCGGCTGCGGAGCCGGTACCTCCACAGTGGCGATGGCACAGGCCGAACAGGACCTCGACGTCATCGCCGTCGAAATCTACGAGCGCGGGTTGGCGCAACTGTTGTGCGCGATCGACCGCGAACAGCTGAGCAATATCCGGTTGCTGCGCGGCGACGGCCTCGACGTGCTGGAGTACCTGATCGCCCCGTCATCGCTGATCGGGGTGCGCGTCTTCTTCCCCGACCCCTGGCCCAAGGCCCGGCACCACAAGCGGCGACTGTTGCAGCCGGCCACCATGGCGCTGATCGCCGATCGGCTGCAACCGGGCGGGGTGCTGCACGCGGCCACCGACCATGCCGACTACGCGGTGCAGATCGCCGAGTCCGGCGACGGCGAACCGGGCCTGCGCCGGGTAACCAACCCCTTCGGGGACGCGACCACCCTGCCGATCTCGGTCGCTCGCCCCACCACCAAGTACGAGGCGAAGGGCCGCACTGCGGGCAGCGTGATCAACGAGTTCGTCTGGGAGCGGGTCTGATGACCAGCCCCGACCTGAAAGTAGGAGCGGACGCCGAGCCCACCGGGACCGACCCGACCGTCGAGGGACCACCGACGCAACGGGTGTTGCTGGTGTGGGACGCCCCGAATCTGGACATGGGTCTGGGCGCGATCCTGGGCCGTCGTCCGACCGGCGTGGAGCGGCCCCGTTTCGACGCACTGGGCCGCTGGCTGCTCAACCGCACTGCCGAGGTGGCGGCGTTGCACCCGCAGGTCACGGTGGAGCCCGAGGCGACCGTGTTCACCAATATCGCCCCGGGCAGCGCCGACGTCGTCCGGCCCTGGGTCGAAGCGTTGCGTAACGTGGGTTTTGCAGTCTTCGCCAAGCCGAAGATCGATGAGGACAGTGATGTCGACTCCGACATGCTCGAACACATCGCGCTGCGGAAAGAGCAGGGACTGGTGGCGGTGGCGGTCGCCTCCGCCGACGGTCAGGCATTCCGGGAACCGCTGGAAGAACTGTGTGGTCTCGGTATCGCCACCTCTGTGCTCGGATTTCGCGAACATGCGAGCTGGGCGCTAGCCTCGGATACCTTGGAGTTCGTTGACCTGGAGGACATCCCTGGTGTGTTCCGGGAGCGGCTGCCGCGAATCAGCCTGGATTCGCTGCCGGAACAGGGAGCGTGGCTCCAGCCATTCCGGCCGCTGAGTTCCCTACTGAACTCGCGAGAGTGACAACTGGAGAGCCTGCAATAACGGGCGCACGGGTCCGAAAGATTTCTCCACAGACCTTAGTAAGGAGCGTATAGGTGTTCGCCTGGTGGGGTCGAACTGTATACCGCTACCGGTTCATCGTAATCGGCGTGATGGTGGCGCTCTGCCTGGGTGGCGGTGTGTACGGAATGAGCCTGGGCGACCACGTCACCCAGAGCGGCTTCTACGACGACGGCAGCCAGTCAGTGCAGGCGTCGATCGTCGGCGACGAGGTCTACGGCCGGGATCGCACCAGCCATGTGGTGGCGGTCTTCACCGCGCCCAAGGGCGAGACGGTCGACGACCCGGAATGGTTCGACGCGGTCAAGAACGGCCTGAACAAGGTCAAGAATGACCACCCCGATCAGATCATGAGCTGGGTCGGCTACTTCACCAATCCGGAAGCGCTGGCCAATATGGCCGACCCGCAGAAGAAGCACGCGTTCGCATCGATACAGATCAAGGGCGACGACGACGACACCATCCTCAAGAACTTCCAGGCAACCGAGTCGGACCTCCAAAAACTCGACGGCGGCAAGGTCGAGCTCGGCGGTCTGCAACCTATCGCCAGTGAATTGACCGGCACCATCGCCACCGACCAGCAACGCATGGAGGTATTGGCGCTGCCGTTGGTGGCCGTGGTGCTGTTCTTCGTGTTCGGCGGGGTGATCGCCGCCAGCCTGCCGGTCATTGTGGGTGGGCTGAGCATCGCCGGCGCAACCGGCATCCTGCGCTTCGCCGCCATGTTCGGCCCGATCAACTTCTTCGCCCAACCGGTGGTCTCGCTGATCGGCCTGGGTATCGCGATCGACTACGGGCTCTTTGTGGTGAGCCGGTTCCGCGAGGAGATCGCCGAGGGTTACGACACCGAAGCGGCGGTCCGCCGGTCGGTGATGACGGCCGGACGCACCGTGGTGTTCTCAGCGGTGTTGATCATCGTGTCGGGAGCCAGCCTGCTGGTGCTGCCGCAAGGCTTCGTCAAGGCGATTACGTACGCGATCTTCGCCTCTGTGGGCCTGGCCGCGCTGCTGTCGATCACCCTGCTGCCGGCCATCTTGGGCGTGTTGGGCACCAATGTCGACGCGCTCGGGGTACGCACCCTCTACCGCATTCCGTTCCTGCGGGACTGGGAGTTCTCCAACCGCATCATCGGCTGGTTCGCCGAGAAGACCCAGAAGACCAAGACCCGCGAAGAGGTCGAAGCCGGGTTCTGGGGCAAGCTGGTCAACTACGTGATGCAGCGGCCGCTGGCGTTCGCGATCCCCATCGTCGTCGCGATGATCCTGCTGATCATCCCGCTGGGCAAACTGACTTTCGGCGGGATGAGCGAGAAATACCTGCCCCCGGACAACACCGCCCGGGTGGCCCAAGAGCACTTCGACGAGATCTTCCCCGGCTTCCGTACCGAGAAGCTGACCCTGGTGATCAAGAGCGATACCGACAAGCCGGTCACCGACCAGCAGGTCGCCGAGGTCCGCAACCGCGCGATGGCGATCAGCGGATTCGTTGTTCCCGATGACGATCCCGCCGAAATGTGGAAGCAGCGCCCCTACCTGCCAGGAGCCTCCAAGGACCCGTCCGTCCGGGTCATCGAGAACGGCTTGATCAACCGCAACGACGCCGCGCAGAAGATCAAGGCGCTGCGCGCGATGAGCACACCCAAGGGCTTGGACGTGCTGGTCGGCGGGACACCCGCGCTCGAACAGGACAGCATCCACGCGCTGGTCAGCCAGGGACCGTTGATGCTGGTGATCCTGCTGAGCACCACAACGCTGCTGATGTTCCTGGCGTTCGGCTCCCTGGTGCTGCCGTTGAAGGCGGCGGTGATGAGCGCGTTGACGCTTGGCTCGACGATGGGCATCTTGACCTGGATGTTCGTCGATGGGCACGGCGCCGGGCTGCTCAACTTCACCCCGACCCCACTGATGGTGGTGGTCATTGCGCTGGTTGTTGCGGTGGGCTGGGGCCTGGCCACCGACTACGAGGTGTTCCTGGTCTCCCGGATGGTGGAGGCACGAGAATCCGGGATGTCGACCACCGAGGCGATCCGGATCGGCACAGCCACCACCGGCCGGCTGATCACCGCGGCCGCACTGATCCTCGCGGTGGTTGCCGCGTCGTTCGTGTTCTCCGACTTGGTGATGATGAAGTACCTGGCGTTCGGCCTGATGGCGGCGCTGTTGCTCGACGCCACCGTGGTCCGGATGTTCCTGGTGCCGTCGGTGATGAAACTGCTCGGCGACGACTGCTGGTGGGCGCCACGCTGGATGAAGCGCCTGCAGAACCGGATCGGTCTGGGCGAGATCCGGCTGCCCGACGAGCGGCGCCGGGTGACCCGCCGCCCCGCCACGGCTACCGTCGCAGCGGCCCCGGCAGGCGCCGCCGCCCCGCGCCCGACGCACGACCCCACCCACCCCGCCCCGGGCCGCGCTGCCCCGGCACGGCTTCCCGCAGAACAGCTTCCGACCCGGCCGGTGAGCGGCCACCCTTCCAACGCCCGGACCAATCGGATCAACACCGGCCCGGCCGAGCCGCCTACCACCCGTTTCTCGGCAGCCGACCCGGCGACCGAGCGGGTGACGTCCCCCGGCAAGGAATCCGCGGGCCCGGGTGAGGAACGCGAAATCGAGTCGTGGCTGGGCGAACTGCGCGGCGGCCGTGACGCGTCGCAGGCCCGCCGCGGCAGGCAGGGTGAAACTCAGCCGGAGGCGTCCGACGAGCGAACCCGGTCCCTGCCTAAACCCACCGGCGGCGCAGACAACACCGAGAACGCTCCCACCACGGCGATCCCGGCTCAGGACCCCGAGAACCCGGCCACCGAGAAGTTCACCGCGGTCGGCGATCAGCCCGGCGACGATGCGGCAGACAAGCCGCAGAGCCCGCAGCGGCGCGGTGCCGCCGGCGGTCTCAGCGCTGCTGAACTGCTGCGTCGGGAGGGTCGGTACTGACGTCGCCGGCTTCTGGGTCCGGCGTATCGGCAGCCACGGCTTCCAGGGCATCCGCATCTGCCGGCGTGCCCGAATCCGAGGCTCCGACCAATACCCGCACCGCCCGATCGATGAAGGCGATGGTCGGGACGGCGAGCAGCGCACCGACGATGCCGGCCAGGATTCCGCCGGTGGAGATACCCAACACCACCGCCAGCGGGTGGATCGAGACGGCACGCCCCATAACCAGCGGCTGCAGTACATGGGCTTCTAGTTGGTTGACCGCGATGATCAGCCCCAGGGTGACCAGAGCGTAGATCCACCCCTTGGCGATCAAAGCGACCAGTACGGCCAGCAAACCGGTGAGCACCGCACCGACCAGCGGGATGAAGGCCCCCAGGAACACCAACGAGGCCAACGGCAACGCCAAAGGCACGGCCATGACGGCCAAGCCGATGCCGATACCGAGGGCGTCGACCAGCGCCACCAGGAACGTGGCCCGCACATAGCCGATCAGTGATTCGAATCCCGCGACGCCGGCTGCGTGGACGGTGGCGCGCACCTGGCTCGGGAAGAACTTCACCGTGAACCGCCAGATGTCGCGACCGCCGTAGAGAAAGAAGATCAGCGTGAACAGCACCACGAAGGCACCGGTGAAGATCTTGGTGATGGTCTCGGCTGTCGACAACGCCCCGCTGGTCAGTTTGGCCTGGTTGTTGCGCAGGCCGTTGACCACGCTGTCTCCGGCGCTGTCGATCTGTTCACTGCTCAGATGTAGCGGACCTTCGACCAACCAGTGCTGGGTCGAATTGATCACCTGGGTAACCTGCTCTACCAGTTCAGGTACGCCGTCGATGAATTGGTCGACGACGAAGCTCAGCAACGCGGCAAGCACGGCCAGACCGCTCAGCAGCAGCAGGAACACCGCAAGTCCCCGGTGCACCCCGTGCCGGGACAGCCAGTCCACGCCGGGCAACAGCAGAGCCGACATCATCATTGCGATGGCCACCGGGACGACGATTACTTCGAGGCGCCGCATGATCAGCAGCACCAGCAGTGCCGCGGCGAACAGCACCAGCAAGCGCCAGGCCCACGCGGCCGCCTTGCGCACCGTCGGATGTACGGATTCGTCTGCGCTGGCTGACATTCCGGTAGCGTAACGATGCCGCAGCGGGTGCACATCAGGTAGCCGAATATCGACGTAGCGCGGCTAACCTTTGAATTCGTGCCCCACGCCCCCGTTTCGCACGACTGCGTCCTTCCCGACGTCGTCGTTCAGGGCGTCAGCGGGCGAGAACCCACGGCTCCACAGCGCGCCGGTGGCAAAGCCCGGTGGGTGCGCCCAGTCCTGGTGGGTCTGGTCGCGGTCGTGCTCACGATCGAACTCGTGCTGGTGTGGGACCAGGTCTCCGCCGCGTGGTGCAGTCTCGGCCGTGCCGACGCCCGCTGGCTGATTGGAGCGGCGGTGGCCGCGGCGGCGTCGATGCACAGCTTTGCGCAGATCCAGCGGACGCTACTGGGCTCGGCCGGTGTGCACGTGTCGCAGCGGCAGTCCGAGGCCGCCTTCTACGCCGCCAACTCGCTCAGCACCACCCTGCCCGGCGGCCCAGTGCTGTCGGCGACCTTCCTGTACCGGCAGCAACGCCGTTGGGGCGCGACCCCGGTGGTGGCGTCGTGGCAGCTGGTGATGTCGGGGGTTCTGCAGGCGGTCGGGCTGGCCGTACTGGGCCTCGGCGGGGCGTTCCTCCTCGGGGCCCGCAGCAACCCCTTCTCGCTGTTGTTCACCCTCGGCGGCTTCATCGCGCTGCTGCTGCTGGCGCAGGCGGTCGCCTCGCGACCGGAACTGATCGACGGCATCGGCGTTCGCGTGCTGTCCTGGTTCAACTCGGTGCGCGCCCGGCCCGTGGACGCCGGGCTTGCCACCTGGCGCCGGCTGCTGGGCCAACTGGAGTCGGTGAGCCTGGGCCGCCGGGACCTGTCGACGGCGTTCGGGTGGTCGCTGTTCAACTGGGTCGCGGACGTCGCCTGCCTGGCGTGCGCCGCCTATGCCGCCGGCGGGCGGGCGTCGGTCGCCGGTTTGACGGTGGCCTACGCCGCCGCCCGCGCGGCAGGGACGATTCCCCTGATCCCCGGTGGCCTGTTGGTGGTGGAGGCCGTGTTGGTGCCGGGCCTGATGTCGAGCGGGCTGACGTTGCCAGACGCCATCTCTGCGGTGCTGATCTACCGGATGATCAGCTGGGTGCTGGTATCAGCCGCCGGCTGGGTGGTGTTCTTCTTCGTGTTCCGCAGCGACAACGCGGCCGACCACGACACCGATGAGTACGCGCCGGTCCTCAGCGAAGCGCTACCGGTTGGGTCAGCGCACCGGTCGGAGGTCCGCTCACAGGCAGGCCGGTCACGGGCAGACCGCCTACAGGCAGACCGCCAGGCAGTCCGCCGCCCGGCAGGCCGCCCTGAGCCTGTACGGCCTGCAGTAGCCCGAGCACCTGCGGCAGGCTGACCGCCAGCTTGCACTGGTCGCTGACCTCCTGCACCGGCGCGATGATCTTGGCGAGGTCGTCCTGGACCTTCGGGTTGGCCTCGAAGTGCGCCTTCAGGTTTGCCAGCGTCTGCGGGCCGGGCTGCTGCTGCAGCGCACCGGTCATCACCTGATTGGTGTCCGGGTGCGAGTCCAGGTAGTCGCCCGTCGAGGTGACCACCTTGCCAACGGTTCGAGCGATCTCGCTGGCCACACAGGGGTCTTTGGCGGCGGTCGCCGAGGGCGCCGACGGGGTGGCCAGCAGCGCGGCCGTGACGGCCCCGCCCAGGACGACAGGCACGGCAGCAAGGACGCCCTTGCCCGACAGACTGCGACGCACGGTGGCGCGGGTGATGTTCACGAATTCTCCTTACGACTGGCGAGATCTCTGATCGGCCCCGACGAGTCCCGCCACATTGCGGACGACGCTTCGACGATGGTTCTGGTGTGCGCGCGATGCCCCCCGGCAGCAACGGCAGATCGAAAGACGGCCTTTTGCCCATCCTGACAGTAACCACTTGATGCCGCCACCCGAGCACAGGTCGGCCTGGTCACAGTGTGGTTCCCGGAAGGCATCGGAGCAGCTCAGAGGCGACAGAAACGGTGAGCGCAACTGGTTGCTGCGGTAGGCTCGCAGCACGCGACGCACCAGTGCGGGCGAGAGCGGGGAGAGACGAAATCCAGCAGTTCATGATGCGCTTCAGCAGCAACCTGCGCAGATTCCGCTGGGTGGTCTTCACAGGGTGGCTACTTGCTGTGATCCCCTCGCTCTACCTGGCCGCCACCCAGTCCGGCCACCTCACCGGTGGGGGCTTCGAGGTCCAAGGATCGCAGTCGCTGCATGTGCAGTACCAGCTCGAGGACCATTTTCCCGAGCAGGGCGCCTCACCGCTGGCCTTGGTCGCCGCGCCCCGCGCCGACGCCACCTACCGGGACATGAAAGACGCCGTCGCGTTGCTCCAGCGGGCCGCCGGCGAAGTCGCCAGCGTGACGGTGCTGCCGGATACGACGCAGCCGCCGCCGCGGCCCGACCGGCCGTACGTGGTGTCCCTGCGAGTGGACTTCAACAACACCGGCGCGGTCGACGTCGCCAAGAAGCTGCGCACCAAGCTGGGCGTGGAAGGCGAGCATCCCGGCCGGGTCGAGAACGGTTCGGTGAACCTCTACGTGATCGGTCAGGGCGCCCTCGGCGCCGCAGCGTCGGCGAAGACCAAGCAGGACATCGGCAAAGCAGAGCGATGGAATCTGCCGATCGTGTTGGTCGTGTTGCTGGCGGTGTTCGGCTCACTGGCGGCCGCCGCAATCCCGCTGGCGCTCGGGATCGGCACCGTGATCGTCACCATGGGCCTGGTCTATCTGCTGTCGTTATTCACCACGATGTCGGTGTTCGTCACGTCGACAGTGTCGATGTTCGGGATCGCCTTGGCGATCGACTACTCGCTTTTCATTCTGATGCGCTACCGCGAGGAACTACGGGCCGGCCGCCAACCGCAGGAGGCCGTCGACGCGGCGATGGCGACGTCCGGGCTTGCGGTGGTGCTGTCGGGCCTGACCGTGGTGGCCTCGCTGACCGGCATCTATCTGATCAACACCCCGGTGCTGGTGTCGATGGCCACCGGAGCGATCCTGTCCGTCTCGGTGGCGGTGCTGGCCTCGGTCAGCCTCACCCCGGCGGTGCTGGCCATGTTCGGCCGCGCGGTCGCCAAACGCTCGACACTGTTGCACTGGGCACGGGGCCCGCAGGTCGCCCAGTCGCGGTTCTGGGCACGCTGGACGGCTTACGTGATGCGTCGCCCGTGGGCGTCGGCCCTAGTGACCGCGGGATTCCTGCTGGCGCTCGCGGCGCCGGCACTGTCGCTGACGCAGGGCAACAGCATGCTGCGCCAGTTCGACTCCTCCCACGAGATTCGGGGCGGGGTGGCCGCGGCAGCCCAAGCCCTGGGTCCGGGTGCGCTGGGACCGATCCGGGTGTTGGTGACCATCCCCGGCGCGAATGCGTCGGCGCCGGCCCATGCCGAGACGTTTGCGGCCATCCGCCAGGAGATGTCGCAGGCCCCCAACATCGCTTCGGTGTCGCCGCCGGTCTTCGGCAACGACAACAGCAGCGGCCTGCTGTCTGCGGTGTTGTCGGTCGATCCCGAGGACATGGGGGCGCGAACGACCGTCGACTGGATGCGCGAACACCTGCCGGAGGCGGCGGGCTCGCCAGCAGTACAGGTGGACGTCGGCGGACCGACCGCGTTGATCAAAGACTTCGACGACCGGGTCGCAGCCGCCGAACCGATGGTGCTGGTCTTCGTGGCGCTGATCGCGTTCCTAATGCTGTTGGTCTCGATCCAATCGGTGTTGCTGGCGCTCAAGGGCGTCGTGATGACGGTGCTGTCGGTGGCGGCTGCCTACGGCAGCCTGGTGATGGTGTTCCAGTGGGGCTGGCTGGAGCGGTTCGGCTTCGCATCGACCGGTTCCATCGACACGTTCATTCCGCCGCTCGTGCTGGCGATGACGTTCGGCTTGTCGATGGACTACGAAATTTTCTTGTTGACCCGCATCCGCGAGCGTTTTCTGCAGACCGGTAACACCCACGACGCAGTCGCGTACGGGGTGAGTACCAGTGCACGCACCATCACCAGCGCGGCCCTGATCATGATCGCGGTGTTCATCGGATTCGCGTTTGCCGGGATGCCGCTGGTCGCCGAGCTGGGGGTGGCCTGCGCGGTGGCGATCGCGGTGGACGCCACCGTGGTGCGGCTGGTGCTGGTTCCGGCACTGATGGCGATGTTCGCCGAGTGGAACTGGTGGCTGCCGCGCTGGCTGGCCCGGATCCTGCCGTCGGTGGACTTCGAAAAGCCTTTACCCACAGTAGATTTGGGCGATGTCGTGGTGATACCCGATGACATCTCCACCCTGATCACCCCCAGTGCCGATCTTCGCGTGGTGGTCAAGTCGGCGGCCCGGCTCAAGGGACTGGTTCCCGACGCGGTCTGCGTCAGCGACCCGTTGGCGCTGCGCGGCTGCGGGGTTGCCGAGATGGCCACCAGCAAGATCCAAGCGGTGCCGGTCGCTACCGAGCCGGCTCCCTCCGGCGGCACCATGGTTAGCCATGCGCTGGCACGGCTGACCGGCGGCTGGCAGTCGCGTACCGGTACCGTCCGGGCGCAGCCCCGCACCATCCGTCCGGTTCACCCGGTCACCGTGTGGCGTCGCCGACTCGCCATCGCCCTCGACGCCCTGGAAACCGAGTCGTGGGCGGCAACCGAGATCGGGCTCGACATCCCGGCGTTGACCCGGTGCCGTCCGATGGAAACCGCCGCCGTCCAACTGCCCACCGGAGACCGGCTGCAGATCCCCACCGGCGCCGAAACGCTGCGCCTGGCGGGCTACCTGGTGCTGGCACGCAACAGCCCACGCGACTACGCCGGGCTGGCCGACCTCGCCGATGCGCTGGGCCCGAAAACCGTTGCTGGGGCCCTCCGCGGAATTGATGCGTACTACTCTGGTCAACCAGCCGACGGACACTGGATGGCCACCCAGCTGGTATGTCGACTCGCCGATCCGGAGCCCACCGCACGCGGCGACTACACCTCCGGCGACGATGCGCTTGGGGCGAGTACGGACTGGGAACACGTCCAAGGGCGCTGCCTGGCAGTTGCCGTGGCGATGCTGGAGGAGGCGAGGTGACGTTGGCCGCGGACCGACGCCGTGGGCCGCTGCCCCGGCAGCCGTCCGGCGACACCGACCGTCCGGTCGAGTTCTGGCCCACGTCGGCCATCCGCGCTGCGCTGCAGACCGGCGACATCGCCACCTGGCAGCTCATCGTGGTGGCACTCAAGCGCGATCCCTACGGCCGCACCGCACGCCAAGTCGAAGAAGTGCTGGAGGGCACCGAATCCTTCGGTATCGCCAAAGCCCTGTCGGAGGTCTTGGCCCGCACCCGCGCGCACCTGGAGGCCAACGAGCGCGCGGAGGTCGCGCGTCACATGCGGGTGCTGATCGAGCGGTCCGGATTGAGCCAGCAAGAGTTCGCCTCGCGGGTCGGGGTTCCCGCCGACACGCTCGGTGAATACCTCAACGGCACGGTCAGCCCGCCGGCCTCACTGATGATCCGGATGCGCCGATTGTCCGACCGCTTCGTCAAGCTGCAGACCCGCGAGACGCCCGACGTCGTCTGACGCCGGGCGCTGCGCCGCCGCGTCAGCGAGCGTGGATCGGTGACATCTCCAGGACCAGCCACTGACCGCCGCGCTTGGTCAGTGTCACCCGCACCGGCACAACCGACTGCTTGACCTGCTGGTTCGCCACTGTCTGGACGCTGCGCATCACAACTGCGACCCGCGCGGCCGACGGTCCGAGCGCCTCGACACCGGCGCTGAGTGTCTGCGCCTCGACCGCGATGTTGCGGTTGGCCATGTCGGTGGCGGTCCGGCCGATGCTCTCCCGGAACGCGTTGACCCGGTCCGGGACCATGTAGGCCGCAGCCTTCTCGATCGACGCATCCGGGTTGGCCGGCGAGACCGTGGCCGCAGCTTCGGCCATGGCGACGGCGGTCTTGACCGCCTCACCCGAGTCGACCTCCAGGTCGCGGTCTGGAACGGTCCAGCGCAGGTATCCGAGCACGGCTGCGGCCACCAGTGCGGCCGCAGCCAGGCCGACGACCCCGAAGCGCAGACCGGGCCGCTCGTTGTCGGTGCCGACTGTGACCGCGTCACGGCGCAGCAGCACGAAGTTGACCACCATGCCCTCGACGATCAGCAGGATCAGCACCGAGCAGAGCGACACGTACCAGACCGGCCAGTCCAGCGTCAGCCCCACCAGCAGCAGGCCACCGACCGCGGCCAGCGGCGCGGCGATATCGACCGCCAGCACCCGCCACAGAGTTTGCGTTTTCAAGAGTTCCAGCTTGCTCATCGAATCGACCTCAATCGGGAGATCATCATGTTGCCGGCGACGTCGGTGACGTCGAGGTGCAGAGCCCAGTGCACGGTCTGGGGCCTGCCGCCTACGTTCTCGGCGATAGAGGTGGCGATCACCATCACCGGGTCGGTACGGCCGGGGTTCGACGGTTTGTCGCTGCCGGTCGCGGCCGACTCGTCGAGATCGTGGTGCTCGAGCTCGATGGCGACGGCTTCGATCCGGCCGCTGCTGCGTGACTGGATTCGCTGCACCACGTCACGGTAGGGAGCCAAGGCGGCGTCGAACTCGCTGTTGAGTTCGCCGACGGTCTTGTCGCGTAGCCGCGCCATGCCCTTCTCGACGTTCTCGGCGTTCAAGTTGATCAGCACGCTGGTCCAGCTGGCGGCGGTCTGCAGCACCCGACTGCGGTAACCGCGCTCGTTGACGTCTTCGTGGTGTTCGTACCAGGTGATCAGGCTGAAGACCAACGCCGCCACCGCGACCACGCCAAAGGCCACCGAGCCCCACCCGTAGCCGGACAGGCCACGGCCTGAGGCCGCCGCTGCCGGCTTGCTGTGGGTGCTCTTTTTGCCGGCTTTCGCTGGCGCCTTTTCGCGCGCCGTCTCTGCTGCGGCCGGGTCCTCGGTGCTCTCTACAGTGACGTCGTCGAGATCGGTGATCTCAGAGTCCACCTCAGTGGCGTCGTCGGGTTGCTGCTCGTCAGGCATGGCGGTGACGCTACAGGAGAGCTGCACCGTCCGTCGTGGAAGGATGGGACGGTGACCTCACCAGCCACCCGTTCCGGCCTTGATCTCACCTATATAGATAGTGGTGTCCGCCCGCAGGACGATCTGTTCGGTCATGTCAACGGCCGCTGGCTCGACGGCTATGAGATGCCACCGGACCGTGCCACCGACGGAGCCTTCCGCGCTTTGTTCGACCGGGCCGAGATCCAGGTCCGCGACCTGCTCACCGAGGCCGGCGAGTCGGCCGCTGCGAGTGCGGATGCGGCCGATACCGACGAGCGCCGGATCGGCGACCTCTACGCCAGCTTCTTGGACGAGCAGACCGTCCGCGAGCGCGGGGTGGAGCCGCTGCGCCAGGAGCTGGCCGGGATCGACAATGCCGGTGACCGCCAGGCCCTGGCGCGGGTGGTGGGCGCGGGCCAGCGCACCGGGGTCGGCGGCGGCGTCGGGCTCTACGTGGACACCGACTCCAAGGACTCGACCCGCTACCTGCTGCACCTGAGCCAGTCGGGCATCGGACTGCCCGATGAGTCGTACTACCGCGAGGAACAGCACGCCGAGATCCTGGCGGCCTACCCGGGTCACATCGCAGCGATGTTCGCACTGGTCTACGGCGGGGAACCGGACGAGCACGCCGCGACCGCGGCGGGCATTGTGGCGCTGGAGACCCGGTTGGCGGGCGCGCACTGGGACGTGGTGAAGCGCCGCGACGCCGAGCTGACCTACAACCTGCGCACCTTTGCGGGGCTGCCGGCCGAGGCGCCTGGTTTCGACTGGGCCGGCTGGGTGGGTGCTCTCGGCGTCTCCGTCGCGGCTGCCGACGAGCTGGTCGTGCGGCAACCCGATTTCCTGACGGCGTTCGCCGCACTGTGGGAGAGCGCGGACTTCGCCGACTGGCAGAACTGGGCACGGTGGCGGATCATCCATGCACGCGCTGGGCTGCTGACCGAGGAATTGATCGCGGAGGACTTCGAGTTCTACGGACGCCGACTGTCGGGCACCGAGCAGATCCGCGACCGGTGGAAGCGCGGCGTGTCCGTGGTTGAGTCCCTGATGGGCGACGCCGTCGGAAAGCTTTACGTGGCAAAGCATTTCCCGCCAGATGCCAAGGCACGCATCGACGAGCTGGTCGGAAATCTGCGCGAGGCCTACCGGGCAAGCATCACCAACCTGGACTGGATGACCCCGGAAACGCGAGAGCGGGCGCTGGCCAAACTGGACAAGTTCACCGCAAAGGTCGGCTATCCCGCAAAGTGGCGCGACTACTCCGCGCTGCTCACCGACCCCGCCGACCTCTACGGCAACTACCTGCGCGGCTACGCGGTCAACTACGACCGCGAACTGGCCAAGTTGGGCCAGCCGGTCGACCGCGACGAATGGTTCATGACACCGCAGACCGTCAACGCCTACTACAACCCGGGAATGAACGAGATCGTCTTCCCGGCCGCGATCCTGCAACCGCCGTTCTTCGACGCCGACGCCGACGACGCGGCCAACTATGGCGGTATCGGCGCGGTGATCGGCCACGAGATCGGACATGGTTTCGATGACCAGGGCGCCAAGTACGACGGCGACGGCAACCTGATCGATTGGTGGACCGACGCCGACCGCACTGAATTCGGTTCCCGCACACGCGCGTTGATCGCCCAGTACGAGAATTATGTGCCGCGTGAACTGGATGGCGACCGGCACGTGAATGGCGCGTTCACCGTCGGGGAGAACATCGGCGATCTGGGCGGGCTTTCCATTGCTCTGCTCGCCTACCAGTTGTCACTGGCCGGTACCGAGGCTCCGGAGATCGACGGCTTGACCGGCATCCAGCGCGTTTTCTTCGGCTGGGCGCAGGTCTGGCGCACGAAATCCCGTGACGCCGAGGCGATCCGGCGCCTGGCAGTGGATCCGCACTCTCCGCCGGAGTTCCGCTGCAACGGGGTGATTCGCAACATGGACGCCTACTACGATGCCTTCGGCGTCACGCCAGACGACGCGCTCTACCTTGAGCCTGCATCCCGGGTCCGGATCTGGAACTGAGCCTGCCGCGCCGTTCCCGACCGTGCGTATCAAACCGCACTGTCGGCGTGGGTCACAGCTAGGGGTTGTTGGTGCCGTTGGCACCGTTGTCGCCGGGGGTGCCGTCGGCGTGACCGTCGTCGCCGTTCCCGGCGTCGCTGCCAGTGGCGCCGGTGCCGATCCCTCCGTTGCCGCCCTTTCCGCCGTGTCCGTCACCGCCGGCGCCGGGGTGGCTGCCGCCGCCGCCGTTGCCACCACTGCCGCCGGTGCCATCGGTACCGCCGCCACTGGCGGTGGCGTGACCGGCGCCACCGGCACCGCCGTTGCCGCCGTTGGCGTTGTCACCGCCGGCGCCGCCGTTGCCACCACTGCCGCCGGTGCCGCTGAGGCCGGAGACGGTCGGGCCGTTGCTGACCTGGACGTCCCCGATGCCACCGTTACCACCGTTGCCGCCGATGCCGCCGTTGCTGCCGGCCGCGCCGCCGTCACCACCGCCGCCGCCGAGGGCGGTGCCATTGACGATGTAGATGCCATCGGCACTCACAGTCGCGTTGCCGCCGTCACCGCCGCTGCCGCTGGCGCCGTCACCGCCGGCCCCGCCGGTGGCGGTAGCGCCGTTCATGCTGCCCTCGTTGGTGGCCGTCAGGTAGCTGAGACCGCCGTTGCCGCCGTTGCCACCGTCCGCGCCGGTCGCTCCGGCCGCACCCGCACGGGCGGTGGCGTACAGGACGGAGCTCAGTGCGCCGTCGGCGGTGATATGGGCGGAGCCGCCGTTTGCGCTGTCGGTGGAGTCGCCCCCGTAGCCATGGCTAGCGACAATGGTGCCGCCGTTCTTGGCGGCAATCTCAACGCCACCGCCGCCGTGGCTGCCGCCGCCAGCACCGGCGGTGGCGGTGGCGTGGGTGATGCTGGTGCCTGAATCGAATGCCCTGATATTGGCGGTGCCGCCCTCAGCGCCATCTACGCCGTTGCTGCCCGCGCCGCCCGCACTTGCGATGGCGGTGTTGTCGGTGGCGGTGCTATTGGCGCCCAGGGCCTGCACGACGCCGCCGCCGCCTCGGCCGCCGGTTACGCCGGACCCGTCGGCGGCGCCACCGTCCCCACCCTGGCCGGTGCCGCTGGCGTTGGCCCCGCCCGCCAAGGCCGCCACCTGGCCGGTCCAGCCGGCACCTCCCGTTCCGCTGTTGGCGCCGGAGCCGCCCTTACCGCCAAGTGCGGTGCCATCGGCGGTGGCGCCTTGCCCACTGGTCAACACCACACCCTGACCGCCGGCACCACCAGTACCACCGGTGCTGGCGTCGCCGCCGTCGCCGCCGGTCCCGATACCGGTTGCAGTGCCTCCCGTGCTGCCGGAGTAACCGGATTGGACCCAGCCGGCGCCGCCGTCGCCACCGGTGCTACCGGTACCGGTACCGGTACCGCCGTTGCCGCCGGTGGCGGTTCCGTCAGCGCTGCCAGTGTTGGCGCCCGCCGTCGTGGCGTTGACGCTGCCGACGGCGCCCTGGCCTCCGACGCCCCCGTTGATACCGTCACCGCCGATACCGCCCACGCCGTTGCCGCTGGCCGCGCTGTTCGGTCCGGTGGCCGAGACCTCGCCCTGGCCCCCGACACCGCCGACACCGCCGACGGTGCCCTGGCCCCCGGCGCCGCCGTTAGCGATGGCGTCGTGCACCGCACCACCGCTCGCCGTGACCGCAGCGGAACCGCCCGCACCGCCAACACCACCGTTGGCGTCACCGGCACCGGCGTTACCACCGGTGGCAGACGCGTCGGCGATGGAACCGCTTGCCCCGGTCGCGGTGATCGTCGCCGCGCCGCCGACTGCGCTCTCGGAACCGATTCCGGCGGTCGCCGAACTGTCCGTGATGCTCGCGCCGGTGCTGGCAAACAGCTTGGCGACGCTACCCACACCGCCGGCACTGCCATTCCCACCGGTGGCGCTGCCGCCGGAAATGCTGCTTCCGGTCTGACTGGTCCTGATGTCGCCCACACCGCCGGCGGCGCCGGTAGCTCCGTTGCCGCCGATCGCCGTGCTGTCGGTGATGGAGTTGTTGTCGCCCTTGGTGGTGATAACGCCGGATCCGCCCTTGCCGCCGTCGACGCCGTCCTGGCCGGCGCCGCCGTTGCCGCCGGTCGAGATGCCCGCCGCGGTGGAGTTGACACCACCACCGGTCGAGGTTCCCGAACCGATCACGCCTTGACCGCCGGCGCCACCGGTGACGCCGTCACCGGTTCCGCTGCCACCGTTCCCTCCGGTCGCGGTACCGCTGGCATGGGTGTTATTGCCGGTGGTGTCCACCTGCCCCATCGCCCCAGCGCCGCCGGTTCCGCCCTGCGCGCCGGCACCACCGGTACCGCCGTAGGCGTTGCCCGAGGCCTCGGACCCGTTTCCGGCGGTGAGCACGCTGGCGATCCCACCGCCTCCGCCGACGCCGCCGGTGATCGCGGCTCCGCCGGCTCCGCCGAGGGCATAGCCGCTGGCGGTGCTGTTGTCGCCGCGACCGTAGTACCCCCACCCGCTCTGAACCGAACTGCTGCCGCCGTTGCCGCCGATGCTGCCGGCCCCGTCCGCGCTCCCGCCGGCGCCACCGATACCGGTGCCGGAGGCGGTGCTACCAGCAAACAGCGCGAAGACCCCGCCCTGCGCGCCCGCGCCACCGGCCCCACCGTCGACGCCGGCGCCACCGGCACCGCCGGTACCTGTACCGCTCGCTGAAGCACCACTTGCGGTGGCGAAAATGGCACCCTGGCCGCCGGCGCCACCGATACCGCCGTTACTGCCGGCGCCCCCGGCGCCGCCCTTCACGATGGCGGTGTCGCTGACGACGCCACCGTTGCTCGCCTTGATGGCGGCCGTGCCGCCGTTGCCGCCGGTGCCGGTGCCCGCTGCGTTGGCGCCCGCCCCACCGATGGCGCTGCCACCCGCGGAGCTACCCGCTCCGTCGGCGGAGATGGTGGCCGCGCCGCCGGTCCCCCCGACGCCGCCAGCCGCGGTCAGTGAGCCGTCACCACCGCTGCCACCGTTGCCGCCGGTCGCGGTCCCGGCGGCGGTGCCGCCGTTGGTCGCGGAGATCACGGCACCGCCGGCGCCGCCGCCACCGCCACCGCCGTAGCCGATGTGGCCGGCGCTGCCCAGCGCACCGGTGCCGCCGGCACCGGCGACACCCGCGGTCGCACCGGCACCGGACGCAAAGCCGGCACCGCCGGAACCACCGTTGCCGCCGGCGGCGAAGCCGCCATCTGCGCCTGCGGTTCCGTTCGCGCCCAGCGCGCTCCCCGATCCCGCCGCGCCACCCGTACCGGCGACGTCACCGGAATCACCGCCGGTGCCACCGGCAGCACCGTCGAGGTGAGTGTTGTCGCCGACCGCGCCGACACCGCCATTTCCGCCGGCACCGGCATTGCCACCATTACCGCCGTTGCCGCCGCGGGCCAACCAGCCGGTCGCATTGCCGCCGCTGCCCCCGTTGCCGCCGCTGCCACCATTGCCGCCGTTGCCGCCCACGCCGTCGTTGACCGCCCACACCCCGGCCGCACCGGTCGCGCCTGCCAGCCCGGCCCCGCCGACGCCACCATTGCCGGCGACACCGAAGAACCAGCCCGGGGCGTCTCCGCCCTCGCCGCCGCTGCCACCGCCGAGCTGTCCCGCGGCCGCGGCGCCGCCGTCGCCGCCGACCCCCATGAACGTGCCACCGGACCCGCCGTCGCCGCCGTTCAGACCGGCCCAGCCCGCACCACCGTCGCCGCCGTTGCCGAACCACCCGGCGTTACCGCCGTTGCCGCCGGCCACGCCATCGGCTGTGCCGCTGAATCCCTCACCGCCGTCGCCGAACCACAGCCCACCGTCGCCGCCGTCGGGGTTGGCCAGGGTGCCGTCGGCGCCGTTGCCGATGAACATCTCACCCGCCGGCGCGAACTGATTGATCCAGTCGTCGATGATGGAGCCGAACGGGCTGGTGATCCAATGCTCCATGCCGAAGTGCAGGGGCTCGTACATCCAGTGATCTATCACGGCCGTCCAGTCGATGGAGCCGCCGAGCGCGGGCTCGGCGCCCAGGGACAGCGCCGGTGCGCTCTGGTCGGCGGCGCCGAGTAGCAACCCGTCCCACGCCGACGGGTTGAGCAGATCCATCACCCAGTCGAGCTCGTCGGCCTGAGCGCCTGGTGGGTTCGCCAGCGGCGCCATCCCGAACGCCAGGAAGAAGCCGATCGCGCTAGCGGACCCGACGACTCGACCACAACTTCGCTGACGATTGTTTCCAGCTCTTAGGCGCCGGCTAGTTTGCGATGCGATGCAGGCACGACGCCCCCCGATTTTGACCAGTTCAAGAACTGACTGGGCTTTTGCTGAGTAACAGCCGATGACTGTAACTCTCAGACGGCAGGCGCGCAACGATTGACGGTGGCGTAAATAACAGCACCCTTGGACTCCAACCGGAGACGGGAGTCCGCATCCGCAAGAGCGCCCGCCCCGCGGCCGGGGACTGGGTGCTACCTACGGTGGTTTACATCTGCCAGTCTTGGGAACCGTCGTTCTTGGTGTAGGTACCGACGGAGTTCTTCACCACGACGGGATCGCCGCTGCCGAAGTTGTCGTAGAACCACTTGGCGTTGGCCGGGCTGAGGTTGATGCAGCCGTGGCTGACGTTGCGCTTGCCCTGATCGGCCACTGACCACGGCGCGCTGTGCACAAAGCCGCCGCTGTTGTCGATCCGGACCGCATCCTGCACGGTGAGCTTGTATCCCCAACTGGAGTTCACTGGAACGCCGTAGGTAGAGGAGTCCATCACCACCGTGGGGAACTTCTCCAGCACGTAGTAGGTGCCGTTGGGGGTCTCGTGCCCACCAGCGCTCATCCCCATCGACATCGGGAAGGTCTTCTCCACCTTGCCGTCTCGGGTGATCGTCATCTGGTGTGTCTTGTCATCGGCAGTGGCCACCAGCGAGTCACCGGTACGGAAGCTCGACTTGGTGCCGCCTGCGTCTATGTTGACGACGGTGTGGGCGGGCCAGAAGCTCAGCGGACGCCACCGCACCTGGCTAGGCGTCATCCAGTAGAACTTGCCGGACACCGGCGGGTTCGAGGAGATGTGGATCGCCTGCTCGGCCATTGCCTTGTCGGCGATCGGCCGCTGGAAGTCAATGATGATCGGCTTGGCGACACCCACCATCGAGCCGTTGACGGGGTTGAACGACGGCGGCAGGAACGGCGCCGTGCCCGTGAACGGCTCCGGGTTCTGTCCCACAACCGGTCCGGCGGCGGCGGCCGGCACCGCACCGGGCTGTCCCGGGACTGCGGGGTCTGCCGACCCCGCCGGAACTGCCTGCGGGTCCGGGCCCGGGGGGACGCCCTCGGGCGCGGCGGGTAACCCGGGCGCGAGCTCGGGCGGTGGCGGGAACGCCGGCGGCTCGCCCGGCGGCGGCGGAGGGGGCAGCTCCGGGGGAGGCGGCGGGAACTGCGGGAACTCCGGCGGGGGCGGCGGCACGGGCGGGTCGGCCGGGCCGGCGTCCGCTGCGGCCGGGTCGCCGGGCTGCTGCGGCGGATCAGCCAGGGCTGATCCGCAACCGAGCGTGAGACTCGCGGCCAAGCCAGCCGCGCCGAGCCACGCGCCGAACTGCGCGAGCTTCCATCCCGACATCTACCTACCTCCGGTCACGATCTTGATCCCAGTGTCTCACAGGATGGTTGCCAGCTAACTCGTGCAATGAGCGAGATGCGGCGTGAGATACGAGATAGATTGCCCTTGACCAGTAGCTTTGATTGTCGGCGACGTGGCGAACGTTACCGCTCCAGGAACGTCAGGGAACGACGAACAGGCGCTTGCTGGCTGCGATACCGACCGCGGCGACGCCGACCAGCAGTGCCGAGGCCGCCAACATGGCCGAGGTCCCGGCCCGCTCGAACAGCAGCCCGCCCGCCAGCGAGCCGCCGGTGATGCCGACCTGAAACGCCGTCACGTACAGCCCCGACGCACCGTCGGGGTCGTCGGGCGCGGTGCGCATCGCGGCCGACTGCAGCATCGGCGACACCGCCATCGCCATCGCACCCCAGAGCACGATCGCGGCCGCCCCCACCGCCGTCGTACCGGTGGTGTGATGCCCGCCGATGGACAGTGCCGCCAGGACCACGAAGGCCGCCGACATTGCGGCCATGCAGCCGCCGGTGACCAGTTTGGGTCGGTGGTCGACTGGTCGAGCCAGCAGCGGCATCGCGATCAACCCGGCCGCACCGAATGCAGCGAGCAACCAGGCCAGGCGGGCCCCCGGCACGCCGACCACGTCACCGATGATCACCACGATGAAGGTGTAGGAGATGAAGTGCCCGGTGACAGCGATCAGCATCAGCGAGCTCACCGCCACCAGACGCCCGTTGCGGTGGTGATGGTTGCCGACCAGCGCCAGTTGGTCGGTGCTGAGCACCAGGGCCGGCAGCGCGAATCGGGCCGCCAAGGTGATGGCCGCCGCCGCCACCATGATCACCACTACGGCCAGCCGCCATCCCCACAGCAGGCTCATTGCCGAGGTCAGCGGGATGCCGACCACCAGCGCGAGGCTGGTGCCGACATAAATTGCTGTCGTCGCGCGGCCAGAATGACTGGGTGGCACCAGTCGGGTGGCGATGGGCGCCAGCACCGACCACATCAGGCCGTGCGTGACGGCGCACAGCGCCCGGCCGCCAGCCAGCACGGCGAAGTTCGGCGCAAGCGCCGAGATCACCTGGGAAGCGGTCAGGCAGACCAGGGTGAGCAGCAGCACCCGGCGGCGCGGCCAGAATGCCGTCCAGCGCACCAGCGGAAGCGTCGTCGCCGCTGCCACCACCGCGTACCAGGCCAGCAACGTACCGACCAGCGCCTCGCTGACGTCCAGGCCGGCCGCGATCGCAGGCAGCGCGCCGACCGGCAGGATCTCGGCGGTGGCGTAGATGAAAGCAGCGGCGGACAGAATCGCCAATCGCGCCGTGGTCTGTGGCGTCCACGGCCTCAATCGGGCACTTCCGGTTTCAACAGTCATGTATTGGGGGCAGCGTCGAGTGGTATGTGGCGCATGGCGCTCCCGGTAACTGCTGGCTCACATGGTAACGGCGCGAGGGTCAGGAACGAACTAACCGCGCAATCGCTGCCGAGGCTTCGGCGAGTTTCGCGTCGGCCTCCGCGCCGCCGGTCGCGACAGCCCCGCTGACGCAGTGCACCAGGTGTTCGTCGACCAGGTTCAGCGCCACGGACCGCAGTGCACTGTTGACTGCGCTGATCTGGGTGAGGACGTCGATGCAGTATTTGTCCTCTTCGATCATCTTGGCGATGCCACGCACCTGGCCCTCGATGCGGCGCATCCGTTTGGCGTAGTTGTCTTTGCGCGGGGAGTATCCCGGAGCATCGGTGGTCATGGCGCCCCCAACAGTTGGTTCATCTGGTTGATCTCGGCTTGCTGAAACGGCAGGAGCGATTGCGCGATACTGATCGCCTCTGGACTCTCGCCATGTTGAATCTCGTTCTGCGCCAGTGCGATCGCGCCACGCTGATGGGCGATCATGGTTTGCAACCACAGGGTGTCGAATGCCGGTCCACGCAGACTGCGCAGCTTGTCGATAGTGGCCTTCTCCACCATGCCGGGAATCTCACTGGCGTGGTCCCGGCCGGAATGACCGCCGGGGACCTCCCACTGCAACAGCTGCGCCTGACAACCCTGCAGTTCGGTGCGTTGCTGGGTCGCGGTCTGGTCGGCGAACGCCACCAGCGCCGGGTCGGCGCTCTGGCTGTACACCATGGCCGCCAGCTCCAAGGACTGCTGGTGGTGGGTCACCATGTCTTCCAGAAACCTCACGTCGGCGGGGCTGCCGGAGGCCATACCTGCCGCACTGGACGACGCTTCGGGCGCCGGAGTGGGCGCGTGGTGACAACCGCCGGCGGCCATGCTGACAGTGGCCGCGACGACGGCGGTAAGAACCGATCTCATGAACCCACTTTAGCGCATACCCCCTCGGGGTATTTATTCGTTTTGCCCGGTCCAGCCCTACCGGCATACTGAGCTGGTGAATTCTGGGAGCAGCAACGCCGCCGGGGCGTCCGTCGACATCAAACCACGCAGTCGTGACGTCACCGACGGCCTGGAGAAGACCGCCGCCCGCGGCATGTTGCGCGCCGTCGGCATGGGCGACGACGACTTCGCCAAGCCCCAGATCGGTGTGGCCTCGTCGTGGAACGAGATCACGCCCTGCAACCTATCGCTGGATCGGTTGGCCAAGGCAGCCAAAGAGGGCGTCCTGGAGTCCAGTGGTTACCCGCTGGAGTTCGGCACCATCTCGGTCTCCGACGGCATCTCGATGGGCCATGAGGGCATGCACTTCTCGCTGGTCTCGCGCGAGGTCATCGCCGACAGCGTCGAGACCGTGATGTGCGCCGAACGGTTGGACGGCTCGGTGTTGCTGGCCGGTTGCGACAAGTCGCTGCCAGGGATGCTGATGGCCGCAGCACGCCTGAACCTGGCCTCGGTCTTCCTCTATGCGGGCTCCACCATGCCGGGCTACGCCCAACTGTCCGACGGCACCGAGCGTGAGGTGACGATCATCGACGCCTTCGAGGCGGTCGGTGCCTGTTCCCGCGGGCTGATGTCTCAGGAGGACGTCGACATCATCGAGCGGTCGATCTGTCCCGGCGAAGGCGCCTGCGGCGGCATGTACACGGCCAACACGATGGCCAGCGCGGCTGAGGCGCTGGGCATGTCGCTTCCGGGCAGTGCCTCCCCGCCGGCGATCGACCGGCGCCGTGACGGGTATGCACGCGCCAGCGGCCAGGCCGTGGTGGAGTTGCTGCGCCGTGGCATCACCGCGCGCGACATCCTGACCAAGGAGGCTTTCGAGAACGCGATCGCGGTGGTGATGGCCTTCGGCGGATCGACCAACGCGGTGCTGCACCTGCTGGCGATCGCCCGCGAGGCCGAGGTGGACCTGACCTTGGCCGACTTCTCGCGAGTGGGCGCCAAGGTGCCGCACCTGGCGGACGTCAAGCCGTTCGGGGCGCACGTCATGTACGACATCGACAAGATCGGCGGGGTGCCGGTCATGCTCAAGACGTTGCTGGAAGCCGGTCTGCTGCACGGCGACTGCCTGACCGTAACCGGAAAGACGATGGCGGAGAACATCGCCGAGCTCAATCCCCCGGTGGTCGACGGCAAGGTGCTGCACGCCCTGACCAACCCGATCCACCCGACCGGGGGGATCACCATCCTGCACGGCTCGCTGGCCCCGGAGGGCGCCGTCGTCAAATCAGCCGGCTTCGACAGCGACGTCTTCGAGGGCACAGCAAGGGTTTTCGACGGCGAGCGGGCTGCGCTGGATGCCCTTGAAGACGGCACGATCAGCGCCGGCGACGCCGTGGTGATCCGCTACGAGGGCCCCAAGGGCGGGCCCGGGATGCGGGAGATGCTGGCGATCACCGGCGCCATCAAGGGCGCCGGACTGGGCAAGGACGTGCTGCTGCTGACCGATGGCCGGTTCTCCGGCGGCACCACCGGTCTGTGCGTCGGCCACATCGCCCCCGAAGCGGTGGACGGCGGGCCGGTCGCGTTCCTGCGTGACGGCGACAAGATCCGCCTCGACGTGGCCAACGCGACCCTGGACGTGGTGGCGGACCCGGACGAATTCGCCACCCGCGCCCAGGGTTTCACCCCGCCGCCGCCGCGTTACACCACCGGCGTGCTGGCCAAGTACCGCAAGCTGGTGGGCTCCGCCGCCATCGGCGCTGTCTGCGGCTAGCCGTCAGCGCTCAGCGAGACCCACCCGCCTGCGGGGGACTATTCGCGATGGGTTCGTCAGGCGTGCCGGGCTGACTCACCGCGCGCCCGCCTACCGAAGTAGGCGGCATTGAGGCCGAGGATCGTCAACAGCGCACCGGTGATCACGTTGGACCAGATCATCTCGGTGCTCGGCGTTCCGTGCATCAGGATCCAGGGCGACGCGATGAACCACACCCCGAAGACTGGCAGGGTCCACGCGAGCCCGTGCATGCGATCGAGCGCCGCCGCCATCCCGCACGCCAGGAAGGCGACGCAGAGCCCCACGACCAGGTTGGTGATGGTCAACCTGGTGGTCGCCTCGAATCCGACAATCCACGGGGACACCGCTCCGTAGACGGCCACCAGCAGCGTTAATCCGAAGGTTCCCTGAGCCGTCATGGACTCGGCGGCGCGTTCGTACCGTGCCCGTAGAGCTAACAGATCAGGGTGGTGTTCGATTGATGAATGGACTGTACTCATTTCGTGACCTTTCTGTTATGCAACAAGCGGTTTGGCGCCAGCTGCACCCATCCATCTGATGAAAGGTTACGCCCGGCCACTGTTTGCCAGCAACGAAAAATTCGCCGCCGAACGGCGCCCGACCACTGCTAGTCGACGACGGCTAAGGCGAAGCCGTCCCAGCCCTTGGTCCCGACTGTCTGCAGGGCGGCGGACCGCAGCCGCGGGTGTGTGCCCATTAGCTCCAACACGTCCCGGCTGCCGCGCGCCGTCGCGTCGTCGGAGCGCGGGTCCAGGATCGCGCCCTCCCGGATCACGTTGTCCACCACGATCACCGAGCCGGGACGGCATAGCCGCACGGCCCAATTCAGATAGCCGACGTTGTTCTCCTTATCAGCGTCGATGAACACCAGATCGAACGGCTCGCCGGTCACAGTCGGCAGGGTGTCCAGCGCGGCACCCACCAGAATCTGCACCCGATCACCGACGCCGGCACGGGCCAGATTGCCGCGAGCGACCTCGGCATGCTTGGGCTCGTACTCCAGCGTCACCACCGAGCCAGTCGGTCCGACGGCGCGCGCCAGCCAGATGGTGCTGTAGCCGCCCAGCGTGCCGATCTCCAGGATGCGGGTGGCCCGGGCTGCGGTCGCCAGCAGATTCAGGAACTTGCCTTGTTGTACCGAGACCGCGATGGGCGGAAGGCCGGCCTCATCGCTGGCGGCCAGCGCCGCGGTCAGTGCCGGGTCTTCTCCGGCGAACAGGTTGTCCAGCAGGGCATCAACATCACGGGGCGTGGGCTTTTCATTCACTTCATCCACGCTAGCCCGCGATCGCGATTCTGGCTCCCGATTTTTCTTTACCCCATACCCCTATGGGGTATATAGTCGGGGAACCCCGGAGCCTGCCGGGATGACAGAGGAAGGTGTGACACATGGCTAACTACGAGGATGGGACCGTGCTGACCTGCGGCCACGATGGCTGTGGATGCCGCGTTCGTATCGAGACTGCGTGCCACTGCTCCGGAGCGAACGTCAGCTATCGCTGCACCTGCGGCGACGAACTGGTTCCCGTCAGCAGCTGACGACAGACGGCGCCGGTGACGCACAACCTCGACTGTTGTGCGTCACCGGCGCCTGCTCTTGGTCTACACCACCTGGGGCCGTTTAGCAGGCTTCGGCACCAAGGGCATTCGGCAGGCCCGCATCGCACAGCGCAAGGACGTCGGTCGCGTCACGCAGTGCGTCAATGACACACCGCGCGGGGGAGGCAAAGACCTGCGGATAGTCGATCTCACCGAGAGACGTGTCAACGGGCCCCGCGAGCCTTTCCGCCCCGAGGGAGAACTGCCGCCAGCAAGTGTGATTTGGCGTAGCAGAGTCCAACGCGATGCTCGAGAACCTCGCTGGCGGTCAGCGTCACCCGGGGGTCTGCAACGTCGTAGGAGTGAGCGACCTCGTCTCGCACCCACTCGAATGCGGCCTGGGCGAATGACACATCATCGACCGCAGGCCGCCGTAATTCCCGAGCAAAGTTCCGGACAGTCGGCCCTTTGCACTGGACGAATTCGTCTTCTCCCAGATACGCCCCTGGTCCTGTGGCTTCAAGCACCGGGAAGGAATTCGTCACTCACTGACCCTAGCTAGATCCGAAGTCCGCCACTCCACGGGACGCTATCATGAGCGAAACCCATGGGTGAACCCGCCAACGCGTCATATCCTCAAACCACGACCACAAGAAAAGGAGAGGTCGGGATGAAACTACTCATCGCCGCTCTCGTGACAAGCATCGCAGCGGCACCGATTGCCAGTGCTGATGACCAATCACTCCTCGACCGTAACCAATCATTCCTCGACCGGGCTCACGAGCTTGGCGTGCCAAGTCAGTACGGCTTCCTTGGGCGTGCGGATGACAACAGCACTCTTGCTCAAGGATTGGGGGTTTGTCGTGGCCTCAGAGAGGGCATGACCCTTGAGCAGATGGAACCGAAGCCGTCTCTTAGCCCGATCCTCAACGCTTTTCCGACGTTTTATTCGGAGATTGCTCAGGCGGCACAGGAGAAACTTTGCCCTGACACCCTTGGTGTGCCCAGTGAAAGACCGAATACCTAACTAGTCGCCGGAACGCGCGTCTTCTCGACAGAAATCGTCGACGGCGCGTTGCCCGACATACCAACAGTCAGGCGGCCTTGCGAGGGCTAGCGAGGACGCTCCTCTGCCAATAAGGCTGCACGCGCCGGCCCAAAGTGTATTTCAAAAATATCCTTCAACCACGCCATAATCTCATTATCGTCAGCACTCATTCCGGGGGTCTTTAACTGATCGTGCGCATCGCTGAGACGAAGTATGGGTTGCCACGCCCTCGATTGGTTCGATAAACCGAACTCATTCGGTGCGTCGAGCGGCGCTAGCATGAAGTTCAAGCCACCATTTCGCGCAGACCAATAGAGCTGCAATTTGCAGTCAGGCCCTCGGTAGAAAATCGCCCATGCCCCACGATCAGCATATATGAGGTCGTCCAGCACTTCGTCCATCTCTAAACCTGCGCTGGAAAGCGTGCGGCTGAGGAATTGGTCCAGATCCATTGGTTTCATGGTCAGCCGCCTCCTCCGTACAGCCACACATTTTCGTATTGTTGATAGCCATATTGAGCGGCGTTTTCTTTCAGAAAATTTATCTCAGCAGCAGAGTACGACAACCTGTCCTCCACTGCCAGTTGCTCAACGCTTGTATAGCCCTCAGGAATTACGTATTCAATCCGCGGCACACCCTCTTCCATCTGAGCGCGGAGAAACTGTTTGTTTACTTGCCACGCCAGGCCTCGCTGCTGCGTATCGCCAAATCCGTTGGTCAGTGCGTGCCAGGCTCGGTCACCGGTATCGAAGTAGATGCCACCGTGTCCCCGGGCTTCGCCGATGTAGCCACCCTCCTGGCCGTCGAACTTACCCAGGACGACACGGACTGGGTCGTCGCCCACATAGTGGGTGGACATGTCAGCGACTTCCTCACTGAATCCGGCTGTCGGCCCTCCGTGCCTACTCGCGGAGTTGAGATCCATGGCCGAGTATTCCGCCCACGGATGGTAGGCGGCGGGAACGTCGAATCCGACATCTGCGTATGACGAAACCACCGGGCCTGTGTCGAGTACGCCGCGGCCGATCTCACCGAGCCCTGCCCGAATCGATGCGCCCTCCGCCCCAAATGGAAGCGTGACGGCGGCGGCACTGACATCGAAAGCCTTCTCGCCCAGGAAGTAGGCGGGACTGGGCGCGTTCAGGGCCTCCTTGACTTGGGCGACACCCGCGCCGACCGGGTTGAGGAAGGAGTCACCGAGCCCCTTGGCCAGGCCACCCCACGATTCCAGGACGCCGGGGGCGCCTGGTCCGCCCTGTCCGAGCAGGTTCTTGACGGCCCCCTCGGTGGCTCGCCAACGGTCCCCGAATGCATCACCGAACCCCAGCGGCGCCCGCCGCTGCGATTCGGGGGCAACGTAGCGCGGTAGCGACTGTTGGGCCTGCAGCACCGCGGCGTTGACGCGCGCTTCGATCTGATCGACGGGAACACCATCGTTGGTCATGACTTCTCGAGCCAAGACCTTGAAACTCTCCACATCGCCGGGGTTCAGCGTTGCCGGCACGTCGCGGCCGGCCTCGAAGCTGCGCACCACGACATCGGGGACATAGCCGTCCTTGACTTGCAGGTTGGTCAGCCCCGACTGCAGAGTCTTGGCATAGCCACTGCGGATGAGCGTGACGTTGGACAGCACGGTCCGCGTGTCGGCCATCGCACCGTCCCAACACTTTTCGATCAGGGCGTCGACGTCGTCACCGTGTAGTTGGTATCCCAGGTAATGGGTGTTGTAGTCAGCCAGATACTCGTCGTAGCCCTGCAGGTTGGCGTTGAGCGCTTCGATCTGCGCGCCGCAACTCTGCCGCGTCTGGGCTAGGGCGGCGGCGATGGCCTCCAAGTCGGCCGCGATCTGGCCGAGTTGCTGGTTGGTGGCGTGCAGGCCTTCCTTGACCCGTTGCACTTCGGCGCCGTTGTTGATCGGCTGCGCACCGTTCTCGCGGTTGTACTGCTCGAAGTGCCGTTGGGCGGTGCGGAAGGTCTCCTCGGCCGAGGTGACCGAACCGGCCGCCGAATGAAACGCCTGCGCCAGGAAGTTGATCTGAGTGGGACTTCCGGCCTGCACGCTGTCATCAACGGCCCAGGGGTCACCGCCCGCGGCAGCGACAAGCTCACCGAGCCCCAGATACTGCAGGCTCGGACGACTCACGGCGCACCCGCCCTACTCGCCATCGTCCGATCATGACCGACACCGCGCCGCAGCGCACGTCACCGCACACCCTCCTTGGCGAACACCACCCTCAGCACATATCCCAACTCCGGGCCCATCACCATTTCGGCCAGCTCGCAGAACGTCGCGACGAATTCCGGGCCGTGCGGCGGCCGAGCGTCACACAGGTGGTGCGCAATCTCATGCAGCACCACCAGTTCTCGCAACGCCCAGTCCACTCCGCGCTGATCCGGTACGGCGATAACACCTGCTGCACCATGCTTTTCGTAGTGCGCCGCCGTGGTTCCTCGGCGGGCACGCACGGCCAACCCGGAAGCATCCGGCCACCGAGCGCGCACCGGCGATAGTGCTATGACGTCGTCGACGTAGCGCCCGACGGCAGCTACCGAACCGAAACGGGCCTCGGGCGGCAATGTCAGCTCGGTGCCGAAGAACTCCACACTGCGCCTGCCGGTCTCGGCCGCGCGGTCGAACAAGGTGCGGACGAAGACCTCCGCGGCGTACACCTTGGCGCGCTGACCGTCGCGCTCTGCAGCGCCTTCACTCAATGTTCCAGCGCTCACCGCTCCAGCGCGGACCGCGCCACCGACAGCTCAGCGCTGTCGCCCAGCCGGGCGTTGCGCCCAGCCCGATCCCCGGCCCGTCGCGCCGCGGACGAATAGCCCGCCGACGCCCGGGTGGCCCGCCAGGTGCCCCGCGCCTTGGATGTACCGCGGTAGAAGTCGCGCAGTTCGAGCTCCTTGTTGCGCAACGCAATCGCGGTACCCGGCGGCCTGCTCCGATCCTTCTCGGCATCACGTCGGGTCTCGTCGCGGGCTTCGGACAGCCGCTGGCCGACGCGAGCGCCGAATGCCAGATGGAAGTTCAGCCGCGCGGTGATGGTGGGGGTGGGGCGGTGCTGGCCGGTGGCGATATAGGCGTCCGAGGCCCGGACCATCTGAACGACCAGGCTGGCGTAGAGGGCGTGGGTGGCGTCGATGTCCTCGGCGAACCCGTAGGCGTAGACGTAGGTCGAGTTGGTCGCCACGTCGCAGCGCACATCGTTGGCCGCCGCGATCCCCACGAACAGCTGCACATAGGTGCGTAACCCCCGGGCGCCGGGCTCTCCGATGGTGATGGTCCGCTGCACCGGCGCGGTGGCCGCTGTCCGGGTGGCCGAGTGCGCGCGAGCCACCGCCAGATCGATCGAGGTCGCGGTGGCCAGCCGTTGCGCCGCCGCCATGAACGCATCGGCTTCGTGGGCGTTGTCCGTGCCCTCGGCCTGACGCAACAGAGCGGCGATCCGCGCCAACATCTTGTCGTCGGTGCTCATGGCCGCCACGCTAACCGACGTCGGCGACAGCATGCCGACCGCAACTCACAGATGCGCGTCGATCCAGCCCACGACGTCGTCGAGCACCTGCGCACGCTCCGGCTCGTTGAATACCTCGTGGTAGAGCCCCGTATAGACGGTCAGCTGCACGTCGTCCGAACCGACGCACTCCACCAACCGCTTGCTGCCTTCGGCGGGCACCAAGCCGTCGTCGGCGCCATGCACCACCAGCAGCGGCACCGTGAGCGCCTGCGCCCGCGTCGGCATGGTCTCGCCGACCTTGATCAGCGCCCGCGCCACCCCAGCCGGCACCCGGCCATGGTGCACCAGTGGATCCTCGTTGTAGGCGACCACCACTGCCGGGTCGCGCGAGACCAAGGCACTGTCGAGTTTCTCCACCGGCAGGCTCGGCGCGATAGCCCCGACCGCCTTGGCCACGAACGCCAACCCCGGCGACACCGTGTCGGTCATGGCCACCGCGGGTCCCGACAGCACCATCAGCTGGTAGTCGTCGGGTCGGTCGACGCCGTAGCTGAACACGATCGCCCCGCCCATGCTGTGCCCGAGCACCACGCGCGGCACTCCGGGGTGTTCGCGGGCGGCGATACCCGCCAGCGTGTGGAAGTCACCGGTGTACTCCCCGATGTTGCGGCACAGCACTCGCTTGCCGCCCGAGCGACCGTGTCCGCGGTGGTCCAGCGCATAGGTCACCAAGCCCGCCGCACCGAAACGCTCCGCGACATGGTCGTAGCGACGGGCATGTTCGCCGAAGCCGTGGGACAGCACCACCACGGCGCGCGGCGGCACCTCCGGCGTCCAGGTGTCGTAGACGATCGGTACCGCCCGCACTCCATCGAAGGTTCGCTCGGTGCGGGTCCCAGAGCCAGGGGAAGCCATCAGGGCAGCGTAACGGGCAAAGTGCCCGCCCAGGTAACCTCGCCAGCCATGGGACGAGTCGAAGGCAAAGTTGCGCTGATCAGCGGCGGCGCGCGGGGCATGGGCGCGGCACACACCCGGGCGCTGGCCGCCGAGGGCGCCAAGATCGTGATCGCGGACGTCCTGGAGGACGAAGGCAGCAAACTCGCCGACGAGCTGGGGGCCGACACCGCCCGGTTCGTCCGCCTCGACGTCACCCAGTCCGACCAATGGCAAACGGCCGTGGCGACCACGGTCGATGCTTTCGGCAGCCTCAACGTGTTGGTGAACAACGCCGGGATCGCCAAGTACAACACCATGGAGAACTTCGACGTGGCCGCCTGGCAGCAGGTTCTCGACGTCAACCTGACCGGAACCATGCTGGGCATGCACGCCGCCGTCGCCCCGATGAAGGCCGCCGGCGGCGGCTCCATCATCAACATCTCCTCGGTCGAAGGGATGCGTGGCACCGCCGGCCTGTACGGCTACGTCGCCTCGAAGTGGGGCGTGCGCGGGCTGGCCAAGGCCGCCGCCGTGGAACTGGCACCGCACAACATCCGGATCAACAGCGTGTTGCCCGGACTGATCCGCACCCGGATGACCATCGCGATCGCCGATGACTCCCTGCAGATACCGCTCGGCCGCGGCGCCAAATCGGCGGAGGTGTCCACCGCCGTGGTGTTCCTGGCCTCCGACGAGTCCTCGTACATGACCGGGTCCGATCTGGTCATCGACGGAGGCCTGTCGGTGGGCATTCCACACAAGACCAACTAGGACAGCATTCTCCCAGCTAAGAGCACCCGTCGGGGCTGGTTTTGAAACGTGTTCTATGATGCCGGTCATGAAGACCAAGGGCGCATTGTTGTGGGAGCTGAACTCGCCGTGGCGGGTCGACGAGATCGAGCTGGGCGACCCGGTTGAAGGCGAAGTCCAGGTCCGGATGCACGCCGCCGGGATGTGCCACTCCGACTATCACCTGACCACCGGAGCCACCCCGATGGCCCTGCCCGCGCTGGGCGGGCACGAGGGCGCCGGCGTCATCACCAAGGTGGGCAAGGGCGTCACCGGCTTCGAAGAGGGCGACCACGTCGTGATGGCCTTCATCCCGGCCTGCGGCAACTGTCGGCCGTGCATGAAGGGCTTCCGTTCGCTGTGTGACCGCGGCGCGGTGCTGCTGGGCGGCAAGGCCATCGCCGACGGCACCAACCGGATCCACGCCGGTTCGCACGAAGTCTCGGCGATGAACCTGCTCGGCACGTTCTCGCCTTACATGACCGTGCACCAGGACTCCGTCGTCAAGATCGACAAGGATGTACCGTTCGAGACCGCGGCCATTATGGGTTGCGCGGTGCCGACCGGGTTCGGTTCGGCCACCAACGTCGCCGAGGTCAAGCCCGGTGAGACCGTGATCATCATCGGTGTCGGGGGTATCGGCATGAGCGCCCTGCAGGGCGCGGTGCTTTCCGGCGCCCGCCGCGTCATCGCGATCGACCCGGTGCCGTTCAAGCGTGACCAGGCCGTCAAGTTCGGCGCCACCCACGTCTACCCGTCGATGGCCGAGGCGATCATGCCGGTCATGGAGGAGACCTGGGGCCTGATGGCCGACAAGGTGATCATCGCCGTCGGCGACATGAAGGGCGAGTACATCGAAGAGGCGCTGATCCTGACCGCCAAGACCGGAACCTGCGTGGTCACCGGCATGGGCTCGATGGTCGACGCGGACGTCAAGCTGAACCTGTTCTTGTTCACCATGTTGCAGAAGACGTTGAAGGGCAACATCTTCGGCGGCGGCAGCTCGCACATCGAGACGCCCAAGCTGGTGGGGCTGTACAAGTCCGGGCTGCTCAAGATCGACGAGATGATCACCACGACTTACAAGCTCGAGGACATCAACACCGGCTACCAGGACATGGTCGACGGCAAGAACATCCGTGGCGTCATCACCTACGACGAGTCGGACTGGTAGCCAATTACTTCGCCTCACGCGACAGCCGGCAGCCGGTGTAGCCGGAGACCACCAGGTTGCCGCGGTAGCCGACCTTGATGAAAAGGCCGGTGGGACCGTGGAAGCCGACGTCGTGATTGCCCGGCTGGTTCTGCATCACCTGCACTTCGGTGGCATCCAGCTTGGCGGCCGCCGACTTGGCGGCCTCTTCGAGCTTGGCCCAGGCCTGCTCTGACACCGGGACATTCCGGGCAACCGCGTCCGGCAGGAAGTAGCGCTTACCGTCGGTTTGCTCGTATGGCCGCTCGCAATTTCCGCCATCTCCCTCGTCCAGGGTCTCCCAGCCGATGGACGGGATGAGTTGTTTTGCGGCGGCGGTTATTTCATTGATCGTGGCGGTTATCTGGGTTTGAGTGTCCTCAAACGACGGCAACGACTTGAGCACGGCCAAGGCCTCGGCGGCGACGCTGGGCGCAGTGGGTTCATACGGTCGGGACAGGTGGCATCCCGCGATGGGCACGACGGCCGATACCGCGGCGACCAGTAACCCTCGGCATAGTCCACCGCGGATCGGCCCGAAATTCGTCATCGACCAGTACCTTCCGTATCGCGGCGCGGGCTGCACCGAGGCTACTGGACGCGACCAGCAGATCTGCTCACAATGGCGCGCTAGCCTTGGAGACTATGACGGCCCTGCTCGATGTGCGACGGGCTGCCGATCGCGCAGTCACCCAAGCGCCGTGGCTCACCTCGCGGCATTCGTTCTCGTTCAACGATTACTACGATCCGACTAACACCCATCACGGACTGCTGCTGGTAAACAACGAAGACGTCGTCGCGCCCGGCGCCGGCTTTGATACCCACCCCCACCGCGACGCCGAGATCGTCACCTGGGTGCTGTCCGGCGCGCTGAGCCATCGCGATTCGATCGGCAATGCAGGCGTCATCCATCCCGGCCTGGCGCAACGGATGTCGGCGGGCACCGGCATTCTGCATTCGGAGAAGAACGAATCTAGCAGCGAGCCAGTGCATTTCATTCAGATGTGGATCATGCCGGACATCCCGGGGCGCACTCCCGGCTACCAGCAGCACGACATCGGCGATGCCCTGGCGGGCGGTGGGCTGATCACCGTCGCCTCGGGCAGTGCCCCGGACGCCGCGATCAGCATCGGCAATGCGGGCGCGACGCTGTACGTCGCGCGACTGCAGCCCGGAGACCATGTCGGACTACCTGACTCGCCGTATGCCCACCTGTTCGTCGCGATCGGCCATGTCGATCTCGAGGGCGCCGGCGCGCTGCACACCGGCGACGCGGTCCGCTGCATCGGCGTCGGCGGTCAACGCCTTACCGCGTCCGCCCCGTCGGAGGTCCTGATCTGGGACATGCGCAGCCGACTCGGTGAATGATCGCTGGCCATAACCGATCCGCCACCGACGCAGCACAATCCGGTCACGCAGGTTGTCTCGGCGGTTTCGGTGGCTACCGTAGGAATTTGATATCTCCCCCAGTCCGGAGCCGAAGGGACAAACAGTGTCGACTCCAGTGGCTCTGGCGCGCCGGCTGGCGGCTGGCTGCGCCGCGGTGCTGCTCTGCGCAAGCCTGGCGATCGGCCCGGGCCAGCCGACCGCGCATGCCGCCGCCCAAGACCAGTTGGCCGCCGCTATCGCGCGGACACCGGGCTCCTATCTGGTGTACAACTTCGGGAGCGGGCATCCCACACCGCTGCTCAACGCCGCCGGCGACTGGTATGAGATGTCCGGGGGTGGGCATCTGGTGGTCCTCAAGTCGGCCTCGCAGCGCATCGAGCCGCACCTACTGGTCGACAGCCATAGCGGCGCTCAGGGCCGCTGCGAACGCGATCCACGGGCCCGCACCAGCGAGGGGCTGATGCAGGCCTCCGAGCTCTACACCCCGCTGCAGGCCTGGCAGATGCTGGGGCGGCCGACGGTGGCGATCAACGCCAACTTCTTCGACATCCGCGGCCAGCGAGGGGGATCCTGGCGAACCACCAAGTGCAGTTCCCCGCTGGGGGCTTACGTCGACAACACCCGCGGCAACGGCCGGGCCAACGTCGCCGTCACCGGCACCGTCCCCTACGCCGGCAAGCAAGGGCTGTCCGGCGGCAACGAGCACTGGTCGACGCTGACCACGATGATCCTGCCGACTCGCGGCGCACCTTATGTGTTGTGGCCGCGCGGCGGACGCGACGGTGGGGACTACGACGCGGCCGGGCCGACGATCACCGGTCTGGTGGAACGCGGGGACCGGTTCGTCGCGGTGAGCGGACTGGGACTGCTGGCCCCGGGCGTCACCGGGCAACTCAACGACGGCGGGCCGAGCGCGGCACGCACCGCCGTGGGCTATTCGCGAGCCAAAGACGAGCTGTACATCTTCCAGGGCGGCCACTACACACCCGACAACATGCAGGATCTGTTCCGCGGCCTGGCCAGCGACCACGCCATCCTGCTCGACGGCGGTTCGTCGTCGGCTGTGGTGCTGCGCCGCGACGCCGGCGGCATGTGGACCGGCGCCGGCGTGCCCCGCGGATCCTGTGACACCGCACAGGTACTGTGCGACGCGCACGAACGCGGGCTGCCCAGCTGGCTCGGATTCAATTAACCGCAGGCCGCCGGCATCGGCTAGGGCATCTCAACCTTGGCTGCCAGCCAACGACCCTTCACCTTCTCCATGGTGATCACGATCCGGCTGCGGTCGATCTGCGCCTGGGGGGCGGTCTTGTTGCTCACCGACTGATCGACGAACAGCAGCACCTCAACCTGGTTCTTGGTGGCGGATTTGACCGCCGAGTCGATGACGGTACCGTGCGCGGACGCTTTGTTGTCGATCAGCAGTTGGCGCAGTTGTTCACTGGACGCGCTGTAGACGTCCTTGAACTCGCCGGTGGCTCCGTCCAGGATTTCGGCAAAGTTCTTGTCGATCGCGTTGGGGTCCACACTGGTGAGCACCAGGGTGTACTTCTCGGCAGCTTCCAGTGCCTGCGCGGCGGCCACCGTGCGCTGGTGGTGGGCGAACAGCAGCCAGCCCTCGTAGGTCGCTCCGATCAGGCCCAGCGCCAGCACCGCCGCGGCGATCCAGCGCCGATTCGGTTTCAGGGCGCCGGTGCGTCCCTCGAGCCCAGCGGCTTCGCCGGCGGTCTCGTCAGCGGCTACCGGCTCGGCGGACTCAGCCGACTCGGTTTCGGCGGCCTCGGTTTCGGCGGCCTCGACCGCCGGTTCGACGTGGTCGGCCGCTTGTTCGTCCTCACGGTCCGACACCTGAACTACCTCTCCTGGTCCGCTACTGGGGGCCGGTCGGCCGCAGCGTCCCCGAACCTACCCCAACCCGCGCCTGCGAGTTCTTACTCGATAGCCGCGACCTGCAGCGCCCGGCTTCGCCGCGCTTGCAATCGCCGCTTAGGTGCAGGCCCTGGAATTCCGCAGGGCGTTGGCCCATCCGATTGCGGAGTCGATGTGTGGCCGGGCGAAACCGGCCGGCTGCTTCTTGCGCATGCTGTCGGCGATACGGGACAGCTGGAACAGCACGCCGGTCAGCTGTTCCCCGCCGTAGATCGGCGAGTACGGGCCGAAGTTGTCCGGGGTGTTGCGGATGGTCAGCGGCTGCAGTCGGGGCCCCAAGAAGCCCGTCGATCGGTCGATGTTGGCCACCACGGCATCCGCCTGTGATTGCACGCCCGCGTAGACATCGCGGCGGTCTGCAAGGCTGCGGTTGAAGTCGTCGATCTGTCCCATCAGTGGGTCGAATTGCGCGTTGAACCACTGGCACGAATCCGACATGCCGCCGATCATCTCGGGCGTCACCTGATAGGTGAAGGTGCTGTACGGCCAGATGTCCATGCGCGGAGACCAGTCGGTGGGCGCGGGGGTGAACCCCGGAAGCCGCGGCGGATCGGGGTCGGCCACGGCGGAACCCGGTGCGAACACTCCGGCGACCGCCATCGCACACGCGACTGTGGCAGCGATCTGGGTCCACCCTGCCCGCTTCGGCACCGCCCCGATCTCCTTCCACGTCTCGCGCTTGTCCCGGTCGAGTATCGCCATCGACGCCCGCACGAGGATGCCAAAACCACGAAAACGCGTGCTACTGGCCGGTAACTCCGCCATAACCGGAGTCATGTTGCCTGAAGCGCCCTTGCCGGGGCATTGTGTCCGACATCATGTCCGGATGAAAGGTCGCGGCGAGACCCCATGAGCTCATCCCCCTTGGTAGCCATGCGTATCCTTTTTATCTACCCACCAGTTGGTCCGAGAAGTTCCGAACCCTACCGCGGAGTACGAACGCTGACTATGGTGGCCGCCATGGATCATCTGCCGCACCCGCGAACGGCAACCTCAGGTGATCTCACGACCACGATCGGCGACAAATGACCACCCAGGACGACCGCGACCTCGCCGCCGAGCCTGCGCTCGACGGAGTGGCAGCCATCCAGGACTGGACCGCCGGTTATGTCAACCGCCACCCGCTGGCCTCGCTGACCACCGTCGGCGAACAGTGCGTCCTGGCGGTGCGCACCGTGCAGTACTTCTTCTCCGACCTGTTCGGCGGCCGATTCCAATGGGGCGAGTTCGTCCGGCAGAGCGCCTTCATGGCCAACACCGCTGTGCTGCCGACGGTTTTGGTCGCATTGCCGATCGGGGTCACGCTCTCCATTCAGTTCGCGCTGCTGGCCAACCAGGTCGGCGCCACCTCACTGGCCGGCGCGGCTGCCGGGCTCGCTGTCATCCGGCAGGCTGCCTCGCTGGTGGCGGCCATGCTGATGGCCGCCGCGGTCGGGTCGGCCATCACCGCCGACCTGGGTTCGCGAACCATGCGCGAGGAGACCGACGCCATGGAGGTGATGGGCGTCTCGGTGATCCGTCGGCTGGTGGTCCCCCGCTTCGCCGCGGCCATCATGATCGGCGTAGCGCTGACCGGAATCACCTGCTTCGTAGGCTTTTTGGCCAGCTACCTGTTCAACGTGTATTTCCAGAAGGGCGCGCCCGGCAGTTTCGTGGCCACGTTCTCCTCGTTCGCCACCACCGGCGACATGATCGTCGCGCTGATCAAGGCCGTGGTCTACGGCGCGATCGTCGCGGTGGTGTCCTGCCAGAAGGGACTGTCCACCCGCGGCGGTCCGGCCGGCGTCGCCAACTCGGTGAACGCTTCGGTGGTCGAGTCGATCCTGGTTCTGATGATCGTCAATGTCGGCATCAGCGAGCTCTATAACGTGCTCTACCCACGGACGGGGCTGTGAGATGACCGCGTCGTCCTATGTCCCGGCATTCGCGCGCCCGCTGCTGCGCGCCTACCGGATGGCGTCCGAGCCGACCATCCGCTTGGGACACATGCTGGTGTTCTTCGGCCGCGCCGCGGCCGGTGTTCCGACCGTGCTACGTCACTACCGCAAGGAGTTTCTGCGGTTGCTCTCCGACATCGCCTGGGGCAACGGCTCCATCGTGGTGGGTGGCGGCACCGCTGGGGTGGCGATCGTCCTGGGCTTCACCGCCGGTGCGCTGGTGGCGATCGAGGGCTACAACTTTCTGAATCTGCTGGGGCTGGGGCCCGCGACCGGCATCATCTCATCACTGGTCAACACCCGCGAGCTGGCACCGATCATGGCCTCGATGGCGTTCGCGATGCAGGCCGGTTGCCGCTTCACCGCGCAGCTCGGCGCCATGCGAATCGCCGAGGAGATCGACGCCCTCGATTCGATCGCGATCCGGCCCATTCCGTTCCTGGTCACCACCCGACTGCTGGCCGCGACCATCGCGGTGATCCCGCTCTACGTGGCCTGTCTGGCGATCACCTACCTGACCTGCCAGCTGGTCACCGGCATCATCGGCGGCGGCTCCATCGGCCCGTACACGCACTACTTCACAATGATGTTGAGCGGCAAGGACATCGTCTACTCCGTGCTCAAGTGCGTGGTGTTCGTGTGGCTGGCCTCTACCGTGCAGTGCTACTACGGCTTCTACGCCTCCGGCGGACCCGAAGGCGTCGGGGTGGCCTCCGGCCGGGCCATGCGGGCTTCCATCACGATCGTGATCATGGTCAACATGCTGCTGACGATGGCGCTGTGGAGCATCGACGCCGGCGCAAGGTTCGGTGGCTGACATGGCCAACTCGCTCGACACCGACGGCCGCGGCCCCTCCGAACAGCAACTGCTGGGCGCGGGGATCGCGGTCCTGCTGGTGATCGCGCTGACCACCGGCGGCCTGTTGGCCAAGTCCACCGGCATGCTCAACTCCTACGTGCGGGTGGTGGCCGACCTGATCAACGTCGGCGACGGGCTGCCGGCCCAGTCCGACGTCAAGTACCATGGCCTGCTAGTCGGTAATGTCACCGACGTGATCCCCGCCGCCTACGGCAAACCCAACTACGTACACATCAACCTCAAGCCCGACTACGCCAAGGACATCCCGCATTCGGTGACCGCCCGCGTGGTGCCGTCCAACGTTTTCGCGGTCTCGTCCATCCAGCTGGTGGACTCCGGAACCGGTGGACCCACCATCCGTACCGGCACCCACATCGCCGAGAACGGCGAACTGTCCACGGTGATCTTCCAGACCACCGTGTCCAAACTGCGCGACATCCTGGCCGCCACCGGTCGCGGGCGCGAAGACCACAGTCTGGGCATCCTGGCCGCCGTCGGCGCGGCCACCGACAATCGGCGCGTCGCGTTGCTCAATGCGGGCGCGCACATGTCCCGGCTGCTCGATCAGCTCAACGGCATCGTCGCCACCGACCCCGGCCCATCGACCGTCTCGGCCTTGCTCGATGCCACCCATGGCCTGCAGTCCACCGCTCCCGACCTCGTCGACGCGCTGCACCAGGCCGTCGAACCGATGCGCGCGTTCGCCCAGAAGCGCGCCGAGTTGGCCTCGTTGGTCGGCGGTGGCCAGCACACCGTGGGTGTGGCCCGGGAAGCCCTGGACAACCACATCGACCAACTGATCCAGATCACCCACGACCTCACGCCCGTTGTTGGCGTGCTGGCCAACAACGCCGACAAGTACGTCCCGATCTTCACCCGGGTCAATCGGCTCTCCGAGAAATTCTTCGACCACTTCTACGACCCCGACCTCGTCTCCAAGAACACGCGGTTCAACCTGTCGTTCACCCCGATGCACACTTACACCCGCGCGGACTGCCCGCAGTACGGCGAGCTGAAGGGGCCGAGCTGCTTCACCGCGCCGATGATCGAGGTGCGTTCCGAGCTGCCTGAGAACATGCTGCCGCAGAACTACCACTTCCCGGCCGGCCTGGAACCGCCGGCGGGCACCGAGATCGGCCCGGATGGGAACCTCCGTGCCGTCGGACCGCCCCTGGTCAACCCGAATCGCAGCCTGGAGGGCACCAACCCGCCGCTGCCGTGGTGGACCGGCCCGGCCCCCCGGATTCCCAGCACCGGCGACCCGCTCGACCTCGGCCCGCCGCCTCCGCCCGAGCCGCCAATCCCGTCACTGCCGCATGCACCGGAGTGGCAGCCGGCCTCCCCGATGGCGCCCGCGGCCCCCGCGGCCTTCGGCGGCAACGTGGGTCCGGTCGGCAGCCAGGCCGAACGCAACCAGCTGGGCCTGATCACCGGCCAGCGTGAGCCGGCATCTGTGGCGGCGCAGCTGCTGCTCGGCCCGGTCGCCCGCGGTAACGCGGTCTCGTTCGTACCCGCCGACACGGGAGGCCACAAATGAGATTCCGCGGCCCGCTGATCGGACTGTCCATCTTCATGGTCGTCTCGATGGTGCTGACCTGGCTGGTCTATGCCACGCTGCGCCGCGACGTCTCTGGTGCGACGACGCCGTATGCGGCCGTGTTCACCGATGTGTACGGCCTGCGCGAAGGCGACGACGTCCGGATGGCCGGGGTCCGGGTGGGCCGGGTCGACGAGGTGGCATTGGAAGGGAAGTTAGCGAAGGTCTCGTTCATCGTCCAAAGCAACCAGAAGCTGTATGCCAACACCGTCGCGTCGGTGACCTACCAGAACATTATCGGGCAGCGTTATCTCGGGCTGTCGCTGGGCAAAGACGGCGAGTACACCGGGGGGGACGAACGAGTGCTGCCCCGCGGCGGCGTGATCGGGGTGGACCACACCGAACCGTCCTTCGACGTCGGCGCGCTGCTCAACGGCTTCAAACCGTTGATGTCGCTGCTGGATCCCAAGCAGGCCGACGATCTGACCCGGGGTGTGCTGGAGTCGCTGCAAGGCGACCAGGCGTCTATCACCGCACTGGTGGATCAGTCGTCGACGCTCACCGCGACGCTGGCCGGGCGCGACGAGGTGCTCGGCGACCTCATCACCAGCCTGAACCGGCTTACCGGCACCATCGCCGGGCAGAACGATCAGTTGGACCACGCGCTGACGCAGGCCCGGCGAGCGGTCGCCGACCTAGACTCGCGTCGCCCGGCATTGCAGTCCTCGGTCGGCTCCCTGGCCCAGGTGACCCGGCAGCTGTCGACGATCGCCGACGAGGTCTTCCCCTCCCTGGATGAGATGATCAACCGGGAACCCGGGTTCTCCAAGCACATGGCCGGAATCGAGCCGCAGCTGGCTTTCACCGGCGACAACCTGCCACTGCTGCTCAAAGGCCTGGGTCGGGTACTCGGGGACGGCGCCTACGGCTCCACGTATGTCTGCGACCTGAACATCACCGGGTTCTTTCCCGGCCTCAACGACATCACCACGATCATCGTCAACGCCGCCACGCCCGGCAACGCCACGCCCATCACCATGAAGAACCTGGCCTGGCACACCCCGAGATGCAGGAACACCGTCAATGGATAATCAGTCGCTCCGCAGGTGGCGCTCCCGGACACTGGAGTCCTACAACACCACCTGGCTGGGGTTCGCGGCATTGGCGGTTGTCGCGGTCGTCGTCGCCGCGGCGCTGCTGGTCAAGCTGGCCGGCTTCGGCTACACCCGCTACACCGCGGAGTTCGCCCAGGCCGCGGCGCTGGCGCCGGGCAATCCCATCGTGATCGCGGGCATCGAGGTGGGCCGGGTAACGAGCATGCGGCTCGCCGGCGATCACGTCGAGGCCGGTTTTACCGTGCGCAACAACATTCCGCTGGGCAAAGACACCGGGGCCAAAATCCAGGTGATGACGATCCTCGGGTCGCGCTACCTGCGACTGGAACCCGACGGCCCGGGTTCGCTGCCCGACAAACGGATCCCGCTCGCCCACACCGAGGTGCCCTATTCGCTGGAGTCGCTGCTAGAGGACGCCACCACCACATTCGACCAGGTCGACTCCGACCAGTTCGGCCAGTCCCTGGCCGTGCTCGGCCAACAGCTGAGCGGGCTGCCCCCGGTGGTTCCACAGGCGATGGCCAATCTGCACACGCTGTCGAAGATCACCGCCGACCGGCGTGATCAGCTCGGCACCCTGCTCGCCAGCACCCAGCGGGTGGCCAACACCTTGCACAACCAGCAGACGAACCTGGGCAACCTGGTCGATCAGGGCCAGGATTTCCTCGGGGAACTGGTAGCGCGACAGCACACCTTCCACGCCATGCTGGCTGCGCTGACCAGTCTGGTGGGTCAACTGAACAACATCGTGGTCAGCGACCGGACGATGCTCGACGACATGCTGGCCAACCTGCGTGCGCTATCCGACATGCTCGGCCAGCATGACGACCTGCTGCGCAGCCTGCTGCAGGCCGCACCGCCGCCATTGCGGGGTCTGACCAATGCCACCGGCTACGGACCGGCTTTCGAAACCTACCTAGTTAACGGGATGGCGATCGACTCGTGGATGTGCGCGATCAGTGGCCGCGCCAAGCAGTTCGGCATGATCGAGTACTTCAAGGACTGCAAATGAGCGCCCCGCCGACCGCCACCCGCAGCCGCCGCCGTGTCGCCGCGCTGGTGAGTGCGCTGACCGCAGGAGTACTGCTCGTCACTGCCGTGGCCGCCTACTACCTCAACCCGTTCGGCGGACACATCACCGTCACCGCCCAATTCGGCAGCGCCGCAGGCCTCTACGAGGACAATGTGGTTGCGGTGCTCGGAATGCCGGTGGGCAAGGTCACCAAGATCACCCCGAAGGGCGGGTACGTCGAGGCCGAGTTCACCGTCGACCGCAACGTAAAGATCCCAGCCAACGTGCACGCGGTGACCATCAACACCTCGATCCTCACCGCTCGGCAAGTCGAACTGACGCCAGCCTATACCGGCGGTCCGGTGTTGGCCGACCACACCACTATCGGGCTGAACCGCACCCGGACACCAGTGGCATTCGATCGTGTGCTTGACATGCTCGACAGGGTTTCGAAGTCGCTCAGCGGCGACGGCAACGGCAACGGGCCGGTAGCCGACGTGATCAACGCCGCCGCCGACATCGCCGGCGGCAACGGCGCGAAGATCAAGTCGGCCCTGAGCGAATTGTCTCGGGCGTTGCGACTGAGCTCCGACCGCGGCGAGGCGACCGGTGATCAGTTGACCTCGATCATCGTCAATCTTAGCTCGCTGATGGACGCGGCGGCCCGCAATGACGCGAGGCTGCGTCAATTCGGTTCCACCACCCGCCAATTGAGTCAGATGCTCGCCGACGAGGACTTCGGGGCGGGACGCACTGGGCGTAAGTTCAACGAGATCATCACGCAGGCGACCGCCCTGCTGCAAGCCAACCGTGACAACCTCAAGCAGAGCATCCTCAACGGCGACACTGCCGTAACCACCCTCGTGGATAAGCAGCGCGACCTGGCGGAGCTAATAGACCTGCTACCGCTGGCGCTGGACAACATCTACAACGCCGTCGACACCAACAACGGGGCGATCCGGGCTCACACCCTGGTCGACAAGAGCCTGGTCGACAGTCAAAGCACCAAGGAGCTGTGCAACATGATGCATTTGCGGCAATTAGGCTGCGGCACCGGAACCTTGGCGGATTACGGCCCGGACTTCGGGCTGACGTACGTCCTCGACGGACTCTCGATGATGGGGCAGTAGGCGATGGCATTGCGACGGAAACGAACGCCCAGGGCGACGCTGGCGCTGCTGTGCAACGCGGTCATCACTGCTGGCTGCACCACCAGTGGGCTGGACAGTCTGCCGTTGCCAGCTCCCGGCATCGGCAGCGGCGGCTATCTCATCACCGCGGTGTTCGCCAACGCGCTGAATCTGCCCGGGCACGCCAAGGTGAAGCTCTCCGGCGCCGATGTCGGCCAGCTGGAGTCGATAGTCGCCCGTAACTACACTGCAGTCACCACGCTGCGCATCATGGACGGTGTCCGGATTCCGTTGGGCAGCACGGCTGAATTGCGGTCGGCGACCCCGCTCGGTGACGTCTTCGTGGCGGTCAAACCGCCGACTCAGGTCGACCCGTCGACGCCGCTGCTCAAGGGTGGCGACATCATCGGGCTGGAGTTCACCGCGTCGGCTGCTACGGTAGAATCGGTGCTGAGTTCGGCGGCGCTTCTGGTCAACGGTGGGGCTGTGCAGAACTTCACCAATATCGTCAACGGCGCCGGCAAGGCGACCGGCGATCAGGGCCAGGCGTTCGGCAGGCTGATCAACCAGTCCAATGAGCTGCTGACAAAACTCAACGCCCGCTCCGGTGAGATCGAGACCGCGCTGCGTGAGACCAGCCGGCTTGCCGACCGGCTTGATGCCCGCAGCGCGGCGCTCACCGATGTGCTCGACGCGGCGGGTCCGGCCACCGACACGCTGGTGGACAACACCGGTCGGCTGGCCGATCTCGTCGAGCAACTCGGCGCGACCAGCCAGCAGCTGGCCCGGTTCCCGTCGATTGCCGGGACCGACGCTTCCGGGCACAGCTTCATCAAGGACGCCAACGTGCTCGCTGGCGCATGGAACGACGTGGCTATCGACCCCGACACCAGTCTGGCCGCGCTGAACCGGTTGCAGGCGCCGATCATCAAGATGACAGCTGGGTCGGCGGTTTCGTTACGGGCAGGTTTTGACAGGCTGGTGTGGGGGTCGATGCCTGACGCCGGCTTCAAAGGAGACCCAGCATTTCACGGCCCGAAGCGCTACGACTGGGCGAAGCTGGCCGGCTCCATCAAGTACGCGCTGTGGCGACTACAGGAGCGCGTGGTGGGGCGCGGCCCGGACTCCGATATGGGGCTGGCGCCGTGGACCGCGGTCGGCCCGCCGATACCTCCCACCCCGGCGGAGGGCGATGTAGCAGCAGCGGAGCTCGGCCCGCCGGGACCAGGGCCGACACCATGATCGAGGCACTCAGCCGGCGCATCGTCGGCTTGGTCCGCGCCGGCGACCGGCGAAAGAACCTGCTGTCAGGGCTCGCGTTGGCGATGACCCTGGTGGTCGCGACCGGCTACCTGCTGGTGGGGGCGCTGCGGGTGAACCCGGCCCGCTCGACCTACCAGATCACGATCGCGCTGCCGGATTCCGGTGGGCTGCTGGCCAACCAGGACGTGTCGGTTCGCGGCGTTCCGGTGGGCCGGATCGAGTCGCTGCGGGTCAGCGGTACCGGTGTCGATGCGGTCGCCAACATCTCCTCGACGGTGAAGATTCCGGCGGCCAGCACGGTGCGCGTGTCGGGCCTGTCAGCCGCCGGTGAGCAGTACATCGACTTCGAGCCCCCGTCGGAGACCGGACCGTTCCTGTCCGCCGGCAGCGTCGTCTCGCGGGACCGCGCCACAACCCCGATCCCGATGTCGCAGTTGCTCGCCGACGCCAACGGCATGCTGGCGCAAACCGATCCGCGCAAGCTCGACCTGATCAAAAAGGAGCTCAGCCTGTCCGACGAGGGTCCGCAGAAGCTGACCGACATCGTCAACGGCGGCACCTTTTTGCTGTCCACCCTGGATTCGGTGCTGCCGGAGACGGTGAGCCTGCTGAAGTCGAGCCGGGTGGCGCTCACCATGCTCAGCGATGTCAACAACGGGGTGGCCGTGACGACCGAGAACCTCGACAAGGTGCTCACGGGCATCAACCGGATGATCGGCGGCTACCATCGATTGGTCGACCAGGCGCCCGGGATGCTGTCGGCGGTCGACGGACTCTTCGATGACAATTCCGACACCATGGTCGGGTTGCTGGGCAACCTGACCACCGCGGCTCAGCTGCTCTATGTCCGGACTCCGGCGCTCAATGCGTTGTTCCCCGCCTACCGCGGTTCGACGCTGGAGGCGCTCGGTACGGCCTTCCACGACAACGGGTTGTGGTTCACCGCCGACCTCTATCCTCGCTACACCTGCGATTACGGGACCCCGCGGCGGCCCCCTTCTGCGGCGGACTACCCGGAGCCGTTCCTGTACGGCTACTGCCGTGACACCGACCAGTCCGTGCTGGTGCGCGGCGCCCACAATGCGCCACGCCCACCCGGCGATGACACCGCGGGACCGCCGCCCGGTGCAGACCTGGCGGCGACCACCGACCCGACACCCAAGGGCCGCTATACGATTCCCACCCCCTACGGCGGTCCGCCCCTGCTGATCGAGCCGCCTCGTTGATGCTCAAGGAGATGCCGCGGTGAGCACCGCCGACGAACCGACCGCCGAGACCGCCCCCGAGGACGTGGAAGAGACAGCCGCGCCGCCGGTGCGCAGGCGTCGGGTCCCGTGGCGGATGGCGCTCGTCGCGGCCGCCTATCTGGCAGTGTTCGGGTTGGTCATCGGGCTCGGCTGGCAGTTGTGGCAACAGCATCGGGTCTCGAGCGCGGAAGCCGCCGGACGACAGGCAGCGGTGGACTACGCCCAGGTGTTGACCAGCATCGACTCTGACAAGGTCGACGACGACTTCGACGCGGTCCTCAACGGTGCAACCGGGGAGTTCAAAGACACCTACACCAAAGCCAGCGTCAACCTGCGGCAGCTGCTGATCGACAACAAGGCCAGGGCACAGGGCACGGTGGTCGAGTCGGCCGTGCAGTCAGGTTCCAAGGACACCGTTGTGGTGCTGGTGATGGTCAACCAGACCATCACCAACACCATGCGGCCCGACCCGCGAGTGGACCGCGCCCGGATGAAGATGACGATGCAGAAGGTCGACGGCCGGTGGCTGGCGAGCAAAGTCGAATTGCCTTAGGAGGCATGCTATGTGGGCGACCCGGCTAGTGACGGGCATGCTCGCCGCGACACTTGCGGTGGCCACGGTGTCCGGGGCACCGGTCGCCGGCGCTTCGGCGCCGTCGTTCTGCAGCGGGCTGGGCGGCAACTGGGACGGGCAGTACTGCACTACCGATGTGCACTCGGAGCGGCTGGCCACCCGCTATATCCGGATGGCGGTGCCCGGGGACCTGGTCGACCACCCGATCGCCGGACCCCCGATCCGCGACTACCTGTCGAAGTTGTTCACCAACTGGCGCACCAAAGGCGCCTCCATGGTGGCCGACAGCTGGGGAAACGAGAACTACGAGATCTTCCAGCACGGCAATGCATTGACCGCGGTCTTCCACGAGGACTACCACTCCGACGGTCCCTACATCAACAACGCCTACCGGACTTTCACGTTCGACATGGGGGCCGGTGGCCGGCAACTGCAATTGGCTGACATCACCAAACCCGGGATCGACCCGTTGGCGACGATCCCGCAACTGGGCGAGCCCTACATCACCGAGGCGCTGGACCGGGCATTCTGGGAACACCGCCCGGGAGACTATCCCTTTGTCCCGGAGCGCTTTACACCCGACAAGGTCTTCTCCGGCGGCTACCGGTCTTGGGCTCTCACCCCCGACGAGCTGATTCTGTACATGCCCGACTACCCGGTCAGCCACGACAGCCCGATTCAGTACAACCAGATGCAGTGGTACATGGACGGTGGCAACGTGCAGGCGCACATCCCGCTGTCGGCGCTCAGCTCGATCCTGCGCCCGGAGTACGGCGGGTCCTGAGCGCGCTCGGGCCTATCAGCCGTAGCGGAACAACGCCAAGCTCGCCGCGACCACGACCCCGGCCATGGCGATGACCGGCGCCACCACAACGTGGGTCAACGTTGCGCCGACAATGGCGCCGAGGATCATCACGAAAACGACGCCGTAGCGCAGCTTTCCGCGGTCGCCGGTCCCACCGGCCAGCCGGCTGTCCACCCCGATACCGACGATCGTCGAGGTCAGCACCGTGGTGTAGAGCTCCTGGATACCGAACTGACGGGCAGTCGAATTCTGCACACCGAACGCGACCGCGAGGCCGGCGATCAAGAGCAGCTTGCTGTTGCTGTAGTAGCCCAACACACCCATTCCAGCCAGCGCCGCCAGCGCCAGCAGCAACACCGCCTCCAAACCGAGCGCAACCGTCAGCCAGCGCCGGCGGCTGTGTTCACCGAAGATCCGGAACAGCCGTCCCCCGATGACCGCGCCCATCAGGAATCCGCCGACCGCCACGATCGCGGCGGTCAGATCGAAGCCGGTGCCGGGGACGAACAGGAACCCCAGGAAGATCGCATTGCCGGTCATGTTCGCGACGAACACCCGCCCCAGCACCAGCACGCTGATCGCGTCCACGAGGCCGGTGGCGAACGTCAACAACAGCAAGGCCACCACCGTGCGCCGTCGTGACAACGGCGACGCGATCGGCATGCTCCCCCCCGTTACCCTCGACCCGGCCCGCGCTCAGCCCTGCAGACGCGGGGTGAGGTCCAGCGAGGTGATGGTCGGCATCCTGGTGACCACCCAGCGGTTCTGGTCACGCTTCATGAAGAGCCGGTAGGTCAGGTACTTGATCTGCGGGATCGATTTGCTCAGTTCACTGGTCGCCGTGGTGTTGGTGTAGACGATCACCGTGGCCTCGGGCCCGTCCAGAGTCTCGACGGCCGCACCGACGATCTCGGTGGTGTCGGTGACCCTCGCCTGCTTGTTGCTGTCTGCGATGGCGTCGATGAATTTCCGATACTGGGCTTCCAGGTCGCCGCTGAGATACACCGAGGCGCGGTCCGGAAGGGAATCCATGTTGTCCGGCGTGTAGTTCCACAGCGTGTGGATCGCCCTGGCCGCGGTCCGGGCGATGTCGAGCTTGGTGGCTACCTCGGCCCGGTCGATGAGATACGGCTGTGCTGCCGCGCCCGCGAATGCGGCGGCGCCGACGAAGGCCGCGGCTGAGACCGCAACCGCAAGCCGCACACCGAATTTGCGCCGGACCGGGCGCTTGTCCGCCGCCGTCTCGGCCTCGACCGCCTCGGCCTCGGCCGTCTCCTCGACCGTCTCCTGGGCCTCCGCTTCGGCTTCCAGATCTACGTCGGCGGCGTCGGGCTCTTCGGTCACAGCACCTGGTTCAGATTGCTGATCTTCCACTGGTCCCCTTCCTTCTGCGCTGTCGCCAACCATCGGGTTGCCACCTTGACATCGTGTTTGCCGTCGGACGACTTGCCGCTGTTCTCAACAGCCACCAGCATGCTGACGCTGCCTTCGTCGTTCCACCGTTCGACACCGGCCGCGGTCACCGTTCCCGTGGTCGGCTCACTGCGCGCCACCGCGATCAGGATCTGATTGGCCTTCTCCTGATACTGCTGGGCGAAATCCCCGGTGGCATGGTCCATGACATTGGCCAGATAGTCGTTGGCATGGAACGGATCCGGCGAGGTGAACATCGTCATGAACGATTCCACCGCGGCCAGCGCCTCGACGTCCCGCAAGGCTGCTCGCCGGTGTTGCTCGTGGGTCACCAGCGTCACCGCGCTGACCGCGACGGCAGCGGCGGCCACCACCAGCGAACTCGCGATCACCATCGGCAGCCGCCGGCGCCGGGGCACCGCCCGGTCGACGAAGAGCGGCTGATCGTCGGTGTCGACGCGGCGGCGCGGACTCATCGCTCCCCCTCGGCCGGCAGCGGCTTACTGACGACGGCGAGATCATCGACGCGCCAGGTTCCCGCGGCCTCGGCGAACGCCACCCGGACGGTGGCGCTGATCAGACGTTCCTTGCCGGCTGTTCCACGCTGGCCCTGCAGGAACAGCAGCATCGTGGCACGGTGCGGGGCGGCGTCGAGTACCGCCGCATCGGTGACCCGATAGAAGTTCGGAACCGGCTTGGCATTGCGGATCGCGTCCTGCTGCGGAACCAGCTGCTCGCGATACTTGTCGGTGGCCAGCGACTGCGCGCGGTCGAAGTCGCCCTGCAAGGTCTCGGGATCGTAGGACAGCATGTCCGCGACGATCTTCGGGCCCTGCCGGGCGATCTGGGCTCGGGCCAGATCCGACTTGTGGTCACGCTGGTAGACCACCGCGTAGGCCGTGGCGGCACCGACGAGGCTCAGGGCGGCCGCGGCCACGAACACCGCCATGGTCACGACCCGGATGTTCGCCGGGGGCTGTCGTGGGTCGGCCGGGCGGACCTCGGTCCGGGCCACGAGGTCGGCAAAAGTACGCCCGCGGCGGTCCCGCAAAGGCCAGATCCAGCCGAGCAGAGCCGGCACGGTGTCGAGCAGGTGCGCCGCCTCGCGCAGCAACAACCGGGCCGCACCGACGGCCGGAGCCGACCCTTCGCCGCCCCGCACCACTTCGATTCCGGTGAACGCGCGGCCCAGGCTCCAGCCCTTGATCGCCGGCAACAGGATCCGGTTGACCTCGGTGGCCAAGAACGCCAAGGCGCCGGTGATGGTCGCGAGCCACCACCAGGGTCCCCCGAACGGGAAGCACAGGGCGGCCATGCCCATCGTCACCATCACTGCCGAACCCGGCAGCAGGTCGATCGCCAGCGCCGTCGCGCGGGCGCGCCACCGGGCCGGTTCGATGCGCGGCGCGTCGGCCAGCGGGTCGGTCACCTGGCCACCTGGTCGAGCTTCGCGATTCGGTACTGCCCGTCCTCCCGGACCATCCGGGCCCGCAGCCGGTAACCGACCTCTTTGCCCTGAGTCTCGATGTTGTCGATCTTGACCCGGAAAGCCACCAGGGCGTCGACCGAACCGTCGGGGTTGTTCCGCTCCACCGCGGCGCCCATCTCGGTGAGTTCGGCGTGGACCTTCGCCGCCTGGTAGGCGTGCACGAACATCTCCGCGTACAGGGCGACCTGGGTGCGGAACTCGCCGGTCGTGCAGTTCAGGATCTTCTGCTGCGCCAGGGCGATGTCCCGCCCATCTGGCGCCTGAGTGGCCACCACGCACTCCTTGGCCGCGGCGATCGCTTCGGCATTGTCGCGGGCCAGCGCCTGGCTCGCCACGTGGTCGCGCAGGCCGACAAAGCCGGCTGCCACCAACCCGGCGGCCAACAGCAGCAACAGCACACAGATCCCCACCTGCTGGCGACGGCCAAGACGCGACGGCGCCGATTCGGCGTCTACTGCCACCGAGTCGGCCGACTCCTGCGAGTCCACCGGCACCGCGTCCTCAGTGCCCTCAGTGCCCAAGGCCGAGGTATCTGCGGTCTGCTGGTCCTCGTCCGTGCTCACCGGAACGGTGCCAGCATCCCCTTCCATCCGTCGTCTCCTATGTTCATCGAGTTCTCGACGGAGTATTCGACGCCGTCTGGCCCCACCGCTTGGCCGCTCTGCGGATTGTAGATCGCGGCTGGTCCCCCACCGGGGGTGTAGATGCAGGGGTTCGGTTGTTGCCCGTTGCACTGCACGCTACCGGTCCCCGGCCGTGACAGCGGGTCGTTCACCGGCGGCGGCGACGGCGGCACCATGTCCGCCGGCAGGGGGTTGAGGCCGGTGTTCACCGACGGCGCCGGAATCACGTGGCCGGGCTCGACCGGCTGGTCACAGCGCGCGCCCAACGCCGGGCAGTTCCGGATCTGGTTCGGATCGCCGTACCAGGGGTTGGTGCCCAGCGGGACGTACGGTTTGTCGCTGCGGCACTCCTTGGGTGTCGCTGCGCGTTTGCCCGGTACGTCCACACACGGGATGTTGCGGACCCCGCGAACGCTGTTGGCCGGCGTGTCCTGCGGAATCCGGCAGGAGACGTCCGGTAGTTCGGCGGGGCTGGTGTCGGCGAACGCCCGCCATTGGGATGCCGGGACGAAGCCGGTCAGACACGGCGGCGGCGTGTTGAGGCTCAGGCCCGGAACCGGCACCGGAAAGATGGGGCCGGGGACGGCACCGAGGGCAACGCCCATCGAGCCCCGGCCCGGGTTGGTGGCAGTCACGGTCTGGATGATGGAGCCGGCCTGCGGCAGGAAGACCAGTACCTGCTCGGTGTTCCGGTTGTAGCGCTTGGCCATCTCGGTCAGGATCGACGCGTTCGCCATCAGCTGGGGCAGCGTGTCCTTGGTGTCGTTGAACACCGTGTGCACCTGGTCGATCAGCGGCGGTAGATCCGACACGATGTGCTTGACCGTGTCTTCTCGGCTGGCCGCCTGGCCGGCGAGAACGTTCAGGTTGCGCGCCCATTGGTGGATGGCGTCGCCGGAGTCGACCTGGCTCTCGATGATCGGTGCCGACTTCTCCACGATGTCGTCGACATCGGCGAGGTTCGTCTTGAAGTCACCGACGATGGCCTGGGTGGCGTCCACGAGCCGCTGCAGCGACGGTCCCAGGCCCCCGACGGCGGTGGCCGTCTCGTCGAGCAGGGCCGCGATCTTGCCGGCCGGCAGCGCGGCGAGTCCGCGGTTGGCGGTGTCCAGCGCCGGCCCGATCGCCGACGGGACCGTGCTCTTGGTGATGGTCTGGCCCGGCTTGAGGTACTGGCCCGGATTACCGGTCGACACCAGATCCAGGTACTGCTCACCGATCGCCGACACCGAATGCACGTTGGCACCGGCGTCGACGGGGATCTTGTATTTGCTGGCGATCTGGAAGGTGGCCTGCGCCCCGGTCTCGGTCGGTTCCACACTGGTGACCCGGCCGATGATGGTGCCGCGGTAGGTGACGTTCGCGGTCTTGTACAGGCCGCCCGCCTCGGGCAGGTCCGCCTTCAGCGAGTACTGGCCCAGGCCCGCCAAGGTCGGCAACCGCAGGTAGTAAACGCCCAACACCAGCAGCGCCACCGCGGTCAGGACGCTGAAGATCGCCAGTTGACGCTTGATCTGAGGTTTCAGCAATTCCGGTCAGCCCTTTCCACATACGGACCGCCGGGTGCGGTTGCCGGGTTCGGCGTGTACCGAACATCCGGGACCATCTTCTCCGGGTCGTGGCCAAAGGACTGCTCCAGTGCCCGCAGCATTCCGGAGAACCCGGTACCGGTCAGGATCGCGTTGTCGATGGACGCGTAGGTGAGGTCCACCATCAGCGAGGTGTTGATGAAGTCACCGCGGACCGCCTTAAAGGCACCGTCGACGTGGTAAGGCGCGGTGATCATCACCTGCAGCAGGTCGGGCAGATACGGCGACGCCTTACGGAGTTCCCGCGCCGGGCACTGGAACGAGGTGAGCACCTTGTGCAGGTCGGACCGCGCGGGCGCGATCTGGGTGTTGACCTGGGTGCCCATCGCGCCCAGTGCCTCGACGGCGTTGATGAAGATCCCCTGCTGCGCGTTGAAGTACTTGAACAGCGGCGGGAAGTCGGTCAAGGCCTTCTCGAGGGTGTCGTTGTGGGCACCGAAGTAGCTCAGCAACCGATTGCTGGAGTCGATCGCCCGGGTGATGTCCTCACGCTGGTCGTTGAGGTTGCCGATGAAGGTGTCCAGCTTGGTCAGGAAGGCGTGGATCTGGTCGGCGCGCCCGTTGGACAGCGCGGCGAACTCGGTGGTGATGGTGTCCAGGTCCGACAACCCGCCGCGCTGCAGCAGCAGGGCAATACCGGCCAGCGTCCGTTCGATCGTCGGGTACGACGTCGAATTGCTCAGTCCGATGGTGTCACCGTTTCTGAGTTCGCCCTCCGGGTTGTCCGGGGACTTCAGTTCGATATGCTGCGAACCCAACAGGCTGGTCTGACCGATCTTCGCCGTGGCGTTGCGTGGCAGGTGAACATCCTTGTTCAGCTTTAGCTTCAGCGTGGCGACCCAGTTCTTCAGCTCGATCCGCTCGACCGCGCCCACGAACACATCGGCGACCAGGACCCGGCTGTTGCCGTTGAGCGCCAAGGTGTCGGGCACCTGGACGTAGACCGTGTAGGCACCGGCGCCACTGCCCGGACCGCCCGGCAACGACACGTTGGCGATACCGCGCCAGCTGCTGCACGACGTCAACGTCAGCGCGGCCATCAGCAGCACGAGCGCCTGCCAGCCGCGCCGGCCGACCGTGTTCATCGCTGTCCTCCGTCTCATCAGCCGTCACCTCGCGGCGCCATCGGTGCCACCGGCCCCGGAATCACGTTCGGGCCCGGCGGAGGCGGCGCGATCGGACCCACCCCGGGAGGCTGGCCGATGAACGGCAGCGGGCCGGGCGATTCGTCATAGGAGTTGGGCGGGCCGGGCGGGGTCTGGAACTGCGACTCCACCGGTGCCGGGTCGGGGCCACCCATCAACTGCGCCAGCGACTCCGGGGTGAGCAGCCGCTCGGTGTCGTGGCCGGGCTGCACGCCCTGCATCCCAGGTGCGGTGATCCAGCCCGGCTGGGTGTTGCGGTGCGAGAACGGGGTGTCGGGCACCCAGATCCCCGGGACAGTGGTGTCCTTGTATCCGGGCGGCGGCTGCAGCCGGGGCTCGGAGTAGGCGATCTCCTTCGGTGTGGTGAACGCGCTGTTCCAGATGTTGATACCGAACGGCAGATAGTTGAACTTGATCGCGTCGGCGATCGGCGCCAGGTATTCCGCGCACAGCTCCGCGGAGTCCTGGTAACCCAGCCGGCTGCCGGCCTGAATCGCGCTACACAGGAACTGCATCGGGTTCGCGAAGTTTGCGATAACCGGGTAGCTGAGCACCATGCCCTGCGCCGGGTGGTAGATCTCGTCCACGCCAGCCAGCACGTTCGGCAGGATGTGCAGCGCGGTCTCGAAACCATCCAGCGCTTCCGGTTGCGTGATGGCGGTGGTCACCTGTTCCACGTTGTTGATGCTGTGCACCAATGGCTTTGCGTTCTGGTTGAGGAACGCCTTGACGATCGTCATCGTCGCGTAGAACTGGTCGGTGGCGGTCGCCAGTGCCTGGTCGGTGCTGTTCAGGTTGCTGGCGAACTTGGCCAGATCATGGTTCAGCGCGACGAACTGCTGGTCGTTGTGGTCCAGCGCCTTGACGAACAGCGACAGGCTGCGTACCACCGCGAAGAAATCACCCCGGCCCTTGTTCAGGGCGGTCAGCGCGTCCGACAGGCTGTTGAAAGCGGTGTTGAGCTGCGTGCCCTTGCCGGCCAGCCCGTCGGCGAAGGATTCGATGGCGTCACCGATCGGGCCCTTGGGCTGCTCCGCCGTCGGCCCCAGCTTGTCGATGATGTTGGTGACATCGTTGCGCAGCGTGTCCCATTCCACCGGGACCTCGGTACGCTCCTCCGGGATCACGGCCTTGTCGGCCAGCACCGGCCCGCCCCGGTACGGCGGCTCCAGCTGAATGGTCCGCGACGCGACCAGAGTCGGGTTCAAGATGATCGCCTTGGCGTCGGCGGGCACCTTGTACTTGTTGTTGTAGTGCAGGGTGACTTTCATCTTGTCGCCGGCCGGCTCGATCTTGTCGATCGCTCCCACCCGGACACCCATGATCTGCACCGCGTCACCGGGGTACAGCGCGTCGGTCTGTGGGAAGTAGGCGACGAGGCTGGTGCTGTTCAGCTTGCGAAAGAGCTGCACTCCTCCGAAGCCGGCAACGAGGGCCAGCGCCAACAGCAGCGACCCGACGATCACCGTCGTCCGCGATCGCTCCGGCAGTCGCAGGTTGCGAACATCAAAGACGGTACTCACGGACGCTCACTCCCTCTTGCGCCACCGCCGCCACCGGGCTGGCTGTTGCCGCCTTCACCAGGCGTGATGAACGGTGCCGGTAGCTGGTTGCCGGGTCCAGGCGGAACAGGCGGACCGGGTGCCCGCGGTGCCGGTGGGGGTGCCGCGCCCGGGTTGGCGGGAGCCGGACCGGCGACCGGGCCCATCGGCTCCGAACGCCCGCCCGGGTTGGCGTCGGGCATCGGAACCGGCGTGCCCGGCACCACCGGCGGCGTCTCGCCCGGACGACCCGCGATCGAGATGCCCGGCGACGACGGGATGCCGTCCGGGTTGGGCGGCGAGACCAACACATCGGTCGGCCCCGGGTACGGTCCGCTCCGTCCGAACGGGCCGTCGTTCGGGTCCAAGTTGGCGCATGGCAGCGGGTTGCCCGGAGTCGGGAACATGCCCGCGGCAGGTGCGTACGAGCACGGCGAACCGGGCGCGACGGCCGGCCCGGGGTGCTCGGGGGTGCCCTCAAGCACCTGCGGAGCGGGCGGCGGTGCACCATTGGCGAACCGATTTCCGTTCGGGTCGGGGTAACGGAACTCCGGCAGGCCGGCGTTGCGCCAGAATTCCTCGGGCGAGATGCCACGCTTCTTGAACGCCGCGTCCACCCAGGGCTGCAGGATCCAGTACGGGATCAGGTTCAGCGTCGAGACCTTGAAGTAGGGGCCCGATGCCATCGCCTCGTTCACGATCGTCAGGTACCTGCCCAGGATGGTGAACATCTCCCGCAGGTCATCCTGGCGCCGCACCAGCATGTCGGTGATGGTGGAGGCCTCTTCGAAGACGTGGTTCAGATCCAGACCCGGATTGTCGCGGACCAGGCCCTGAACCTGTTCGCCGAAATAGGCGATGTTGCCTAGCAACGCCGAGATCGCCTGGCTGCGCTGGTTCACTGCTGCCGAGAGGGTCTGAGTATTGCGCAGCAGCGCGTCGATCTGGTTGCTGCGGTCACCGATAACGCTCGCGACCTGGTTGGTCTGTGCCAGCAGGTGAGTGATCTCGTCGTCACGTTTGCCGATGGTGTCGGAGAACCTCGCGACGCCGTCGAGCGCGTCGCTCAGGTCCGGGTAGGTCTGATCGACCGTCTCCGACAGCACCTTCAACGACTTCTTGACCGTGTCGATGTCCCAGCCGGAGGCGGCCTTGGTGGCGTCGAAGACCGCATCGTAGAGCTGGTAGGGGGTGGTGCTCTGGCCCAACGGCAGCACACCCTGCGGCGCTATGCGGCGCTCACCCTTGGGCTCGATCGACAGCACCTTGCGGCCCAAGATGGTGTCGGTCTTGACCCCGATCCGGCTGTCGCTGCCGATCGGGTTGGCACCGACCGAGAACTTCACCAGCACGTGGTCGCCCTCGATCGACAGATCTTGTACCTTGCCGACGTCCACGCCGGAGATGCGCACCTTGTCGCCGGCGTTCAGGCCGCCGCTATCGGAGAGCTGTCCGAAGTAACTCGGTTCGGCGAAGAGCATCGGCACCGTGGTGAAGGTCTGCCCCACCAGGGTTACCAACGCCACTGTGGCGACACCGATGATGCCGATCCGTGCCCGGTTGGGCGGTTCCAGAGTCCTCACTGAGGCGTGCACCTCCCCGTCGGTTGCTGCCACAACCGAGCGTTTCGCACCGGCCCGCCCGGCTGCAATCCAGGAAGCTTGATAGTCACGTCGCAGAGGTAGAAGTTGAAGAAGTCACCGTAGACCCCGGTGCGCCCGATCAACTTCAACGCCCTCGGAATCTTCTGCAGCAGCTCGTCGACATCGGCGAGCCGGTCCGGCGGCTCCGGACCGGCGACCGGGAACAGGCTGTGCAACTGGGTGCGGTTGTCGGCCAGCAGATCCGCCAGATTGCCGGCGGCGTTACCGAACTCCGCGGTGCCGTTCGCCAGCGGGTCGGCGTGGCTGTTCAGACCCTTGACCAGTTTGTCGAAGTTGTCGACCGTTTCATCGAAGGTCTGGCGATGGCGAACCGCGGTGTCCAGGACGACGTTGAGGTTCTTGACGACTTCGCCGATCGCCGCATCCCGGTCGGCGATGTGAGCTGTCAGCTGAGCGGTCTGCTGAAGAATGTCGTTGATGGTGCCGCCCTGGCCCTGGAAGACCGTGACGATGGTGGACGCGATGGTGTTGATCTTCTCCGGGTCCAGCGCCCGGAACACCGGCTTGAAACCGCCGATCAATGCGTCCAGGTCCAGCGCCGGCTCGGTACGGGAAGCAGGAATGAATCCGCCGATGGGCAACCGCTGGTCGGCGCCCTCACCCTCGCCCCGTTTGAGCTCCAGGTAGCGGTTGCCGATGAGGTCGTCGTAGCGGATCTGCGCGGTGGTCGACTGGAACAGCGGCAGTGACTGGTCGACGTCGAAGTCCACCACCGCCCGACGGCCGCCGTCGACCAGTCGGACCCTCTTGACCTTGCCGATCTCCACCCCGGAGGCACGCACGAACTGCCCCTGACGCAGGCCGCTGGCATTGCTGAATTCCGCGGAGTAGCGGGCCGTCCGGTCGAACCGGATCTGCCCGAAGACCACGACGAGGCCGACCGTGAAGAGCAGCAGCACCGAGCCGACGGCGCCGAGTTTGAGGGCGGTTCTGGTGATGTTCATGGGTTGATCGTGTAATCCCCGACTTGGCGACCCCAGACGTAATCAATGGCCAGGGGCGATCCGGTATCAAAGTGGTTGTAGGGCGCTTGGCTGACTCCCGTGTCGGCCACCAGGTAAGGCGCCGGCCAGAAGTCGTGGGTGATCTCCTGCCAGCAGCCCGGCGCACCGCCGGGCCCACCCCGGGCGTTGTAACGCGGCAGGTTCTCGGGGTAGATGTAGGGGTTGGCCGGACCGACCAGCTCACTGTTGGTGGCGAGCGAGTAGCCGTCGCCGCCCAGGAAGTCGTAGACCTTGGGTCCTCCATTGGCCAGGTTGCGGATGGCGCAGAACAGTTCCGGGCTGTACTCGTCCAACAGCGCCGACACCGAGACCAGGTCGGAGAACTGCGCACGGAAGTACGGCCCGAACCGCTGGGTGACATCCGCCCCGAGGTTGCCCACCCCGGCGGCGCCCAGCAACGCGGCGTCCAGTTCCTTCTGCTGGTTGGTGATGGTCTTGACGGTCACCACCGAGGAGTCCAGGAAGCCGACCAGATCCGGTGCGCCGTCGGCGTAGACCTCGCCCAGGGTTGCGAAACCCTTCAGGTCGCGGCGGAAGGACGGCATCCGCGCGTTGACGTCGTCGAGAATCGCGTTGCCGTTGACCAGCGATTCGCCGAGCTTGTCGCCCAACCCGGTCAGCGCCTCGGCTGCGGCGTGCAGCGTCAGGTTCAGCTTGATCGGGTCCACGTGCTCGGACAGGTTGTTGATGGTCTCAAACAGCGTGTTGAGCTCCGTCGTCACCGACGTCGCGATGATGTTCTTGCTGGTGATGCGTTCCCGCGCCGGGTGTTCCGGGGCGGTCAGCGACACGTACTTGTTGCCGAACAGCGTGGTAGCCAAAATGTCGGCTTTGACGTTGGACGGAATCAGCTTGAGGTACTTGGGGTTCACGTCGAGGGTGAACTTGGCGGCCGGCTTGTTCTCGTACTCGGTCGGCGCAATGTCGGCCACGCGCCCGATCTGGACGCCGTTGTAGGTCACCGGTCCGCCCGGGTCCATCACCAGACCGGCGCGCGGGGCGACCATGGTCAGCGACGTCGTCTTCGTGAAGGCCCCACGGAACTGGCCGTAGACCAGGCCGCCGATCAGCGCCAGGACGGCGAAGGTCACCACGCCCGCGAGCCGGAACGGCGGGTTGTGCACTTTGTTCTGCTTCCCGGTTGCCATACGCGTCACATCGTTAGGTTGAAGTTGGGGTCGACGCCGTAGAGCGCCAACGCTGCGAGCAGCACGACTGTGGGCACCGTGATCAGGGACAGGCGCATCGACTGGCCCACCGCGGCACCGACGCCGACCGGACCACCACTGGCGTTGAAGCCGTAATAGCAGTGGGTGACCATGACCACCACCGCGATCAAGATCGTTTCAATGAACGACCAGAACACATCGTCGGGCCGCAAGAACGTTCGGAAGTAGTGGTCGTAGGTACCCGACGACTGTCCGAAGAACAGTGTGGTGACGATCTGCGGTGCGGCGAACGCCATGATCAGCGCGAGTGCGTACAGCGGGATGATCACGGTGAAGCCGGCCACCACGCGGGTGGACACCAGGTAGGCGATCGAGTTGATCCCCATCACTTCGAGGGCGTCGATCTCCTCGCTGATGCGCATCGCGCCGAGTTCGGCAGTGGCTCCCGCCCCGACCGTCGCAGCCAGGGCGATACCGGCGTTGACCGGGCCGACCACACGGACGTTGACCAAGGCCGCGGCGAAACCGGTGTAGGTCTCCACACCGATGTTGCCCAGCGAGGTGAAGCCCTGGATCGCGATCAGCGAGCCGCCGGCCAGCATCACGAAGCCCATGATGGCGACGGTGCCGCCGATCACGGCCATGGCGCCGGTGCCCATGCCCAGTTCAGCGACCAGACGCAGCGTCTCGGTGCGGTACCGGCGCAGCGCCCACGGGATCTGCCGGAGGGCGGTTACCGAGAACCAGCCGAGCCGGCCGCTTCTTTCGAGTCCGCGGCCGGCCATCCCGACGTAGCGCTGGTAGTTCGCAACCAGCCCGGGAAAGCGTCCCCGAACTACTGTCGATGTCGACATGTCAGGTCCCCGTTCCGAACTTCACGCCGATGGTGGTCAGCACCACGTTCACGGCGAACAACGCAAGCACGCACAGCACGACTGTTTCGTTGACGGCGGTGCCCAGACCCTTGGAGCCGCCGCGGACGGTAAGTCCGCGATAGCAGCCGACTAAGCCCGCGATAAGTCCGAACACGCTGGCTTTCACCGTCGAGATGACCACCTCGGGCAGCCCGGTGAGCAGAGTCAGCGTGGACAGATAGGCGCCGCCGGACACGTTCTGCAGGTAGACACCGAAGAGGAAGCCGCCGGTCAAGCCGATCACAATCACCAAGGCGTTGAGGAGCAAGGCCACCACGGTCGCGGCGATCACCCGGGGGACCACCAGTCGATGGATCGGATCGATGCCGAGTACCTCCATCGCGTCGATCTCCTCGCGGATGGTGCGCGCACCCAGGTCGGCACAGATCGCGGTGGAGCCGGCGCCCGCGACCACCAGCACGGTGACCAGCGGCCCCAACTGGGTGACGGCGGCGATACCGGCGCCGGCGCCGGAAACGTCGGCAGCACCGAACTGCGCCAACAGGATATTCAGTGTGAAGACCAGCAGCACGGTCAGCGGAATGGCGACCGCGATGGTCGGAATGATGGCGACACTGGTGATGAACCAGCCCTGCTGCAGGGTCTCGCGCCATTGGAACGGGCGTACGAAAAGCGCGCGGGCGGTCAGGGCACACATTCTGAAGAATCCGCCGACCATGATCAGCGGCGGCAGCACCCGATCCCGGAGGAAGTCGGCGACACGAGGACGCGCTGGAGCCGTCACACCACCCCCCTCACCAGAGATCCCGCCGCACGACTCAGCAAGGAACCGCGTCGCACAGTGTCTTCTCCCGTCCGTCGTTCAGCGAGACCCGCGTCACCTTATCGGCCCGAAGTGCCCTTGGCGACCATCGGACCATACCTGATGTCTCCGTGAGAAGGACATCGAACGGGCGGAACCTACGCGGGCTTCCTACCGGAGAGTAACGTGCCGCCACCTCACTCATCGGTGTTTCGCGCGGCATCGCTTGGGGTGCTGCCCCGCTCGGATCCCTGAGCCGTCCCGTAGTTAATGCGCAGTTCCGTTTTGAGCACTTTCCCGGCCGGGTTTCGGGGCAGGGCGTCGACGATCTCGAGCGCCTTGGGGTGCTTGTAGCGCGCCAGCCGCTTGGTCAAGAAATCGTCGAGGTCGGCCAGGGTGAGGCCGGCCCGGGACAGCGCGGCGACCGCTATCGGTACCTCGCCCCATCGCTCGTCCGGGCGGCCGATGACGGCGACCTCGGCGATATCGGGGTGATCGGCCAGCACGTTCTCCACTTCGGCGCAGTACACGTTCTCGCCACCGGAGATGATCATGTCCTTCTTGCGGTCGACCACCCAGACGTAGCCCTCTTCATCCATCCGGACCAGGTCGCCGGAGTGGAACCAGCCGCCGGCAAAGGCCTCGGCGGTGGCCTCCGGATTGTTCCAATAGCCGCTCATCAGGGTGGGCGCCCGGTAGACGATCTCGCCCACCTCGCCGACCGCGACGTCGTTCATCTGCTCGTCGACCACCCGGGCCGAGACGGTCGGGATGACCGTGCCGACCGAACCGAGCTTTCTGGTGGCGTCCTCGCCGAGCAGGATGCAGGTCACCGGCGACATCTCCGTCTGCCCGAAGGCCGCCAGGATCTTGGTGCCGGGGAAGGTCTCGGCCATCTGTCGCAGCAAGGCGTCGGAGGCCGGCGCCGCACCCCACGACATGGTCCGCAACCGGATGTCGCGCGGGTTGGCCTGCTGCTGGGCGCAGACCGCCTGCCATTGAGCCGGCACCAGGAAGATGCCGGTGACCTTCTCGGCGGCCAGCACGTCGAGCAGTTGGCCGGCGTCGAAAGCGCCGAGGGGGTTGATGACGGTCGGGATGCCCAGCCACATGCCGGGCAACAGGTTGCCCACACCGGCGATGTGGAAGAACGGCACACCGATGAAGGCCACGTCGGAGGTGCCGGTTCCGGCGGTGTGCAGCGCGGTCATCGTCTGACCGACCAGGTTGGTGTGGGTGAGCACCGCTCCCTTGGGCAGGCCGGTGGTCCCCGAGGTGTACATGATCAGGGCCGGTGAGTCGTTGGGGATGTCCACCGGGGCGTGCGGCTCGCCTGTCTCGCTGATCAGGTCTTCGTAGGCGAGCAGGCCCGCCGCCTCATCGGCCGGCGCTCCGGGCTCATGCGGCGGTCCCAGCTTCGCCTCTCCTCCGTCGAGCCTCGCTGAACCGCCGGCCACCACCACGTGGTCCAGCAGTCCGGTCAGCTCTCGCACACCGGCGGCGACCGGCACCAGTGCCGGTTCGGTGATCAGCACCCTGGCCTCGCAGTCGGTGACCAGGTAGGCGATCTCCGGCGGGGTGAGCCGGAAATTGACCGGCACCGCGATCCCGCCCAGCATGTTGGCGGCCAGCACCGACTCGACGAACTCGGTGCGGTTGAGCATCAGGATCATCACCCGGTCACCGGCGCGAACCCCGCGGCGGCTCAGGGCGTCGGCCAGCGCGCCAACCCGATCACGCAGCTGCGACCAGGTGGTGGTCTGGCCCAGGAACCGCAGTGCCGGGGCGTCCGGTGTCATCAGCGCGTGCCGGTCCAGCTGGTTGACCCAGTTCTGTCGACGAGCGCGGTAGGGCTGCTCGGCGGGGTCGACGGTTGGGTGGCTCAATTCGGGTCTCCCGCTTCGTGCTAGCCCGAAGCCAGTTCTTCGGCGCGCCGTTTGAGATTGTCAGCCAGGTAGTCCAATGCGTTGCTGAAGGCCTTCTTGAGCATCGGCTTGGGCACCGACATCTCGGTCTCGACGTTCATGTCGACGGTGAGCAACGTGGTGGGGCCGATCTCGACCACCGAGAACAGCTGCTCCTGCGTGCTGAACAGATCGCCCTGCTGGAGCACGGTCTGGATCTGGGTCGCGCTGGGGTAGTACACCGCCTGGATGAAGGTGCCGTCGAAGCCGGAGTAGGACGCATCCAGCCGCAGCTGGCTGGGCCGGCCGTCGTCGTAGCGCGCCAGCACCCAAATCCCTTTGACCTCTTCGTTCCACTGCGGGTACGCCTCGAAATCGGCCACGATCCCCATGATCGTGGCGGCGTCGGCGGCGACTTCGACGGTCTTACTCACGAGCGGCACCCGCCGAGCATAGCCACCGACGAAACTGCCGCCGAGCTAAACCTGGGCGGTGGCCAGCAACGCGCGAATACCGTCGGGGATCGGCACCGGCCGCCGGGTGGTGCGGTCGACATAGACGTGCACCCAGTGCCCGAGCGCGGCCAGCGGGACGGCGCCGGCGTCATCCGGTGTGCGGAACACCGCGAGCCGGTAGGTGACACTGCTGCGCCCCAGCCGGGTCACCGCCAGCCCCACCGCCAGCCGGTCCGGGAAGGCGAGTTCGCCCAGGAATCGGCAGCCCGATTCGGCGACCACCCCCAGCTCGGGCATCGCGACCGGGTCTATATCGACATGGGCGGCGATCCAGCCGTTGATCGCGGTGTCGAACAGCTGGTAGTACACCGCGTTGTTGAGGTGGCCGAACATGTCGTTGTCGGCCCAGCGGGTCAGCACCGGCCAGTGCACCGGAAAGTCCTGGCTGGTCAACCCTTCCGGCGCGGGCGGGACACTCATGGTTGTATTCCAGCATGATCGCGATCCGCGGGGCCGTACTGGAGCGGATCGGTGCGCCTCGCCCCTACGCCGCCTCGCGCCCGCTGACGGTGACGGAGGTGGAGCTGGCCCCGCCCGGCGAGGGCGAGCTGCTGGTGCGCGTCGAGGCCGCCGGGGTCTGTCACTCCGATCTGTCGGTGGTCGACGGCAACCGGGTGCGACCGGTGCCGATGCTGCTCGGCCACGAGGCCGCCGGCATCGTGGAGGCGGTCGGCGCCGGGGTCACCGGGGTGCGCCCCGGCCAGCGGGTGGTGCTGACCTTCCTGCCGCGCTGCGGGTACTGCGCGGCGTGCGCCACCGACGGCATGGCGCCGTGCGAGCCCGGCAGCGCCGCCAACGGCGCGGGCACTCTGCTCGGCGGCGGGCTGCGGCTGCACCGCGCCGACCAGACCGTCTACCACCACCTGGGTGTCTCCGGGTTCGCCACGCATGCGGTGGTGAGTGCGGCCAGCGCGGTGCCGGTTCCCGACGACGTGCCGCCGACAGTGGCCGCCCTGCTGGGCTGCGCGGTACTGACCGGCGGCGGCGCCGTACTCAACGTCGGCCGTCCGGCGCCCGGTGGCACCGTCGCGGTGGTCGGGCTCGGCGGGGTCGGGATGGCCGCGGTGCTGACCGCGCTGGCCCACGATGGCGTGCAGGTGATCGCGATCGACCGGCTGCCGGACAAGATGGCCGCCGCAACCGCGTTGGGCGCGCACCGCACCTACACGCCGCAGCAGGCACTCGACGCCGGCGTGCGCGCCCCGGTGGTGATCGAGGCGGCGGGCCACCCCGCCGCGCTGGAGACCGCGATCGGCCTGACCGCGCCGGGCGGGCGCACCATCACCGTCGGCCTGCCGCCGCCGGACGCCCGGATCAGTGTGTCCCCGCTGAGTCTGGTCGCCGAAGGACGCTCACTGATCGGCAGCTATCTGGGTTCGGCGGTCCCCGCGCGTGACATCCCTCGCTTCGTGGAGTTGTGGCGAGCGGGCCGGCTCCCCGTCGAGCGGCTGGTGTCGGCGACAGTGCCGCTGGAGCAGATCAATGAGGCCATGGACTCACTCGCCGACGGCACCGCGGTACGTCAGATCATCACCTTCGATCCGCACTGACTGGTGGTTCGAAGGTGAAGTCGGCGGCCCGGAATCGGCGGGTCATCGCCCAGAAGGCGCCGGCACTGCGCGGCCACTGGGTGACCACCCGGCCGTTGGCGGCACGAAAGTAGTTGCTGCAGCGGGTGGTCCACACGGTGCCGTGCATCCACCGGTCGATCTTGGTGATGAAGTCGGCCAGCGCGGCCGGCCGCACGGCGACGTAGGACTTGCCGGTGCGCCGAAGGTGTTTGAGCACCCGCACGATGTAGCGCGCTTGGGCTTCCAGCACGAAGATGACGCTGTTGGAGCCGACGTTGGTGTTGGGCCCGTAGAGCATGAAGAAGTTGGGGAACCCGGGCATCGCCATACCGAGGTAAGCACGCGGCCCGTCCCGCCAGGCCTGCTTGAGCGTGGTGGCGTCCTCCCCGGTCACCTCGATCTGACCGAGGTAGTCCGCAGCGGCATATCCGGTGGCGCAGACCACCACGTCGACCTCGCACTCGGTGCCGTCCTCGGTGACCACCGATCGGGAGCGCAGGGCCCGGGCCGGGCTGGTCACCACTTCGACGTTGGGTCGGGCCAGCGCGGGCAGGTAGTCCGAGGAGAACACCAGACGTTTGCAGCCCAGCGGGTGATCCGGGGTGAGCGCTTGGCGTAGTTGCTCGTCGGCGATGGTGCTGTCCAAGAGTTTTCGCGCGATATCGGTGAACTCCCGGGTCTTGTCGCTGCCGTTCTCGATCACCGAGATGTTCGACTCGCTGCGCAGCCACAGTCGCATCCGGTACAGCCGTTTGGCCAATGGGATGCGGGCGAAGGCCCATCGCTCCCGCGGGGTGTAGCGCCGGTCCGGCTTGGGCAGGATCCAGGTCGGTGACCGCTGCAGCGAGTACACCTTCTCGGCGACCTCGGCCAGCTCCGGCAGCAGTTGCGCCGCGGTCGAACCCGTCCCGAGCACGGCGACCTTCGCCCCGGCGATCGGCACCGAATGGTCCCACCGCGCCGAATGCATCACGGTGCCGGCGAAGGGCTGTTCTTCGATCAGATCGGGCAGCACCGGCTGGGTGAACAGCCCGACGGCCGAGACCACCACGTCGAACCGATGCTGCGCGCCGGTGTCGGTGGTCAGACACCACTGGCGGCGGTCTTCTTCCCAACGGGCCGAGCGAATCTCGGTGCGCAGCCGCAGGTGCGCGGCCAGGCCGTGGTCGGCGGCGCACCGCTCGAAATAGGCCAGGATCTCGGGTTGCTGCGACCACTGCCGCGACCAGTGCGGATTCAGGTCGAAGGAATAGGAGTACAGGTGTGACTTGACGTCACAGGCCAGCCCCGGATACGTGTTGATCCGCCAGGTGCCGCCGACACCGTCCTCCCGGTCGAAGATGGTGAAGTCGGAGAATCCCGCACGCTGCAACAGGATTCCCAGCGCCAGCCCGCCCGGCCCGGCGCCGATGATGCCGATGTTCATCGGATCTGCAGGCACTGGCCGCCGTCCACGACGAGCTCGGCGCCGGTGATGAACGACGCGGCTTGCGAAACCAGGAACGCCACCGCGTCAGCCACCTCGACCGGCCGGCCGAGCCGGCCGCCCGCCGACACCGCGGCCAGGCGCTGCTGGGTGACTTCGTCGAGCATCGGGGTGGCGATCGGCCCGGGGAACACCGCATTGACCCGGATGCCCGCCGTGACGAGCTCCGCGGCGACGGTCTGGGTCAGGCCGCGCAGCGCCCACTTCGACGACCCGTAGGCGCTGTGCTGCGGAAAGGGACGGATCGCCCCGGTGCTGCAGGTGTTGACAATGGCGGCGCCCTCGGCCGTCCGCAGCTGGTCCAGCGCCGCCTGGATTCCCAGGAATGCGCCCAGACAGTTGACCCGCCAGGCCTTTTCGAAGTCTTCGGGTGTCTCATCGGCGATCGCCGCACGGTGCAGGGTGCCGGCGTTGTTGATCAGCGCGGTCAGCGCCCCGAACCGTTGGACGGTCGCCGCCACCGCGGCGTCCCACTGTTCGGGGCGGGTGACGTCGAGCACAAGACCGATCAACCCCTCATCACCCCGCGCGGCAACGGCCGCATGCAATTCGTCGGCGTTGATGTCGCAGGCGACCACGGCGAAGCCGTCCACGCGCAACCGTTCGGCGATCGCCCAGCCCTGGCCGCGGGCGGCGCCGGTGACCAGCGCTACGCGTGCTGGGCTCATCGGCCCCGCGCTTCCTCGAGGTGCTCGAGGGCTCCGCGGCGTAGCGCCGCGGACTCGGCGGCCAGCGTGATCATCTGGTAGCCCAGCCCGGCCAGGGCCGCGCCCGCCGCGCCCGATCCGCCGTGGATCGCGGCGATCACGCCCGCTGCCGCTGCCGCCTGCCGGATTCGTGTCATGGCCGCGACCAGGTCGGGGTGCGTGGTGGACTGCGCGACATCGACGCCCAGCGAGATCGCCAGGTCGGCGGGTCCGACGTAGATGCCGGCCAGGCCGGGAACCGCGCAGATCCGTTCCACGTCGGCCAAGGCCGCGGCCGTCTCGATCATCGCGAAGACGTCTACCCGCTCCTGGAGGCCGGCCAGATCGCGGCCCAGGCCGGGCCGCAACGGCCCGAAGCTGCGGATGCCCGCCGGAGGGTAGCGGGTGGCGGCTACCGCGGCGGCCGCCTGCTCGGCGGTCTCGATCAGCGCGATGATGACCGCGTCGGCGCCGGCATCGAGCACCCGACCGATGGGGGCCGGATCCGCGTTGGGCAACCGGACCGCGGTGGCGATCGGCAGGTGCTCGGTGTGCCGGAGCATGGCGGCGATCTCGGCATCGTCGAGGTAGCTGTGCTGGGCGTCGAAACCCACGTAGTCATAGCCGGCGCGGGCGAATTCCTCCGGGCCCAGCACCGTGGGCCCGGTGACCCAGCCGCCCCAGAGCGGTGCCCGGTCCGCCAGGGCGGCACGCAGCGCCGACGTCATGCGACCATCGCGATCTTGACGCGGCCCGGCACCGGCCGGGTCGCCAACTCGAAGGCGGCCTGGGCTTCGTGGCAACCGAACACATGAGTGACATAGTCACCCAACAGTTCTGGATGCCCGGCGGCGAATCTGCCTGCGGCCGCCAGCATCCGGGGCCGCTCCTGGGTGACTCCGGAGATCAACGTGAGGTTGTTGCGCAGCATGGTGCGCATACTGATCGGATAACTGTCGTCGTCGGGGACACCGAAGTAGAACACCGTGCCACCGGGTGCGACGGCCTCGATGGCGTGACCCAGGGTGGCGACCTGGTGTCCGACGGCCTCGATCACGATCTCCGGGCGGTCGCCGGCGTCCAGGTGGCGCACCCACCGGTCGCTGGTCGCCTGCACGACGGTGTCAACACCGAAGGCGGCAGCCATATCTCGACGATCGACCGGGTCCACGCCGGTGACGCGGCGCGCACCCGCGGCTTTGGCGACGGCGCTGAACAGCAGGCCGATCGAACCCTGCCCGATCACCGCCACGTGGCGGCCGGCCAGGTCTGGCAACTGTTCGACGGCGTAGAGCACACAGGCCAGGGGTTGCAGGCCCACGGCTTGGGCGGGCACCAGCGCCGGGTCGTAGGTCATCAGGCCCTCGCCGTCGCTGATCACCTGCTCCATCAGTCCGTCGAAGCCCGATGCCCAGCCGACGACCCGGTCGCCGGGTTGGTGCTGCGGGTGCCGGCTGGTGACGACGTCGCCGACGATCTCGTGGATCGGGAAGCCGAGCTTCTCCGCAGCACCGGCACCGTCGTCACCGGGCAACCTGCCCTGCGCGCCGCGAAAGGCCGGCAGGTCACTGCCGCACACCCCGGCGGCGACGAACTGCAGCAGCACCTGCCCCGCGCCGACCTGCTGCTCGGTGGGGTCGGGGGCCTCGATCTTCTCGAACTGATACGGCGCGATCAACCGGTATGCCCACATGCCTCAGACCTCCACCGGGATGGTGTTCCAGCCCCATTGAAAACTGGACGGCAGCCTGGTCGCGCCGTCGTCGACGATCCGATAGTCCGGGACTCGGCGCAACCATTCCTGCACCAGGACAGTCACTTCCAGTCGGGCCAGGTGGTAGCCGATGCAGAAGTGCTGACCGCGGCCGAACGCCAGGGAGCGTTTGATCGGCCGGTCCCACTGGAATTCGTCGGGGTCGGGGTACTGACGCTCGTCGCGGTTGGCCGACGCGAGCAGGGTGATGATGCGTTGGCCCGGCTCGACAGTCGTGCCGTGCAGCGTGAACGGTTTGCGGGCGGTGCGCGCGAACCATTGCGCCGGTGCGCAATACCGGATCATCTCCTCGCGCGCCAGCTGCACCGTGTCGTGCGGATTCGCCCGCACCGCGGCCAGTTGGTCCGGGCGTCGAGCCAGCTCCCACAATCCGTGCGCGACGATCTTGGGCACGGTCTCGGTGCCGCCGATGAAGATGCACAGCAATTGCGTCGCGGCTTCGACGTCATCCAGGTCGCTGCCGTCCGGTAGCCGGTAGGCCAGCATCCCGTCGACGATCGGCAGGTCGCCGGAGCCCCGCTCGGCGCGCCGGCGTTGCACGGCCGGGATGAGGTACTGCAGGTAATTGGGCCGCGCCGCGGCGGTGTCCACGCCGCTGCCGGCCTGCGCCAGGCTGCCGGCGTTCACCGCCGCCAATACCTCCGCGGCGCAATCGGTCGGAATGCCCAGCAGTTCGCAGACCACCTGGGCCACTACGACTCCGCCGTAATCACAGGTCAAGTCGAACCGGCCCAGCGGAAGCAGCTCATCCAGCCGCTGGTTGGCCAAGGTGCGGACCCGGTCTTCCCAGTCAGCCACCGATCGGGGCCGAAACGCCGGGGACTGCAACCGGCGGATGTCGTCGTAGATCGGCTTGTCGAAGACGGCGTGGAAGGGCAGCGGGTGCAGCGGCGGGTCCGGGACCGGACCGCCGTTGTGGTGCGCCAGCACGTTGGCCGCGGGCAGCGTGCCCTCCGAAGCCACGAAGGTTCCATCACTGACGGCCAGCACATCCCAGATGTCGTCGAAGCGGGACAGGGCGTAGAGGTCCCACTGCGGTACGTAGTACATCGGGTGCTGGTCGCGCAGCACGCGGTAGTACGGCAGCGGGTCGGCCATCACCGCCGGGTCGAACGGATCGTAGGAGAACTCCGGCGCGGCAACGCTTGTCACGACGCGTCTCGCTGCAGCGGCGAGGGGGGCAGGGCCTGCAGGATCGAGTCCTCCCAGCCGTCGCGTAATGCGGGCGCCACGCTCATCCACGTCACGATCTCCGCCGGCGGATGGTCCTTCCACGACGGGTAATGCTCGGCGAAGCAGTCCCAGCCGCCGTCCAGTGCCCAGTAATGGATGACCTCGTTGTAGCGGAACGTGGTGGTGAACGAACCGAGCCAGCGCTTTCCGGTGCTCTCCGACCACGGCACGTACAGCCGCTCCAGTTCCCGGATGTAGTCGTCCTGTCGACCGGGCTTGGTCTGCATGATTTCCTGAATGACCACGGTGGCGTCGAAGTCGGCCGCGCACAGCGCAGACAGGGTCTTGTTGTGCGGGCCGGGGTACATGATGCGGCCCTCCCCCGATGCTCCGATGCCGGCGAGGTAGGCCGACCACTCGGCCGCGCGCTGGGCGTGGCTGCCACCGCGGTTCTGCGCCCGCCCGATTCGGGCGTAGTCGGCGAACGCGTCGATCTCCCAGATGATCGTGACCTGCGGCCAGTGCCCGTTGTAGGCGGTGGACTCCCACAACGCGAACAGGCGGGCACCCAGCTCGGTCATCATCGGCTGGTAGATCTCGGTGAAGTTGCGGGTGAAGTCGTCGCTGACGCCGCGGCCCAGATCGATCGTCTCGTGCAGGTAGAGCAGGGTGTGGTCGTAGTGCTTGCGCATCAGCCGACCGGGATCAGGTCGGAATTGACCGGCAGGCAATGCTTCTGGTCGCTACGGAATATCTCCGGACCGTCGAACGGGTCCGCGTGCCCGACATCGGCGGCAGCCAACGCCTGCCGCTTGAACGCCTGGCCCGCCACGGTGGGCAGGTGCTGCACGGTGCTGAGCCGATGGCTGACCTCCAGCGGCCAGCGCTCGCCCCACAACACGACCTCGGTCAGGCTGCTCCGCAGCGCGTGGTGTATCCGCGCGCTGATTCGGGGATCGGCGGTGAGCGAGTCGGCGACCACCGCCAGGCTGTGCCCGGGTGTATCGCTGCCGGAGGCAGACAGCTCCGTCTCGAGGTCCGCCGTATTGAGGCCCAGGATCTGCAACGGCCGGAGATCCTGGTGCGGTGGCACCAGCACCCGCACGTCCCAGCCGGTCGACGCACGGTGATACAGCCACCCGCCGGCCGCGCGCACCAGGCCGGCGACATCGGGGGCGATGACATCGAGGCGGTAGCGGAGGTAGTGGTCCTGCGCCAAGGAATCCAGCGCCGCAGCGGTACTCGTCATCGCATCATCCCAGCTCGTCGTGAGAATCTCAGACGGTGCCGCCGGCCGGGCGAACTGTCCGGCCGCGCAGCACAACTTCTCCGAGATATTACAGTTGAAGCTAAATTTGTAAAGCCGAATGAGGCGAACACGGGTAGGAGTGAAATGAGTCTGGTTGCCGGACACGGCCCGTTGAGTACCGAGCGCGCCGGTTGGTTCGCCCCGGAGATCACCGGCGCTCTGGTGTATGTCGAACCGCATCCGCGCCGCGTGCGGGCGATCCGCGGTGAGCGCACCGTGATCGACACCGAAAGCGCGCTGCTGGTGCATCGCCAGGGCGAGCCGCTGGGCTACGCCTTCCCCGCGGATGCCGTCGGCGATCTTCCGCATCGGGCGCTGCCCGAGGCAGCGGGCTTCGTGCAGGTGCCGTGGGACGCCGTGGACGCCTGGTTCGAGGAGGGCCGGCGGCTGGTGCACTACCCGCCGAACCCCTATCACCGGGTCGATTGCCGACCCACCCGGCGCGCATTGCGGGTCGACGTTGACGGAGTGCCCCTGGTGGACACCGATGACACCGTGATCCTGTTCGAGACGGCCCTAGTTCCGCGGCTGTACGTCGCCTCCGACCACGTCCGCACGGATCTGTTGCAGGCGTCGACGACGTCGAGCTACTGCAACTACAAGGGCTACGCCCGCTACTGGTCCGCGGTCGTCGGAGACACCGTCGTACCAGACGTGGCCTGGAGTTACCCGGACCCGCCGCCCGAGAGTGCGCCCATCGCAGGTCTATTCAGCTTTGATCTGTCGCTCGTCGGCGGTTTCGCTGAACTACCCTCCGCGGCCGGGCGCCCACGCCTATAACCGAGAGTGCTCGGCGATCTTGTTGTCGCTGGTGCGTAGCGGCCGGATCAGGCCGTCCTGGGTAAACGAGGCGAGTAGAGCACCGTCCTCGGTGTGCACGGTGCCGCGAACGTAGGACATGCCCGAACCCACCTGGGTGCTTTCATGGCTGTAGAGGATCCAGCCGTCCCAGCGCACCGGTTCATGGAAGCTCACCGTGACCGTCATGGGAGGGTTGCGTCCAGCAGAGTGGTGTACGAGTCGGACCTGATCAGCGGGACCGGCGTGTCGTTGCCGAATGATTGAAGGTCATCGCGTGATTCTTCGAGAGACCCGTCAAAGTCCGACTCGATCAAGCGGGTTGAGATTTTGTCGGCGGTGCAGGATCGGGTTCCGTCGTTGCCTGAGGTGGAGACGGCGACGATGGCGGCGTTGGTGACGCTGCAGGAGATCGTCGACTACCTACAATCACTGATGGGTTCATCACCACCGGATCTGGTGGCGCCCAACGGATTGTCGGCAGGTGATCGCGCCCCTTTTGAGTTGACCGGAGCGGAGGTGGCGCGCTACGCGGTACGCGCCACCGCCGCTCCGGTGAGCGGAATGGGCATGCCCGGCCTGTATGCCGCCAGGACCGTCGAGATCGTGACGGCCGAGGAAGCACTGGATGGGCTGATTCAGACGGCCGAGGCCCTGGCCGCAGTTCTGCGCACCCACGGCATTCGCGCGACGATCGCGGCCCGGCCCAGTGCCGACGCCGAAGCGGTCATCCATCTGGGCGGCCTGCGGCCGATCGCCACTCGTGACGAGGCGCTTGCCGTCAACCGGGTGCTGTTCGCCGACGCACAGCGCGTCGCCGCGCAATTCGCCGAACATGGCGGCGTCTTCGTCACCGTTCAAGACACCGGTGGCACGTTCGGTCTGCTCACCGATCCCGGCCTGCGGGTCTGGTCGGGTGGGATCGGCGCGCTGGCCAAGACGGCTGCGCAGGAGTGGACCAGCGCGCAGGTGAAGGCAATCGACATCGCCGTCGGGCACCGTTCCCCGCAAGTCGTCGCCGAGCAGATCGCCGCCGAAGTACTGGCGGGCGGGGTGGAACTCGAAGTGGGCCTGGGTAGTTCGCACGGGCGAACCACAGTCGTCGCGGGCGCACAGCAGGTGAGCACTCGCACGCACCGCATCGGTCAGCAAGACGTCATCGTGGTCTCCGGTGGCGCCCGCGGAGTGACCGCCGGTTCGGTGATCGCCTTGGCGCAGCAGACCCAGGCGGCGTTCGTGTTGATCGGGCGCACCGAACTCAGCGAGGAACCGCCGGAAGCCCACGGCCTGACCACCGATGCCGAGCTCAAGCGGGCGCTGCTCGCCAGCGCTGCGGCGCAAGGCCTCAAGGTCACCCCGAAGCAGTTGGAGCAACAGGCGCAACGGATCCTGGCCGACCGCGAGGTGCGGGCCACCGTGTCCGCGCTGACTGCGGCCGGCTCCCGCGTCCGCTACGCCGCCGCCGATGTCCGGGACACCGCGCAGCTGGGTGCGTTGCTGGACAGCGTGCGAAGCGAGTTCGGCCCCATCACCGGCCTGGTGCACGGCGCCGGTGTGCTGGCCGATGCGCCGCTGCACAAGAAGACCCTCGAGGGGTTCGACCGGGTCTTCGAGACCAAGGTCGGCGGCGCGTGCGCGCTGCTGGATGCCACGGCCAACGACGCGCTCAAGGTGATCTGCCTGTTTTCGTCGGTGGCCGCGCGCAGCGGAAACGTCGGGCAAAGCGACTACGCCATGGCCAACGAAATCCTCAACAAGGTAGCCCTGGCGGAGCAGGCGCGCCGCGGGCCGTCCTGTCTGGTGCGGGCACTGGGTTGGGGCCCTTGGGATTCCGGCATGGTGACACCGGGCCTCAAGGCGATGTTCGAGTCCCGTGGCATCTCGTTGATCCCGCTCGCCGACGGCGCGCGCGCGTTCGCCGCCGAGGTCCTCGACGGCGAAACCGGAAGCTCTGAGGTGACCCTCGGCGACGGCGTGCTCGCCGGACTGCCCACTCACCCGATCCCGCCGGAGGGCCGGGTCGCGCGGGTGCTCGCACACGTGACGCAGCAGCCCTACCTGCTTGGCCACCGGGTCCAGGGCAATGTCGTGTTACCCGTCGTGCAGGCACTCGAATGGTTCATCCGGATGGCCGAGGCATGCCGGCCCGGCCACTACGTGGATCGGGTGCTCGACCTCAAAGTGCTACGCGGTGTGACGCTCTACGAGTTCGAGAAGCACGGCAACCCCCTGCTGGTGCGGTGCGTGCCCGTCGACGATCGGCCCGAACTGCTGACGTTGACGCTCTCCGACATCGAAGACTCGACCGCCTACTACTCGGCCAAACTCGAGATGCGTTCGGGTGCGGCCGTGATCCCGGCCGCCCCGGTGTCGGTACCGGGAAATCGCAGGATCGACCGCGAAACCTGCTACACCGGCGGGGCGCTGTTCCACGGTGCCGCATTCCAGGTGCTCGATGGTGTGGACTGCGCCGAAACGGCTGCGACGGCCTACCTGTCCGGATTGACGACCGTGGGCTGGGCGGGCGAGGGCTGGGCGACGGACCCGGCCGCCGTCGACGGATGCCTGCAGACGGCACTGGTCTGGAGCTACGAGCTGCTCGGCCGCAACGTCCTGCCGCTGCGGGTGGGCGAGATCGTCCGGTACCGATCCGGCGCGCTGGGTGCGGGCCTGCGGTGCGTGCTCACCGGCGGGGACGCCAAGACCAGCCGCGCCGTCTGCGACCTGGATCTGGTCGACGCCGACAACCAGCTGGTGATCAGTCTCAAACGACTCGAGTTGTATCCCTACGGCGGCTGACTCGACGGTGGCTGATTCGAAGTGAAGTTTGATCCCATCGCGATCGTCGGGCAGGGCTGTGTCCTACCCGGGGGACTGAACGCGGGCGAGCTCTGGACAACGGTGCACGACGGCCGCGACGCACTGGGCTCACCCGGCCCCGATTACTGGGGCGTATCGCCGGCACGCGTCCTGTGTGCCCCGGCGGACGTACCCGAACTCGACCACACCTGGTCGGACCGCGGCGGCTACGTCCGCGGCTTCGACGACGTGTTCGACCCCCGCGGACTGTTCCTCGACGCTGACGACCTCGCCGGACTCGACCCGCTCTACCGGTGGGGAATCGAGGCGGCCAGGCAAGCCCTGGACAGTGCGGGATGGCGGGCAGGTGAGGTTCCGGGTTCCGCTGGGATCGTCCTGGGCAACCTGAGCTACCCGACAAAGAAGATGACGGATCTCGCCGAAACAGTCTGGCGGGGACAAGAACCCAGCCTCGAATCCAGGGTGGACTGGCGCAACCGCTTCATGTCCGGGCTACCGGCGCATCTCATCGCGCAGGCCCTGGGTCTGACCGGCGATGCCGCGGCGCTCGACGCCGCCTGCGCTTCGTCGCTGTATGCCATCAAGCTGGCCTGCGATCGGTTGCACGACCGTACCGCCGACGTGATGTTCGCCGGCGGCATCAACGGCGCCAGTGATCTGCTGCTGCACATCGGCTTCACCGCCTTGCAGGCACTGAGCCGAACGGGGCGGTCACGACCGTTCAACAACGGCGCCGACGGGCTGGTGCCCGCCGAGGGCGCGGCCATCCTGGTGTTGCGGCGCCTCGACGATGCGATGGCTAACGGCGACACCATTCTGGGCGTCATCCGGGGCGTCGGCTTGAGCAACGACGGTCGGGGACATGGATTTCTGGTGCCCTCCCAGGACGGCCAAGAACGCGCGATGCGGCTGGCCTACGAGATGGCCGGACTCGAGCCGCGCGACATCTCCCTCATCGAATGCCACGCCACCGGAACATCGCGCGGCGACCTGACCGAAATGTTGAGCATGGCGCGCATCTTCGCCGGCATGACCGACGTGCCCATCGGGTCACTGAAATCCAATCTGGGGCACTCGATTACAGCATCCGGCGCAGCGGGAGCCATCAAGGTGCTCGCAGCGATGCGTGCCGGGGTCCGTCCGCCGACCCTGCACGCCGAGGATCCGTTGCCCTTCATCGCCGACTCGCCGTTCCGGCTACTCACCGAGGCTGAGCCGTGGGACAGCGACGGCCCCCGTCGTGCCGCGGTCAACAACTTCGGCTTCGGCGGCAACAACGCCCACCTGCTGCTCGAAGAGTGGATCGAGGGACGCAGCGCCAACCCGGCTCCGCCGCCAGACGCGCCCCGGACCGAGCCGGAGATCGCGATCGTCGGCCTGAGCCTCCTGCTCGGCGACGGACACGAAACCGCCTCCGTCGCCGAGCATTTGAAGACGTGCCAGCCGATCCCCGCCGACATGGCCGACGGAGCCCGCGGCGCACGCATGGTTGAGGTCAGTCTGGACCTGACCCAAACCCGCTTCCCGCCTGCGGACCTCAAACAGACCCAACCCCAACAACTGGCGTTGCTCGGTGCGGCCCTGGGCATCGGCGAGTTGATCAAGAGCTTGCCGCCGGAGACCACCAGCGTCGTCGTCGGAATGGGCTGCGATGCCGAAGTCACCCGGTTCGGGCAGCGCTGGCGGCTGGCAGACGAATTCGACGAGCCCGACCAACTCGCCGCGGCTCGTGACGACGTCGTTGCGGGGTGGACCGCCGCGGGCGTCGTGGGGGCCATGCCCAACGTCGTGGCGAACCGCCTGAATAGCCAATTCGATTTACGGGGACCCAGTTTCACGGTGTCGCGGGAACAGCTCTCAGGCACCACCGCCCTTGAGCTCGCCGCGCGGGCATTGCGGCGCGGAGAGATCGACGCGGCAGTGGTCGGGGCGGTGGACCTCAGCTGCGAACCCGTGCATCAGGCAGCGGCGCGGGCATTACTGCACGCCGACGAGCAGATACCAGCGGACGCCGCTGTCGTTCTCGTGCTCAAGCGCGCCGCCGATGCGCGCCGTGACGGTAACCCGGTGTACGCGACCCTGCTGCCCGATCAGCAGGTGGACGCCGAATGCCTGCACCTGGGCACCGTTCCCGGGGCGGTGAACCTCTCGGCCCTGTTGGGTCACGCGCACGCCGCCTCGGGACTGCTGCATGTGGCCGCTGGCGTGCTCTACGGAGCCCTCGGAGTGTGGCCCGACGGCGAGCCCTGGACGTCCGAGCAACGGCGCGTCGCCGTGGAACTCACCGGAATGGCCGACCAGCGACAACACCTGACCCTGGTGTCGTCGGCGACCGGGGCGGAGGCCGCGACCTTGCTGGCACCGGTCGCAACCAACGCCGCCGGAAAACCCATCCGGCTCAACTTCCCCGCGCACCTGCCCGCGGTCCACCTGCCCCCACGCGTCACGGGCCCAGGAACGAACCCCCCTGAGCAACTGGAGCAATTCATGCCAACACAACTCCCGATGCCTCCGGCTCTGGCAACGGTCGCGGAGTCGCTGGCCCGGCTGCCGTTGGGTGTAGCCGCGGCGGTGCCGTCGCGACCGGAGCCGCAGGCCGCAGCCACCGAGGCACCCGCCGTCGCCATGCCCGCAGGCGCAAGCCGGGCGATCCAGCCCGTCAAGCCGGCCGACAAGGTGGTCCCGGCGCCGACGGTCAAGCGTGAGCCGGTGGGCCTCAAGCTCGACAAGGACGGCCTGCGCGTGCATTCCTCGGGGAACATCTCCGAGATCTTCGGCCCGGCGTTCGCCGAGCAGGACCAATACCCGCGACAGGTCCGGATGCCCGAACCGCCACTGCTGCTGGCGGATCGGCTGCTGGGCATCGACGCCGAGCCGGCCCGCCACGGCACCGGAACACTGTGGACCGAAACCGATGTCAACGCCGACTCCTGGTGGCTCCAGCAGGGTCGGATGCCCGCCGGCATCATGATCGAAAGCGGGCAGGCCGACCTGATGCTCATCTCCTGGATGGGCGCGGATCTGCTCAACAAGAGCGAGCGGGTCTACCGGCTGCTCGGCTGCGAGGTCACCTACCTGGGTGGCCTACCCGAGATCGGCGACACCCTGCGCTTCGACATCCATGTGGACGGCCATGCCCGCCAAGGCGATGTGCGGCTGTTCTTCTTCCACTACGACTGCACGATCGACGGCGTCGAGCGGATGTCGATGCGCAACGGCCAGGCCGGTTTCTTCACCGACGAGGAACTGGCGGCATCCGGCGGGGTCCTGTGGCGCCCCGAGGAACAGACCGTCAGCGGACCGATGGAGCAGACGCCGGCCCGGACGTCGCGCACCTCACTGCAGCGCACCGACCTGGAGGCGATGGCATCCGGCGAGATCTGGCGGACGTTCGGCGAGGGCTTTGAGAAGGCGGGCAGCCACACTCGCACCCCCAGTATTCACGCCGGCGACATGCTCTTCGTCGACGAAGTGACGGACCTGGACTTCACCGGTGGGCCGTGGGGCCGCGGCTACCTGCGGGCCGTCGCGCCCGTCACACCGGAGAACTGCTTCTTCGCCGGCCATTTCAAGAACGACCCGTGCATGCCGGGCACCCTGATGTACGAGGCGACAATGCAGACCATGGCGATCTATATGACCGCCCTGGGCATGACGCTCGACTGCGACGGCTGGCGCTTCGAACCGGTTCCCTTCGAGACCTACAAGCTGCGCTGTCGGGGTCAGGTCACACCGCAGTCGCGTGAGGTGGTCTATGAGGTGTTCGTTCGCGAGGTGATCGCCGGACCCGAGCCGACGCTCTTCGCCGACCTGCTCTGCACTGTCGACGGGCTGCCCGCCTTCCACTGCGAGCGGATGGGCCTGAAGCTGTCCCCGGGATGGCCGATGGACCTTGGCGCTAAAGAGCTCGAAGGCTACGTCGAGCCCAAACCGGTCGCCGAGGTCAACGGATTCCGCTACGACTACCAGGCGATGCTCGCCAGTGCGATCGCCAAACCGTCCATGGCCTTTGGGCCGTTGTTCGAGAAGTTCGACTCGCCGCGCAAGGCGGCCCGGCTGCCCGGACCGCCGTATCACTTCATGTCTCGGGTCACCGAGCTGGTTGGCGAGACCGGCGTAATGACGGCCGGCGCGGAAGTGGTGGTGGAGTACGACGTTCCCGCCGACGCCTGGTATTTCGCCGAGAACGGCGCCGCGGGCGGACACGAGACGATGCCCAACGCGGTGCTCATGGAGGTCGCGCTGCAGCCCTGCGGCTGGCTGGCCAGCTACGTCGGCTGCCCGCTTGATGGTGAGGCGGACCTGTTCTTCCGCAACCTGGACGGGACGGGAACTCAACACCGTGAGGTGACCCCGGCGACCGGAACGCTGCGCATCAAGGTGAAGCTCAAGAGCCTCGCCAAGGCCGCGGGAACCATCATCGTCGGCTTCGACGGCGAGATCACCGCCGACGACGGACCGGTCTACACCTTCGACACGGTGTTCGGCTACTTCAAACGCGAAGCGCTGCAGAACCAGGTGGGTCTCCCGGTCAGCGACTCTCAACGTGCCTCTCTCGCGCAGCCCTGCGAGGCTCCACTGGTCGATCTGACCACGCAGCCCGCCGAGTTCTTCGGTGCGGGAGCGCGGTTGGCGGACCCGATGCTGCTGATGGTCGACCGGGTCACCGGCCGCTGGCCCACCGGCGGCGCGGCTGGACTAGGCCAGTGGCGCGGCGTCAAGGACGTCAACCCCGGCGAATGGTATTTCAAGGCGCACTTCTTCCAGGACCCGGTTCAGCCGGGGTCTCTGGGCATCGAGATGCTGTTACAGCTCCTGCAATTCGGGATGCTCGACCTCGGACTCGGCAAGGAAGCCGGCCCGGCGGCCCGCTTCGAGCCGGCTGCCCTGCACGACGCCATGACCTGGCGGTATCGCGGCCAGATCATCCCCACCAACAAGCAGATCGCCGCACAGGTCGAGATCACCCGGATCGTCCGCGAGGACGCCGGCATCCTCGCGGTGGCCGAGGCATCGCTGTGGGTGGACAACAAACGCATCTACAGCGCCAGCAACCTGGGCATGCGCATCGTCGCCGGTACGGGCGAACGGCGGTCCCCGGCCGATGCCGACGCCGTCACGACGTCCGCAGGGGCACCCCTTCCCGCGGCAGTCGCAGCCCCCGCGGCAGCGGCGCCGCCCGAGGCGAATACCGCTGCCGCGGTACAGAACACCGCGGTCGCGACCACCACGATGGAGGTTGCGCTCGATCCGATCAACGACTCCTGGATCGTCGATCACTGTCCGACGTACGTGATCCCATCGCTGCCGATGATGTCGGTCATGGACCTGTTCGCCCAGGCGGCGGCCCGGGCCTCCGGCGGAGCCAAGGTCGTCGAGATCACCGATGTCCAGATGGTTCGGTGGGTCGTGGTCGACTCCCCGAAGAAGCTGCGGGTCGTACTGGAGCAGACGCAGGAGACCGGGCATTTCCAGGGCAGCCTCGAGGTCTGGCGTGATGCGCCACGAGCCGAGTTGTCCCGCTGGGAGATTCACGCGCACGCCGTTGTCGTCACCGCCGCGCAGTACAGCGGTGAACCGGAGCCGCCCGCGCCGCTGGAAGGTGCGGTGCCCTACGCCGACCCCTATGACGGAACGGTGTTCCACGGTCCGGCATTCGCGACCCTGACCGATGGTGCCCGTATCGGCCGCAACGGCTCAACCGGAACCCTGGCGATCGACCGCTGCGCCGTGCCGGTCGGCGAACTGCAGCCCGGACTGTTGGACGGCGCGTTGCACGTTGTACCGCACACCGCGATGAGCGTGTGGACCACCGACAGCGCCGATCCGGCGTCGTATGCCGATGCGAGCGACCCCGATGTCGGGTTCCCGCGCCGCATCCTCTCGGCCCGGTTCTACTCCGACGCGCCGGTGGCGGGAAACGTGGATGTTGAAGCGCGATTCGTGGGCTTCGACGACGACGAAGGCCGGATGCCGACCTTCGACCTGTGGCTCAGCGTTGCCGGTAAACCCTGGGCGCGCATCCGGATGGCCGAGTTCCTGCTGAGCAAGGGACCGCTGGCCGAGGTCGGCGGGCCCGAGCGGCGCGCCTTCATGGGTGACCGGCAGGCGGTCCCGGGGCTGTCGCTGAGCGAACGCCTGGGGCGCGGCGTCCTCGAGCTCGACACTGCCCGGATGGCAACCCTCGACTGGTTCAAGGGCACTCTGCAGGCCGTGTACGGCACTGACAGTCATGGCGATTCGTTGATGATCGACATCGTGACCAAGGAAGCGGTGGCCGACGCCGTTCACAATGCGGTCCACCCTGACCAGGTTCAGATCATCGACGGTCGGGTGAGCTGCCCCGCGCTGCCGCTGGAGCGCATCACGGTCGACGTCGAGAAACTGGGGCCGGGAGCGTGCCGTGCGAGCGCGTCATCGGCAACCGACTGGGAGCCGGTCCGAGCCTGGTGGACCGAGAGCGCGGGCATGCCGGACGGCTGGTTCGGCGAGCTGGCGCTGGGGGCGGTGCTGTCGCGCTACGTACGCCACGTTGTGGTCACCGACCCGGCCGCGATGGCGGCCGTGTACGGCCGGCCGGTATTGCTGCTGGCCAATCACCAGGTGCAGGTCGAATCGCTGTTGGGCACCACCATCGGATCGTGGCTGACCGGCACGAAGGTCGTCACCATCGGCCACGCCAAACACGAAACCGGCTGGGTCGGCAACCTCTTGCGAATGATCGACGCGGCCGCAGGCAAGGAGCTGGGCCATCTCCGCTATTTCAATCAGCAGCAGCCCCAGGAGTTCTTCGGGTTGGTCGACGAACTCAAGCGCGAGGCTGAGGCCTTCGGGGTGTCGGTCATGGTGCACGCCGACGGGACACGCAGCGTGAGTTCGGGCCAGCGGGTCGAGAGACTGACGTCGACACTGCTGGACATGGCGATCGAGATGTCGATGCCTATCGTGCCGGTGTACTTCGCGGGCGGGCTGCCCGAGGAGCCGTTGCCGCACAAGCTCGAAGTGCCCTACGGCCATGCCGCCCAGGACTACATCTTCGGCAGGCCCATCCTGCCCGAGGAGTTGCGTGTTCGGCCCTACGCCGAGTTGCGGCGCTACGTCATGGACGCGATCAACGCGCTCGCACCGTTCAGCGACGCACCGCACGCCCCGAATTACGATGTGGAGAGCCGGATCACCGCCGCCGCCCCGGGCGCCTCACCGCTGGAATCGGTGTGGTTCTGCATTGAGGACGCGCTGGACTCGCTGCCGGTCGACTGGCGAAACCTGATCGCCGACGAGGAATGGGAGACGGTCAAGGCGGCTGAACTCAGTCCGTCCTGATCGGGCCGGCTGAGTGCCGGTCTTGTTGACGACGGCGCAGGTGGGCGGCTAGCTTAGTGGCGATCGCGGAACGGCCGTCCAGCTACGCAGCTGGCCGTAGATCGTCCGTTAACGAATCGAGACCAACCAAGTCTTCGCAGACAGGAGCCCACTTATGGCGTCAGCATCTCTGGGCGTCTACACGTGCCTCGCGTGTGTCGTGATGCTTACCCTGGCACTCTTCTTGTCCAGCAAGTCCTGATCGGCCGCACTACCTCACGGATGTAGATTCCACTGGCCACAGTCCTGGGCCAGGACGTCGCTGACGTCGACTTCGATCCCGCCGACGATCGGGCCCGGGTTCGAGGCGGTACTCACAATCCGCTGGTAGAGCACCGCCCCGGGGTCGATCTGACCATGTGACCAGGATCGGGTCTGCCAGGCCCACCGCTTGCCGGGTGTGCGTGAGACCCCGATGACCCCGTCTTCGGCCGCCCACTGGCATGGTCTGATGCCGCCATAGATCCCGGTGCGCTGTACGCCGATCACCGAGTTGATTCCCTTAAACCATTGCAGTGCCACGGCGTTCCAGGTGTTGCGGTCGATGTCGTCGTCGACGCTGAAGAAGACCGGCGCACTTTGGCCGCCGCCGGCCGCGGTGTGCAGTTGCCAGGCGGTGCGGGCGTCGGCGACCCCGCCGGGGTACCCCCGGGTAAAGTCCGACGGTGCTGTTCCTCCAGGCTTGCCGTACTGGAAGTTGCTGACGATCACCAGCCCCGCGGCGGTCAATGACTCGGCGTAGGGCCGGGTGATCGGCTTGGCGCCGAAGTTGGAACCGGGCCGCGACGTCGACACGTAGTTGATGACGCCGGCGTGGCCCGCGGCCCGGATGTCCTGCGCGGGAATCTGGCGCATGGCGTAGTCGATCAACGTGGGTGCCGCAGCCGAAGCCGTCGGTGCGCCGAGGGACGCGGCACCCAGGCCGGTGAGAGCGGCGGCGGATGCGAACCGCAGTGCGTCACGTCGGGAAACATGGTTCCGAGGGCGGGAAGTCCGCGGAGAGTCAGGCACGGCCCGATGTTAACAATGTGACTGCTGTTAACGGTGCCGCCCGCGCCGAGAACGCTCAGATGCTTTGCCGCAAACATCGTTGCTTTGCCCGGATTGCGAGTCGTCGACGGATACGATTCGGGGCGTGTCGACGTCCGTCACCAGCACATCGCCGACGACTCCGCGCGCGCCTGGGGCCCCGCTGGTAATCGCGGGCTGGTGCCTCGTTGTGATCTGCTTCGCTGCGACGGTAACGACGGCGTTGAGTACCGGATCGATATCCGCTGTAGCCGAAGCCATCTCAGGTGCCACGCTGGCGCTGTTCGTGTTGCTCCATGCGTTGACGCTCTACAAACCCGCCGGAGCCCTCGCCTACTTCGCCATCGCCGTGACCGTGGGTTTCGGTCTCGAGGCGTGCAGTATCGCGACCGGCTTCCCGTTCGGCTTCTATGTCCATCACTTAGAAGGTCCCCGGGCGCTCGGCGTGCCGTTCACCGTTGTGGCAGCCTGGGTGATTCTGGCCTGGCTGGCGTGGATTCTGGCCCGGGTACTTGTGGGTCAGTGCCGGAATCGCCTCCTGTACGTGATCGTCACGCCCGTCGTCGCCACCCTCGTCGTCGCCGGCTATGACCTGGTGATCGATCCGATCGGGGCCTACGCGCGTCACCTATTCTCCTATCGGTCACCGAGTGGGGTTCTGGGTGTGCCGTTGAGTAACTACACCGGTTGGTTGATCACGGGATGGTTGCTGTTCCAGACGTTTGCCTTGATCGAACGACGGTGGCGACGCGAACCCGCCTCCTCAACCCGATCGGCGCTGTTGATGCCGGCCGTCATCTGGTTCGGCATGGGCCTGCAGGTGAACCTCGGACTGCTCCGTGCCGGCGACGCCACGACGACCATTGCGGGCACGCCCGTCGCACTGGTCGATATCTACGAGACGTGCTCCGAGATGACCTGGTTCATGATGGGCCTGGTGGTGGTCCTCAGCGTGGTCCGATTGGCCGCCGCCGACAGCCGGTACAGCTAGCCGACCACGACGGGACGCGGCATGACGGTCAACTTGACGCCATAGCGCGGCGTGCCAAGGCCGTAGCTGCCGTTGCGGCCGGCGCCACTCGGGGGAATCGGGGGAGGCATGGCGGTCATCGACCGGCTTTCCGGGGCGACGGTCCAGCCGCTACCCGTCCCAGCGACAGGAGCGCCCGTCGGGGTTGCCGCCGCCCAGCTGGGCGGCGTCGACAACGAACCGACCAGGGTGGCCCGGCCCACTCCCGCGGCCACCGGGGAGGTGGTGCCGCCGGCAGCGCGGCCGGCGGTCTCCAGCCCGCCAGTGGCCGTCGACGCCAGGGTCATGCCCGGGGTGGGGCCGAGCCCGCCGCGGGCCAGGGCGGCCGTGCCGCCATCCATACCACGCGCGAGAAACCCGAGCGTGGCCAGCCCGGAAAAGCCCTCGATGTTGCCACCGGGGTCGAAAATGCCGGTTGCGGCGATGGTGTTCCACAACTGGGCATTGACGTTCAAACCCGACCCGTCATCGTGGCCCCACGTTCCGTCGAAGAGGCCGTCGAAGAACTTCGTCCAGTGCCAGTCCGGATCCGTCGGACGCGTGCCCTCGGCCGGCGACGCCAGGCTCCGCAACGCATCGGGCAGCTGGGCGTGGGCATCCGTGGGGTCTACACCGCCGGCGGCCTGCGTGCCTTCGTCTTGATGAGTGGTGTCCGGAGCATCGGCAAACGGGATCAGTTGGGTGGCGGTGGCAGAAGCCGCGGCGTAGCCGTACATCGCCACCGCGTCTTGGGCCCACATCTGTCCGTAGCGCGCTTCGGTCGCTGCGATAGCCGGTGTGTTCTGTCCCAGAGCGTTGGTCTTGATCAATGACGCCAGCAACACGCGGTTGGTCTCGATCGCCGCCGGCGGCACCGTCATGGCGTGGGCCGCGGCGTACGCTTCGGCCGCGGCGTAAGCCTGTGCCGCGGTCTGCTCAGCCTGCTCGGCGGTCACGCTGAGCCACACAAAGTAGGGTTCGGCGGCCGCCGCCATCGCCGATGCGGATGGCCCCCACCAGCCTTGACTGGCCAGGCTCGCCACCAGCCATTCGAACGATGTTGCCGCCGAACGTAATTCCGCGGCCAGTAAATTCCAGGACGACGCGGCGGCCAGCATCGGCCCTGATCCCGCCCCGGCGTACATGCGCGCCGAATTGATCTCTGGTGGTATCGATCCGTAGTCCATTATCCAAAACCCTTTCAGTAGACCGAGATAACGTTTGCGGCATCGGTCGCTGCGTATGACTGTGCGCTGTGCTGCAGGGTTTTGACGAACATCTCGTGCACCACCGCGGCGCGCTTACTGATCACTTGGTACATCTGTGCGTGTCGGGCGAATTGAGCTGCGGTCAGGGCGGAGACCTCGTCGGCGGCGGCGGGAATCACGCCTGTCGTCGGCGCTGCGGCAGCGGCGCTTTGCGCGGCCACCGTATCGCCGACACCACGCAGATCGGCCGCTGTCGCGATGAGGTCTTCGGGCAGTGCGTACACGTAGGACATAGGGGGCTCTCCTTCGAGAGGGCACGACGAATTACGCCGTCACACAAGAACAGTTGCGCGCCGAAGCGGCGCTCGTCCGCGATGCAGACAGCGCTGATCCGGCACAGGCGAACCGATTCAGAGAGTGAAGGCAGCGCCGGGGCGGGGTTCGAACGAAATGGTCGTCGATCTCGGATAAGGACTATCGCTCGGACTCAATGTCGCTCTCACCTCCTCACGGCCAGGGCACACGGGGATGCCATTGCGGTGGGCACAGCGGGACTAACCGAACCAGCGCAGAGTCGGCCGGACGGCACCCCTCTCGACAGAGTTTTGGCACTGCACGGCGTATCCAGTCATATGCCGAAAGCCACTTGGGCTCAACCCTTAAGCCGGGAAGAGCTGTCCTGACCCTGGGCGTCTCTCGACGTTTGAGGTCAGTGGCCTGTATCCGTACAGACGCCTCACCTAGCGAGGTGCGTTCGCGGCCATGGTGGCATCACCGTAGGGGATAGTCAACTCGGATGAGAACGTCTGCGCGGCCAGACAAGTTGCCCGAAATGAAGCATGAGTTGCGAACGCTACTGGTTTCCAACATGATCCACGACAGTAAAAAGTTTGCCCATCCGCAATCGATGTGGTGTAGCTGAGAATGTCAAAGCAACGTCAGGGGTGAACAACTAGAATTACCAACGTATCCCGATGTCAAAGCCTCGACCGGAAGTCCGGACAGCCTCGTAGACCGGGCGATTCGGTAAACCGATCCGGATGGAGCTCCTGCTATTTGTGAAGTGCTCTCGGTCGATCTGAGCGCGCGTCGTTGCCTCAGTAGGGTTCGGGTTTCACCCTTGACCTATGTCGCTCGGATTTACTTAAATGGGCTAGCAGTCACATCACCGGCTACCCGTTGTCGGCGGTCCGCCGCGGACGGGCCACAGCGGGTGAGGAGGAACTTGTGCAGACGTCGGCGTCCGAGGTCTCCGCTCACCCCCACTACGGCGGCCCGCTGCTCGGGTCCGGAAGCCGACTGGAACGCGCCACGCGCGACGCGCTGGACCGGCTGCAGCAGGTATTGACGCTGCACCCGCTGGGCGATGACCGATTCCGGGCGGACAACGAGGCCGGCCGGTTCGGCCGGATCTTCGGCGGCCAGCTCATCGCCCAGGCGATGACAGCAGCCGCGGCCACGGTCCCCGAGCTCACCGCCCATTCCATCCACGCATCGTTTCTGCGTCCTGGCGACTCAGGTGTACCGCTGGAGATCGCCGTCGACCGCACTCGCGACGGGCGCACCATGTCGGCACGGCAGGTCACCATCCAGCAGGGCGGTCGCACCCTCGTGGTGGCGACGGTGTCCTTCGACACCAGCCCGGACAGCACAGATGCCGCCCCCGTGCCGCTGCCCGGACCCGAACCGGAAGCCCTTCCGCTGCTACAGCACTGGGTGCAATACGCCCCGCCATACCTGGCTGGGCGAGGGAGCATCTGGATAGAACGGCCCCCACCCCTGGAAGTTCGCACCGCTGAAGCTCCCGTATTCCTCGGCGGCCCCCAAGCGTCAGGTCCGCGTGCCCATTGGATGCGGTTGCCGCACGGAATCGACGGCGACCCGCAACTGCACGCGGTGCTGCTTGCCTATGCCAGCGACTACCTCCTAGTGGACACCGCGTTTCGTGCCCACCCGCAGCCGGTCGACCATGCCACGCACACTGGCTTGACCCTGGACCACAGCGTGTGGCTGCACCGCCCAGTCCACTTCGATCGATGGCACCTCTACACCCAGCAGACCGTCGCCACGGCCGGGCATCGCGCCCTGGTGCACGGCGCCATGGTGGATGCCACCGGTAGGCATGTGGCCAGCACCGCGCAAGAAGTCCTCGTCCGGCCGATAGCCGAGCCGCCGGGGCGTCAGAAGCCCGAGGGGCAGTAGTGGTCTTGCGTCGAGTGGCGGCTGCACTCGATGGACGTGTAGCCGTCATCACCGGGGGTGGTTCGGGGATCAGCCCGCCCACGACCACTTAGCGACTCCACGCGAAGGAGAGCCGTATGCGGTTCGCGTTCACCTACCCGATCATCACCCATCCATGCGATCCGGAACTGGTCTCGGCGCAAGCGGTGTCCACCGTTGCGCAGGCCGCAGAGGCCGCGGGGTTCGGCGCCATGGGTTTCACGGACCACCCGGCACCGACTCAGCGTTGGCTCGACGCTGGAGGCCACGACAGTCTCGATCCCTTCGTGGCGATGGGATTCGCCGCGGCGCACACCGAAATGATCCGGTTCATCCCGAACGTCGTTGTCTTGCCCTACCGCAACCCGTTCGTGGTGGCGAAATCGGGCGCGACCCTGGATCTGTTGTCGGGCGGAAGGTTCACCTTGACCGTCGGTGTGGGCTACCTCAAGGGCGAATTTGCCGCTTTGGGGGTGGACTTCGATGAGCGCGCCGCACTCGTCGAGGAGAGCCTGGACGTCATCCGAGCCATCTGGACCGGTGACGACGTCTCATTCGAAGGCAGGCATTTTCGCGCCCGCGGAATCACCGCGCATCCGCGACCGGTCAGCAGTCCCCATCCGCCGATCTGGGTCGGCGGAAACACGGGCAAAGCACGTAAGCGGGTGGCGGAGCGGGGTGATGGCTGGGCGCCGTTCCCGGCTCCGCCCGGCCTGGCCAGCGCCGCCCGCACCGCCGAGATGAATTCGGTCGAAGCCCTGGCAGCTGGCATCGACGACCTGAAACGGCGCTGCGACGGGGCTGGCCGTGACTGGGCCGCCATCGACATCTGCTTCTCGAACCTCGTCGGCGGCCGTCCCGGCTACGACGACTTCGATCCCGGCGTCTACCTGGATGGCCTGGGCAGGCTCGCCGAAGCCGGCGTGACCTGGGTACAGGTCCCCGTTCCCGGCGACAGCCTCAGCCATACGGTGGAGTCCCTGGGCCACTTCGGCGAATCGGTGATCGCGAAGTTCTAGCGGCCGGCCGTCTCCAGCACGGTTCGGGTCAATGATCGAACCAGCTCGGTCACCCGACGTGGCGGGGGTTTACCCGCGAGGAGGTACCGCCGTATCGCCGCCAGCGGCAGATCGAGCATCGCGAAGGCGGCCTGGTCGCGCGGCAGGCCGGTCTGTTTCGCCACCACCTGGAGTGCCCGCGCGATCTGGTGTTGGGTCGCGGAGTCCAGGTCGTTCAACGCGCTGCGTGCGGCCTCCGGCCACTCGTCGGGACTGAAGGCCCGCACCCCGGCCTGCAGCACGAGTGCTTCGTCCAGGTGGTCGCGGCACCAGTCGACCACCCAGGCTGCCGCAGTCACGACTCCTTCGACGGTCGGAGGATCGTCGAGGACGTCGAAGTAGGCCTGCTGGAACTTGCGCGACGTCCGCAACCACAGCGCGGCGAGCAGAGCGGCGCGTTCGGGGAAGCGGTGGTAGATGGACCCGTTCGACGCCCCGAGGTGCTGGGTGACCGACGTCATCGTGAGTCCGCGTTCGCCGCTTGCGGCGAACAACGCCGCCGCCGCATCCAGGAAGTCGTCTTCGGAGTGGACCGCCGCTCTACCCATAACTAGAGAATATCCTCTACTATCGTTTCTAGATGACAGTCTCTAGAAAAAGTTTGGTGGTGTCCACATGGACCTCGCAACGGCTCAGCGGGTTCTCGACGCGCAACCCTTCAACCGAGTGGTCGGGGCACGCCTCGAAGCTTTCGCGGACGGCAACGCCATCCTCGCAATCGATATCGCAGACCAGCATCGCCAGCAGTTCGGATTTGTCCACGGCGGAGTGATGGCCTACGCGGCCGACAACGCACTGACGTTTGCGGCCGGATCGGTCCTCGGCCCGAACGTTCTGACCGGCGGCATGACCGTCAATTACCTGCGGCCGGCCCGCGACGGCGTGCTGCGCGCCCACGCGGCCGTCGCCAGGGGATCGGCCCGCCAAGCCGTATGCACCGTAGAGATCTTCGTGACGGCGAGCGAGGACACCGCACCGACATTGTGTGCTATCGCGCAGGGCTGGGTGGTTCAGACCGATTCGCCGAAGAAGGCGGACTCCGCACCGGCGGACGGCGTCCGTGGAACTGTCGCTGCGCTCTACAGTGCATTCGCCGCCGCCGACGGTGCCGCGCTGGCGGATCTACTGCACCCGCAGTTCGTCGGTCGAGTCAGCTCCGGCATGCCGCTCGGAGCCGGCGGCCCGGTTGAGGGACCCGAGCAGATGCTGCTCGGCGTCTGGGGAGCCACCTTCGCCGAATACGACACCGCGCCACAGCCGGACGAGGTAGTCGTGGTCGGACCGGATCGCGCCATCGTGTTCGGTTACTACCGGGGACGCAGCCGCAGCACGGATCAAAACTTCGAGGCAGCGTTCACGCACGACATCACCGTGCGCGACGGCAAAGTCGCCTCGCTGATCCAGATCACCGACACCAAGCCCTGGCATGACGCGCTCGTTTAGCGGCGCTTAGTGACTGTCGTTTGGGCCGTCCGCCCGCCGAGACGCGGCTAGGCTCCCCGTTGTGACGCGTTCCGCTTCGCGGCGCGACGTGCTGAGGTATGCCGCGTTACTCGGCCCGGCGCTGGCCCTGCCCGGCGCCCTCGGGGCGACGGTCGGCGCTCCGCGGGCCGGCGCGAACGGGCTGCAGGTCATCGATTTCGCCCACCGGTTGGTCTCGCCCGACCAGATCAAGGCCGCCGGATTCGACGGGGCGTTGGTCTACGTCTCCGAGCTGCGGCCGGGCGCGACCTTCGATTTCAAACCCGTCACCCGCGACTATGCCGACGGGTTGCGCGCCGCCGGCCTGCAGGTCGCCAGCTGCTACCAGTTCGGCAAACCGGGTTGGACGCAGTCGCCGTCGGACTTCACCCGGGGCTACGACGGCGGCGTGGCCGATGCGCAGACGGCGCTGCGGCTGCATACCGCGGCCGGGGGGCCGCCGTCAGCGCCGATCTACTTCAGTGTCGACGAGGACATCGACGCCACAACATGGAAGAACGTCGCGGTCCACTGGTTCCGCGGGATCAACTCCGTACTGGGCGTCGACCGTACCGGAATCTATGGCGGCGCCCGCCCATGCACCTGGGCGATCAACGAGGGTGTGATCGGAAAGTCGACCACCCCGGGTCACCGGTGGGCGTGGCAGACCCGGGCATGGTCGCACGGAGACCGCGAACCGGCAGCCGTACTCTTCCAACGAGAAATCGTCACCGCGACCGAGCCGGGTTTCGTCATCGACGGCGCGCATGTGGACGTCAACGACGTCCTTGCCGCGGACTTCGGTCAGTGGGACCTCGCCCGACAACAGGGGGAACTTTCGTGATCGGCACATCCTGGGACGCGCCACGAGTGGCCCGGTGGTCCGGCATCCTGGGCGTCGTCCTGCCCGCGACCACATTGCTGGCCTACCCGATCTGGTCTTTCCCGGGGACCCGAACGCAGTCGATTGACGTGGCTCGGTGGGCCGCAGCCCACCACGACCGGCTGGTCGTGACGATGGCGCTCAACACCGTCGGCGTCACGCTCTGGTTCGTCTTCGGTGCCGCGGTGTGGACGTACATTCGGGATCGCGTTCCCATGAAATCGATCCTTCCGACCTGCTTCGCCGCGGGCTTCATCGGATGTGTGACCCTGCTGCTGAGCGGGTTCACTGCCTTTGACCTCCTGCTGTATCGGCGCCGCAGTGCCGACGCGGCGTCACTGCTCTACGACCTGACGTTCGGGCTGCTGGCCATGTCGGGGATGCCACTGGTGGTAGCCCTGGGCGCATTCGTGATCGCGGTCTATGCCCGCCAGACGTTGCCCGCATACTCAGGTCACCTGGCACTTGCTGCCGCGGTGGTGCATCCGGTGCTGCTCCTGACGTTCGTCTTCCGCAGTGGTCCGCTGTCGCTGGAGGGCTACTCGATCACCGCAATGCCGGCATTCTTGTTCGCCTGGATCCTGGGGACGGCGCTGGCGATGCCACGCTCCGGCGATAGCCCGCCCTCGGGCACGCCGTCAGCGCAGCGTCGCGGGTCCGGCGTGCGTATCACCTCGCCAGGGCGCTAACAGCAGTTCGCAGGCGCGCCGCATGTCGCGTTCGGCCTGCGCAGGCGTCGTTTCACCCATCACCGCCCAGGACAAGATGCCGTAGGCGCACTGCTCCACCAGCAGCGCCAGCTGGGCGTCGCGCGATGCCGGCCGAGAAATCCCTGCGACGGCCAAGATGTTGGCACGAAGGTCGAAGTCCCCGGTCGCCGCTGATTCCGAACGCCGGGCATTGACCGAGGTAATCATGGCGCGAGCCAGCCGCGGGCGCGCGAGCATCGATCGGCAGATGCCGACCATGAGATCGGTGACGTCGGCTACCGGACATCCCCTCGGCGGGTGCGACGGACCGACGGTCTGGGTGTAGTGCAACAACAAGGCGCTGAACAAGTGATGCTTGGTGGGGTAGTAGCGATAGAGGGTCGCGATCGATACCGCCGATTGGTCGGCCACATCCTGCATCCGGACAGCCTCCAGGCCGTCGCGCGCACCGAGCCGGGCAGCGGTGGCAAGAATGCGCTCGCAGCGTCGGCGTTGCGCCGGCGTGCTGGGAATTGCGGCGTCGCGCTCAACCGGCGGGCGGGGCATCAGCGGCTCGGGGTGCGGTTCGGAGCAGCTTCTGCATCAGCCGATGCGAGGCGAGCACGGCTTCGGCGCGATCTGCGGTGGCGCGCAGGGCAGGACTGTCGGCGTGCGCCGAGATGACGTGCACCGGCCCGCGGGAGAGCTGGTCGAGCCCTTCGCGGGCGACCTCGGCCGGATCGGATACTCGCAATCCCGGCACGTCGAAGTTGAGGCCGGCCCGTGCCATGGCCGGCGTCCTGGTCACGCCGAGCACCAACTCCAAGACGTGCACGTTGTAGTGGCGCAACTCCAGCCAAAGGCCCTCGGCGTAGATCCGGCTGAACGCCTTCGTCGCCCCGTAAACGGTCTGCCGGGCCGAACCGAGATACCCGGTCAGCGACCCGACCAGCAGCAGACCACCGCGCCGCCGACCGCGCATCGCCCGCCCGAAATGGTGGATCAGCGCCAGCGGCGTCCGTACGTTCAGGTCGAGCACCCGCTCGAAGGCAGCTAGATCGCCGTCGAGGAACTCCGCGCTGTGAGTGTTGGCGCCCGCGTTGTAGATCAGCAACCCGACTTCGATGTCCGACGTCGCCTCGCTGATCCGCGTGACGGCATCCGCGGCAGTCAGATCCAGAGCGAGCACCCGGACGTCAACTCCGCGCGCCCGGCACCGATCCGCGATGTCGCGCAATGGCTCTGACTTGCGACCGATCAGGACCAGATTGATACCGGCCTCGGCCAGCTGGAACGCGAACTCGGCGCCGACACCTTCCGAGCCGCCGGCGACCACAGCCCAGGGGCCGTATTGCTGCGCCCACTCGGGTCGATCACCGCTGGACAAGAGATGCCTCCATAACTAAAATTCATTCTAGTTTCACTCCGATGAGGCTACCTCACTCTCGCGGCGCAACGAAAGGCGTAGAGCCCTTGCAGTACAACGGTCCCCGGGTTCGGTCCCGCTGATGCGGCTCGGTTTGGCCACGCCGGTTGTCATCCAGGTCCCCGGCACCGCGTCGAGCTGGGAGGCCGAGGGCAGTGTCGAAGACATCGGCCAGATCGCCTCGACCGCCGACGAACTTGGCTTTGCCTACCTCACCTGCTCGGAACATGTCGCGGTTCCCGCCGAGGCTGCGGCCGGTCGTGGAACGACGTATTGGGATCCGTTGGCCACCTTGTCATTTCTGGCCGCCCGCACCCATTCGATTCGATTGGTGACCTCGGTTGTGGTGCTGGGCTATCACCATCCGCTGGAGCTTGCCAAACGCTACGGAACCCTGGACCGGCTTAGCGGTGGTCGGCTGACCCTGGGCGTCGGAGTCGGGTCGCTGCGGGAGGAGTTCGACCTGCTCGGCTGCGCGTGGGACGACCGCGGCGCCCGGGCCGATGACGCGATGCGGGCGTTGCGGGCGTCGTTGTCGACCACCCGCCCCGCCTATCACGGCACCTTCTACCGATTCGACTCGATGGTCGTGCAGCCGTGCGCGGTACAACCGCGGGTGCCGATCTGGGTGGGGGGACGCACCCGCCGCTCGCTTCGACGCGCGGTTGACCTGGGCGACGGCTGGACACCGTTCGGCCTCACCATCGACGAGCTGACGAAATATCTTGGCTCCGTGGATCTCCCGGACAGGTTCGCAGTCGTCTTGTCGACGCCGCCGCTGGACCCGATCGACGCCCCGCAGCAGGCCCTCGATCGGATCGGCAGGCTCGCTGACATCGGTGCCACAGACGCCAGCTGCGTGATCGCGGCGCGCTCTTCGGCGCACTTCTGTGACCAGCTGATCGCATTGGCCGAGCTGGCCGGCCTGTCGCGTCGGGAGGGCCGATGATCGAGCAACGGCTGGCCGAACTGGAGCGGCGCCTACAACAGATCGAGGACGAGCGCGCCATCGAGCGGCTGATCGCGTCCTACGGCCCACTGGTGGACGCCGGCGACCCCGAATCCACCGCAGCGCTGTGGCAACACGATGGCATCTACGACGTCGAGAACTGGCTGATGAACGGCCGCGAGGAGATTGCGGCGATGGTGCGCTCTCGTGGTCACCAGGACCTGATCGGTCGGGGATGTACGCACTTTCTGGGGCCGGCGGTGGTCACCGTGCACGGTGACGAGGCGGTCGCCGTGTGTGAGTCGACGCTGTTGGTCAAACAGGGCAACCAGTTTCGCGTCGCGCGCGGCGGCGCCAATTATTTTCACCTCAAGCGGGTCGCCGGCTCGCCCGGTCAGTGGCAGATCGTCAGGCGGATCACCCGGCTCCTCGACGGTGCCGAGGAGGGTCGCGCGCTGTTGGTGGACGGCATCGCTGGGCGCATCCGCTAGGCAGCTCGCGGTGTATTAGCCGAGGCGGCGGGAGTCGGGCCGGACAGTGCGGCGGTTAGACTGCGCGGCAAAGCGTCTATCCGCCGGTACGGCAGGGGAGATTGATGGATCTGCGGTGGTCGGAGGAAGATCGGGCGTTTCAAGCGGAGGTTCGGGATTTTCTCGACCAGAAACTGACCCCGGAGCTACGTCGCGCGGGCCGGCTGATGACCAGTGTCTACGCCGATCACGAGGCCAGCATGGCGTGGCAGGCGATTCTGCACGAGCGGGGTTGGGCGGCGCCCGCGTGGCCGGTGGAGCACGGCGGCTGTGACTGGAGCCTGACTCAGCACTACATCTTCAGTCGCGAGTCGACGCTTGCCGGTGCACCGTCGTTGTCGCCGATGGGAATCCGGATGGTCGCGCACGCGATCGTCCGCTACGGCACGGACGCACAGAAGGATTACTTCTTGCCCCGGATTCTCACCGGCGAGGTGTTCTTCTGTCAGGGGTACTCCGAGCCCGAGGCCGGATCGGATCTGGCGGCGCTGTCGATGGCGGCCACGGTCGACGCAGACGACCTGGTCTGCACCGGCAGCAAGATCTGGACCACCCACGCCGGCGAGGCGAACTGGATGTTCGCCCTGGTGCGCACCGCCCGGACTGCCAAGAAGCAGCAGGGCATCACGTTCTTGCTGATCGACATGACCTCGCCCGGCATCGAGATCCGGCCGCTGGTGATGACCTCCGGTGAAGAGATCCAGAACCAGGTGTTCTTCGACGAGGTGCGGGTCCCCAAGACCAATGTCATCGGAGAGATCGACAACGGCTGGACGGTCGCGAAATATCTGCTCGAATTCGAGCGCGGCGGTGGCGCGGTGGCGCCGGGCCTGCAGGTGGTGGCCGAGGAGATCGCCACGGCGGCCAAGAACCAGCCGGGACCGGGCGGTGGCCAGCTCACCGACGACGACGCCTTCATGCGCAAGCTGGCGGACGCGCGGATTCGCGCCGAAGTATTGGAGATCCTGGAATACCAGGTGCTTGCCGCCGTCGCCGAGGGACGCAACCCCGGTGCCTCGTCGTCGATGCTCAAGATCTTGGGCACCGAGCTGAGCCAGGAGCTGACCGCCCTGGCGTTGGAGGCGGCCGGCCCGCGCGGACGCATCTATCAGCCGCATGTCACCGCTCCCGGGGGACCGATCGCCGACTACCAGCCGCCCACCGACGGATATGCGTCTGGCGAACCGTGGCAGGCGGTGGCTCCACTGCGCTACTTCAATGACCGGGCCGGTTCGATCTACGCCGGTAGCAACGAAATTCAGCGGAATATTCTGGCCAAAGCGGCATTGGGGCTCTAATGGACTTCAACGTGAACAATGAGCAGCAGATGCTGCGTGACGGCATCACCAAGTTCCTCGCCGCACGCTACGATCTCGAGACGAGCCGCGCCGCAGCCAAGACCGGCGTCGGTTGGCAGCCCGAGATCTGGCGTGCCTTCGCCGGCGAACTGGGCATTCTGGGCGCGACGCTCCCCGAAGAATTCGACGGAATAGGCGGCGGCGCAGTCGAACTCATGATCATCACCGAAGCGCTCGGGCATGCGCTGGTGATCGAACCGTATGTCGACACCGTCGTCGTTGCCGGCGGTCTGCTGCGCCGCTCCGGCAACCCGGTGGCCGCCGGCGTGCTCAAGGAGCTCGTGGCCGGTACCGCGGTCGCCGCATTGGCTGCCGCAGAACCGGGTTCGGCCGACCGGTGGCAGGATGCGGTGACCCTGGCGCGCCCCGATGGGGACGGCTGGGTGCTGAACGGCTCGAAGATCATGGCCGTCGCGGCACCTCTGGCAACGCACGTGTTGGTCACCGCCCGCATCGAGGGTGAAGACGGAATATCGTTGTTCCTCACCGAGGCCGACGCTGCCGGAATCACCCTGCATCCGTATCGCACCATCGACGACCGGAGCGCGGCTGACGTCACCTTCACCGATCTGCGGCTTGGCGCCGACGCCCTGCTGGGTGAGCGCGGCGGGGCGTGGCCGTCATTGGCGCAGGCCCGAGACGAGGGCGCCGCGGCGATCTGCTCCGAGGCGGTCGGCTGCATGCGGAAAGTCTTGGCGGACACCGTCGAATACTGCAAGCAGCGTCAGCAGTTCGGGCAGCCCATCGGCAGCTTCCAGGCTCTGCAACACCGGATGGTCGACATGTTCATGGAGGTTGAGCAGTCGGCCGCGGCGGTCTACCTGGCGATCCTCAACCTCGAGGCCGACGAGGCCACCCGCGCCCGCGCGGTGTCGGCCGGCAAGGCCACCATCGGCCGGGCCGCCCGACTCGTCGGCCAAGAGGCGGTGCAACTGCACGGCGGTATGGGCATGACCGAAGAGTTGGCGATCGGCCACTACTTCAAGCGGCTCACCGCAATTCAATACGAGTTCGGAACCACCGACTCCCACATCGCCCGCTACGCCGAGCTCACGAAGGCGTAGGACGACTACTTCCGCAAGTGCTGCGGGCAGTAAGCATTGGCGGAGGCGGCCGCGAACTGCGCGGCGGCGTCCATGGGTAGCCCGGGATTGTCGGCCGTGAGTTGTTTGACGACCTGCAATCCCGTCTCGCCATTGTTAGCCATGCTGCAGACGGCATGGCCGGCCACAATGGCCTGATCGCTACTGGCGAAGGTGAGCCCGGCTGCCCTTACGGCAGTTAGGAAGGCGGCGTCGCCGCCGCCATCGCCGTCACCGGGATCCGCGTACGCCGGCGCGGCGCACCCGATGGCGGCGACAACGCCCAAGACCGATAGCACTCTGCGCATGTCGTTCCTCCTATTCACTCGGCTGGCTGGGGGCTTGCATACGGTGCGAGCCCCCTACTGCGAGGTAATGAGACGGGCGATCTCGATGTAGAGCGGGATGCCGATCGTGACGTTGTAGGCGAACGTCAGACCCAGCGATGCTGCCAACGGCAAGCTGGGACTGGCTTCCGGGATCGCCAGTCGCTGGATCGCCGGCACCGCGATGTATGAGGCCGCGCCGCACAGCACGGCGAACAGAACATAGGTGCCCAACTGGAAGTGGACGCCGGTCAGCTGCGAGTAGGTGTGTGCAACAAACAGACCCAGCGTCGCGAACAGGTTGGGAGCCAGCAGACCGAAGAGGATGAAACCCCGGCCAGCGGACTTCAGGTCCTTCAGCTTGCGCGCCGCGGTCAGCCCCATCTCGAGCAGGAAGAGGCACAGCACGCCCTGGAACGCGGTGACGAAGACCGGGTCGTCGACGCCGGTGACCTTCGAGCCCTGCAGGCCACTGATGAAGCCGATCGCGATACCACCGAGCAGCAGGCAGATGCCCGGGTTGAGGAAGACCTCTCGCACCAGTTCCCGGCTGATCAGGCGCCCGTTCGAGGTAGCCTCGGTCTCCACGCGACGCTCGGGGCTCATCTCGATGGCCAGGCCGCCGGTGGGGTCACCGGCCTGCGCGGCGCCGATGGCTGCCGGGACCGAACTGGCCGGCACCGTGTAGCCCGGCTCGTGGGGCATATTGCCAGCGGCGTCCATACCCCGATGACGCAACCGGGCGACCAGGAACAGCGCAACCAAGCAGCCGGGGATTTCCATGATGGCCAGCATGACGGGCATGTAGGCGTCGAAGGCCATGCCGATGGTGGCCAACACGCCCATGCAGGTGGCGAAGGTTCCGGCCGAATCGGAGCCGTAGTAGCCGGCGACCGTTGCGCGATCGACTTCGCGCATCTTCGTTAGATACTTCAGCAACAGGTAGGCGATCGTGCCGATCACAAAGTTCAGCATGAAGCCGGTGAGCATGAATCCCAGGATTCCGCCGACCTGGGAGAGGTCGATGCCGGCGAGTTCCTCGCCACCGTGCCAGCCGATGGCCAGCAACAGGTACATCGTCAGGCCTTGATACACCGCGTTCGGGAATTCGAACGGCACCTTGGCCAATGCCAGAAGGAAGCCGAAGTAGAAGAACAACAGCAGTGGCTTGAACAGGTTGTGCGTGAAGTTCTGCCAGAACTCGAGAAGCATGTCTCTCTCTTTCAGGGGAAGGCGGGGGAGGGTTGGCGCCGCTGGTGGGCGTCAGCTGAGGGGGGTTGCGGCTTTCTTGGCGCCCTTGAGGTGTACGGCGTGGACGCCGGGCTTCCGGGACAGCTCGTCGAGCAGTTCGTCGAGTCCGGCCTGGTCGACGTTCCAGTGCTGGACCGCCTCGGGTTGGCTCTGCAGCTTGGCGATCACTGCGTCGAGCTTGACCGGAGTCTTGGCTTTGCCGCCCTGGATCCGGATCCGTCCGCTGCCTCCTACGGTGCGGGGGCGGGCGCTGCCCAGGGCTCCGCCGGCCATACTGCCCAGCGCTGCCTGGTTGAGCAGGCCGCCGGACATGCCCGCGGCGGGGGCGGCAGCCAGGCCTGCAGCGGGCATGCCGGTGGTCGCCAGTCGGATCGCCGGGCTGGCAGAGGCCCAGCTCGGCGGGACGGACAGGTTGCCCACCAGATTCGCCTCCGACATGGTGGCCGACACCGACGAGGTCAGACCCGCCATGCCTCCGACCCGAAGCCCGGCGCCGAGACCGCTGAGCGGCAGGCCCTCGAAGACCCGGCCTATCGGAGTTCCGAACTTGAGGAAGTTCTGGATCGGGAAGTTGATTAGCAGCGAGGTGTCGTTGAACTGCGTGGTCATACCGACCGGCGCCTTCAGCGCCGCGAACAGTGCGGAGAATGTCGCGCCCGCAGACGGGTTCCCGGTGAGTGAGCCCAGCGCATTGTTGATGAAAGTGTTGTAGTCCGTTGCCAAGTCGGCGAAGAACTGCAAGATCGAATTGCTGCCCGAGGTGGTCGCTGCGGATCCCGCGTTGGCTGCCGACGTCGCCTCGGCGGTCCCGGTCGTGGTCTGCGGCGGCTCACTGAACGCATTGACCTTGGTGGCCGCCGTGGCCGAGACTGCGTAGGTCTCCATCGCCGCGGCATCTTGCGCCCACATCTCCATGTACTGAGCTTCGTTGGCCGCGATGGCCGCCAGATTCTGCCCGAGGAAGTTCGTGGCGTACAGCATCTGGTTCTGGGCACGGTTAGCCGCCACGACCTCCGGCGGGACCGTTGCCGCGTGAGCCGTTTCATAGGCGGTGGCGGCGGCCTGCGCCTGCGCGGCCGCCTGGGCCGCAGTGGCCGCGGTGGTCGACATCCAGGCGGTAAAGGGCTGGGCGGCAGCTGTCATCGCAGCAGCGGAAGGGCCGGTCCACGTTTCACCGGTGAGCGACGCGAGTACGGCGTTGTATTCGGATGCTGCGGCGCTTAACTCGCTGGCGAGTCGTCCCCAGGACGTTGCGGCCGCGACCAACGATGCGGAGCCGGCACCGGCGTACATGTTGCCCGAATTGATCTCCGGCGGTAGCAAAGAGAAGTACATTTCGACACCCTTACCTGGTCGAGTGCGACTGAGTCAGCTGGGAGAGGCCACGTTTCGTCATCGCTGGGTCACTCATCCAGTGCCGGAATGACGATGATGGTGGCGGCCGCGGGATCGGCTTCACCGGGCGGAACGGGGCCGAAGGCATCGGATCCGCCGCTGTTGCGCAGCGACCGGGTCGCCGCACCGACGGATTGGGTTGCGGTGCCGCCTATGCCGCGGCCCAACAGGCTCGATAGTGCCATCTCACCGAACATGGCGTCCTGACCGGCGACTGCGGCCATCGGAGCGGCCTCCAGCGTCGCCGGCAAGGACGAAGCCATGCTGACCAGCTTGGTCGCGGGTGCCGCAACCGCCCATGATGCCGGCACCGAGAGCTTGCCGACCGACGCCGCGTTGCCCAGTACACCTGTGGCACTGCTCAGACTTGCCGCCGGTAGTGCTGTTTGCGCCAGGGGTGCGAGCGGCAGGAGCGCTCCGGTAATGGCTTTCGGGCCGGCCAGGAAAGCCTGCGCAGCCATCCCGTTCATGATCCACGAGTACATCTGTCCGAACGCCAGGAAGAGACCGCCGGGGATAGATGTCCAACCGAGCAAGGGGCTGTAGGCGCCCGTCAGCGTGCCCCAGATCGTGTTCCAGTTGGTCAGGTTGGTAGGCACAGTCGCCGCGGCGGGGTTCGACACGAGCGACTGCAATGCCTGGGGCATCGCATTGAGCAGCTGGGAAACTTGCTGCGAGATGTTGGAAGCGGCCGAGTTTCCGGTTGCCTCTGCTGATGCCGCCGCCTGATTGGCCGTGCCGGTCGGGTTGGTGGTCTCCGGGGGCTGGTTGAACGGGGTGAGCTGCGTTGCCGCTGCGGCCGATCCGGCGTAGCCGTACATCGCCCCGGCGTCTTGTGCCCACATCTCCGCGTAGTGAATTTCGGTGGCGGCGATCGCCGGTGTGTTCTGCCCGAGGAAGTTCGTCGCGATCAGGGTCGCCAGTTGCGTCCGGTTTGCCGCGACCACCGGTGGTGGCACGGTGGCCGCGAAGGCCGCCTCGTAGGCTGCCGCGGCGGCGCGGGCCTGGTTGGCGGAGAGCTCGGCTTGTGTGGCGGTCGTGCTCATCCAGGTCACGTACGGTTCGGCTGCGGCGGCCATCGAAGTGGACGACGGGCCGGACCATTCTCCGGTGAGGCTCGACACCGCCGACTCGTAGGACGAAGCAGCAGAACCTAATTCCGCCGCGAGTGCGTCCCAGGCCGAAGCGGCCGCCAGCAGGGGGCCGGAGCCCGCACCCGCGTACATCCGGCCGGAGTTGATCTCCGGTGGCAATGCAGCAAAATCCATCTCGGGTGACTCCTTACGTCACGCGTTTCTGACCATCGACGCTCGAAACTCGCCGTCGAAACCCAAACCCTAGACGGCCGTTGTCTATTCAAGGTTCCCGCGATGTAAACAGCGTGCGACTTTTTCAGTTGATAGTGGTACCAGTACACCTTCGAAAACTGTTGTGAGGCAGCTGTCATCGAGCTAGCTGCAGCGATTCCCCGCTTACATCAAGCTTTTTGACGGCCCTAATGCCGTTAATTCCAAACAAGAGAAATCGCAGCCGGTTCGAGTTATCCGGCTGCGTCAGCAGCCGGTTTGTCGAGTCCGGTCCACGACTCTATGTTCTGGCGGAATTTTCTTCACAAGCGTCTTCTCAGTCGAACTGATAGTACGCAGTGGTTACTGGAAACTGGCTGTCAACGAACTGGGTCTTCCCTGTCGCTGCGCTGGAGGCGGCCTGTCAGGCTTGAACGTTCTCGTACTGAGGCTGAGGTCAGCGGAAGCGGACGTTCATCGTAGCGAGGCCGAAGATCTTCCGGTTTTCGGACTTCGCGGCCACCAAGATGATACCGCTGCGCGTCGCGGCGTCCAGCGACTTGATCCGGCCGCTGAATTCGATGTCGGCGCCTTCTTTGGCGGACACGATCGCGGGCGCGGACAGTCGTACGGCGTAGCGGGTGACGGCGCCCGGGTCACCGGTCCAGGAGGAGGCGAAGCCCGCACCCAGCCCCATGGTGAGCATGCCGTGCGCAATCACATCGGGGAGACCGGCCAGCTTGGCGATCTCCTCGTCCCAGTGGATGGGGTTGGCGTCACCGGCCACGCCGGCATAGTTCACCAGGTCACCCCGGGACAGCCGGGTGTGATGTACCGGCAGTGCGTCGCCGACATTCACGTCGTCGAAGGACGGTGTCGCCGGGACGCGGGTCAGGCCACCCTCGGAGATCCGGATCTCGCCAGCGGGCCGCACCGTCTTTTCGTAGCGCGCGGCCGATTCGCCGACGTCAAGGATGTTGACGTCGTGCATCATCGCGCGCTGCACCGCTGTCTTGACCTCCGGGCCGATGTCCTCGGCGGTGACACCGACGACCGTGGTGTGCAGGGTGTGCACCACTTCCCCCGCTGTGTCGGTGAAGGTGTTGGTGACGGTGATCAGGTCGCGGCCGGCGATCCGGCGCACCGAGGTCAGCTCGACGTCGATGGTCAGTTCGTCGCCGTCGACGATCGGGCGGTGCTGCTCGAAGACCTCTTCGGTCTGCATGTAGGTGTCGTAGCCGACGACGACGGATTCGAACATGCGCCGGTTGCACGCCATGCCCGGGGTCGAGGTGAACGTCAACGGCGCGACCAGACCCGAGTAGCCCATCTCCGCAGCAGCGGCGACATCCCAGTGTGCGGGGTGATAGTCCTGCACCGCGCGCGCGTACTCGCGAACCTTCTCCCGGCCCACCAGGTAGGTGCCGTCCATCTGGTAGTAGTGGCCGACCCGCGATTCCAGCGCCGACGTCTCTGCTGTGGTCATGAGTTGACTCAACCGTTCTATCGGCGGGTTTGCGGACGCCGACTAATGCACCCTAATGGGAATCGATCGGCGTGTCCTTGACGGGGACCTAGCGGCGATCGCAAACCCGGCGCAGCCGGGCGCTGCGGGTCTCCGCCATCAACCCAGCGGGGATCGCGAGCGCGGCGAAGCCAGGCGCTGTACCGGCGTTCGGCAGGTGGTGGGTCGCCACCACCACGGTCCGGTCGGCTCCGAACAGGCCGGGCACGGCTAAGACGTCGCGCAGGAGGTCATCTGCGTCGGCGGCGTGCAGGTGCTCGGTGGGTTCGTCAAGCAGCACGATCCGGGCCGGCGAGAGCAGGGCCCGGGCCAGCAACAGGCGCCGCCGCTGACCCGCCGACACTGCCTCGGCGCCGCCGGCCAGCACGGTTGCCAGACCGTCGGGAAGACCGGCGAGCCAGGGTCCGAGTCCCACCCGGCCCAAGGTGGCGGATAGTTCGTCGTCGCGGCAATCTCCCCGAGCCACCAGCAGGTTGTCGCGGACAGTGGTAGCGAAGATATGCGCGTCCTCGGCAAAGAAGCTGATCGCCAATCGCAGGTCGGCTTCGGACAGCTCCTGCAGGGCGGTCCCGTCGAGGGAAACGTGACCGGTCAGCGGTGCCAGCAGACCGGCCAGGGTCATCAGCAGCGTGGTCTTGCCGGCCCCGCTGGTGCCGGTGATCGCCAGCCGTTCTCCGGGAGCCAGATCAAGCCGCACCTGGACGCGCTGTTCTTCGCGATATCCGGAACGCAGGTCGGCGTGCAGTGCCGGCGTCGGGGTCGAATCGGCCGGGAGCACCACCGGCGTGTCCGCAGCCACGGGGTCTGCCGGTGCCAGGTCGAGCAGGCGTCGCGCCGCGATTCGTGCACGGGTCAGCGCGACGGCGGCCCCGGGCAGTGCGGTGGTCGCCTCAAACGCGGACAGCGGCAACAACATGAGTACGGCCAGGGTGGTGGGCGCCACGGCCTCGGCGAGCCCGATCCCGGCCACCACCGCGCCCAGCACACTGACCCCAATCGCGGCGGTGGGCAGAGCAGCGGCGATCGCGGCCGGTTTGGCGGCCCCGTCCAGGGCTGAGGCCCACGCCCGCTGCCGGTGTTCAGACTCGCCGATGACGGCGGGCAGCAGCCCGGCGATCCGCAGCTCGGGGGCATGGTCGAGCGCTTCCATCGCCGCGACGTCACGTTCGGCGAGGTGGTCGCGCGCCGTGTGTTCCTGGGCTGCGGCGGCCCGTGCGGCCAGCCACGGTGCCACGGCACCGGCGACCAGCAGGCAGACGGCCAGGACCACCGCTGCCCCCGGCGAGATCGCGGCGATCACCGCGGTGGCAACCACGCCCAGCACCGCAGCGACCGAGATCGGCAGTAGGGCACGTACTAGGACGTCTGCAAGTTCGTCGACATCGGCGCCCACTCGCGCCACCAACTCACCACTGGGCAACCGCACCGCGGCCTGCACCGGTCCGTGGGCCAGTCGCCGGTAGAGCCCGCTGCGGGCGCTGCCCGCGGCCCGCAGCGCTGCGTCGTGACTTACCAGCCGCTCGCAGTAGTGCAGTGCGCCGCGGGAGATCGCAAACGTCCGCACCGCCACCACGGCGATCGACAGGTCCAGCACCGGCGGCATCTGCCAGGCCCGAGTGATCAGCCAGGCCGAGATCGCGGCCAACGCGAGCGCGCTGCACAGTGACAGCGTCCCGAGCAGGCCGGCCAACAGCAGCCGGGGCAGGCGCGGCCGCAGTAGCCCGAGGGCTTCGCACAGCGGATCAGGCCGGCGCATGATCTGCGACCCCCTCGCTGTGCACGGCCACAACCCGATCGCCGGTCGCCAGCACCGGAGCGCGGTGGCCCACCACCACTACCGTTGCGCCGGCGCGCGCGCGTCGCACCAGTTCGGCCAGGACCCGTCGTTCGGTGGCAGCGTCCAGGTGGGCCGTCGGTTCGTCGAGCAACAGCACCGGGGCCGTCGACCCCAGCGCTCGCGCCAGCCCCAGCCGTTGCCGCTGCCCCAACGACAAGCCGACACCACCGCGACCCAACACGGTGTGCAGCCCGTCGGGAAGTCCCGCGATCACGTCGTCGAATCCGGCTGCAGCGCAAGCTGCTTCGGCATCGGCAAGATCGCCGAACAAAGCCAGGTTGTCCGCCACCGTGCCCGGGATCAGTGCCGGACGCTGCGGCAGCCAGGACAATTGGGCCCACCACGCCGGCAGGTCCAGGTCGGCGATGTCGACACCGGCCACCGTGATGCGCCCAGAGCTGAGTTCGGTGAGGCCGGCGACGGCTGCCAGCGCGGTGCTCTTGCCGGCCCCGTTGGCTCCGGTCAGCACGGTGACTTGGCCGGGTTCGATCACCGCGGTCAGGCCGGCCGGCGCATCGCCGTCTCGGCCGGCCACGCTGAGCGCGTCGAGGAAAATCTGCGCGCCATGTGCGGTTACCGTGCGGCTACCCGGCGCCGGGCGAGGCGATTCGCCGATCAGCGCAAAGGCCATCTCGGCGGCGGCGCGCCCATCCTCGGCGGCGTGAAACTCCACCCCGATCCGGCGCAGGGGCCAATACACGTCGGGGACCAGCAGCAACACCGTCAGGCCGGCGGTCAGGCTCATCTCGCCGAACACCAGGCGCAGGCCGATGCTGACGGCCACCACCGCCACGCTCAGCGTGGCCAGCAGTTCGAGCACCAGTGCCGACAGGAACGCGATCCGCAGGGTGGCCATGGTCGACCGACGCTGCGCGTCGGACAGTTCGGCGATGCGCCGCTCCGGCCCGCCCGCCCGCCCGAGGGCGCGCAGGGTCGGGATGCCGGCGATCAGATCAAGCAGCCGTGCCTGCAATGTCGTCATGGCGGCCAACGCCGCGGCCGAGCGATCCGCCGTGGCCAGGCCGATCAACACCATGAACACCGGGATCAGCGGCAGCGTGATCATGACGAGCATCGCCGCGCGTCGGTCGTAGCAGGCGATCACCAGCACGGTGACCGGAGTCAGGATCGCCGCCAGCAACAGGGCGGGCAGGTAGGCCGTGAAGTAGGGGCGCAGGCCGTCCAATCCCCGGGTGACCACGGCTGCGGCGGCATCTCGTTCGGCTGCCAGGCGGCGGGGGGAGCGCCCGGCGACCGCGGTCAGCACTTGCCCGCTCAGGTCGGCGATCACCGCACTGGCACCGCGCTGGCCCAGGCGTGCCTGCATCCAGTGCGCCAGCGCACGCACCGCCCACAACAGCGCGAGGGTCGCCAGCACCGGTGACCAGTGCGCGACGCTTCGCGTCGCCGGCTCGGTGATCACGTGAGACACGACGTCGGCCAACATGATCGCGGACCCGATAGCGCAGGCCGAGATCACCACTCCACAGCCCACCATCGCCAGCAGGAAGCGGCGCAAAGCCGCCGATGCCTGCCAAAGCCGAGGGTCCAGCGGCGCCCGAGACGCCTGGGCGCTCAGGAGGGCTGCCTCGTCAACCCGATGGACGGCGGGATCTGGTCCGCTGAGATCCGTTGCCGGAACACCCAGTACGTCCAGCCCTGGTAGACCATTGCCAGCGGGGCGAAGATCACCGCAGCCCAGGTCATGATCTTCAAGGTGTACGGGGTCGACGAGGCGTTGTAGATCGTCAAGCTCCACTGCGGATCCAAAGTGGAGGGCAGCAGGGCCGGGTACAGGGCGCCGAACAACAAGATGACCACCGCTGCGACAACGATTGCGCTGCAGGCGAAAGCCCAGCCGTCGGATACCCGGCGCCACACCAGTGCCACCGCGGCCAACTGCGCCACCACCGCGACGCCCAGCACCAGCCACGTCCACCCGGTGCCATAGGCGAGTTGGGTCCATACCCCGAAGCCGCCGACCAACGCAGTCGCCGGCAGCGCCAGCCTCGTCGCGAAGCGGTGCGCGTCGTCACGGATCGCCCCGGCTGTTTTCAACGCGGTGAAGACCGCGCCGTAAAACAGGAACAGGCTGCCGGTGGCCAGACCCCCCAGCAGGGTGTAAGCGTTGATTACGTCGCCGAATGCCAGGCGGACGTGGTGGTCGGCGTCCACCGGCAGGCCACGGACCAGGGCCGCGAACGCCACGCCCCACAGAATCGCCGGCAGCCAGGAACCGGCGGCGATCCCGAGGTCCGCCCAGGCACGCCACTTAGGGTCATCGACCTTGCCGCGCCACTCGATTGCGACGGCCCGCACGATCATGCCGAACAGGATTGCCAGCAGCGGTAGGTACAGCGTCGAGAACACCGTGGCGTACCAGCCCGGGAATGCGGCGAACATCGCGCCGCCGGCGGTGATCAACCAGACCTCGTTGCCGTCCCAGACCGGACCGATGGTGTTCAGCGCGGCCCGGCGGTGTGCTTCCGCTGAGCCACGGGGCTTATGCGGTGGTCCCAGCTTCGCCTCTCCTTCGTCGAGGCTCGCTGAACCACGGGGCTTATGCGGTGGTCCCAGCTTCGTCTCTCCTTCGTCGAGGCTCGCTGAACCACCGGACCCGAGGCGGCCGAAGGGCGCCATCAGCATGCCCACCCCGAAGTCGAAGCCCTCCAAGACGAAGAACCCGAGAAACAGCACCGCGACCAGTACGAACCACACCTGCTGTAGGTCCATCGCGACGACCCCCTTCTACGTCAGTAGGCGAACGACAGTGGCGCCACGTCGTTCTCGGCTGGCAGTGCCGGCGGTGCGGGTTCGGCGTCGTGCTCCAGTGGTCCCTCGGCCACATAGCGTCTGATCAACCAGAACCAGATCACCGCGAGCACCGCATAAACCATGGTGAACATCACCAGCGAGGTGACCACCACACCCACACTGTTTCCCGAGACGCCTTGGGCCACCGTCAGCCGTACGTTCGGGTCCCCAGTCGGGTTGGGGACGACAACCCAAGGCTGACGGCCCATTTCAGTGAAGACCCAGCCGGCACTGTTGGCCAGAAACGGGGTGGGGATGGTCAGCAGCGCCAACCAGGAGAACCAGCGTTGCCGGGGGATCTGTCCGCGGCGTGTCAGCCACAACGCGACCACCGCGAACAGCACCGGCAACAGCAGGAGCCCGATCATCGCGCGGAACGACCAGTACGTGACGAACAGGTTCGGCCGGTAGTCGCCGGGGCCGAACTTCTGCTCGTGGTGCTGCTGGATGTCCCGGACCCCGTCGAGCCGAACGCCGTTGAATCGGCCCTCGGCCAGGAACGGCAGGACATAGGGCACTTCGATCACCCGGGTCAGGTGGTCGCAGTTGTTCTGCCGCCCGACGGTCAAAACCGAGAAACTGGGGTCGGTGGCGGTGTCGCACAACGATTCCGCCGATGCCATCTTCATCGGTTGCTGGACGAACATCAGCTTGCCCTGGACGTCGCCGGTGAAGAACAGCCCAACCGCGGCGACCAGCGCGACCCAACACCCGAGGATGGTCGCCGGCCGGTACATGGTTGCTGCGTCGCTGTCGGCGCTCTGCGGGGCGCCGCCGGCGCGGGACCGGACCATCCACCAGGCGCATACCGCGGCGACGAACGTCCCGGCCGTCAAGAATGCGCCGGCGACCGCGTGCGACAGCGCGGCCTGGGCGGTGTTATTGGTGAACAACGCCATGATGCTGTCCAACTCGGCGCGCTTGGTCTCCGGATTGAAGTGAGCGCCGACCGGGTGCTGCATGAACGAGTTGGCGGCGATGATGAAGAACGCCGACACGTTGGTGGCGATCGCGACCACCCAGATGCACGCCAGGTGCACCGCCCGCGGCAGTCGGCTCCAGCCGAAGATCCACAGCCCGATGAAGGTGGACTCGAAGAAGAAGGCGGCCAGACCTTCCATCGCCAGCGGTGCGCCGAACACGTCGCCGACGAAGCGTGAGTATTCGCTCCAGTTCATTCCGAACTGGAATTCCTGCACGATCCCGGTGGCAACTCCCAGGGCGAAGTTGATCAAGAACAGCTTGCCGAAGAACTTCGTCAGCCGATACCAGGCGATGTTGTCGGTGAGCACCCACACCGTCTGCATGACCGCGACCAACGGGGCCAAACCTATGGTCAGTGGCACAAATATGAAGTGATAGACGGTGGTGATCCCGAACTGCCACCGCGATACGTCGACAACATCCATGGGCGATCTCCCGAAGCCGCGGAGCCGATTCTACGACCGAGTGTAGTAGTTGTGGCCAGGCAGCACTAGGGGTTTATTTGAACTGCTGTTATCACGCGGTCGACGGGCTGAGGCAGGCTAGGTGAGAATGGCAGTGCGCAGGACTACTGTGCTCAGCTCGGGTTTCCCAAGCGGAACAGGTTGAACCGGTAGGAGTTCACGACCTTGGGCAGAATTCGCGCCAGCGCCGGCAGGCCGTAGCGATAGCGCCACGGCAGCGAAGCGGTCAGCTCAGGCTGCGGGGACGCCATGGTGAGGCTTTCCTGCAGCTCCATGCCCCAGGTGTTGAGTTCACGCGGGTCGTCGCAGACCCATTTCATCCGGGCAGTCACTGCGCGCATCGCACCATTGCGGTGCTGGTTCTCGATCATCGTGCGGCCCCCGGTGTCGACGATGAGTTGCGACCCCGGGAACCGGTGGGCCAGATTGCGAATGGCGCTGCGCGCTTGGTCTTCGGGGAAGTACAGCAGTACGGCCTCGGCGACGAAGAGGTAGGGGCCCGGGGCGCCGGCGACGGTGTCGAACCAATCGGTGTCTAGGACGGAGCCGGCCAGCATGGTGCGACGGTCGGTGTCGGCGAAGTAGCGACGGCGCAGCTTGATGGTGTCGGGCAGGTCCAGGTCGAACCAGCGCAGACCGCCGTTGTCGACCCGTTCGAAGCGGGTGTTGAGCCCCGTGCCGATCTCAGTGATGGTGCCGACGGGATGGTCGCGCAGAAACTGGCGGACCCAGACATCGAAGATCGCGGTGCGCAGAACTGAGCCTGGCAGCGAACCGCCACGAAATCGTGTGAAGTCGTAATCCAGATCGTTCACCAGCTCCGCGGCACGCGCGTCATGGAGTATCGGATGCCGCTTCGCGTTATCGCGTGCGCGTCCGTACAGCGGGATCAGCAGGGTTTCTTGTACCTCACCGAGGTCGGGTTGGACCTTGCCCATTACTCACCTCACAACGCTGCCCCGTAATTTCCCGCCAGACTAGCCACGTTTGCCCCCGCCCGGGGGTTCGCCCGAGGCGTCTCGCGCCGCTGCAGGCGCCGGGCTACGGCGCCAGTGACACACCGCGCTCGAAGATCCGCGTGAGTGTCGGCACGATGGTGTGGCGCGGCACGGTTCCTCGCGCGGCCTCGCTGCAGGCTTTGACCAACAGGCCAAACAGTGCCACCCGAATCCATTCCGCGCTGATGTCGGGATCGAAGACGCCTTCTTGTTGGCCACGAATGATGAGTTCGAGGATCGGCGCGGCGTTCGGCAGGTTCTCGGCGGGGATGTCCCGAAGTACGGCGGGGTCGGCGAACAGGAACACGATCCGATCGCCTTCGGGGGCGAGCGTGGTGATCACACGGCGCATCGCGTCGATTGCCGGACCCTCAGCAGTCGCCGCGGCCGCGAGAATGTCGCTGATGACGCGGATCGAATCGAGGGTGGTCTCGTAGATCAGCCGATCCCGGTCGCTGAAGTAACGGTGCAGGGTCGAGCGGGCGACCTGAGCCGCCGCAGCGATCTCCGGCAGCGTGGCGGTGCGGTCGCGGGCCAGTACCGATGCCGTCGCGTCCAGGATGGCCGCCCGGGTGCGCGATTGCACACCGGTGAGTTCCTGGGACGGCTCGTTCACGATTCCCATGATAACCACAGCGTAGTCCCGTAATGAGATGTTGACGTCTCATTACAGGACGTTTAGCATCCCTAATCAGCTGTCCAGGCCACGGGGCTTGGCTGTTGAGGGCGACTGATTGGGGGCTGGCGTCGGCGATGAACTGGAATGTGTTCGGCACGAACTGGCACCTATTCGGCGATCTCGCGGCGGTCGTCTTTGTCGCGCTGTTGGCCTTCGCCACCGGCTTGTTCCTCTACATCCGGCAACTGCGAAGTCGGCCGCCGCTGCCGATCAGTGAAGGAATCGGCGTTCGTAGGGCGGTGCTGACCAAACTCCGCAAGCGTCAGCCCATGTCGCGCGAAGAGCTGGAGTTCGCCACGCGAGCCGTCACCGACCTGCGTACACCGCTGGCCTTCTGTATCCCCGCTGCCACGTTCTCGCTGGGCTGTCTCTACGTGTTGGGCAGTCTGGAACAACTCCACGGCGCCACCCCTTCGGAGCGAACGTTCATCGGGGTGATCCCGATGCTTGGGTCGTTGAACATGACAGCCCAGATCGTGCGGATCAGGAAGCTCAAGAAGCTACTCCCGGCGGCGTCGAAAATGGAGGTCGAGTGAGCCCGCAGCCGCCAGGCAGATCGATGCTGGCGCGCGCTTGGATGCCGCTGGTCGCCATTATCGCGCTGAGCCTGGGCGGGCTGTCGATGTGGAAGGTTCACCAGATGTCTGCTCCGGGGCCGGTTCTGACCGTCAATCCACCCCAGGCTCCCGAACAGTTCAACCCGAAGAAGCTCACCTATGAGGTGTTCGGCTCCGCCGGCGACGGCGCCTTGCTCTCCTACCTCGATATCAACGGGCATCCCCACACCGTCGAATTGGACGCCCTGCCATGGACGCACGATGAGACGACGATGCTGACCGTGGTGTCGGGCAGCATCTCGGTGCAGGTGCGTGGCGACTTCGTCGGCTGCCGGATCCTGGTCGACGACGTGATCCGCGACGAGCACACCAACACCCATGCGAATGCTGACATCACCTGCCGGGTGAAGTCCGCATGAGCGAGCATCGGGACAAGCGGCCCTTCGTCGCGCGGATTGTCCGCCTGCTGGCGATACCGATCATCGTCTGCTGGGGCCTGCTGGCCATGACCACGAACACCTTTGTGCCCCAGGTGGAGAAAGTCGCCGAGGAACTCGCCGGCCCGATGGTGCCGACCTATGCGCCCTCGCAGGCCGCGATGCTCGCGATCGGCGAGAAGTTCGAAGAGTCCACCTCGACCAGCATGACCATGCTGGTGCTGGAGGCTGACCGCCCGCTGGCCGCCCAGGACCACCGCTACTACGACGAGCTGGTGCGCACGCTGCGCGCCGACACCGAACACGTCCAGTACGTCATGGACACCTGGGGCAAACCGATCACCGCCGCCGGTGCCCAGAGCCTCGACGGCAAGGCCGCCTACGTACTGCTGCGTCTTGCCGGCGACATCGGCCAGATGCAGGCCAACGAGTCCGTCGCCGCTGTGCGGCACACCGTCGCGACCTCCGATCCGCCGCCCGGGCTCAAGGTCTATGTCAGCGGCGCAGCACCTCTGGCTGCCGACACGGTGGCGACGGCGAATTCGAGCCTGAACAACATCACGATCGCCACGATATTCCTGATCATCGTCATGTTGCTGCTGGTCTACCGATCCTTCATCACCATGCTGGTGCCGCTGTTCGGGGTGCTGATCCTGATGCTGGCCGCCAAGGGAGTGATCGCGACCCTCGGGCACTTCGGCTACATCCAGCTGTCGTCGTTCGCGGTGAACATGGTCGTCTCATTGACGCTGGGTGCGGGGACGGATTACGGCATCTTCTTGATGGGGCGCTATCACGAGGCGCGCCTCAACAGCGAAAGCCGGGAAGACGCTTATTACACCGCCTACCGGGGTGTTTCACACGTGATCGTCGGGTCCGGCTTGACGATCGCCGGTGCGGCGTTCTGCTTGAGCTTCGCGCGGCTGAACTACTTCAACACCATGGGGCCGGCGGTGGCCATCAGCATGGTGCTGACCATCGTGGGCGCCTTGACGCTCGGCCCGGCCATCTTGTGCGTCGGAAGCCTTTTCGGGCTGTTCGATCCGAAACGAACCGTCAAGGCGCGGTTGTACCGCCGGATTGCGACCAGCGTGGTGCGCTGGCCCAAGCCGATCCTGACCGCCAGTGCCGCGCTGGTGACGGCCGGGGCAGTGTTCGTGCCGACCTACCAGGTCAGCTTCGACGACCGCACCTACCAGCCGCGCAACTCCGCCGCCAACCTGGGATTCGCCGCCGCCGACCGGCATTTCGCCAAGAGCAAGCTGTTCTCCGAGATGCTGATGGTCGAGTCGGATCACGACATGCGCAATTCGGCGGACTTCATCTCACTGGACCGCGTGGCCAAGGCCCTGATCCGTCTGCCCGGCGTCGCGATGGTGCAGAGCATCACCAGACCGATGGGACGGGCGCTCGAGCACGCCTCGCTGCCGTACCTGTTCACCGTGCAGGGCAGCGCCAACGGCCAGCAGCTTCCGTTCACCCGGGAACAGAACGCCAACACCGAGAAGCAAGCACAGATCATGGGGCACACCGTTGAGGTATTGCAGACCACGATCGCGTTGACCCAGAAGCTGTCCGACGAAATGCATTCCACGGTGCTGACCATGGAGGAGATGCAGTCGCTCACCGAACAGATGGATGAGGAGCTGTCCAATCTGGACGACTTCATGCGGCCGATCCGCAGCTACTTCTATTGGGAGCCGCACTGTTACGACATTCCGGTCTGCTGGGCGTTCCGGTCACTGTGGGACATGATGGACAGCGTCGACAAGCTGGCCGAGAACATCAAGGACGCGGTGACCTCGCTGGAGGTCGTCGACTCGCTGTTGCCGCAGATGGTCGCGCAATTGAACATCATGGCCGACGATCAGATCGCCCTGCGGTCGCTGATTGTGAACACCTACGGTCCCACCAGCATTCAGGCCGAGAACACCGACCAGACCTTCGACGACATGATCAATGTCGGTAACGACTTCGACGCGTCTCGCAGCGATGACTTCTTTTACATACCCCGGCCGGCCTTCGACAACGAGGACATCAAGACCGGCATGCAGCTAATGATGTCCCCCGACGGCAAGGCCGCTCGATTCATCGTCACCCATGAGGGCAACGCCATGGGTCCCGAAGGCATCGAACATGTCGAGAAGTTTCCCGACGCCATCAAGATCGCGTTGAAGGAGACCTCACTGGCCGGCGCCAAGATATACATCGGCGGCTCGGGCTCGAACAACAAGGATATTCAGCAGTATTCGCGATCGGATCTGCTGATCGCCGCGATCGCGGCCTTTGTGCTGATCTTCTTGATCATGTTGGTCATCACTCGAAGCCTGGTGGCAGCGCTGGTGATTCCCGGCACTGTCGCGTTCTCCTACGCAGGTGCGTTCGGGCTGTCGGTATTGATCTGGCAGCACCTGATCGGGCTGCACCTGCACTGGCTGATCCTGCCGCTGACGTTCATCATCTTGGTGGCGGTCGGATCGGACTACAACCTGCTGTTGATCGCGCGCCTCAAGGAGGAGCTTCCGGCCGGGTTGAACACCGGTCTGATCCGGGCGTTGGGCAGCACCGGCGGGGTGGTGACCTCGGCGGGGCTGGTGTTCGCGTTCACCATGCTGGCCATGCTCGCCAGCGATCTGCGCACCATCGGCCAGGTCGGTTCCACGGTCTGTATCGGCCTGTTGCTCGACACCCTGATCGTGCGGTCGTTCATCGTGCCGTCGCTGGTGCGGATCTACGGGCCGTGGTTCTGGTGGCCGACGATTGTGCGGCAGCGACCGCTGCGGCAGCGAGCGCGTCCATTGACGGGTTCGTGACGGTTACTGGGGATTCCATGAGTGCCAAGGGGAGACCGGGTCAGGTCATCCGCCGAGGCGGGCCAACCAAGTCCGGCACTGACCTGGATTTCGGTCGGCTCGACAACGCGATGGCGGCCAGCGGCTCGCCTGCCAGACGCCTGCCGGGGGCCTGTAAACCTCATAGCAGCTGAAGATTTTCCCTTGAAAATTCGTTACTGATGAGTAACTTCAGGTGACGTTACTCATCAGTAACCAGTACCTCGGGTACACCCCTCATAGATCACCGGACACTATTCGCTAGGAGCACTACCAATGGATCGTCGCTTGATTCTGGCTGGTTTGGCCGCCGCTGGCGGGCTGTGCACCACGCCGCTTCTCTTGGCAGCGGTCGCCGCCGCCGATACCGGCACGGACCCCAGTGCCACCGGTGCGGACGCCTTCACCATCGGCAGCTACACCTTCGATCCGTTCACCGTCCCCGACACAGACGGCTTTCCGAGCGCAGTAGACAACCTCCCGCCGAGCGGGACCGAGACCGAGGGCTTCAGCCTTGTCAGCCCGTTGAGCAGCGGCCCCCCGCTGTTGAGCCTCGGCGGCGGATCCACCGGACCCGTCAGCACTGCCGCCCAGTACCTCGAGGTGTACAGCCCCAGCGGCACCGATCTCGGCAGCATCGACGCGGGTGAGACCGTGACGAACCTGGCGGGCTTCACCAACACGCAGTTCACTGTCAACGACGCCTTCCCACCCAGCGGTGGCACTGCCGCGGACCTTCCGGCCGTGGGATCGGTCTATGACTCCTTCAACCTCGGCAACGGGTACTACAACGTCTACTCCGCGGTCCCGGGCGCCAGCGGTGGAGCTGACACCGTCACCGACACGCTGGTCACGCCCTACGGCAACGTCAACCTCGACTCGTTGTTCGGCGGTATCGACGCCGCCGCGCCGCTGCAGCCGGGCGACGCCTTCACCGGGCTGGCGGACAGCGCCGTCGCCAAAGACGCCTTCACCATCGGCGGCTACACCCTGGACCCGACAATGGCGGCCGGCGGCGAGGGCTTTGACCCGATCGCCTCGAACGCCGGCGCGGCGCCGCTGCTGGACATCGGCGGCCTCACACTCGGCCAGAATCCCGCTGTTCCGGGTGACAGTCTGGACGCCCAAAGCTTCACCGTCTACGACGGAACCGGGTCGGGCGCCACTGACGTCGGGACCATCAGCACCGGCGAGGAGGTGGTCAGCTTGTTCGGCCTCACCAACACGGAGCTCTTCGTCACCGGTTCCACCGCCGCCAGCGGGGACACCGCTGCGCAAGCCGCGGACCTGCCGGCCACCGGAACGGTGCTGGACTCGCTCAACCTGGGCAACGGGTTCGAGAACGTCTACACCGCCACCCCGGGATCCAGCGGCACCGTCACCGACACCCTCGTGACGCCCTACGGCAACGTCAACCTCGACTCCCTGTTCGGCAGTAACAATGTCGCCAACCCGATCGACCCGAGTGCCGCCTTCACCGGGCTGGAGACAGCCGGCATCACCGGCGCCCCCGACGCCTTCACCATCGGCGGCACCACCTTCGACCCCACCCTGGCGGCCGGCGGCGAGGGCTTCGACCCGGTCTACCAGGTGGTCGGTGCGCCACCGCTGTTGAACCTCGGCGGTGGCGTGCTTCAACTTCCGGGCTTCCCGGTCCCGCTGGCATCGCAGGCGTTCAACGTCTACGACGGCACCGGAACCAGCGCCACCGAGGTCGGCAACATCGGCACCACCGAGTCGGTGACCAACCTGTTGGGCCTGACCAACACGGAGTTCACCGTGACGACTGCCACCGCGGCCAGTGGCGCAGATGGCACCGATCTGCCGACAGTGGGGACGGTCTATGACGTGTTCAACCTGGGCAACGGAATCGAGAACATCTACACCGCGATCCCGGGCATCAACGGTGCCGCCGACACCGTCACCGACACGCTGGTGACGCCGTCTGGCGACATCAACCTGGACTCGCTGTTCGGCGGTATCGACGCCGCCGCGCCGCTGGACCCGGGTGCCGCCTTCACCGGGCTGGACGCGGCGTCGGCGATGGCCACCTCGGTAGATCCACTGGGCTTCCTCGGGTTCTGAGGAACAACCGGCTGAACTGACCGACGAACCAGACATCCCAGACCGCTTGCGGTCTGGGATGTCTGGCGTTCGGCCGCCGCCGGCTGGGGGCGATTCCAGGTGCGGTCCTGCCGGAGATTTTGTTCACGGGCTCGGCGCATCTGATGGTCAAAGCACCTCCCAAAAGCGGTCAACCTCGACATGATGGTGCCGGGAGCACTGGCCGCTACGACCAAAGGAGCCCTTTGTGTACGACCTCACGATCACCGGTGGCACCGTCGTTGACGGAACGGGAGAACAGCGCTACCTGGCAGACGTCGGTGTCCGGGACGGACGCATCGTGGCCGTCCAGCGCCGCACCGGAGCCGATGATCCGGGGCTGACCGGGCCGGCAACCGAAACGATCGATGCCACCGGCAAGGTGGTCGCACCGGGGTTCGTCGACATCCACACCCACTACGACGGGCAGGTCAGCTGGGACAGTCTGCTGGAGCCGTCCAGCGGTCACGGTGTGACGACGGTGGTCACTGGTAACTGCGGGGTCGGCTTCGCCCCGGTTCGGCCGGGCCGCGAGGAGTGGCTGATCAAACTGATGGAGGGAGTCGAAGATATCCCTGGCACCGCCCTGACCGAAGGCATCACCTGGGGGTGGGAGAGCTACCCCGAGTACCTCGACAAACTCGAGCGTCAGAGTCTCGCCGTTGACGTCGGCAGCCAGGTCGCGCACGGCGCCATCCGTGCTTACGCCATGGGAGACCGCGGCGCCCGCAACGAGCCGGCCACCCCGGACGACATCGCGGCGATGAGCCGGCTGGTGCAGGAGGCCATTGAGGCTGGGGCGCTGGGATTCTCGACGTCACGCACCCTGGCGCACCGGGCCATGGACGGCGAGCCGGTACCGGGCACGTTCGCCGCCGAAGATGAACTGTTTGGCCTGGGCCGGGCCATGGCGGCCGGCGGACAGGCGGTCTTCGAACTGGCGCCGCAGGGGGCGGCCGGTGAGGACATCGTTGCGCCCAAGAAAGAGCTCGAATGGATGCAGCGCCTGGGTGCCGAGATTGATCGGCCGGTGTCGTTCGCGTTGATTCAGGTCGATGCCGACCCGAATCTGTGGCGCGAACAGCTGGATATCTCCGCGGCCGCCCATCAGGCCGGCAGCGCGCTGTACCCGCAGATCGCCGCGCGACCGTTCGGCATGTTGCTGGGCTTCCCCGGGCATCACGCGTTCACCCACCGCCCGACCTACCGCCGGCTGAAGGCCGAATGCAGCCGCGCCGAACTCGCGCAGCGCCTCGCCGAACCGGCGGTCAAGGCGGCGATCCTGTCCGAAGACGACCTGCCGGTGGATCCGTCTCTGCAGTTCGACGCGATGTTTGCGCTGGTCCAGCATTCCCTGCACCGCATCTACGACCTGGGTGACCCGCCGGACTACGAGCCGACCCCGGAGCGCTCGGTGGCAGCGATCGCCGCGGCGCGCGGCGATGATCCGTTGGCGACGCTGTATGACCTGATGCTGGCGGCCGACGCCGGCTCGATGCTGATGTTGCCGTTCTTCAACTACGCCGACGGCAACCACGACGCGATCCGCGAGATGCTCACCCACCCCGCCGGCGTGCTGGGTCTCTCCGACGGCGGCGCGCATTGCGGAATGATCTGTGATGCCTCCTATCCCACCTACCTGCTGACACATTGGGCGCGCGATCGGCATCGCGGCGACAAGCTGCCTTTGGAGTACGTGGTGCGCAAACAGTGCCGCGACACCGCGCAGCTGTTCGGACTCAATGACCGCGGGGTCATCGAGGTCGGCAAGAAGGCCGACATCAATGTGATCGATATGGATGCGCTGACCCTGCAGCCGGCCCGGATGGCTTATGACTTGCCGGCCGGCGGGCGCCGTCTGCTGCAGGGGGCGAGCGGGTATGTTGCGACGATCGTCAACGGTACCGTCACCCGGCGTAACGGCGCCGACACCGGTGCCCGGCCTGGGCGTCTGGTGCGTGGAGCGCGCTAGTAGGCCACCACCGAAAGGAACCAGCAGTTGTCTCGGATGCATCCGTGTGAGCAGGTCGGCCTCGATTTCCTCGAGCGTGCGCCGCAGCGGTTCAGCAACAGCGTTGACCTGGCCGTCACGCCCGATGAGATCTGGGAGGTGCTGGCCGACGCCGAAGCCTGGCCGCACTGGGCGAGTGTCATCACCAAGGTGACCTGGACCAGCCCCGAACCGCACGGTATCGGCACCACCCGCGTCGTCGACATGCGCGGCGGCATCGTCGGAGACGAGGAATTCCTGGCTTGGAAACCCGGAAAACACATGGCATTTCGTTTCAACGCGAGTTCGACCTCGGCGTTGGCGGTGTTTGTCGAGGATTACATCATCGAGCCCACCCCGCAGGGATGCCGGCTCACCTGGACCCTGGCCAATCGGCTGACCGGGCCGGCAGCGTGGTTCTCGCCGATCAGCGGGCCACTGATGAATCTGGGGTTCCGCCGCTTCCTGGTCAACCTGCGCCGCTACACCGACCAGCGTTTCGCGACGGCGGGCCGCGGGTAGATGACCGCGTCCGGATGGTTACCGGACCAGGGTGCTTCGCAGGCCGGCCGGGTAGCCGTCGTGACCGGCGCGAACACCGGCGTCGGCCTCGAAGTCGCGCGGGGACTGGCGATTCTGGGCGCCACGGTCGTGCTGGCTTGCCGCAACACCGACGCGGCTGCCGCGGCCCGGCTAGATATTCTCCGATCGGCTCCGGCCGCACGTGTCGACGTGGTCCATCTGGACGTCAGTGACCTGGCGTCGGTACGTGCTTGCGCGGACGAGCTGCGGGTCGGGTACCCGGTCATCGACATCCTGGTCAACAACGCCGGTGTCATGCACCAGACCCGGCACCTGACGGTCGACGGCTTCGAAGGCGACTTCGGCACGAACTTCCTTGGGCCGTTTGCGCTCACGGGACTCCTGCTCGATCGCGTACTCGCCTCCGCGGCGGGACGGATCATCGCGGTGAGCAGCAAGACCCACCGCAGTGGCCGGATCGCATTCGATGATCTGCAGTTGGCGACGTCGTTCACTCCGGCGAGGGCCTATACCCAGTCCAAGCTTGCCCAACTGATGGCCACCTATGAACTGCAGCGGCGGCTGGAATCGGCTGCCAGTCCGGCGATCGCGTTGGCGGCGCACCCGGGTGGCACCCGAACCTCGATCCTGCGTGAGCAGTCCCGGGCGGTCCGCTGGGTGTTCAACAGCCGGTCTCGTTATCTGACGGGCTGGTTCACTCAAGGCCCCGCTGAGGGGGCGCTGCCGATGTTGCGGGCGGCGACCGACCCGGCCGCCACGGGTGGTCAGTTCTACGGACCGGGCGGGCGTTTCGAGCAGATCGGCCCGCCGGTGCAGGTTCAGGCCGCCGGCCGAGCCTGTGACGCCGACGCGCAGCGGCGGTTGTGGACGGTCGCCGAAGATCTGACCGGCGTCACCTACTCGCTGACGTGCGATCCGGCCTAGCGCTGCGCGCGGCGCTCACCGCCGGGGCGATCCACCGGCGCAGCAGGCGACGTAGTTCGTCGCCCGATGCCGGCAGCGGCGCCAGGATGAATGACTGCAGCGTGCGCAGCACCATCTCGATAATGTCGTCGATGCCCTGATCGTCGAATCCGGTCCAGTCGACGTCGAGGCGCTCCAGCAGGGAGTGCCCGAAGCTTCGGCCGGTGTCGGTCGTGACGGTCACGGCGAAGGCGCTGGCCTGTTGAGTGCGCAGCAGCAGGCCAAGATAGGGGTCGTGAGGGAGGCGCTCCAGGGTGAGCGCGACGCCCTCGGCGACCGCTTCGCCGGGATCGGTCATTCCCGACAGGGCTGCGGCGAGCTGGTCCAGGAAGGCGCCGGCGCCGTCGGCGGCGGTTGCCGTCAGCAGCTCCTCGGTGCTGGGGAAGTAACGGTAGACCGTCTGCCGGGTGACGCCGAGCGTGCGTGCGACGTCGGCGATGCTGGTCTGCTCGCCCCGTTCGTCGATGGTCTGGCGAGTGGCGCGCAGAATCCGTGCCACCGCCTCCTCGTCGCTGGCGGGCACATTCCCGCCCCAACCGCGGGTGCGCATCAGAACCTCCGTGCCCAGGTGCGACGACGATTCATAGCCGGAACCGTAGCCGCGGTCGCCGCCGCCTGGCGCAATGCCCGCTGTTAGCCGCGCCGTGTCTTGAATGCTAAGCAGGTGCAAACGCGTCGTCGCGGGTATTGCCATGATCGGCGGGAAGAGATCTTTGGACCGGTCGTCACCATCTGGAATGGGCCACGAGTTCGGCTACCAGGGCGTCGACGGCCACCTCAAGACCCAGTCGATCTGGTCGGCACTGTAGAGGTCAGCGTGGCAGATTGGGCCACCAGACCCGATCGCCGATCAGTGAGAACAGCGCTGGAATCACCAGGGTGCGAACGACGAACGTGTCCAACAGGATTCCGAGTCCGACGATGATGCCCAGCTGGGTCAGCACGATCAACGGCAGCACCCCGAGCACGCAGAACACCGCGGCCAGCACGATGCCGGCACTGGTGATGACTCCGCCGGTGGCTGATACCGCGCGCACCATCCCGTCGCGGGTGCCGTGTGCGGGCGTCTCTTCGCGGGCGCGGGTCACCAGGAAGATGGTGTAGTCCACGCCCAGGGCTACCAGGAACAGGAATGCGAACAGGGGAGTGCTGTTGTCCAGCGCCGGAAATCCGAACAGGTGCAGGCTGGCCCAGCAACCCAACCCGAGCGCGGCGAGTGCGCTGAGCACCGTCGCCGTCACCAAGACCGGCGGGGCCAACACCGCCCGAAGCAGCACGAACAGCACGGTGAGCACCACCAAAAGGATCAGCGGGATCAGCACCGCGCGGTCGCGCACGGCCGCATCGCGCACATCGAAGGCCTGTGCGTCGGCGCCACCCACCAGCGTGCGTGCATCTACCGCACCGACCGAATGACGAAGGCCAGCAATGGTATTGAAAGCCATTTCTGTTGCCGGAGCGGCGTCGAGCACCACCGACCACATGGTTCGTCCGGTCTCGGAAACGCCCGTCTGGACCACCGAGACGACGCCGGGGACGGCGGTGATCGCCTGTTTGAGTTGCTGCGACCGGGCGGTGGCGCCGATCACGACGGTAGGACTGGCCGCGCCGTCCGGAAAGTGTGCTGCCAGCGTGTCGAATCCGGTCACCGAGTCGGCCTGTAACCGGAACTGCTCGGTCTGCGACAAGCCGATCCCGGCGCCCAGTAGGCCGGTGGCCGATACCGCCAGGACGGCGATCGCCGCCGTGCACACCAAGACCGGACGCCGTGAGACGGCCTCGGCGACGCGGTGCCACGGTCCCACCTGCGTCACCGCATCACCTGTGGCCCGGGGAATGAACGGCCAGAACACCTTCCGGCCGACCAACGCCAGCAGTGGAGGCAAGACCCACAGCACGAACACGGCGGCCACAACCAGCCCACAGCTGGCGCAGATCCCGAGACTGCGGGTGCTCGGGGTGACCGCCAAGATCAGCGTCAGCAGCGCCAGCACCACAGTGGCATTGCTGGCCAGGATCGCCGGGGCGGCTGCGGCCACCGCACGTCGCAGCGCGTCGCGATGCTCGGGTTCGGTTCGCAGTTCTTCGCGATAGCGTGAAATCAGCAGCAGCGCATAGTTGGTGCCGGCCCCGAAGACCAGGACGCTGGTAATGCCTGCGGTGGAGCCGTCAAAGGTCACGCCCGCTGCGCGTGCGACATCAGACCCCACCACGGTGGCTACCCGATCGGCGAACGCGATCACCATCAGCGGTACCAGCCACAACACCGGCGAACGGTAGGTGACGATCAACAGCAGCGCCACCACCAATGCGGTGACCGCCAGCAGGGTGACGTTGGCGCCGGTGAAGGCATCGGCGATGTCGGCACCGAACGCCGGTCCGCCGGTGATGTGGGTCGACAGTGTCGGTGGCAGGCCGTCGGCAGCCGCCGCCCGCAACGCTTTGACGGCATCGGTGAGTGCGAAACCGGACAACTCGGCAGTCAACGGCACGGTCGCCAGGGCCGCCTGACGGTCGGTGGACAGCAGTACCGGCGGGGCGGGGCCGGCGAGCACCTGCGGCACCTGCGCCATGCGGTCGCGGGCCGCATGCACCGCCGCGATGTCGGCCGGTGTCAGTGGCGCTCCATCGCTGCGGGTGGCGACCAACAGCGCGGTCGCCTGCTCCCCGCCGGCGAAGGTGGACAGCGCCGCGGCGGCGCGGGCGGATTCGGAGTTGGCCGGCAGCGCCTCGGGTGATTGGGTCGCGGCCGCGTTGTCGTTGTTGAGCACCATCAGTGCGACCGCGATCAGGATCGGAACCAGCGCGACGAGCCAGGAACGACGGCCAGTGACGGCGGCGGACAAACGCTCCCAAACCATCCGGCGAGCATGTCACCGAAACTTTGGCCGAACAACCGAATGCGCTCTGATCACCTACGGTGAGACTCAACTGGACCAGCTTCTCTACCGCCAGGGCGATTGGCGGCGGCACCAACCACTCCATCCAGTTCACCATCAGGATTCAGCCCGCGCCGCCGGTACCGGGCGAAGCCACCAGCTACCGCATCGACACCCTCAGCATCGCCGGTACCAAACCCGATGGTTTCGCGTTTTCGGTGGTCCCGTCGCTCGGCGAGACCAGTGCGCGGGCGATTTGGTTCCGGCCGCTACCTGAAAATCAGCAGACGGGAATCGGCTGATCGTCGTCGCGATGGCCGAAAATGCCGAAGTTGTCGACCAAGTGCGCTGACGGTTCGGGAGACCAGTCCCACCCGGCGATCTGACCGCGGGAACGCCGGCTGAACAATCCGCGCAGCAGCTCGTAGCCGTCGGCCCGCAAAGTGGTCACGGATTCTCCGGAGCCGCAACGCCATTCCTGCCCCAGTTCATCGCTGATCACCAGCGCCGCGGTATCACGCAGCAGCCGTCCGGGCAGGCGACCCAACACGTCCAGGAACGGCTGCCAGTGCTCGCGGTCGATCCGCGACAGTCCCAGCGCCTCGTGCAGGTCCCCCTCATGGCAGATCGCGTCGGCGGCGAGGTTGGGCCCGGCGAACCGCTCCGGAAGACTCGCCTCTGCCGCCGGGGAGGCGCGCTCCCACTCCTCGAGCAGCTCGCCGACCGGGCGGTCGCGCCGTTCCGCCACGTGCCGTGCGGTCCAGTATTCGCCCGGGGCGCCGTCGAGCCGTTGAGCCAGGACGTCTGCAGCGCCACCGGTCAGATGAGCCAACACATCGTGCACCGACCATCCGGGAGTCGCCGGAACCGCGAGGCTCAGCTGGTCCTCGGTGAGTCCGGCCGCCAGGCTGCTGATCCTGCCGCGCGCGGCCCGGTAGCTGGCGTCAAGCATGGGAGCCTCCTGTGTCGTGGCGTCGGTAAACCAGTGTGCGCAGCAGCTTTTGGGCCAGGCGCCGGTCTGTGGTGTTCTGCGAGCAGGCCAACAGCCAGCCGGTGCCAGTTCGCACCGCGACACTGGTGTTGATCCGCACACCCCGATTTCGGCCCTGCGCGCTCTTGGTCACGACGGCACGTGAGTGGATCAGCGCGACATCCGGTGTCACAAACCGAAGAGTAGATTCCTTGAGTTCGAGCCGCGTCCCTCGCAGCAGGTTGGCGAACAGCGGCGCATACGCCGCGGCAATAGCCTCCCGACCTTGGTAGCGGTCGCCCAGGAAAGTGACGTAGTCCGCGTCGGGGGTGAAGACGGATGCATAGGCCGCGGCATCGCCCGAGTTCCAGCCGCCGACCTGTCGGGCGAGCAGCTCTTGGAGCGCGGTTTCGTCGGCGGTCATGAGGCGAGCCTGGGTCCCCGCAGGTTGGCGAGCAGGATGCGGGCCAGCAGCACCGGATCGCGCAACCGCGCTGGGGAATCCACCAGGTTGCGCACCCGTAGGACGCGCTCGGTGACGGCGATGTCGCGGGACACGGCGGTCCCTACCGCTTCGGTGAACCACCCGCCCAGCCGGCGCCGAATCGGGTGCGGGTGGTCGTCGGCAGCGGGACGATCCTGGGCGGCGTTCGCCGCCCAGATCGGTCCGATCTGGGCGGCCGCCGCGCGGAAGAATCGCTGCGACAGGTCCGGACCACCGGCTGCCAGACAGTCACGTAGCGCCAGCGCTTGCAATGCTGCCACCGTCATCCCTTGTCCGTGTAGCGGATTGAGCCGGCAGAGCCCATCGCCGATCACCACCAGCCCTTCGGGGAAGCGCGTCATCTGGTGGTAGCGGCGCCACAGTGCACCGGTGTCATGAGAGACCGCGATATCGCCCACCGGTCTGGCGTCGCGCAGCCCGGCCATGATCGATGCCGGAAGCATCTGCCTGGCCGCTACCTGCATGGCGGTGAAATTTCTTGGGGGAGAGCCGTAGTCACCGTGGCGGGCGATCGACAGCATCCAGGCGTCATGCTCGTAGGCCACCAGTAGCAGACCGGGATAGGCGCGGCCCTGGTTGATGAAGACCAGCTGGTCGTCGAGCCGTCCGGGCGGGATGTGCAGCAGCTGGCTGGAGTAGGCCCAAGCGGGGCGCAGGCGGTGGTCCGGCACGCAGCCGAAGCCGTGTCTGGCCAGGAAGCCGGCAGTACGCGAGGCCCGTCCGGTGGCGTCGATGACGAGGTCGGCGGGCAGAACCTGGGTGAGTTTGTTGTCCCGGTTCGTGACGCGCACACCGCGGACGACGCCGCGATCGTGCACCGGCTCGATCGCGTCGTGGCCGTCGAGGAACGCGACGTTACCGAGCTTGTCGACGCGCCGCCGGACGTGGAACTCCATGAAGGGTCGGCTCGCGCTGTAGATCGCCAGGGCTTGGGGATCGGCGAGTGTGCCCGTCCGGGTCAGCTCATGGCTGCCGATGCGGGCGTAGCGCCCAGACAGATCACCGTTGTCGATCACCACCGCGCCGGCGGTGGCGAGCTCGTCGAGAATCCCCGGAAACAGTTCGCCGAGGATGCCCGTGCCACGGGTGAGGAAGCTGTGCAGATGGCGCCCCTGCGGGACCCCCTTGCGTTGGGCCGGGTGATCGGGGAGCCGATCGCGGTCCACGACCGTGACGGAGTCGTAGGACTCCGATACCACTCGGGCCGCCAGCAACCCGGCTATCCCGGCTCCCAGCACCACCGCAGACGTACCCGAACTGACCATCGCAAGCCCCTCTCCGTGACGCAAGGGACCCACGATACAGGCAAATTAAGAAAAATAAGAGTATCTTGGCGTCACAGTAAGATTCTTAGCCGGCGGGGACGGGCGGTGGCGGCGTCAGGGCGGGCGGTGTGGGCGTAACGACCGGCGACTTCTGCGCGAGCGTGAAGGTGCCTTCACGCTCGTCCTGCGACGTGCGGCCAACTTCACGCTCGGCGGGGTGGGCAGCCGGTTCCGGGGCCGGCCGCCGGTGCACGTTGATCGGCCACCAGAACCACCGGCCCAGCAGTGCCGCGATCGACGGGGTGATCAGGCTGCGGACGATGAACGTGTCGAACAGCAGGCCCAGTCCGATCGTGGTGCCGATCTGGCCGACGGACCGCAGGTCGCTGGCGATCATGGCGATCATGGTGAAGGCGAACACCATCCCGGCCGCCGTCACCACCTTGCCCGTGGCGCCCATCGCCCGGATCAGGCCGGTGCGCAGACCGGTCGCAGTACCGCTGTAGATCTCTTCCTTCATCCGCGAGACCACCAGCAGGTTGTAGTCCGACCCCACTGCCAGCAGCACGATCACCGACATCGCGATCACCAGCCACTGCAGTTCGATACCGAACACGTACTGCCACAACAACACCGACAGCCCGAACGAGGAGGCCAACGACAGCACCACGGTCCCCACGATCACGATCGAGGCCACCAGCGCCCGGGTGATCAGCAGCATCACCACGAAGATCAACACGATGGCCGCGATCGCCGCGATCAGCAGGTCGTAGTGCGCACCGGTCTGGATGTCGGCGTAGGTGGCAGCGGTGCCGCCCAGATAGAACTTTGCCTTGGCCAGCGGCGTGCCCTTGACGGCTTCCTTAGCGGCTTGCAGCTCAGCGCCCACGTGCGAGATCCCGTCGACGGTCGCCGGATCGGTGTCGTGCGTGATCAGGATGCGCGCGGCCTGGCCATCCGGCGACATCATCAACTCCATCCCGCGCTGAAAGTCGGGACTGTCGAACGCCTCCGGCGGCAGGTAGAACATGTCGTCGTTGCGGGCGTCGTCGAAGACCTGGCCCATCACCGCCGCAGTGTCGGTCATCTGCTCCAGCTGCGTCACCACCTGGCTGAAACTGCTGTGCATGGTCAACATCAGGTCGCGCATGTTGGTGGTGATGGCGATCATCGGCGGGATCTGTTCGGCGATGGCCGGCGTGATCGCGTCGACCCGGTCCAGCTGATCGGCCAGTGCCGTGGTGTTCTCCGCCAGTTTGTCGAAGCCGTCGGTGGCGTCGAACATCGACCGGAACGCGTTGCAGACGCCGATGTTGACACAGTGCGGCTCCCAATAGAAGTAGTTCCGCAGCGGCCGGACCTCGTCGTCGAAGTCGGCGATCCGGTCCCGGACCTCGGCCATGGTGCCTTCCATCTCGTGGGTCGCCTCGTCGGTGCCGTGCGTGGCATCGGAGAGCTGCACGGTCAGGCCGTGCAGCCGGTCCATCACCGTGATCATCGACGAGAGCTGGTCGGCCATGGTCTGGGTGTCGTCGAGGCGGGCCTTGAGGAACTGCAGGTTTTCTCGCATCGTGACGCCCTGGGCGCTGATCTGGAACGGCACCGATCCGTGTTCCATGGGCGGGCCCAGCGGCCGAGTGATGCTCTGCACCCGTTCGATGCCGGGCACCCGGAAGATGTTGCGGGCGATGCGGTCCAGCACCAGCATGTCGCGGGGATTACGCATGTCGTGATCGGACTCGACCATCAGCATGTCGGGGTTCATCCGCGCGGAGCTGAAGTGCTTCTCGGCCGCGGCGTAGCCGATGTTGGACGGCACGTCGGCGGGGATGTAGTGCCGGTTGTCGTAGCTGGTCTTGTAGCCGGGCAGCACCAGGACGCCCACGGCTGCAACGGCACTGGCGGCGGCCAGAATCGGCAGCGGCCAGCGCACCACAGCGGTGCCCACCTTGCGCCACCCACCGGTCTTGGTGACCTGCTTGGGGTCCAGCAACCCGAAGCGGCTGCTGACCGCAAGGACCGCCGGAGCGAAGGTCAACCCCATCGCCAGGATGGTGAACATGCCCAGGGCGCACGGCACCGCCAGGGTGTTGAAGTAGTTCAGCCGGGTGAAGTGCAGGCACAGCATTGCCCCGGCGATGGTCAGGCCGGAGCCCAGGATGACGTGGCTGACGCTGGACAGTGTTGTGTTCTGGGCGGTTTCGCGCTCCTCACCGGCATTGCGTGCCTCGTGGTAGCGGCCGATCAAAAAGATCCAGTAGTCGGTTCCGGCCGCGATGGCCAGCGCGGTGAGGATGCTGACCACGAATGTCGAGATCGCGAAGACGTGGGAGTTGCTCAGCACCGCGATCAGCCCACGGGCCACGCTCATCTCGGTGACGACCACCAGCAGCCCGATCAGCGTGGTCGCGATCGAGCGGTAGACCACCAACAGCATCACCGCGATGACGGCCATGGTGATACCGGTCATCTTCACCATCGAGGCATCGCCAGCCTCGTTGGTGTCGGCGACCAGGGCCGCCTGGCCCGTCACGTAGGCGCGCAGTCCGGCCGGCGGGTCGGAGTCCTCGACGATCTCGCGCACCGCGTCCACCGATGCCACACCCTGCGCCGAGCCTTGGTTGCCCGCCAGATGCACCTGCACGTAGGCGGCCCGGCCGTCCTCGCTCTGCGAACCCGCCGAGGTGACCCGGTCACCCCAGAAGTCCTGCACGTGTTCGACGTGGGTGGTGTCGGCCTGCAGGGTCGTCACCAGCTGGTCGTAGTAGCGGTGTGCGGCGCCGTCCTGGTCGCCGAGCGCCTCGTCACTCTCCAGCACGATCATCAGCACGCTGTCGCTGGTGAACTCACCGAACTTCTCGCCGATGTGCTTCATCGCGATCACCGATGGGGCGTCCTGCGGGGAGAGCGAGACGGCGTTGCGGGCGCCGACGACCTCCAGTTGCGGCACCAGCAGATTGGTCGCGGCGGCCGCAGCAAGCCAGAACAGGATGATCGGGATGGCACACACGCGGATCAGTCCCGGGAACCACGGAGCTCCTGCGCCGGCGGGGGTGTGGTGGCTGCTCATGCCGCCTTCACCACGCAGAATGTCGCGGCGCTGTGGCCATCGGTCTGGTGTTCGTCGCGCAGTTCGCCGTTGACGGTGATCCGGCAGCCCAGCTCGTGGCTGTCGCCCTGGGCCATGACGTTGGCGAACACGCTCGGTTGCGTGGTGGTCAGCGTCAGCGACCAGGGCAGCGAGTGGAACTGGGCTTCCTGGGACTGGGCGCGCTCGTCGACGTAGCTGACCATGCCCGACGTCGACTCGGGGCCGTAGAGCTCGTAGGTGACATATTTCGGCACTGTGGAGACGATCTCGCCACCGGTGCCGCCGGCGACTGCCGCGCCGTCCGCGCCGAACACGCCGTGGAACCGGTAGATGACCAGCCCGCCGATCGCGGCGACCGGGACGATCACCAGCACGATCCACAGTCGCTCGAGCGGTCCGCGAAGACCCCTCGGCTTTTTCTTTGCGCTCATGACGGTTAACCTTACGACCGTAAAGAAACAAGTGTAAAGTTAAACAGTGCCAGCTCACACTTGCGCGCGAGATGTTATGCAGAACGCAAGTGAGGACAACTAACAAACCGTTAGGATCACCGCGTGCCCACCCCCCCTCGTCGGCGCAATATGCGAGGTCACGGCGCGCTGCTGCGCGACGAGATCCTGGCTGCCGCTGTTCGGGTCATCGACGGTGCAGACAGCGAAGCCGAGGTTTCGCTGCGCGGCATCGCCCGGGAGGCCGGCATCGCCGCACCCTCGGTGTACGCGCACTTCGACGACCTGGACCGGGTGCTCGAGGCAGTCGCCGAATCGAGCTGGGTTCAGGTCTCCGACGAGATCGCCGAGCACGTCCAGCAGGCCACTGACCCGCGGCAACGCCTGCTCATCGGCTGTCGGGTGTATGTGTCATTCGCGCAGCGCCATCCGCTGCGCTACGCGCTGATGACCCAGGACGGTCACGCCCCGCCGGCGGCCCGCCGGGCGCTGGCCGTCGTAACCCGAGGGTTGCTGGCGTGCCGGGGCGAGACGCCGGATTCGGACTCGGATCCCGATTCGGACCGGATCGCCGCGGCGTTGTCGGTGGCATTGCACGGCGTCGCGATGCTGCACCGCACCGACGCCCCGAATCTGTGGCTCAGTGATTTCAGCACCGACCAGGTGATCGGAACACTGGTTGACGGCGCCACACTGCTGCTGGCCGAGGCCGAACGCGTCTGAGCTGAAGGCCATCGGGACCTGTCCGTGGCAGCGGTGGTATCCCGCGCGACTTACAGGCAATTTTCATTGAATGCTCAGCTCAAGCGGCCATACGCTTTTGATATCGAGCTCTTCTCTCGCGTCCCGAGGACATGCCATGAATACAGCGCTTCGTCCCTATGCCACCGCCGGTATCACCCTGATCAGTGCCGGACTGCTTGCCGCGACGCCAGTGGCGACGGCTGGTCCTGAGCTGGTGTTACGCGCGGTGCAGCTGACCGCCGGCCAAGATGTGGGCCTGGTCGTCGGCGGCACCGGCACACCGATTCCGTCGCAGGACTACATCGACGGCGCCAATGCCTACATACAGCGGATCCTGCCCGGTGCGGTCTCACAGGGAGTTTTCACCCCCGAGGGCGGGTCGCCGATCTACACCGGCGTCAAGAGCCTGCCGTTCGATACCTCGTTCGCGCAGGGCACCACCATCCTGACCGCCGACATCGAGAATCAGGTCGCCGCCGGCAACACCGTCGCCGTGTTCGGCGAATCGCAGAGTTCCACGATCTCCGGCATGGTGATGCCGAATCTGGAGGCCGACGGTGTCGATGCCAACGCGGTCAAGTTCGTGCTGGTCGGTGACCCCAGCAACCCCGACGGCGGACTGCTGGAGCGCTTCGAGGGACTGAGCCTGCCGGCGCTGGGCATCACCTTCAGCGGCGCCACCCCGCCGGACACCATCTACGACACCACCATCTACACCCAGGAGTACGACGGCTTCGCCGACTTCCCGAAGTACACCCTGAACTTCCTGTCCGACCTCAACGCGTTCCTGGGCATCGAGTTCGTCCACCCCACCTACCGGGATCTGACCCCCGGCCAGATCGACAACGCCATCCAGCTGCCCACCACCGCCGGCTATGACGGCAACACCACCTACTACATGGTGCCGATGGCTGACGGTCAGGTGCTGCCGCTGCTGCGGTTGTTCGAGGGCATCCCGTTGATCGGCAAGCCGCTGGTGGACCTGCTGAACCCGGCGTTGACCCAGATCGTGAACCTGGGCTACGACAACCCCGACAACGAGGGCTGGGATGTCGGGCAGGCCAATGTGCCCACCACGTTCGGGCTGTTCCCTTCGACCGACCAGCTGATGACGGCGCTGAACAATATGGGCCCCGCCTTGCAGCAGGGCTTCCAGGCGTTCGTCAACGATCTGGAGCACCCGGCGGCCACGGCCGATGCGTCGGGGCTGTTCGCCGGTCTGCTGGCGGGAAGCGGCGCCGGTGGTGCCCTGCCGAGCTTCACCGACATCGTCAACGGTCTGACGTCGGCGTTCTCGCAGGGCTACGCGACATTGTTGCCGCAGGCCGACATCCTGACCTCGTTGCTGGTCAACATGCCCGCCTACGACATCAGCCTGTTCACCGAGAACCTCAGCAATCCGATCGACGCCATCGGCCTGCCGTTGGCCGCCGATACCGGGCTGCTCACCCTGGCCGCCGGCATCGACCTCATGGTGCTGCAGGAGACCCTCTCGTCGATCAGCAGCACCCTGCAGGGTCTGTTCTGAGCCGAAAACCCGCCCGTCCGAGTCGGACTTCGGCGACGCGTCCACGGCGTGTCCCGTCGTGAGATTCTAATTTCGCGGGTGGGGCGGGGCCTAGCCGCCGCTGGGAGCGGGGGCTGGCGGCCGAGCCTGCGGCACGAAGCCCTTCAAGACGTCCGGCAGGCCCACCGATTGCTGGGGCACCGGTGCACAGGTGGGCGGGCATTCGGTCAGCTGCCAGGTCTGGCAGCGGTCGGTCCGGAACGCGGTGTCGCTCGGCTCGATCAGCACGACCTGTGACTTCTTGGTCATCGCGCTGTCGAGGGTCTTGTCGCCGCCGATACGGCGCCAGTAGCAGGCCGCGCCGTCACGCGGGCCGTCGGAGCGGTAGGTGCCCGGCACGATGTCCTTGCCGACCGCGAAGGTGCCATCGCCGTCGATAACCTGCTTAGGCGCGGGCGGGGGAGGAGGGGCCGGCTCAGCCCCGGCGATCCCGGCCGCGGTGCACCAGGTTGCCAGCGCGAGCGCCGTCGTCCCGGCCAGCTTCATCGATCTCATACCTAACGAAGGTACCGGGGAGGAATCGCAGAGGACGGCTCGTCGCCTGCCGTTTACGGTTTGACGCCGACCGTGATCAGATCCGAAACGACCAGCGTCCAGGCCGGACGCGCCACGCGATGCTGGTCGGGAACGGTGAAACCGGCGTCGGTGAACAGCGTGCGCATCTCACTGGGCGTCGGCTGCCGCGCCGGGTTCCACCGGATCCCGGTCAGCGCCTTGAGCGGGTCGGACAGGCGGGGGCTCATCGCCGTGACCGCGGCCATCCCGCCCGGCGCCAATACGCGGTGGAACTCGCGCACCGCGGCCGGCTGGTTGAAGAAGTGAAACGCGGAGCTGGTGACCACCGCATCGAGCGCGTCGTCTTCAAACGGCAGCTGTTCGGCGGGCCCGGTCAGCCACTGCACGCGCGACGAGCGTTCCCGTGCCTCGTTGAGCATGCCGTCGGACATGTCCACCCCGTAGACCGCGGCTGGGGACAGTTCACGTTCGATGCGGTCGGCCAGGATGCCGGTGCCGCAGGCGATATCGGCCACCCGGGCCGGCTTGTGCGACCGCAGTGCGGCGATCAGCTCGTCCTGGGCGGGACGATAGACCCAACGTTGCAGAAATCGGGCGTCATAGGCCGGAGCGGCGAAGCTCCAAAATCGGGTGACGACGTCATTGAACGCTTGGCGCGGAGCTTGAGACGACATGGTCTGAAATCTACCGGCAGCACTCGGGAACAAGTGCTCTGAGAGGGTTCTGAGAGGGTATAGCCATGACCGTCTGCTACCGGCATCCCGATCGGGCCACCGCGCTGCGCTGTACCCGCTGTGATCGCTACATCTGTGGCGACTGCATGCGCAGCGCCGCCGTCGGCCAGCATTGCGTGGAGTGCGCCCAGGCGGGCGGAACGCCGGTGCGCCGGGCGGCGCGGCCACTGGTCCGCGCCGCCGCGGGAACACCGGTGGTCACCTACGGGCTGATCGCGCTGAGTGTGCTGGCCTTCATCGCGCAGATGGCGTCGCATGAGATCGAGTCCGAGTTGGTGCTCTGGACACCGGCGGTGGCCGACGGGCAGATCTACCGCCTGCTGACGTCGGCGTTCCTGCACTACGGCCCGATGCACCTGCTGCTCAACATGTGGGCGCTGTACGTGGTGGGCCCCGAACTCGAAGGCCTGCTCGGCCGGGTGCGATACAGCGCGCTCTACCTGCTCAGCGCGCTGGGCGGCTCGGTTGCCGTGTATCTGTTGGCGCCGATCACCACCGCGACCGCCGGCGCTTCGGGCGCCATCTTCGGCTTGTTCGGCGCCACGCTGGTCATCGGACGCCGGCTGCGGATGGATGTCCGTGCGGTGGGCGCGGTGATCGTGGTCAACCTGATCTTCACCTTCACCATTCCGCACATCAGCTGGCAGGGACACGTCGGTGGTCTGATCACCGGGGTGCTGGTCGCGTTCGCCTACGTCTATCCGCCGCAGGCGAACCGGACCCGGATTCAGGCGGTGGCCAGCCTTGCGCTGTTGGCGCTGTTCATCGCGCTGATCTGGTGGCGCACTGCCGAATTGGTCTACTGATCGCGAGCGTGTCATCCGGCTGAGACGCCTGCTCGCCCCCTAAGCTTTCGGTGGTCCACCAGCGAGAGGATCGACCAATCGGCGCCAACGGCGACCAAGATGACATGAGTCGACCGGCCGGGAACCGGACTCGCCGGGCCACCTCGATGCGCACTTCGGGTAAATCCCGTTGGGTTGCGCCGGCCCCGCGTGCCGCCCGGTTGACCACCGCGCGCGCCGCGGACCGGGTTCGGCGGGAGCGACGACGTCCGGGCATTCATGCCCTGGACGGTCTGCGCGCGCTGGCCGTCGCGTTGGTGTTGGCCGACCACGGTGGCATCCCCGGGCTCTCGGGTGGGTTCCTGGGTGTGGACCTGTTCTTTGTGCTCAGTGGATTCCTGATCACCTCGCTGCTGGTCGACGAGCTGGGTCGGACCGGCCGCATCGACCTCACCGGGTTCTGGATCCGGCGCATCCGCCGGTTGTTGCCGGCTCTGGTGCTCATGGTGCTGACCGTCGCGATCGCCCACGAGCTCCTGCCGTCGGAGGCGGTGGTGGGTCTGCGCGAGGATGCGATCGCCGCCTTCTTCTGGGTGGCCAACTGGCGGTTCGTCGCTCAGAACACGGACTACTTCACCGAGGCCGGCACTCCGTCGCCGCTGCAGCACACTTGGTCGCTGGGCGTCGAGGAGCAGTACTACTTCCTCTGGCCGCTGCTGCTGATCGCGATCGCGTTGCTGTTAGGGGCCCGCGCCCGGCGCCGCGGCGGGTGGGCCACCGTCGGCGGGGTGCGACTGACGGTTTTCCTGTTGGCCAGCGCGGGGGCAGCGGCGTCGGCGACTGCCGCAGAGATGCTGGCCTCGGAAGCCACCCGCGATCGCGTCTATTTCGGCACCGACACTCGCGCGCAGGCTCTGCTGATCGGTGCCGCGGCCGCGGCTCTGCTGGTGGGGGACTGGCCGGCGCTGACCGCCGGCTGGTCGGTGGTGCGGAGCCGCCGCTCGCTGTGGGTCGCCCGTCTGCTGCCGCTGGCCGGCCTGGCCGTGCTGGCGATGGCGGTCCACCGGGCCACCGGTACCGCCGCGGAGTTCCATGGCGGCCTGCTCACCCTGGTGGCCGTCGCGGCGATCGCGGTGATCGCCCCGGTGGCCCTGCACCAGAGCGGCCTGCTGGCCCGGGCGTTGGCCTGGTCTCCGCTGGTCTGGCTGGGGACCATCTCCTACGGCGTGTACCTGTGGCACTGGCCGGTGTTTCTGGTCCTCAACGGCCAGCGCACTGGATGGTCGGGGTGGGCGCTGTTCGGCGTGCGGTGCGCCGCGACGCTGGTGCTGGCGGCGGTGTCGTGGTGGGCCTTCGAGGAACCGATCCGCCAGTGGCGGCCCGCGCGGGTGTCGCTGCTGCCGCTGGGGGCGGCCGTCAGCGGCACGGCGGTGGCGGTCACGTTGCTGGTGGTCCCGGTCGTTGAGCTGCCCTCGGCCGAAAACGGTGTGTCCCCGGACGTGGCTGCGGCCGCGGCGGTATCCTCCTCACCCCCGCAGCCTCCGTCGCGGCTTTCGGATTCCAAGAAGCCACGACCGCAGCCCGTGCGGCACGACCCGAATCGGCCGCGCACCGTGTCGGTGTTCGGTGATTCGATCGGCTGGACCCTGATGCACTATCTGCCGGACACGCCCGGCTACGACTTCATCGATCACACCGTCGTCGGCTGCAGCATCGTGCGAGCCGGCCCGTACCGCTGGGCCGGCAAGACCATCGATCAGGGCAAGGAGTGTGACGGATGGCCGGCCCGCTGGACTCGGCAGGTCAAGGCCGACCAGCCCGACGTCGTGTTGTTGTTCGTCGGCCGCTGGGAGACCGTGGACCGGGTCAACGAGGGCCAGTGGTCGCACATCGGCGACCCGACCTTCGACGCGTATCTGACCGCGGAGCTCCGCCGTGCGCTCGACGTGCTGGAGTCCGCCGGCAGCCGGGTCGTGGTGACGACCGTGCCCTACAGCCGTTACGGCGAGCGGCCCGACGGCAGTCTGTGGCCCGAGGACAATCCGGAGCGCGTGGACCGCTGGAACGCCCTGCTACGCCGGGAAGTCTCCGGGCGGAGTGCCGTCACGGTGATGGACCTGAACAAGAAGCTGGGGCCGGCCGGCACCTACACCGCCAAAGTCGACGGCATCAAGGTCCGTAGCGACGGTATTCACCTCACGCCCGAAGGGGTCAAGTGGCTGCTCCCGTGGCTGGAGGAATCGCTGAGCTGACCCTCACTGGCAAACAGCCGTGAGTGCAACGTCACACCCGTTCAGGCATCCTCAATTAAGTTAGTTTTGCTAACGTAGTTTACATCGGCGCAGACCGCGCCCTTGAAAGCCAAAAAAGTCAACTTTCGCGAGATATTCATCAGAGGTTTGAACATGCCCACTGTTTCCACCACAGCTGACGAGGAGCAACTCGCCCGCCACATCACCGATCTAGTCGCCACCGACCCGCAGTTCGCCGCTGCCCGTCCCGACCCGGCCGTCGCCGCCGCTGTCGAAGGACAGTCGCGGCTGGCCCAGATCGTCCGGACCGTCTTCCACGGTTACGCCGAGCGCCCGGCGCTCGGCCAGCGTGCGGTCGAGTACGTCACCGATCCGGCCACCGGCCGTACCGCTGCCGCACTGCTACCGCACTACGAGACCATCACCTACGGCGAGCTGGGGGAGCGAGTCCGAGCCGCTGCCGCCGCCCTGTCCGCCGGCGCGGTGCGGCCCGGGGACCGGGTTGCGGTGCTGGGGTTCACCAGTGTCGACTACACCGTCATCGACGTGGCGCTGGGCCAGATCGGCGCTGTTTCAGTGCCGCTGCAGACCTCGGCGGCGATCAGCACGTTGGTGCCGATCGTGACCGAGACCGAGCCCCGGGTCATCGCTGCCAGCGTCGACTCGCTGCCCGATGCGGTCGAGCTGGTGCGGACGGGCCCGGCCCCCACCCGCCTGGTGGTCTTCGACTACCACGAGCAGGTCGACGACCACCGCGAGGCGCTTGCCGATGCGCGGGCGCGACTGGCCGGCGTCGAGGTGGTTGTCGAGCCGCTGTCGCATCTGTTGACCCGCGGTCACGCGCTGTCTTTGGCGGACCTACCGGACTTCGGCGACGACGCCAACCCGCTGGCATTGCTGGTCTACACCTCGGGCAGCACCGGCGCCCCCAAGGGTGCGATGTACCCGGAGAGCAACGTGGCCCGGATGTGGGTGCGGTCGACCAAGAACTGGTTCGGCCCGACTGCCGTCTCGATCACGCTGAACTTCATGCCGATGAGCCACATCATGGGCCGCGGCATCTTGTACGGCACCTTGGGTAACGGCGGTACCGCCTACTTCAGCGCACGCAGCGATCTGTCCACCTTCCTCGAAGACCTCGCCCTGGTTCGTCCGACCGAACTGAACTTCGTCCCCCGGATCTGGGAGATGCTCTACCAGCACTTCCGCAGCGAAGTCGACGGTGTGAGCGCAGACCGGGCCGCCGCCGAAGCTCAGGTCTTGGCGCAGATGCGCGCCGAGCTGCTCGGCGGGCGGTGCGTGTTCGCGATGACCGGCTCGGCGCCGATCTCCGATGAGCTGCGGTCTTGGGTCGATCAGCTCACCGAGCAGCACGTGCTCAACGGCTACGGCTCCACCGAAGCGGGCATGGTGCTCTTCGACGGCGAAGTGCAGCGGCCGCCGGTTCTCGACTACAAGCTGGTCGATGTGCCGGACCTGGGCTACTTCGGCACCGACACCCCACACCCGCGCGGTGAACTGCTGCTCAAGACCGAGAACCTGTTCCCCGGCTACTACAAGCGTCCTGAGGTGACCGCCGAGGTGTTCGACGTCGACGGCTACTACCGGACCGGCGACGTGGTAGCCGAGATCGAACCGGACCGCCTGGTCTACGTCGACCGGCGCAACAACGTGCTCAAGCTGGCCCAGGGCGAGTTCGTCACCCTGGCAAAGCTGGAGGCGGTGTTCGGCAACAGCCCGCTGGTGCGCCAAATCTACGTCTACGGCAACAGTGCTCAGCCCTACCTTCTGGCCGTGGTGGTCCCGACCCCGGAAGCTGCGGCGCGCTTTGAATCCGAGGCCGCCCTCAAGGCCGGTATCGCCGAGTCGCTGCAGCAGGTGGCCAAAGACGCCGACCTGCAGTCCTACGAAGTTCCGCGTGACTTCATCGTCGAGACCGAGCCGTTCACGCTGGAGAACGGACTGCTGACGGGGATCCGCAAGCTGGCCTGGCCGAAGCTGAAGGCGCACTACGGCGATCGCCTTGAGCGCCGCTACGCCGAGCTGGCGCAGGGGCAGGCCAGTGAGTTGAGCGAACTGCGTCAACATGGGGCGCAGCGCCCCGCGCTGGAGACCGTCAGTCGCGCCGCAGCAGCACTGTTGGGGGCCTCGGCCGGCGACTTGGCCCCAGAGGCCCACTTCACCGACCTGGGTGGGGACTCCCTGTCGGCGCTGACGTTCGGCAACCTGCTGCGTGACATCTTCGACGTCGACGTGCCGGTGGGCGTGATCGTCAGCCCGGCCAACGATTTAGCGGCGATCGCCGACTACATCACCGCCGAGCGGAGCGGCTCCAGACGGCCCAGCTTCGCCTCGGTGCACGGCCGCGACGCGGTCGAAGTGGCTGCGGCCGACCTGACCCTGGACAAATTCCTCGACGAGGCGACCTTGGCCGCGGCACCGTCACTGCCCGGCCCCTCCGAGCAGGTGCGCACCGTGCTGTTGACCGGCGCGACCGGCTTCCTCGGCCGCTACCTGGCGCTGGAGTGGTTGCAGCGGCTGGCCCCGGTGGACGGAAAACTGATCTGCCTGGTGCGTGGCAAGTCCGACGAGGATGCCCGCCGCCGGTTGGACAACGTCTTCGACAGCGGAGACGAACAGCTGCTGGCCCGCTACACCGAACTGGCCGCCAAGCATCTCGAGGTCATCGCGGGCGACAAGGGCGAGGCGAATCTTGGTTTGGACCAAGAGGTTTGGCAGCGGCTGGCGGACACCGTGGACGTGATCGTCGACCCGGCGGCGCTGGTTAACCACGTGCTGCCCTACCGCGAGCTGTTCGGGCCGAACGCGCTCGGCACCGCCGAGCTGATCCGGGTAGCGCTCACCAGCAAGATCAAGCCGTTCACCTACTTCTCCACAATTGGTGTGGGTGACCAGATTCCGCTGGGCAAGTTCACCGAGGACGCCGACGTCCGGGTGATGAGTGCGGTCCGGGCGATCAACGACGGCTACGCCAACGGTTACGGCACCAGTAAATGGGCCGGCGAGGTGCTGTTGCGTGAGGCCAACGACTTGTGCGGCCTGCCGGTCGCGGTGTTCCGCTGCGACATGATCCTGGCCGACACCAGTTACGCCGGCCAGCTGAACCTGCCCGACATGTTCACCCGGATGATGTTCAGCCTGGTGGCGGCCGGTGTGGCGCCCGGTTCGTTCTACGAGCTCAGCGCTGACGGTCAGCGGCAGCGCGCGCACTACGACGGCCTGCCGGTGGAGTTCATCGCCGAGGCATCCACGGCGCTCGGAGCCTTCGCGAGCGGCGGGTTCACCACCTATCACGTGATGAACCCGTACGACGACGGTCTGGGGATGGACGAATTCGTCGACTGGCTGATCGAAGCCGGTTACCCGATCCGGCGGATCGCCGACTACGGCGACTGGTTGCAGCGGTTCGAGACCACCCTGCGCGCGCTGCCGGAAAACCAGCGCCAGGCGTCGCTGCTTCCGCTGCTGCACAACTACCAAAAGCCGCAGCCGCCGATCTGCGGGTCGATCGCGCCGACGGATAGGTTCCGGGCTGCGGTGCAGTCGGCCGGGATCGGGCCTGACCCCGAGCATCCCGACATCCCGCATGTCACGCCGGCGGTGATCGTCAAGTACGTCACCGATCTGCAACTGCTCGGGCTGCTCTGAACGAAGCGCTGAATAGCGCTAGCCGCGAATGGGTTTCGGGACGGTATTGGTCGCCGCCAGTTAGGCGGCCGGCACCGTCGCGACCCGTTTGCGGTTGACGGTCCCGTATTTCGATGCCACCATGGTGGACAATGCCACGACATGCCCGTGTGTCCCGACCGGAAGGGGGTGAGGGCGAAGTGAGTTCTAGTGACGGTCCGCATCCGTATCCGTGTTCCACGATCGATTTGTTCCTCACCGGTTCCGGCGCCTCCGCTAACGTATTTTCCAAAGCCTGAACCACGAGTTCCGCCGACCCGTAAGGGGTTGTGCCGGCCGGTGAGTTTCCCGGCAGGAGAAAATCATGGCTTTCATCACCATCAGTGTTCTGGCTCTCGACGGCTCGACGAACCACCAGGCGGGAGATCGCATGGTGAACCGGCTGCGCAACCGCATGGCCGCCCGTCGCGAAATGCGTCGCGAGCAGCGTGCTCAGCGCTACGTGGCGCACATGCCCACAGCGGTGCTCGGCGCCTGCTGACGCGGTGCGTCCCGGGCCGAGGCCAAGGCGAGCGTAGACGCGGCGAGCAATCGCCGCGTCTACGCTCGCCTCAGGTCTTAAGCCCTAGGCCTGCACGATGATTGGGTCGCCCAGATGCACGGAGTTGAAGTACCAGGCGGCGTCGTCGGGGCTCAGGTTGATGCAGCCGTGGCTGACGTTCGAATAGCCCTGGGAGCCCACCGACCAAGGAGCGGAGTGCACGTAGACTCCGCTCCATGTGACCCGAACGGCGTACTCGCCGTTGAGCAGGTAACCCTCCGGGTCATTGAGCGGGATGCCGATTGTGCGCGAATCGAACTTGATGGTGCGCTCTTTCGACAAAGCGGTGAAGGAACCGATTGGCGTGGGGCGCTTGGGTTTACCCATGGACGCAGCCATGATCCGCTGGATCTCGCCGTTGACACTGACGGTAAAGGTGTGGTCGGAGATGTCGGCGAGTCCCACGACCGCGTCGCCGGTCTCGAAGCCCGTTGACATCCCGTGGGCGTCGACGCTGATCTTGCTGTGCGGTGACCAGTAGCCGTCCGGGACCCACTGCACGACATCGCTGCTTGTCCATTCAAAATGACCGGCATTGTTGCCCGTGGAGTTGATGTGGATCCCGCGTTCGGCGGCCGCCCGGTTCCCAACCGGTCCGTTGAATGTCACGATCACCGGGTAGGCCACCCCCACGACCGAGCCGGCGGCCGGCTCGATCGCCGCGACGGCCAGTCCCGGTGCCGGTGAACTCTGAGCCGCTTCGCTGATTCCGGCCGTCACCCCTATAGACCCGAGAGCCAGGGCCACCGACCCGGCAATCGCCACAATTCCCCGCCTCACGTTGCGCATGCCGTCCATTGTGCCAACAGCAGCGCCGTCAGCGCAGGTTTAGCCGTCCTGCGACGCGCTGAGCAGGTCTCCCCACGCCGCCTCGGTCCCGGTCGAGCCGATGGTGTGGATCGCGAACATCGACCCGCCGGCCAGCGCGATCACCACGGTGACGACTCCCAGCCGCAGCAGTGAACCGACGTTGCTACCGCGCGACAGCGCCACGTGCAAACCGGCCAGCAATGCCGCGGCGACCGCAAGGCCCAACGCCATATAGAGGCCGTACTCGCCGGCGGCCATGTGTGCGTCCAGCTTGGGCGACGGGGCGACCTTGCCGGTGTCGGCCAGCCACTCGCCAGCGGTGACCGTGAGCGGCGTCACGAGCAGCGTGACGGCGGAAAATGTCACGATCAGCCAGACCAATCGCCGTCGGGCCGCCGGCCATACCGCACACACGATCAGCAGGACCGCGGTCAGCGGGACCAGCGAGACCACCACGTGCAGCAGCAGGACGTGTGCGGGCAACCCGGCGATTGTCGACATGAACGTCCTCTCTGCGGCGATCAGGCGGTGCTGGCGGCGTGCGCGGCCGCCGACTCCGACAGCGGTTCGTAGCGGGCGAAGCCGCGGGTGAACGAACCGGCGCCGTGGGTCAACGATCGCAGGTCGACCGCGTACCGGACGAGCTCGGTCTGCGGTACTTCGGCCTTCACGCAGGTGCGGTCGGCGCCGACTTTATCGCTGCCCAGCACCCGGGCGCGGCGGGCGGACAGATCGCCCATCACCGCGCCGACCAGTTCGTCGGGTATCAGCACGGTCACGTCGTCGATCGGCTCGAGCAGTCGCACGGTCCCGTTGGTCGCGGCATCACGGAGTGCGGCTGCGCCTGCCATCTGGAAGGCAAAGTCCGAGGAGTCGACGCTGTGCGCCTTGCCGTCGATCAGGGTGACCCGGATGTCGACCACCGGATACCCGCCGCCGGCGTCGCCGGTCAGCCCACGCTCCATCTGGGCGCGAATACCCTTCTCCACGCTGGGAATGAACTGGCGGGGCACGGCCCCGCCGACCACGCGGTCGACGAACCCGAAGCCGGCTCCTTGCGTCACCGGCTCCACTTCGATGTCGCAGATCGCGTATTGGCCGTGTCCTCCGGACTGCTTGACATGACGGCCGTGGCCTTTGGCCTTGGTGGCGAACGTCTCTCGCAGTGCCACCCGCAGTCCGACCGTGTCCACCGATACCGCATAGCGGTGAGCCAGCGCGTCGAGCACGATCCCGGAGTGTGCTTCACCCATGCACCACAGCACGGTCTGATGGGTTTCCGGGTTCCGCTCGATGCGCAGGCTGGGGTCCTCGGCGGCCAGCCGGGCCAGCCCGACCGCAAGCTTGTCCTCGTCGGTCTTGGCGTGCGGAATGACCGCCACGGGCAGAAGCGGATCCGGCATCGACCACGGTTTGCACACCAGCGGTTCGTCCTTGCCCGACAAGGTGTCTCCGGTCTCGGCATGGCTGAGGCGGCCGATGGTGCAGATGTCCCCGGCCATCACGACCGTGGCCGGGCGCTGTTGTCTGCCGAGCGGAAACGCTAGGGTCCCGATCCGATCGTCTTCGTCGTGGTCGCAGCGACCGGTACCAGCGCCGAAGAAACCCGCGCAATGACCGCTGACGTGGATTCCGCTGTCGGGCTTGATGGTTCCGGAGAACACCCGCACCAGGCTGACTCGGCCCAGATAGGGATCCGATGTCGTCCGCACGACTTCGGCCAGCAGCGGCCCATCCGGGTCGCAACTGAGTCCGGTGCGCGCCACACCGTTCGGGTTGAACACCTCCGGAAGCGGATGTTCCGGCGGCGCGGGGAAGCCGGTCGTGATGACCTCAAGCAGTTCGGGCACGCCGATGCCGGTGACGCTGCACGCCGGGATGACCGGGAAGAATGAACCGCGCGCCACGGCGCGTTCCAGATCGGTGGTGAGCACCGTCGGGTCGATACGCTCCCCGCCCAGGTAGCGGTCCAGCAGCGACTCGTCTTCCGACTCCTCGATGATCGCCTCGATCAGCGCGCCACGCTGCTGCTCGGCGCCGGGCTCGGCCGCCAACAGATCGATCAGGCCTGCGCTCTCGCCAGGCGCGGGTAGATACAGCGGCAGCACGGTGTCGCCGAACGCCGCCCGGGCGCCGGCCAGGCGGGCCGGAAAGTCGGCACGTGCGTGGTCCAGCTTCGTGACGACGACCGCACGCGGCATGGCGACCCGGCTGCATTCCTGCCACAGCGCGCCGGTCGCGTCGTCGACGTCTTCATTGGCCGCGATCACGAACAGCGCACAGTCGGCGGCCCGCAGCCCGGCGCGCAGTTCTCCCACGAAGTCGGCGTAGCCCGGGGTGTCGATCAGGTTGACCTTGACACCGTTGTGCGCCAGCGAGGCGCATGCGACTCCGACCGAGCGCTGCTGACGGAGCTCCGCGTCGTCGTAGTCGCAGACTGTGCTGCCATCGGCGATGCAACCGGCTCGAGGCAACACCCCGGCGGCCACCAACATCGCCTCGACCAGCGTGGTTTTTCCGGAGCCGGGCGGACCGACCAGAACGACATTGCGGATGGCGGCCGGTGTGGCCGCGGTCGGGGCAGCAGCGCCGCCCCGCGAAGTCCCGGTCTTGTCTGCCATGGGAGCCTCCTCGCAGAGTTCAGCCTTCCCTCAACTGGCGCTGAGCACAAGAGTTGCACCCTGAGGGCGTTTGCCCTGCTGGCGTATAGCGTTTGCCAGCCGGACTGGCGGTTCCGGTAAGCTGGGCATTCTTGTTTCGCGAGTCCAGCGTCTGCGATGTCCCGGGACGTGCCGGGTCAACGACGCCTGGACCGTGGCCCTGACTGCAGGAGGTATGACGTATGAGCAGAGCGCATCGCCCCGGACGGTGGCGGCTGCTCAGCGTGACGACCGCTGCGATCGCCACCGCGGCGCTGGTAACGGTGCCGGCCCAGGCGTCGCCCACTCTGCCCGCGCCTCCGCTCGACCCGGCGGCGATGGTGGCGCAGGTCGGCCCCGCGGTGGTCAACATCGACGCCCAGATGAACTACCAGAGCGCGGTCGGTGCCGGAACCGGCATCGTCTTGGACCCGAGCGGTGTGGTGCTGACCAACAACCACGTCATCGCCGGCGCTACCGGGCTCACGGCGGTCTCGGTCGCCAACGGCCAAACCTACGATGTCGACGTGCTCGGATTCGACCGCAGCCACGATGTCGCGGTGCTGCAGTTGCGGGGTGCCGACGGCCTGCCGGCGGCCAACATCGGCAGCTCCGCACGGGTTGCCGTCGGTGACCCGGTGGTGGCGATGGGCAATGCCGGTGGCCACGGCGGCGAGCCGAGCGCTGCACCGGGGCGTGTCATCGGTCTGAACCAGACCGTCTCCGCAGCCGACGAGCTGACCGGCAGCACCGAGACGCTGACCAACATGATCAAGGCCGACACCGCGATCCGACCCGGCGACTCGGGCGGTCCGATGGTGAACGCCGCCGGTCAGGTGATCGGGATGAACACCGCGGCCTCGGACAACTACAAGTTCGCCCAGCCCGGCGGCGAGGGCTACGCGATCCCGATCGACCAGGCGATGGCCATCGCCGGCCAGATCCGGGCCGGCATCTCGTCGAACACCGTGCACATCGGTGAGACGGCATTTATGGGTGTCGGTGTGATCGACAACAACGGCGGTGCGCGGGTCGCCCAGGTGCTCGACGGCACCCCGGCCGCGGCCACCGGTATCGCCCGCGACGACATCATCACCTCGGTCAATGGCCGGCCGGTGAACTCGGCAACCGACCTGACCGACGTACTTGACCAGCGCCACCCGGGCGACACCGTCACGCTGACGTGGCGCAACCCGGGCGGCGGCGAACACAGCGCAACCGTGACCCTGGTTCCGGGTCCGGTCGGCTGACGCACTTGGGCGCGCGTGCTAGATAAACGCTATGGCAGTGAAGCAAGACTGTCCTGGGTTCTTGCTGGGCTGGCCGGGGTCCTGGCCGCCACGGCGTACACCCACTCCGAGGGGTATTTCGTCACCTTCATGACCGGCAACGCCGGCCGTGCAGCGCTGGGCTTGTTCACCGACAGCCAGTGGATGTCGATTTCCGCGGCAGCCCTGCTGGTGTCCTTCATCTCCGGTGTGGTGATCGCCTCGCTGTGCCATCGCCACATGTGGCGCAGCCGGCCACACGGCGCGTTGCGGTTGACCGCGGTGTCGCTGCTGGCCGCGACCGTGACCGACTGGATCGAGGGCGGGCCCGCGCTGCCGGTGCCCCTGCTGCCGATTCTGCTCGTCGCGTTCGGGGTGGGCGCGCTGAACACCACTTTCGTCCGAGACGGCGAAGTGTCGATTCCCCTGAGCTACGTGACCGGCACCGTGGTGAAGCTGGGCCAGGGCATCGAGCGCCACATCAGCGGCGGATCCATTCACGACTGGTTCTTCAATTTCATGCTGCTGACCGGGTACATCTCGGGGGCAGCTGTTGGTGGCGTGATCAGCCTGTTCGTCGGTGGTACCTGGATGCTGGCTACCGCCACCGCCATCTGCCTGATGGCCACCTGGTACAGCCATCGCTATGTCGACCGCCGAGGGTTGTGGCGCTGATCGGGCTCTGATACGCCGAGACCGACGTTTGGCAGGCCCGTTCTCGGGCGTTGTCTGCAAAACGTCGGTCTCGGGTCTGGCGGTGTGTCGACCGTCGATCAGGTCGGGTCGACGCCCACGCCCAGGCTGCGCTGGATGTCGGCCTTCATCGCGACCAGCTGCTGGTTCCAGTACGGCCAGTCATGGGTTCCGTCGGCCGGGAAGTTGAAGACCCCGTTGTTGCCGCCGGCTGCGGTGTAGTTCTGCTGGAACGTCTTGTTGGTGCTCAGTGTCATGCCCTCCAGGAACTTGGCGGGCAGGTTGTCGCCGCCGAGCTCGCTGGGCGTGCCGTTGCCGCAGTAGATCCAGATCCGGGTGCGATTGGCCACCAGCCGAGGGATCTGCACCATCGGGTCGTTGCGCTTCCACGCCGGGTCGGACGACGGACCCCACATGTTGGAGGCGTTGTAGCCGCCGGCGTCACTCATGGCCATCCCGATCAAGGTCGGCCACCAACCTTCGGACGGGTTCAGGAAGCCGGAAAGCGCTGCCGCGTAGGGGAACTGCTGCGGGTAGTAGGCCGCCAGTGTCAGCGACGAGCTGCCCGCCATCGAGAGGCCGACGACAGCGTTGCCGAACGGTGACACGCTCTTGTTGGCCTGCAGCCAGGACGGCAGCTCCCGGGTCAGGAAGGTCTCCCACTTGTAGGTCTGGCAGCCGGACTTGCCGCAGGCCGGCTGGTACCAGTCCGAGTAGAAGCTGGACTGCCCGCCTACCGGCATGATCACCGACAACCCGGACTGGTAGTACTCCTCGAACGCCGGGGTGTTGATGTCCCAGCCGTTGAAGTCGTCCTGGGCGCGTAGGCCGTCCAGCAGGTAGACGGCGTGGGTGCCGCCGGGCTGGAACTGCACCTTGATCTCACGACCCATCGCCGCCGACGGCACCTGCAGGTATTCCACCGGCAGGCCAGGGCGGGAGAACGCTGACGCGTTACCCGCACCACCGACAGCCCCGACGAGGCCGCTCAGCAGCGCGGCCCCCACCGCCGCGACCATCAACCGGCGCGGTAGCCGACTGGCCGCGTTACGCAACTTCTCAACGCTCTTCATAGCTCTTGTCCCATCCCAATGTCGTGCGGTCTAGCCCTTCTGAACGGAGTCAAACACGGCGCGGTGCCGTGTCCTGTTCGCCGCCACGGGTTTTCATATCGCGGTTCGGCAACGATTGAGATTCAGCGCGGACTCGTCACCTCACCGGGTGGGTGTTTTGGTAGGCATATAGTCGAGGTAATCATCGACGAAGGGCAGGTCATGCAGGCCAGTGCTCGGGACTTGGGGACCGCTGGGGCTCCGTTGGCCGGGGTACGCGTCATCGAGATCGCCAGCTTCGTCGCCGTCCCGCTCGCCGGAATGACGCTGGCACAACTGGGCTGCGACGTGGTGCGCATTGACCCGGTCGGCGGTGCGGCCGACTACCGGCGCTGGCCCGTCACCGACGACGGCACCTCGATCTACTGGACAGGCCTTAACAAGGGTAAACGCTCCGTGGTCGCCGATCTGCGCGCGCCCGAGGGGCAGCGTGTGGTGCAGCAACTGATCGCCGACAGTGGCGTATTGCTGACCAATATGGCTGGCCGCCAATGGCTTTCCTACGACACTTTGGCGGCGGAGCGTCCGGACCTGATCCACCTCGAGGTGCTCGGACGCGCTGACGGCTCCACCGCGGTGGACTACACGATCAACGCCGGTGTCGGCTTTCCGCTGGTGACCGGGCCCAGCGACCACGCCGCCCCGATCAACCATGTGCTGCCGGCCTGGGATATCGCCTGCGGGCTACACGCCGCGCTGGCGGTCTCCGCCGCGCTGCATCGCCGTGACCACACCGGGGAGGGCTGCCGGATCCGGCTGGCGCTGGAGGACGTCGCACTGGGCACCGCCAGCACCCTGGGCTTCCTCACCGAGGCCATGGTGAACGGCGACCGCCGGGAACGCATCGGCAATGCGGTCTACGGGCAGTACGGGCAGAGCTTCGCCAGCGGCGACGGTGCGAATTTCATGGTCGTCACGCTGACCGATCGGCACTTCCGGGACTTGGCCGAGCTGACCGGTTCGACGAAAGTCCTTGCGGCGCTGGCTGAAGCGCGCGGCATCGACTTCGGCGACGAGGGCCAGCGCTATCGTCACCGCGACCTGCTGACCGGACTGTTCAGCGGGTGGTTTGCCGAGCGGCCGGCGGCGCAGATCGAAGCCGCCCTGGCGGGAACGTCGCTGCTGTGGGACCGCTACCGCAGCTTTGCCGAGGTGGCCGCCGACGAGCGCCTACGCGACAACCCGATGTTCGCGACGCTGCATCAGCCCCGGGTGGGGGAGTACTTGGCGGCCGGTCTGCCGGCGTCGATCGATGGCGCCCACCCGCCCGCCGTCGCCGCACCTGCGCTGGGCGCCGACACCGAGCAGGTGTTGGCTACCCGGCTGGGTATGAACACTCACGAAATCGACCGGCTGCGCCAAAGCGGCGCGGTGGCAACGGATTAGCAAAGGAGCTCCGACCAAGTGCGTACTTTCGCATCGATTGATGAACTTGCCGCATGCCAGGGCCAGGTGATCGGGCATAGCGACTGGGTGACGATCACCCAGGACGCCGTCAACCTGTTCGCCGACGCGACGGGTGACCACCAGTGGATTCACGTCGACCCCGAGCGTGCGGCCACCGGGCCCTTCGGGACCACGATCGCCCACGGATACCTGACCCTGGCCATGCTGCCGCAGCTGATGGCGCAGATCAGCCGCCTCGACGGAGTGAAGTTGGCGATCAACTACGGGCTGAACAAAGTGCGCTTTCCGGCGCCGGTACCGGTCGGCTCCAAGATCCGGGCCGAGACGTCCCTGGTCGAGGTCGCCGATGTGGGCGGTGGCGCCCACCAGGTGACCTACTCCACCACGGTGTCTATCGACGCCCATGCCAAGCCGGCCTGCGTCGCCGAGAGCGTCGTGCGCTACGTGCTCTGAGGACGGCCTTGCTTCGCGTCCCGGCCCCGGGGGCGGGACGCGAAGTAATGCGCAACGATCGCCGCGATCTGCAGAAATCGGCGACGGGTCGCCGGTGCCATCTCGGTCATCACGTCGATTACCCCGCCCGGGCGCAGGTGCGGGTCGAAGGGCACCTCAACCACCGCCTGGCCGTGCTGCAGGAACTGCGTCGTCAATGCGGAGCGGGTGCGCCGGTCGGCATGGCCGTCGGAGTCGTTGAGCACCACCACGGTGCGCTGCAGCAACCCGCCTTGGCCGCGGCCGGCCAGCCATTCCATGGTCTTGGCGGCCGCGCCGGCACCGTCCGCCCACGGCGAAGACACCACGATTAGCGCGTCCAGGTCACGCAGCGCCTCCTGGGTCACTGGCGAGTCCATCGTCGAACCACAGTCGATGATCGAGATGGTGAAGTGCCGGTCCAGGCGCAGCGCGGCCTCCCGGTACAACGCCGCGTCAAGGATCCGGCGACTTCCCGCGGCCGGCTCGCCCACCAGGACGTAGAGCCCCGCCGCGTTGGCGCCGACCCGGCTGCTGATGTCGGCGAACGATTGCACGCTCTGATCGGCGGCCAGATCCCAATAGGAGCTGGTGGCGCGCGGGTCGATGCGGCTGCCGAGCCGGCCGAACGCAGTGTCAGCGTCCACGGCCACCACATGGTCGGCCCGCCGCAGTGCGGCGAACACCGACCCGACGCTGGCCGCCACAGTCGTCTTGCCGACCCCGCCCTTACCGAGTACGCCGACTTTGTAGCTGCCATTGGGCAGGGATCGGATGGCCACCTGGTAGGCCATTTCTTCCCGCTCGGCCGGCGACGGGCCCAGGTTGACCAACCCCAGCGTCGCGGACAGGACCAGGCGGCGCCAGCCACGGGCCGGCTGGGGCCGCGGCATGGGGGCCGGCGGCAGGGGTTGCGGTGGTCGCTGCGGTGGCGGCGGCGCCCAGTGCCCCGGCTGTTGCTGCTGCGGCGGCATTCGCTGCCGCAGAAAGTCGTCGTCTGCGTTCATCGGCTCCTCGAGGCATACGGCGGCGGTACGGCCAGGTGGCCCAATAACCGCAGCCTAGTCGCGGAGGCGCCCATCTACCGTCAGCCAGCCCGAGAAGCGCGAGTCGGGCCGGCTCACCGGTCAGCAGTCGTAATAGAGGGCGAACTCGTAGGGATGCGGACGCAGGTTGACGGGGGTGATCTCGTTGTCCCGCTTGTAGTTGATCCAGGTCGCGATCACGTCCGGGGTGAATACCCCACCTTCGGTGAGGTATTCGTGGTCGGCCTCGAGGTTGTCCATCACCTCGGCCAGCGAGGTGGGGGCCTGCGAGATCGCCGCCGCCTCGTCGGCCGGCAGGTCGTAGAGGTCCTTGTCGACCGGCGCGGCCGGTTCGATCTTGTTCTTGATGCCGTCGATGCCGGCCATCAACATGGCCGAGAACGCCAGGTAGGGATTGCCGGAAGAGTCCGGGCAGCGGAACTCCAGCCGCTTGGCCTTCGGGTTGGTGCCGGTGATCGGGATACGCACGCAGGCCGAACGGTTGCGCTGGCTGTAGACCAGGTTGATCGGCGCCTCGTAACCCGGCACCAGCCGCTTGTAGGAGTTGATGGTGGGGTTGGTGAACGCCAGCAGTGACGGCGCGTGGTGCAGGATGCCGCCGATGTAGTGCCGGGCGGTGTCGGACAGTCCGGCATAGCCGATCTCGTCGTAGAACAGCGGCTCACCGTCCTGCCATACCGACTGGTGTACGTGCATACCTGAACCGTTGTCTCCGAAAAGCGGCTTGGGCATGAACGTCACCGTCTTGCCGTGCGCCCAGGCGGTGTTCTTGATGATGTATTTGAACAACATCAAATCGTCGGCGGCGTGCAGCAGCGTGTTGAACTTGTAGTTGATCTCCGTTTGCCCGCCGGTGCCGACCTCGTGGTGGCCGCGTTCGACAGTGAAACCAGCGCCTGCGAGGTTGGTCGCCATTGCATCGCGCAGATCGACGTATTGATCGGCCGGCGCGACCGGGAAATAGCCTCCCTTGGGGCGAACTTTGTATCCGAGGTTGGGGCTGCCGTCGGCTTCGGTTGTCCGGCCGGTGTTCCACCAGCCGGCGACCGAATCCACTTTGTGGAAAGAGCCGTTGATCTGTGAGTCGAAGCTCACGGAATCGAAGATATAGAACTCGGCCTCGGCGCCGAAGTAAGCGGTGTCGGCAATGCCGGTGCTGGTGAGGTAGCTCTCGGCCTTGCGTGCGATGTTGCGCGGGTCGCGCGAATAGGGCTCGCGGGTGAACGGGTCGTGGACGAAAAAGTTGAGGTTCAGCGTCTTTGCGGCTCGGAATGGATCGATGCGGGCGGTTTCCGGGTCGGGCAGCAGCAGCATGTCTGACTCGTGGATGGACTGGAAGCCGCGGATCGATGAACCGTCGAAGGCAAGCCCATCCTCGAATACGCTTTCATCGAGCGCGGCGGCCGGGATCGAGAAATGCTGCATAACCCCCGGCAGGTCGCAGAATCGAATGTCGACGTACTCAACCGACTCGTCGGCGACGAGCTTGAAAATGTCGGCGGCCATATTGGTCTCCTTCGCGTGCAGACAGCTAAACGATAGGCAGCGCACATTTCCTGGACATCATCCAGTTATTGCGTTGGCGTAACGCAAACCTCACCGCAAGCCCGCTGTCCAGCGAACTAGCACGTTTGCTAGGTCGGGGTATATCGTGGCGTTGCCTGTGAGATTTTTCAGGCAGGAACGCCGTTCAACGTCGCACGGACCAACCCCCTAGACCGCTTGTCCATATCGGGCAACGGGCGAGAACGTGCGAAGGGTCAGGTGACTCAGGTGGCGATGGCACCCCGTCGGGTGGGGCTCTACAACCCCGCGTTCGAACATGACGCGTGTGGGGTGGCCATGGTGGTCGATATCCATGGCCGGCGCAGTCGCGACATCGTCGACAAGTCGATCACGGCGCTGCTCAACCTTGAGCACCGCGGCGCTGCCGGAGCCGAACCCAACAGCGGTGACGGCGCTGGGATCCTGATTCAGATTCCGGACCTATTCCTGCGTGCCATAACCGATTTCGATCTTCCGCCCGAGGGCAGCTACGCCACCGGGATCGCATTTCTGCCGCAGTCGGCCAAAGAGTCGGCGGCAGCCTGTGTCGGCATGGAGAAAATCGTCGAGGCCGAGGGCCTCCAGGTGCTCGGCTGGCGCGAAGTGCCGACCGACGACTCGTCGTTGGGCGCGCTGGCTCGAGATGCGATGCCGACTTTTCGGCAGCTGTTCATCGGCGGGGCCTCCGGCATGGCGTTGGAGCGCCGGGCCTATGTGGTGCGCAAGCGCGCCGAACATGAGCTGGGTAGCAAGGGGCCCGGCCAGGATGGACCGGGTCGGGAATCCGTCTATTTCCCAAGCCTTTCCAGCCGGACCATGGTGTACAAGGGAATGTTGACCACGCCGCAGCTCAAGGCGTTCTATCCCGACCTGGCCGACGAGCGGTTGCAGAGCGCACTGGGCCTCGTGCATTCTCGGTTCTCCACCAACACTTTTCCGTCGTGGCCGCTGGCCCACCCGTTCCGTCGTATCGCACACAACGGCGAGATCAACACGGTTACCGGCAACGAGAACTGGATGCGCGCCCGGGAGGCGCTGATCCGCACCGACGTTTTCGGCTCTGAAGGCGGCCAACGCAGCGCGGATAAGCTGTTCCCGATCTGCACGCCGGGCGCCTCCGACACCGCCCGGTTCGACGAGGTGCTCGAACTGCTGCATCTAGGCGGCCGCAGCCTGCCGCACGCGGTGCTGATGATGATCCCGGAGGCCTGGGAACGGCACGAAAGCATGGATGGGCCTACCCGAGCTTTTTATGAGTACCACGACTCGCTGATGGAGCCCTGGGATGGCCCGGCCTCGATGACCTTCACCGACGGCACCGTGGTGGGTGCGGTGCTGGACCGCAACGGCCTGCGGCCGTCGCGTATTTGGGTCACCGAAGACGGGCTGGTGGTGATGGCGTCCGAGGCTGGTGTTCTCGACTTGGACCCCGCCACGGTGGTGCATCGACAGCGGCTGCAACCGGGCAAGATGTTCCTGGTGGACACCGCCGCCGGGCGGATCATCTCCGATCGTGAGATCAAGTCGACGCTGGCCGGCGAACGACCGTACCAGCAGTGGATCGATGAGTGCCTGATCGGAATCGGCGAGCTGCCCCCCGGCGATGCTCCCCGGATGGAGCGTCACCGGGTTCTGTTGCGGCAGCATATGTTCGGCTACACCTACGAGGAACTCAACCTGGTGCTCGCGCCCATGGCGCGCTCCGGCGCTGAGCCGATCGGATCCATGGGCACCGACACCCCGGTGGCGGTGCTCTCGGCGCGACCCCGGCTGCTGTTCGACTACTTTCAGCAGTTGTTCGCCCAGGTCACCAACCCGCCGTTAGACGCCATCCGCGAAGAGGTGATCACCAGCCTGCAAGGTGCGCTCGGACCCGAAGGTAACCTGCTCAATACTGACGAACCCACCTGGCGGCAGATCGTGCTGCCCCAGCCGATCCTGAGCAACTCCGAGCTCGCGAAGCTGCTGAAGTTGAGCCCGGACCAGCGGATCGGTGCCCGCGGCCCGCACGGCCTGTCCACGGCCGTCATCAGCTGCCTGTATCCGCCTGCGGCAGGCGGTGCCGGGTTGCGCGCGGCGCTCAAGCAGGTGTGCGCTCGGGCCTCGGAGGCGATCGCCGAGGGCGCCAGCTTCCTGGTGATCTCCGACCGGGAGTCCGACGAGACGATGGCTCCCATTCCGTCGCTGCTGGCCACCGCGGCGGTGCATCACCACTTGGTCGCCGAGCGGACCCGCACCAAGGTGGGCCTGGTGGTGGAGTCCGGCGACGCCCGCGAAGTGCACCACATGGCGGCGCTGATCGGGTTCGGCGCCGCCGCGGTCAACCCGTACCTGGCGTTCGAATCCGTCGAGGACATGCTCGACCGGGGCCTGATCGAAGGCCTCGATCGCGACAAGGCGTTGGCCAACTATGCCAAGGCCGCCGGCAAGGGCGTGCTGAAAGTCATGTCCAAAATGGGGATCTCGACGCGGGCGTCCTACACCGGGGCGCAGCTGTTCCAGCCGATAGGTATCTCGCAAGACGTTCTCGACGAGTACTTCACCGGCCTGTACTGCCCGATCGGTGGGATCACCCTCGACGACATCGCCGCTGATGTCGCCGCCCGCCACGCGCTGGCCTACCTGGACCGCCCAGAAGAGCGGGCGCACCGCGAACTGCCGGTGGGCGGGGAGTACCAGTGGCGCCGCGAGGGCGAATACCACCTGTTCAACCCGGAGACGGTGTTCAAACTGCAGCACTCCACCCGAACAGGCCAGTACGCAGTCTTCAAGGAGTACACGAAGCTGGTCGACGACCAGAGTGAACGCCTGGCCACGCTGCGCGGGTTGTTGCGATTCAAGGCCGGGGAGCGGCCACCGGTTCCTCTTGACGAGGTGGAACCGGCCACCGAGATCGTCAAACGGTTCGCGACCGGGGCGATGAGTTACGGTTCGATCTCCGCCGAGGCGCACGAAACCCTGGCGATCGCGATGAACCGGATCGGCGGCCGCTCCAACTGCGGTGAGGGCGGCGAGCATGCCGGCCGCTTCCTGCCCGACGCCGACGGCTCCTGGCGGCGGAGCGCGATCAAGCAGGTCGCCTCGGCGCGTTTCGGCGTGACGAGCGAATACCTGGTCAACTGCACCGACCTCCAGATCAAGATCGCGCAGGGGGCCAAGCCCGGAGAGGGTGGTCAGCTGCCGGGCAACAAGGTGTACCCGTGGATCGCCGAGGTTCGGCATGCCACCCCGGGTGTCGGGCTGATCTCGCCGCCGCCGCACCACGACATCTACTCCATCGAGGACCTCAAGCAGCTGATCCACGACCTGAAGAACGCCAACCCGGAGGCTCGCATCCATGTGAAGCTGGTCGCCGAGAACGGTGTCGGAACGGTGGCGGCGGGAGTGTCCAAAGCACACGCCGACGTGGTGTTGATCTCCGGCCATGACGGGGGCACCGGGGCGGCGCCGTTGACCTCACTCAAGCACGCCGGAGCGCCGTGGGAACTCGGGCTGGCCGAAACTCAGCAGACCTTGCTGCTCAACGGACTTCGGGACCGGGTTGTGGTGCAGGTGGACGGCCAGCTCAAGACCGGGCGCGACGTGGTGATGGCGGCGCTGCTGGGGGCCGAGGAATTTGGTTTCGCCACCGCGCCGTTGGTGGTGTCGGGCTGCATCATGATGAGGGTCTGTCACCTGGACACCTGCCCGGTGGGCGTGGCAACTCAGAACCCGGAGTTGCGTGAACGGTTCAGCGGACAACCGGAGTTCGTCGAGAACTTCTTCTGGTTCATCGCAGAAGAGGTGCGAGAGTACCTTGCGGCCTTGGGATTCCGCACCATCAACGAGGCAGTCGGGCAGGTGAATGCGCTGGACACCACGCTGGCCCGCGCCCACTGGAAGGCCCACAAGCTCGACCTCACGCCGGTCCTGCATGAACCGGAGTCAGCGTTCATGAACCAGGATCTGTACTGCACCTCCGGTCAGGATCACGGTCTAGACAAGGCCTTGGACCAGCAGCTGATTGTCATGAGCCGCGAGGCGCTCGATGCGGGTACCCCGGTCAAGTTCACCAGTGCGATATCCAACGTGAACCGGACTGTCGGCACCATGCTTGGCTACGAGGTCACCAAAGCCTATGGTGCCCAAGGGTTGCCGGACGGAACCATCGACATCACCTTCACCGGGTCGGCCGGCAACAGCTTCGGAGCATTTCTGCCGCCGGGGATCAACCTGCGGGTCTTCGGCGACGCCAACGACTACGTCGCCAAGGGGCTGTCCGGTGGCCGGATCGTGGTCCGCCCCCCACTGGACGCGCCTGACGGCTACGTCGCCGAGGAAAACATCATCGGCGGCAACGTGATCCTGTTCGGCGCCACGTCCGGCGAGGTGTTCCTGCGCGGGGTGGTCGGAGAACGGTTCGCGGTCCGCAATTCCGGTGCGGTAGCAGTGGTCGAGGGAGTCGGCGACCACGGTTGTGAGTACATGACCGGGGGCAAAGTGGTGGTGCTGGGACCCACCGGGCGCAACTTCGCCGCCGGCATGTCCGGGGGAGTGGCTTACGTCTACGACCCGGACCGGCAGTTGGGTGACCGGCTCAACACCGAAATGGTGGACCTCGACACATTCGACGATTTCGACGCCGACGATGTGGCCTGGCTGCGTGACGTGCTGGCGGCACACGCCGCCGCCACCGACTCGCTGCCCGCTCGCGCGATCCTGGCTGATTGGGCCGACCGCGGAAGGGACTTCGTCAAAGTGATGCCGCGCGACTACCGGCGGGTGCTCGCCGCGGTCGCCGAGGCAAAAGCCAGTGGCATAGATCCTGAGGAGGCAATTATGGCGGCGGCTCATGGCTGACCCGCGAGGATTCATCACCAACACCCAGCGCATCCTGCCGTTGCGCCGCCCGGTCTCGGAGCGGGTGAGCGACTGGCACGAGGTGTATCAGGATTTCGCCGAAGACACCCTGCGCCAGCAGGCGGGACGCTGCATGGACTGCGGTATCCCGTTCTGCCACCACGGCTGTCCGCTGGGCAACCTCATCCCGGAATGGAACGACTTGGTACGTACCGGGCGCTGGCGTGAGGCGTTCGACAGGCTGCACGCCACGAACAACTTCCCGGACTTCACCGGCCGGCTCTGCCCTGCGCCCTGCGAACCGGCCTGTGTGCTGGGCATCAACCAGCCGCCGGTGACCATCAAGCAGGTCGAGTACGAGATCGTCGAACGCGGCTTCGCCGAGGGCTGGGCGCAACCGATCCCGCCGTCGGTCCGCACCGGGAAGTCGGTCGCAGTGGTTGGCTCGGGGCCGGCCGGACTGGCCGCCGCCCAGCAACTCACCCGGGGCGGGCACTCGGTGACGGTCTTCGAGCGCGATGACCGCATCGGCGGGCTGCTGCGTTACGGCATACCGGAATTCAAGATGGAAAAGCGAATTCTGGACCGGCGGCTGGAGCAGATGGTCGGCGAGGGGACGACGTTCAAGACGGGCGTGAATGTCGGGGTGGATCTGACCGTCGAGCAGCTGCGCGAAGACTTCGACGCTGTGGTGCTGGCCGGTGGCGCCACCGCCTGGCGAGACCTGCCGATCCCGGGCCGGGAGCTCGACGGCATCCATCAGGCAATGGAGTACCTGCCGTGGGCGAACCGGGTGCAGGCCGGTGACCTCGCTGAGCCGCCGATCACCGCGCACGGCAAGAAAGTCGTCATCATCGGCGGCGGTGACACCGGTGCCGACTGCCTGGGCACGGTGCACCGCCAGGGCGGGACGTGCGTGCACCAGTTCGAGATCATGCCGCGTCCGCCGGAGATCCGTGATCCGTCCACCCCGTGGCCGACCTACCCGTTGATCATGCGAACCACGTCCGCGCACGAAGAGGGCGGTGATCGGGTGTTCTCGGTCAACACCGAGGCATTCACCGGCCGGGACGGCCGGGTGACCGGGTTGCGGGCCCACGAAGTACGCCGCCGCAACGGCAGCTTCGAGAAGGTCGACGGTACCGACTTCGAACTCGAAGCCGACCTGGTGCTGCTCGCAATGGGATTCGTCGGGCCCGAACGTTCGCCACTGCTGGCCGATCTAGGCGTGGAGTTCACCGAACGCGGCAGCGTGGCCCGCGATCCGGACTACGCCACCGCAGTGCCGGGTGTCTATGTCGCCGGCGACATGGGCCGCGGTCAATCCCTCATCGTGTGGGCAATCGCCGAAGGGCGCGGTGCCGCGGCGAGCGTGGACCGGTACCTGATGGGTCGCACCGCATTGCCCTCGCCGATCACCGCAACAGCGGCGCCGCTTCGCTGAGCCGCTGCCACGGCCGATCGTCCGGGCTCGCCGGCTGGCCGCCGACCAAATCGCCACTGCAGCTACACGCATCACTTAGACAACTTCTGCCCCAAGGTTCGGCGCGTCGGGTTTTGTTTGCCATGCGCTCGGTGTCTAATGGACAGCTATGTGATCCGCGTTAACAACGTGTTAACATGGTCCGCATTATTCCAATCTGGTCCGAGCCGGGGCGGGGGTCAGCGCCGTGTACATCAACCCGATATACCGATACCGGATGGGCCGTATGGCCTGGTCACTGCTGCGACATCCGCGCCGAAGCCGAGAGTTCCCCGCCAAGCACGAGCGCTTGATCACCGCCGACGAACTTTTGCGCTTCGCGACATAGGTCGGATCGAGCCGGTGGCCGCGGTCCCCCGAGAAGAGTTTGCTGACCGTTATCAGTTCGTAATCTGCGCCAGCAGTCCGGAGTCACGGATCGCTTCGGCCAACGGCTCCAGAACGGCCGGGTCGTGGGGCGTCGGCAGGTAGACGATCGCCAGATCCAGGCCCTCGGCGCCGAGCGCTGCGGCATCCTCGATCAGCTGCCCGTAATCGAGATCCGGCTGCAACCGTAGGTGCGCCGACAAGGTGATCTGCTCCGGGGCGCGCCCGATATCGGCGCAATGCGCGGCCAGCACGTCGCGCTTGCGGGCGAACTCGGCAGGAGTGCCCCCGACGAAGTTCCAGTGCTGGGCGTATTTCGCCGTGATCTTCAGCGTGCGCTTCTCACCGTTGCCGCCGATGCAGATCGGGGGATGTGGACGCTGCGGCCCTTTGGGCTCGTTGCGGGCTTCGGTGAGTTGATAGTAGGTGCCAGAGAAGGTGGTGGTGTCCGCGCTCAACAGACCGATGAGGACCTGGCAGGCCTCCTCGAAGCGGTCGAAGCGCTCGGTGATGCTGCCCAACTCGATCCCGTAGGCGCCCGACTCCTCTTCATTCCAACCCGCGCCGATCCCCAGCTCCAACCGTCCGCCGGAGATGATGTCGAGCGCGGCGGCCATGTTGGCCAGCACGGCGGGGTGGCGGTAGTGGATGCCGGTCACCAGCGTCCCCACTCGCAACCGGGTGGTCGCCTGGGCCAACGCCGTTAGGGTGGTCCAGCCCTCCAGACACGGCCCGGTGGGATCGGAGAAGATCGGGTAGAAGTGGTCGAAGGTCCAGCCGGACTCGTAGACGTCGATATCGTCCGCGGCTCGCCAGACAGCCAGCATGTCGGCCCAGGTGGTGTTCTGCGGTGAAGTCTTGAACGCGAAGCGCATCCCGCCGAGCCTAGCGGCGATCGCAAGGTCGGCGGAGCCGGCGGCAGCGGGTCGCCGTTATGGACCCCGCGGCGATCGCAAGGTCGGCGGAGCCGGCCGCAGCGGGTCGCCGTTATGAACCCCGCGGTGCCGTCGAGCTCAGCGGCGGAGCCGCAACCTCAGGTGGCGGGAAGTAGGCTCACCCGGTGGTCATGAATCTGGACATCGACACCAAGGTGACTTTGTTGTCGGCCGGCCTGATCTTTCTGCTCGCGCTGCTGTTGGGTGTGTGGAAGTACCAACAGATCGCCACCTCGGAGAATCGCCAGGCACACGTCTACGTTGACATTGCACACCGAGCGGCGCTGATGTACTCCTTCGCGACCATGCTGGTCGCGGTGTTCGTGGAACTCAGCGCCTGGCCGACCTGGGTGAACATGGTCGCGGCGATGGTCATCGTGTTCTTCTTCGTCGTCGCGATCGGCAGCTACATGCTGCACGGCGCGTTGCGCGACACCACCAACCAATTCGAGCGGCTCGGTTGGCGTCTGCACGCCGGCATGGTGCTGCTGATCATCGGCGAGGTCGGCGGCTTTGCGGTGCTGCTGGCCGGGTTCGGCGTCGGCGAGTTCTGACAGCGTCCGATTGTGGCCAGCGTCAGGACGCCTGGCCGTAGATGCTGCTGACCCAGACGTGGGTCAACGTGTCGACCACCTTCTCGTGAGGCACCGACGGCTGCTCGGCCACCAGTGCCGCCATCATGGTGCGCTCGTTCATCTGATTCAGTGATGTCGCCAGATCCAGGGCGTCGATGGTCGTCGGCGCGGCGCCGCGCTCGCGTTCCGCTGTGATCATCGCAGCGGTCTGCTCGATCCACCTCTGCATGAAGCCATTCCACATCGCCTTGAACTCCGGGCTGGTGGCTAGTGCCTCGGTTCCGGCCCGGGCGATCGCGCGGTGCGAGCTGAAAGCGATGAAGAACGCCTTGATACCGCTGCGCCAGATCCGGCGCGGGTCGGTGGGCAGTCGTTGCACCGCTCCGACGAACTCCGAGTCGGCCGCCGCGATCATCGGCTCCAACAGTGAGAGCAGCACCGAGTCTTTGGACTTGAAATAGAAGTAGAACGTGGGCCGCGAGATCCCGGCGCCCTTGGCCAGGTCGTCGACCGAGATCTCGGCCAGGGGGCGTTGCTCAAGCAGTCGTTCGGCGGTGGCCAGGATGGCCAGCTCCCGATCGTCGCCGGATGGCCGCGTTCCTCGGCGTCCGTGACGGGTCGCATTTGGGCTGGTCATGGCGGATACTTTACACGACGTTGACTGAATCAACAGGGTGTTGACTCAATCAACACACCGTTGATAACCTGGCGCCATGACTGAACATCTCGATGTTGTGATCGTCGGCGCCGGCATCTCCGGTATCAGCGCGGCCTGGCATTTGCAGAACCGCTGCCCGAACAAGAGCTACGCCATCCTGGAAAGCCGGGACAACCTCGGCGGCACCTGGGACCTGTTCAAGTACCCCGGCATCCGCTCGGACTCCGACATGTTCACCCTGGGCTTCCGGTTCAAGCCGTGGCGGTCGGCGCACTCGATCGCCGAAGGCGCCGACATCTGGAACTACATCAATGAGGCCGCCGTCGAGAACGGCATCGATAAGCACATCCGCTACCAGCACCGGGTCGTTTCTGCTGACTGGTCCGACGCCGACAATCAGTGGACGGTCACCGTCGACAACAACGGTAAGGAAGAGCAGATCACCGCGTCGTTCGTGTTTGCGTGCAGCGGCTACTACAACTACGCCGAGGGCTACGCGCCGGAGTTCCCCGGCGCCGAGGACTTCGCCGGGACCATCGTGCACCCGCAGCACTGGCCGGAGGACCTGGACTACGCCGGCAAGAAGATCGTGGTGATCGGCAGCGGCGCTACCGCGGTGACCTTGATTCCCGCGCTGGCCAACTCCGGTGCCGGACATGTGACCATGCTGCAGCGGTCGCCGACCTACATCGGTGCGCTGCCTCTGGTCGACCCGTTCGCGGTGCAGGCAAACCGGTTCCTGCCGACCAAAGCGGCGCACTTCGCCAACCGCTGGAAGGCGATCGGCTTCAGCACCCTGCAGTACCAGCTGGCGCGGAAGTTCCCGAAGTACATGCGCAAGACGCTGATGACGATGGCCAAGCACCGGCTGCCGGAAGGCTTCGACGTGCAGAAGCACTTCGGGCCGCGGTACAACCCGTGGGACGAGCGGTTGTGCTTGGCGCCCAACGGCGACCTGTTCAAGACCATCCGCAGCGGCAAGGCCGACGTCGTCACCGACACGATCGATACCTTCACCAAGACCGGGATTCGGCTGAACTCCGGCCAGGAACTCGACGCCGACATCATCATCACCGCAACCGGTCTGAACATGCAGCTGCTGGGCGGGGCGTCGCTGCTGCGCAACGGTGAGCCGATCGATCTGCCGAAGGCGATGACCTACAAGGGCTTGATGTTCTCCGGTGTGCCCAACGCCGCGGTGACCTTCGGCTACACCAACGCGTCGTGGACGCTCAAGGCCGACCTGGTCTCGGAATTCGTCTGCCGGGTGCTCAACTACATGGACGACAACGGCTTCGACCGGGTCGAGCCGCAGCACCCCGGTGCCGCGGTGAAGGAAGAGCCGTTCATGGACTTCAGCCCCGGCTACTTCCGCCGGGCGATGGACGACCTGCCGCGCTCGGGGTCGGAAGCCCCGTGGCGGCTCAAGCAGAACTATCTGCTGGACCTGCGGCTGATCCGGCACGGCAAGGTGGACGAGAAGTCACTGAAGTTCAGCAAGCACCGGGCGCCGGTGAGCGTCTAGCGGGCCGCCGCCCTTCCTTAAGCGCGCTCCGGCCAGTAGTAGGAGTCGGGGTAGGGTCGGGACCCGAACAGCGCGGTCCCGATCCGTACCTCGGTAGCGCCCTCGGCGATCGCCAGTGCGAAGTCGCCGCTCATCCCCATCGACAGCCGCGGCACGTCATGGCCATGTCCGGCGGCGGCGTCACGTAGCCGGCGCAGCCGGCGGAAACAACCGCGGACAGTGTCGGGGTCGTCGGCGTTGATGGCCAGCGTCATCAGGCCGCGCACCCGCATAGTGGAGTAGCCAGCCAGCTCGTCGAGGAACGGCAGCAGCTGATCGGGATCCAGACCGTACTTGCTGGGCTCGTCGGAGGTTTTGACCTGCACCAGCACGTCGATGACGCGGTTCTCGGCGCGCAGGTGGCGGTCCAGCGCTACCGCCAATTTGGGTCGGTCCAGAGACTGCACCTCGGCGGCCAACCGCGCCACCACGCCGGCCTTGTTGGTCTGCAGGTGCCCGATCATCACCCAGTCGATCCCTGCGTCGGACTCCTCGGTGGCCAGGGCCGCCGCCTTGTCCTTGATCTCTTGGGCCTTGTTCTCGCCGAACCGGTGCATGCCCAGATCGACGGCTTCTCGGATCAGCTCGGGACCGAAGGTCTTGCTCACCGGCAGCACTTCGACGTCCTCGGGCGATCGCCCCGCAGCGCGGCACGCGTCATCGACGCGTGCGCGGAGCTGTTCCCAACGCGCCCGCAAGGTGGCGTCCATCGGTGTGCCGGTCCTAGACGACGACGATGCCGTCGTCGTCACTGTGGGCGATCGCGCCGGGGACGAAGGCGGTGCCGCCGAACTCGACGACGACGTCACGCTCGCCGGCGCCGGTCTTGGTGCTCTTGCGGGGATTGGTGCCCAGCGCCTTGATGCCGATGTCGAGGGTGCGCAGGGTCGAGGCGTCGCGCACCGCGCCGTGCACGATCAGCCCTGCCCAGCCGTTGCTGCGCGCCAGCTCGGCGATGACGTCACCGACCAGCGCGGTGTGCACCGAGCCGCCGCCATCGATCACCAGCACCCCGCCGTCGCCCGGCTCGGAGAGCACCGATTTGAGCAGTGCGTTGTCCTGGAAGCAGCGCACCGTACTGATGCGACCGGCGAACTCCGTGCGGCCGCCGAGTTGGCGGAACTGAACATCACAGCTGCGTACGTCGGGGCCGATCTCGTCGACCAGGTCGGCGGTGGGCCGAAAGCGTGCGGTCACCGGCGGTCAGCCTCGGCGCGCACGCCGCAGCCGGCGAAGCAGCAGCAGTGCGAACACACCGAGGATTCCGGCGGCCAGCAGCGGGCCCGGTGAACGTCGCGCCGGTGACGGCGAGCTCAGCGGATTGCGGGCCGAGTCCACCGTGGACTTCGCCTGAGCGGCCGTTTCTTTGGCGCCCTCAGCGAGGTGTCCCGAGCCGTTGGCGGCGACCGCCGGCGGGCTGGGAACGGCGGGGGCAGGGGCCGCGGGAGCACTCTTGGCGGGCGCTTTCTTCGCGGGCGATTTCTTGGCGGCCTTGGCGGGTGCCTTCTTAGCGGTCGCCTTCTTTACCGGGGCCTTCTTGGCGGGTGCCTTCTTTGCGGGAGTCTTCTGCGGCGCCGGAGCCGGCGGCTCGGCCGGCAGGTCAGCTGCAGCCGGCGTAACCGGCTCGGGCGCAGCCGCGGCTTCGTGGTCGGGCTGGCCTTGCGGTTCGGTCATACGGCAGCTCCTCTGGCGGGTTCTCGTCTCAGATCAACTCGGCGTCACCGGCAACGTCCCCATCATGCCAGCATTCGCCAGCGGCGACCGCTGGCCGAAAGTCAGGACCGCGGACGGTTGAACCACAGACCGACCCCGACGAGCACCACCGCACCGGCGACGAAGGGCCAAATGGGCAGGTCACCCTGGGGGTCGGCGTAGCGGCGCGGAATGGCGGGTACGGCGTCGGTACGGTCGGTGACCGCGGGGCCGGGCTCCCCGGTGCCGGCTACCGTCAGTTGGAACGGCCACGAACCCGACACCACATGCCCGTCGGCGGAGGTGACCCGATAGTGGACCGTGTAGGTGCCGGCGGGTCCCAGCGCACGTACCGCGACACTGGCGACTGCGCCGTCCACCCGGGTGTCCCCGGTAGACCACAGGTGACCGTCGGGGCCCACCACTGTCATGGCCGCGAAGTCGGACTGCAGTTGCTCGTTGAAGGTGGCGCTGACGCGCTCGGGGCCACGCGCCAGTTGCGCGTCGCGCGCCGGGTCCGTCGACACCAGCACGGCGTGCGCGGCGGCCACCCCGGTGGCCGCGAACAGCATCCCCAGCAGGAACAGGCCCGCCAGCGCGCCGCGCAACGCCCGCCTCACGCGCGCCGCCTGCCCAGGGCGATCGTGGCAGCCAGTGCAGCGACCAGCAGTGCGGCGCCGCCGAGCAGCCGGGCCGCATTGTCGCCGTGATGCTCGCCGGCCTCGGATGCCGCCTCGGGCGCCGGGCCGGCGGACACGGCCGGCTCCGGGTGTTGGGCGTGGTGTTCGGCCGCCGACGCCGGGCCGGTGCCGAGTTGCAGCGTGGGTACCGGGTGCTGCGCCTCACCGCCGCCGGGCTGGGCAGTCTCGTCCCAGCGCACCTCGGTGCCGTCGGCGTACCGCTGTGCTGACGGGAAGTTCACCGTTTCTGCGTCGGGCAGCCGCAGTGCAATCCGGAACAGTCCGAACTGGTCGGCGCCGATGCCGGCGCCGGCAGTGGCGGTCCAGGTCACCGAACGCACCGCCCCGGATTTGGGGTCGCGGTCCAGGCGTGCGGTCCAGCCGGGCTTGGCTTCCGTGCGAGCCGAGGCCACATCGGGCAGCGTCACGGTGAGTTCCGTTGTGGCAGAACCGCTCGGTGACTCATTGGGCACCTCAAAAGTGACCATCGCAACCCCGCCGCGCACCGCGCCGGGGCTGCTGGCGTGCACGTGCGCCCAGGCGGGCGTGGCGCCGACGACGGAAGCTGCGGTGATCGCCGCGGCCAGCGCCATGGTGCGCATCCGGACGCTCATGACGGCAGCCCCAGCCGAGCCATCAGATCGGCGTCGATTCCATCGAGCTGATCGCTGATCGAGGCGGAGGCCACTCGCCGACGATCTCCCGGCATGGTCTCGATGGCAGTCACGGCCGTCGACAGGTCCGACAACCGATCGGTGATCGCCGCGACGAACAGCTTGGTTTCGGAGTCCTTGGGCTTGCGGTCTTGCACCAGGCGCAGGGTCTTCTCTGCCCCGGCGATCCGCGCCGAGAGCCGGGCGCTATTTCCGGAGAACTCGCCCACGCGGGCCAGTGGCACCCCGAGCCGGGCCGCTCGCTGCTCGTCGATCAGGCCGCGTACGGCCATCGCGGCCCGGTACACCAGCGGCACAATGACCGGCGCCAGCATGCGGGTGACCACCAGCGTGCGGCGGACGCGCGCGGGCGAGAGGATCCGGCCGTCGCGGGCGGCTTTGAGCTGGCTTTCGGCGGCCTTACGCGCGGTGCGGTCGCGGTTGCGGTCCGACTTGATCTGGGCCTTCAGTGCCCGGGCATCCGCGCGTTGGCTGGCCCTGAAGCGTTTCGCCTCGCCCTTGGCGGCCAGTCGCGCCTCAAGCCTGGCGCCGGCCTTCAGCGCCCGTGCTTCGGCACGCCGGGTCGCGCGGCTCTTGCGTTTTCTGAACAGGCCCATCGCGGCCGCCTCCCCGGTGTCTCGCTGGAACCGATCAAGCCACCCTAATCGCGGCGCCGACGCCTCAGGCGCTGAGGTGCTCCTTGCGACGAAGCTCGTCGATGCGGGCCAGGACGTCCTCCTGGGCCTCGGGCGAGAGCCCGACAGCTTGGGTCGCGATGCGCCGTACTCCGGCGTCGCGGACGCTGTCTAGCCATGACAACTCGGCGTCGAGCTTGGCGTAGTAGTCGTCGTCGGTGAAGAACGCCGGCTTGATCCGGAAGAAGTTGGCCAGCGCTGCCATGGTGGCGGTGGACGGGTTCGTCCGGTTCCCCGAGCGCAACTGGGAGAGGTAGGGGGCCGACATCGTGACGCCCTCCGCTTTGAGTGCCGCGATTACCTCGGCGGACGTGTGCGGTCCGCGGCCGGGTGGATAGACCACATCGAAAAGGCGATTCAAGCGGACAGCGAACGTCGCGCTCATCGATAGGACCTCCAGGGGGTAGGCAGGCGGCCGACAGGCGCTCCGCGCGGGGGAAAGCGGTAGCGCCTGATGATTTGCTGATCATCGTAGCGATAGTTACCGACACAACCAAGGGTGTTTCCGTAGCGAGTTCGATCTTGAAGCACGAGATCGGGCTTGGTGCAGTTCATTCGGCTCACCGTAGAGATCGCTGTGGTTCGATTTTCTTGTCGTACCAAGCACTATTGCGTCGGCACCGGCGAACGAAGCGATCCAGTAACACCGGCCCGTTGGTCCTCACTGCTGGAAGCCACTCCGGCGAAGTGAAGTTTCCACCGCGTGTTGGGTTATCGGCGGGATTTGCTACCGAGTGGTGGAATCGTCTCCGGGGGTCTGTCCGGAACGGCGCAGCGAAGCTCGCCACAGCGCTGACCCCAATGCCACCGAGACCAATCCCGCAACCGAGGCGATGGCCACCGGTCGCCAGCCCAGCGCCTCATCGAAGAGGATCCACAAGCCGCACCCCAGGAAGAGCAATCCGGCCGCTGCGTGCAGCAAGTGTTCGGGCAACCGCCGGTGCAGCACCGTCCCGACCGCGATCGCGACAGCGTCGGCGAGCACCATCCCGATAGTCGCGCCCAGCCACACGCCCAGCCAGTTGCGGTCACTGGCCAGCGCAACCGTCGCCAGCATCGTCTTGTCTCCGAGCTCGGCCAACAGCACCGAGGACACCACCGCGAACAGTACGAATCGAGGCTCGCGGACGGCGGTTTCCCCAGGTGTGGAGTTGGTTCCCTCGCGCCACGTCCACGCCGCGAAACCGATGAAGGCAACACCGGCGGCGGCGGCGATTGGGCGGGCCGGCAATGTCAGCCCGAGAAAGTGCCCCACTGTCACCGAGATGCCGTGGATGGCGAAAGCCGCGATAGCCACTCCGCTGAGAACCACCCACCAGCGGTGCCGTAGCGCGTACGTCATGGTGATCAGTTGTGACTTGTCGCCGAGCTCGGCGAGGAAGACCACGCCCAGGCTGATCAGCATGGCGGCAAGCATGCGGGGACGCCCTTTCGTCAGCTGCCGAGGCTAATGACTCCGCGGCCCGGCCGCCAGCCGACAAGGAATTTCGGCGGGCCGAAGTCGACGATCCGGCAACGGGACAATTTGGCGCGAATTGCTTTATGCCGCAAGCAGCATGGCCAGTACTGCGGTATCGGGGTGGCTGACCGGGTCGACGCCGACCCGGCTCACCATCGAGGTGACGGTGCCGTCGGATTCGGCTTCGACCCAGGCCGCGCGATGCTCTAGGCCCAGGTAGGGCAGGCCGGGCAGCAATATGCATCCCGATGCCGCGCCGCGGCATTCGGGCAGCGAGGGAATGGTCTCCGACGGCGGGTGCAGCATCAGTAGCGCGGAGGGCTGGCGGCCGGCGAAGTATCCCGGTGCGATCGCCGATTCGCCGGCGATAGTGCCTTCGGCCAGCAGCAATCCGACGGTGCCCGGACCGGGGTTGTCGGGCAGTTCCTCGTGAGTGCCGAACACCGTTGTGGTGGGCAGTAATCCGGGCATCGAAGCGACTCGGACGGTGATGCTGAGCAGTTGTGCCCATTCCTTGGTCGAATCCGGCCAGCGGCCGAAGACTACGAATCCGTGAAGCTCGCCACGGGAGTGAAACGGGGCGACTTCGATCGCCCGGCCGGAACCTGTCGTCTCCATCGCGCACCCTCCGCGACATTTTGGCTTGTTGGCTGATTCGCCTGCTCGCATTTCAGCGGGTGGGTTGTTTGGCAGCATGCGGCACCCGTCACGCGGATTCAAGGTGACACGGCGAGGCGGCGGATAACGAAACGGTGAAAAAAGCCGGCGGTTCAGCGAGGCTCGACGGAGGAGAGGCGAAGCTGGGGCCGCCGCATAAAACCCGGCGGTTCAGCGAGGCTCGACGGAGGAGAGGCGAAGCTGGAACCGCCGTATAAAACAAAGTGGGGCGCCACGCCAACGGCGCGACGCCCCACCCATGTCAGCGGTCCGGCTAGAAGATCAGCCCCGAAGTCTTCGAGGTGGCGGCCGCGAAACGCGACTGCACGTCGGCCCAGTTGACCACGTTCCAGAACGCCTTGACGTAGTCGGCCTTGACGTTCTTGTACTGCAGGTAGAAAGCGTGTTCCCACATGTCGACCTGCAACAGCGGGATGATGCCCAGCGGCACGTTGGCCTGCTGGTCGTAGAGCTGGAAGGTCAGCAGCTTCCCGCCCAGGGTGTCGTAGCCGAGCACCGCCCAGCCCGAACCCTGCAGGCCGTTGGCGGCCGCGGTGAACTGCGCACGGAACTTGTCGAACGATCCGAACGCGTCGTCGATGGCCGCGGCCAGTTCGCCCGTCGGCTTGTCACCGCCGTTGGGGGACAGGTTCTTCCACCAGATCGAGTGGTTGACGTGACCGCCAAGGTGGAACGCCAGGTTCTTCTCGTTCAAGAAGATCGCGCCGTGGTCGTCGTTGGCGCGGGCCTCTTCGAGCTTGGCCAGGGCGCCGTTGGCGCCGGCGACGTAGGCGGCGTGGTGCTTGCTGTGGTGCAGTTCGTTGATCTGGCCCGAGATGTGCGGCTCAAGGGCTCCGTAATCCCAGTCCAAGTCCGGCAAGGTGTAGTCGGCCACGGGGTTCCTTCCTTCGGTCTGTGCTGATCCGGTGTCAATCACCGTTGATCATTGTCGACAGGCGTTGACGGTCTAGCGGCACCCCACTTCACCGCGGTTGCAGTGTGATGGGGCCACCTTCAACCACATTGCTCCAACGCCGGGTGTACCGCAACAAACGGGTGGAGCTGATGCGCGACATCAGCCGATCGCAATACTCAGGCTGAGGTTCAGGTCAGGACGAGAACAACCAGGAAAGACAGCAGCACGAGGGCGATTACTCCGGCGCGCAGCGACGCCAGCAGATAGGCGCGCTTATAGGTGGACGATCCCGCGTGCCAGCCCGACGCCGCTGCGACGGGACCGGGTCCGATCGGCCGTGCCGTCATCTGCCTTGCCCCCAACTTCACCGTGCGCCCATCCCAGTGAGGCGCATCACATCTGTTCTGTGACGGCGATCATAGCGCTTTGTCCGCCCAGTGGAAAAATTCACCTCGATAACCCGACTTACCTGCACTGACGCGTTCCGGGTCCTCCTGGTCGTCAAATGCGGGCGGCAGGCGGCTGCTTAGCCGATCAAGCGATTTCGCTCGATGCTGTTAGTCGGTTCGCTTCGACGACGCTGCGTTATCCACAACCGATGCGTCTGTCGACATGTAAGAAGCACATCACGCCCGTGCAGCTGTCGATCGGTGTGTGGATAAACCTGTGGAAACTGTGGATAGCCGGTGGTAGCTGCCGGGCCGCACGGGGCGTCTTTGGCGCCGTTTACCGATGGCTCTGGCCACGGCGCCGCCGACCTTGCGGTCGCCGCGGTGTCGATGGCGTCGACCCGGCTGCGGTCGGCTCCGCCGACCTTGCGGTCGCCGCTAGGCTGGTGCGGTGATCCAGGTGTGTTCCCGCTGCAAGACGCGGTGGAACGTGCGTGACCAGCAGCGGGCCTGGTGCCCACGCTGCAACGGTGCGCTGTGGGCGCCGCTGACACCCGAGCAAGAAGCTGAGTTGCAGTGGACCCAGCCTGGGCCCCCTGCGCCGCCGGCAGCGCCCGGGCAGGCGCCACCACGGCCGGGGCACGGTTACCGGTGGATCGCGGTGCGGCCAGGACCGCCGCCTCCGCAGTCGCCGGCCCGGCGCCCGCTGGGGCCCACCCCGCGTTATTCGGTGATGCCCCGCTGGACGCTGATGGGCGGGCCGATTCGTGCTGCGGCACAGTCGAAACCGGGGGAGCGGCAGGCGCCTACGGCGCGCTCGCTGGAGAAGACGCTCGCTGCCGCGGTCGCCGCGCTGGGCGTCGCGGCACTGGTGCACGCCTTGATTTATGTGCTGATGATCGTCAATCGCACCATGCTGTTGAATCCCCTGATCGCCGGTGGCGCGGTGTGGCTGGGCCGGCTGGCCGGGCTGGCCGCTATCGCGGCAGTGGTCAGCTGTGCCGTGGTGCTGACCAGGTGGCTGCTTGCCCGGCGTTCGGTGGCCTTCGCCCGGTTGCACCTGCCCGAGACCCGCCCGGCTTGGGCGGTGTGGGCCGGTTGCCTGGTGCCGGTGGTCAACCTGGCCTGGGCGCCGGTGTTTGTCATGGAGCTGGCCAAGCGCGAGGACCGGCTGGACCGGCTGCGCAAGCCCATCGTGGTGTGGTGGGTCGTGTGGGCCGCTAGCACTGCCGTCGCGATCTTCGCTACCGCCACCAGCTGGGCAGCGGGGGCCCAGGGCATTGCTAACAACATGGTGGCGACCGTGGTGGCGTACCTCCTCGGGCTGGCAGCAGTGGTGACGGTGGCCCGGGTGGTCGAGGGATTCGAACGGCGATCGATGGGTCGGCCCGCCCACCACTGGGTGGTGGTGGCCGATGGGCGCGATACCGCCGCTGCACCGCCGCCGGCTCCGGCCGCCGCGCCGAAGCCGGAAGAAGGCAACGCCCCGGCCCCGGCTCTTGAGTCCGCGGGACGGGAACCGGCAGCATAAGTCCATGACCCCGGCCGGTGATGTCGTCTCGGAACACCCGTTCGTGGTCGCACACCGGGGTGCGTCTATCGATCGCCCGGAGCACACCCTGGCCGCCTACGACTTGGCGCTGCAGGAGGGGGCGGACGGCGTCGAGTGCGATGTGCGGCTGACCAGTGACGGCCACTTGGTCTGCGTGCACGACCGACGGGTGGATCGGACCTCCAGCGGGGCCGGGGTGGTCAGTGAGATGACGCTGTCGCAGTTGCAGCGCCTCGACTACGGCGCGTGGCATCGCAACGGGCAGACCGGCTCAGCGGCGGGTGTCGGCATTGGTGACACCGGTCTGCTCACCCTCGATGCACTGGTTGCGCTGGTTCTGGACTGGCACCGGCCGGTGAAGATCTTCATCGAGACCAAGCATCCGGTGCGATACGGCTCGATGGTTGAGCGCGAGGTGCTCGCGTTGCTGCATCGATTCGGGCTCGCCGCGCCGGCGTCGGCTTCGCGGTCGCGTGCGGTGGTCATGTCGTTCTCGGCGGCGGCGGTGTGGCGGATTCGCCGGGCCGCGCCCCTGCTGCCGACGGTTCTGCTCGGGTCAGGCGCGCGCTATCTGGGTGGCGGCGCGGCGACGACGGTCGGTGCCACGGCGATCGGTCCGTCGATCGAGACGCTGCGGGAACATCCCGAGTTGGTGGACCAGGCCGCCGTCCGGGGTCGCGCGCTGTATTGCTGGACCGTCGACCGCAGTGAAGACGTTGACTTCTGCAGGGACGTGGGGGTTGCGTGGATTGCGACAAATCAGCCCGCCCGAACCAAGGCGCGGTTGCGGGCGGGCTGATCGGCGGGCGAGGGGTTTACCCGCCGGCGATACGCGGCGCGCCGGCTTCTTGGCCGACCGTGATCTCGCGTGCGAGGAATGTCTCCAGCTCGAACAGGTTGTGCCCGGCGCGGTCGGCGACCCGCAGCAACCGGGTCATCACGGCCACCTCCTCGACCTGTTCGCGCAGGAACCACTGCATGAACTGCTCGCCGAGGTAGTCGCCTTCGTCGCGCGCGGCGCTGGTGAGTCGGCTGATCTGCTCGGTGACGGTCCGCTCCTGCTCCAGCGTCAGCGCCAGCGCATCCCGGGGGGCGTCGAAGTGGTTGCGCACCGCGTCGACACCGGGAATCTCCACTCGGATGTCCCGGTCGAGCAAGTACTGCACCAGCATCATCGCGTGGTTCCGTTCCTCGACGGCCTGGGCGTAAAAGAATTTGGCCAATTGCGGCAAATCCTCGCCGTCGAAATAAACCGCGACCGCGACATATTGCTGTGCCGCGGTAAATTCGTGATAGATCTGCTCTTGAAGCAGCGCGTGGAATTTCGTCTTGTGGCTTTCGTTCTCGATCATGAATGCGATGCTACCCCTGGTCAAAGTGGGTTTGCATCCAAGGCGAGACTTACTCAGGTCAGCATTGCCTAAGTAAAGATAGGGTAGGCTGAAATTGCGTAATCGCGCGTGGAAATTAGGTTCGGCTCAATTATCGGCGCTCGATGGGGGTGGTGCATCGCGGCGCAATGCCTCGAATAGCCGGGCGGCTTCGGCGTGGTTCCATACCACCGTGTCGCCGACGTCGGTCCAGAGGAACTCGCCGATCGGCACGGTCAGCGTGGTGGTGGTGCCATGCAACGCCCAGCCCAGGGCTGCCAGGTCTATGACGCCGGAGCTTTCGTCCAGGGTCACCGCGTGTGCGGCGGCGCGCGGCACCGTGTACCAGCGCAGCGGATTGAGCCAGACGGCCGGATCGGTAATGCGGGCCAGCAGCGCCGACAGGAACAGCCGCTGGTGGGCCATCCGGTCCAGATCGGCGCGCGGAGTGGCCCGACTACGCACGTAGCCGAGCGCGGCCGCGCCGGAGAGCTGCTGGCAGCCGGCCGGCAGATTCAGCCCGGCCAGCGGGTCGTCGATCGGTTCGTCCGGGCACAAGGTGACGCCGCCGAGGGCGTCGACGAGCGAGGCGAAACCGCCGAATCCGATCTCGACATAGTGGTCCAGCCGCAGGCCGGTGGCCTGTTCCACCGTCCGGGTCAGCAGGGGAGCCCCGCCGAGGGTGTACGCGGCATTGATCTTGTCTTTGCCGTAGCCGGGGATCGTGACGTAGGAGTCGCGCGGCAGCGACACCACCGTTGCGGTCGACTCGGATCCCGGGCCGGGTAGGTGTATGAGCAGCACCGTGTCGGTGCGACCGTTGCCGATGTTCCCGCCCGTGCTCAGGTCCTGCTGTTCCTGGAGTGTGAGATCGGCGCGGCTGTCTGAACCGACTAGCAGCCATGTCGTCCCGCGGCCCGGCGTCGGACGGTCGGCGTAACCGGCGAACGCCGCGGTCCGTTGCAGCGCGGTGTCGAGCCAGGCCGCGGCGCCCACCAGGGATGCGGTGGCGAGCAAGGCCAGCAGCAGAGTGAACACCGCCAGTCGGCGCGGCCAGGATCGGCGTCGACGCGAAGCGGGAGACCGCGGTGTGTGAGGACGTGCAGCGGGCGGGCGCGGTCCCGGCGGGCGCGGTGCGGGCCGAGTTGCCGGCCGCGGCACGGCCTGCGGCGGCGGCGAGACCGGTCGGCCGTGGGGGGCGCGGTACAACATCGGCGGAGGTTCACGACGCGGCGGTGGGGGATGCCAGGGCTGGCCCGGCCCGCGATCACCGTTCACCTGCCCAATCTACGTAGCGAGAGGCGTCGGGGCGATCTCCAGGGCGGGGCCAGCCGTGCGGTGGATGCCGAAGATTCCCAGCTCGCCCCCCCAGTTTCCGCGGAATTCTCAGTGATTATTAGTAATCTTCCGAAGAAATCGTTATCTTGGCCACGTCATTCGCCGCCGCGATCATGAAGAGAGATCTACCCGCAGATGACTCGTCAGTGCAGCACGAAGCGGAACCGCCGGGTCGATGCGGCGGTCCCAGCTTCGCCTCTCCTACGTCGAGCCTCGCTGAACCGTCGAGTCGCCGGGTTGGGCACCGCCGTGGGGGCGTTTCTGGCGTTTGGGGTGATGCCGCTGGCGCCGGCGCCGGTGGCGTCTGCCGAGGGCTTCGGCGACGTGTTTGACGTGGCGGTGGCGCCGTTTGTGGATGCGACCACCGGTGGGCTGGACTGGGATGCGGTGCTCAGCCCGGCGGCCTGGGAATCGTTCTTCGACCCGACGCACTGGGATAACGCGCTGGCCGGAGCGGCGGCGGGGCTGAACTTCACCCTCCCGACCCCGACGGCCTTGATGAACGACTGGGTGTACACCCCGATCTACACCGGTATCGACTGGTTGGTCAGTAGCTCGTTGCTGGCGCCGATCGTCGACGGGACCAACCAGATCAGTGAGGCGCTGGGGCTGGGCCTGATGATTGGCGACGGCGCGGCCGGTACGGAGGCATCTGCCGCCGGTGGCGCTGGGGGCTGGTTGTTCGGTGATGGCGGCGCCGGCTGGGACAACACTGAGGTGGGCGCCGTCGGAGGCGCCGGGGGCGCGGCCGGGTTCTTCGGCAACGGCGGCGCGGGCGGTGACGGCGGTGAAGGTGCTGCCGGCGGCGCCGGTGGGGCCGGCGGATGGCTCATGGGTGCCGGTGGTGCAGGTGGTGACGGTGGCGACGGAGTGAACGGCGGCATCGGTGGCGCCGGCGGCGCCGGGATCGGCTGGTTGTTGGGTATCGGTGGTGCCGGTGGCCACGGTGGTGACGGCAGCCACATCGGCGGGAACGGCGGTGACGGCGGCAACGGCGCGATGTGGTTCGGCAACGGCGGTGACGGCGGAGATGCCGGCAACGGTGTCTACCAGGCGCCGGGTGATCTGCCCGCCCTGGGCGGGGCCGGTGGCACCGCAGGCGCGTTGGGCACCCACGGTGCGGTCGGCCATTTCGGCACGCTGGAGGGCGCCCCGGAGAAGGCGCCGGCGGAATACGGCACCGCGGGCCAGTGGATCGTGGACAGCGACGGCCGGGTGGTCATCCTGCAGGGCGTCAACCAGGTCTACAAGTCGGCGCCGTTCTCACCCGGCGGCAACGGCTTCGGCGACGACGATGCGGCGTTCCTGGCCGCCAATGGCTTCACCTCGGTCCGGTTGGGCCTGTACTGGGGCCAGATCGAGCCGCAGCCTGGGGCGTACAACATGGCTTACCTGGAGTCGGTCAAGGAGACCATCGAGACCCTTAAGGCGCACGGCATCGTCAGCATCATCGACATGCACCAGGACCTCTACGGCACGGAGGTCGGTGGCAACGGCGCGCCGGACTGGGCGACACTGTTCAACCTCAAGGACAGCGACACCAGCCATCCGTTCCCGTTCGCCTACGCCCTCAACCCGGCGCAGAACCAGGCCTGGGATGCGTTCTGGGGCAACGAGAAGGCGGACGGCATCGGACTGCAGAACGCCTACGCCCGGATGTGGCAGGTCGTTGCCGACTACCTGGGTGGTACCCCCGGCGTGGCCGGCTACGAAATCATGAACGAGCCGTGGGCCGGCTCGTCATGGCTGGGCAGCCTGCTCGGCAACCCGCACTTCGACACCCAGTCGCTGACTCCCTTCTACGACCAGGTGATCTCGGCGATCCGGTCGGTGGACTCCAGCACCACGGTCTACTACGAGCCCAACGTGCTGTTCGGCAACGCCACCGGGGTCACCCACCTGGGCGGGGTCGACGACGACAATGCCGTCTTCGCGTTCCACGACTACTGCATCTTCGACGCCCTCGGCGGAGGCACCGCCACCGGCTGTTCACTGTGGGACGGCTGGATCAACGACGGCGCTCAGCAGTACAGCGACCGCTACGACGTCCCCGTAGTGGTCACCGAATTCGGCGCCACCCACAATATTCCGACCATCGCCAGCCAGCTGAACTCGATCAATCCCCACATGTTCGGCTGGCTGTACTGGGGCTACACCAACGAGGCGGGCTCGCTGGTGCACAACACCAACCTGCCGCCGACCGGCGACAACGTCGATGAGCCCATCGTGGCCACTCTGGCCCAGCCGTATCCGCAGGTGATCGCCGGAATCCCGAACAGCTGGTCGTTCAACAATGGAGTCTTCTCGTTCAGCTACTCCACGGCGATGGCCGACGGCTCGGGCAACTTCGGCGCCGGATCGGAGACCAAGATCTCCATCCCCGACATCCAGTTCCCGAACGGCTACCAGGTCAGCGTGACCGGGGGCCAGGTGGTCTCGGCGGACAACGCCTCGGTGTTGGTCATCGGATCCAACGCTGGCGCGGGCACCGTCACGGTCACGGTGACGCGCGCGAGCTGAGGTCTGCGCGGCGCCGTCGCGATCAGCGCAGCCAGCCGACCTTGTCGGCGAAGATCGCGTACCCGACGAACGCCACGGTATCGATCAGGGCGTGGGCCAGGACCAGCGGCCACAGCCGTCCGGTGCGCTGCCAGGCGTAGCCGAACACCAAGCCCATCGCGATGTTGCCCAGCCCGGCGCCAAAACCTTGATAGAGGTGGTAGGCGCCGCGCAGCAGGGCTGAACAGGCCAGCGCCATCCGCGGCGCCACCCCCAGCTGCGGTAGCCGGGTCAGCAGGTAGCCGACCACGATCACTTCCTCGGCGAACCCGTTGGCGAATGCGATCACGATCAGCATCGGAGCGCGCCACCAGGCGTCGTTGATCGCGGCGGGAATCACGTCGGCGTTGAGGCCCAGGGTTCGCGCCGCCAGGTACAGGCCCAGGCCGGGCAGCCCGATCAGGGCGGCCAGGCCGAGTGCGCCGGCGAGGTCGGTGCCGCGGGGTCGCCCATTCAGCCCGATGCAGGCGGGTCCGAATCCGCTGCGCCACAGTAGGTATAACGCCAGTGCGCCCCAGGCGATCAGTTGCACCGCCCAGGCGGCGTTGAGACCGAGGTCGATCAGGTCGAAATACGACCGGCGAGGGTTAAGGGCGATCCGCTGGGCGCTGAGGTCGCGCAGCACCGCGTCGGCGAGCTGCAGCATCGCGGTGACGGCGCTCAGGCCGTAAGTGACCGCCAGAACCAGGACGATCTCCAGGCGCAGCGCGTGTCGCGGGTTCTGGCGCTCGGTCACTGACACCACGGTAGCGACCTGCTACTGCTCCTGACGCCGGGCCTGCAACCCGTTGAGAAATGGGCAGCCCATCAGTGCGCGTACCGCCCGATTCAGACTCAGCACATCGTTTACCGGCCGCGGGAAACTCAGCCGCACGTCGCGGTCACCGTCGGGCGCCTCCATCCGCAACCACATGCCGTAGCGATCCACGGCAAGCGGGCGAGCCTGTCCGCGGCGCAGCTGCGGCGGTAGCTTGGCGGCGGCGAGCCGGGCGACCATGTCGGGGTGCGCCGAGTCGAGGTGCTGCAGCCAATGCGCCTCGATCGCGCAGAACGGGTCGGGTCGGGCTGCCAGCAGCTCGTGCACGTCGACCGCTTCGGCGCCGGTGGCGTCGGCCAGTACCGCAGACTCCGGCGTCAGCCGCAGCAGCGCGTAGTCGACGTCGGCGTCGCTGTACTCCGGTGCAGCCATATCGCGGGAGTGCGACGCCGAGCGCGGCGAGACGACCTGGAGCAGAGCAGGGTTGGGGTCCACCGCCGCGATCCGGTCCAGAAGTACCGGGATCTCGCGGTCGGGCACCGGGCGCAGCAGGCCCCGGATCCACGCCAGCGCACGCACGCGTTCGCGCAGCCGCAATGGCGCGTGATCGGTGAGCTCGAGCATCGCCTGCACGCCGGAGTCGGCCGCGGCCTGCGCGACCGGGTCCTCGACCGGGACCGCGACCACCAGGGATCCGTCCCGCAGCAGGTGGCAGACCGGTGCGTTGACCGGCGCGGCGTCGGCGGCGTCGGCGATGGCTAAGAGGGCCTGACCGCGGATGCAGGCGCTGCGAATCCGCTCGGCGGACGTCGGGACGGTTGCTGCTGTAGTCGTGGCCATCGATCACCTTTCGAAGTGAGGTAAGCCTAACTTAATTAATGACTCGGGTAGGCGCAACAGGAATTGCTGAATCGGATCGCGGTGGGACTTCCGCCGAACGTGAAGGTGGCGGCACGTTCGAGGGATCAGCGTGAAGCTGACCTCACGCTCGCGCCGCCGCTGAGCGCGCCGGCGAGCTACTGCCGATAGGGTTGTCCGGTGACCCGCATCAGCTATCTCGGCCCGGCGGGGACCTTCACCGAAGCGGCGCTGCTCGCGTTGAACGGCGCCGGACGGGTTCCCGGCGCCGACCTTCAACCGGTGCCGGCCGAGAGCACGCCGGCCGCTCTCGAGGCGGTGCGTTCCGGCGCCGCCGACTACGCGTGTGTGCCGATCGAGAACTCGATCGAGGGCGGGGTGACGCCCACTCTGGACGGCCTCGCGGTTGGGTCGCCGCTGCAGATATTCGCCGAAATCGCCCTAGACGTCACGTTCTCGATCGTCGTCGCGCCGGGTCGCGGCGAGGCGGCGATTCGCACTGTGGCCGCCCATCCGGTGGCGGGCGCCCAGGTGCGGCGCTGGCTGACCGAGCACCTGCCCGGGGCCCACACCGTGCCGGCCAACTCCAATGCCGCTGCGGCGCAGCAGGTCCATGACGGTGAGGTGGACGCCGGAGTGAGCACCGCGCTGGCTGCCCAGCAGCGCGGGTTGGTGGCGCTGGCCGAGGGCGTCATCGACGAGGCCAATGCCCGCACGCGTTTCGTGCTGGTGGGTGCCCCGGCGTCACCGCCGGCGCGCACCGGCGCCGACCGGACGTCGGTGGTGCTGCGCCTCGACAACGCGCCCGGAGCGTTGGCGGCAGCCCTGGCCGAGTTCGGAAGTCGCAGCATCGATCTGACTCGCATCGAGTCGCGCCCGACCCGCACCGAGCTGGGCACGTATCTGTTCTTCCTGGACTGCATCGGACACATCGATGACGAAGCCGTCGCCGAGGCACTGCAGGCCCTGCGTCGTAGCTGCGCCGATGTCCGCTACCTGGGCTCCTGGCCTATCGAGCCCGTCGGTCGATGCGGGGTGGCGTCATGAGCGGGCGGCTGGTGCTGCTGCGTCACGGCCAGTCCTACGGCAACGTCGACCGTCGACTCGACACCCGCCCGCCTGGATCGGAACTGACCCCGCTGGGCCGCGACCAAGCCAGGGCTTTCGCCGCCGAGGGCATCCACCGTCCGATGCTGGTCGCCCATTCGGTGGCCACCCGCGCGGTTCAGACCGCTGCCGAGATCAGCGGACGGCTCGGCGTGACCGCCCGCGCCCTCGAAGGCATTCACGAGGTGCAGGCCGGTGAGCTGGAGAACCGCAGCGACGACGACGCGATCGCCGAGTTCAACGCGATCTATCAGCGTTGGCACTCCGGTGAGCCCGGAGTCGCATTGCCCGGCGGGGAATCGGCCGAACAAGTGCTCGACCGCTACCTGCCGGTCGTCACCGACCTGCGGCTGCGCTACCTCGACGACGACGACTGGACCGGGGACATCGTCGTGGTCAGCCACGGCGCGGCGATCCGACTGGCGGCGGCGACGCTGGCGGGTGTGGACGGCAGTTTCGTCCTGGACAACCACCTGGAGAACGCCACCGCCGTGGTGCTGGCCCCGATCACCGACGGCCGATGGAGCTGTGTGCAGTGGGGCTCGCTGACGCCGCCGTTCTATCCCGAACCCCACCCGGACCCAGTGGGCGATGCGGTGCGGTCCGACACCGACCCGATGGGCTAGATCGCCAGCGCGTACACCTGCGCGCAGCGACACCCGACCGCTTCGCAATCCAGGGCGAACGAGTGCGGCAGCACCTCACCGGGGCAGCCGTCCTCGGTGCACTCCGCGGCCTGCTGGACGTGGTGGATGAGTGTGCCGTGGCAGTGCTCCAGCCCCGCTCGGCAGTCTCGGCAGTGGTGGGAGTCAGTCGTCATCGTCACCATGATCCACCGTGGCCTGCCATTAGTGGCGTGTTCTCGAAGCGTGTCGGCGAAAGCGCGGCGGCCGGCCAGACGGCCGGTAACGGCGGCAATGGCGGCGCGGGCGACATCGGCGCCCGGGGGCAACGGGTCCCCGGCCACCGCGCCCGTGGAGGGCTAGTCCCAACACCAACGGCGAAAGCCCCGGACGCTGCGGGGCTTTCCCGTGTGCGCACTGGTTTCGCCGGGGGGCGTCCGCGGCCGGCGAAGGTGATTTGCCCCGAGTCGAGGGCCGCCAGGCCTGCGTTTTCGCCGCTAGATCAGTCGAAGACAGTGACCAGGTCGTCGAGCAGTGGGACCTGATCGCCGAGCCCACCCCAATCGGGGTCGTTCAGCAATTGCTCGATCCCCCCGAGCGACGCGTCCGCGGTACCGGTGATCGGTTCGCCGGTGCCGTCGGCATCGGCAACATCCACACCGAACAAGTGGCCCAAACCGATGGCGCTCATGATCTGAACCAGCCACCCGAACGGGTCCACCACGGTGCCGTCGGTGGCGTCCGGAATCCACATGCTGGGCCCCCGGATGATGAAGTTGCCGGCCAACAGGTTGTTCAGCGCTTCGGTGTCGCCTTGCAGTGCCCAAAGCACCTCACCGCCCAAGGTGCCCGTAGAGATGAATGGATCGACAAGACCACCCCAGAACAGTCCGTCGTGTGACCACATGTTGTAAATGAACAGATTGAGCGGGTTGTACGGGCTGCGCAGGTCAAATAAGTCGGACAGCCAGTCGTCGGCAGCCGTCAACTCCACATCCAATGCGATCGGTGCGGGCTGAGTGGGCGCCGAGAATTCAGTCGCCAGTACGGGCACGGCCACCCCGGAACCGATCACAGCCGTTGCCAGGCCGGTCGCGCCCCAGCGCTTTATCGCAAGCACCACGATGTGACGTCCTTTCGACAAGCTGTGGAGGCCCGTGCCCCGGTCGATGTAAGATCGGACAAGCCACGTCGTCGACGAATGTGGAGTCTAATCCATCAATGCGGCGTCGTGGCGAGACCGGCGGCGGTGGTACTCAGCCCCAGCCCAGTTCGTGCAGCCGGTCGTCATCGATACCGAAGTGATGGGCGATCTCGTGGATCACCGTGATCCGAACCTCATCGACCACCTCGTCGTCGGACTCGCACATCTCCAGCAGCGCATCCCGGTAGATGGTGATGGTGTCCGGCAACGACCCGGCATAGCTCGAATCGCGCTCGGTCAGCGCCACCCCTTCATAGAGGCCGAGCAGGTCGGGTTCCTCGGCGTTGCGGTCGGCCACCAGGATCACGACGTTGTCGAAGGCGGCGGCCAGCTCCGGCGGAATCAGGTCCAGCGCGTCGGACACGAGGTCGTCGAACCGGCGCGGGTCCATCTGGACACTCACCGCGGCTGGCTACCGGCGGGTAGTTGGTTCAGCCGTTCCGCGGGGATGGACGGCGGCGGGATCGGGGGCTGGCCATTGATCAGCAGCGATCCGCGGGCGCTGTTGATCAGCGCCGCCCAGCCGCCGTTGCCCAGAGTGGCGCCGAGGCTGCACGCCACCTCACGGCTGCCCGCCGACCAGCTGGGCAGAGAGACCGTGGCGTAGGTCAACGTCAGCGTCGTGTCGCGTAGCTGGACCGGGTCCAGGTAGGCGTCGGTGAGCCGGGTGCAGGACTCCTTGATGAACGCATCCTGCTCGGGCTCTGGCGGTAGCGCGTCGGGGAACCGTTCGGCCAGGTTGACCGTGCCGGTGACTTCCTTGGTATGCGGTGCCGCGCAGTCGACCGGAACGTCGTTGGGCTGGTTGGTGGTCGGATCGATGCCCAGGCAGGTGCCCGGCGGCCAGACCTTGGACTGGTCGATGTCGGCGATCTTGCCGACGAACGCGGTCTGCTGGCCGCCCACGCCAGGCAGTTGCAGGCCGCACAACATCCGGCGCTCACCGTGGTGGCGCCACGCGCGTTCGCCGGCCCACAGCATGCTGGCCACGAACTTGCTGTGCGGGTCGAACTTGGCGCCGAGATACCGGCGCACCGACGACTCGCACTGTTCCTGGGTGATCTGTTCGATCCGGGCCATCGACGGCGGCGGAGCATCGGGACCGTACTCGGCGCCCGGGAACATCTTCATGTCCACCGGGCCGGCCACCTCGAATTTGTGCTCGTCGGCGCAGCTGACGATCGTCGCCGCGTCCAAGTCGTTCTCCGGCCAGTTCAGGCAGTCGCCGGCAACCGCGTGGTCGATCGCTTCGTTGCCCTTGACCGTGCCGAGTCCCAGTCCCGGCCCGGTGCCCTTGCCGCCCGCCCCCGGCGCCGGCTCGGCGTTCAGATGGCTCAGCAGCCCGCCGGGGCCCTCGCCGACGACGGGCACCACGGTGATCAAACCGGCGATCAGCAGCCCACCCAGCGCGGTCAGCAACAGGGCGCGGCGCGTCGGGGCGGCCTGGAGCGTGCGTCGCCAAGACACCCGCTTGGCGGGTGGATTCTCCTGGTCGGCTGCCTCTGACATCGCGTCCATTCTGACAGGCAGCCGCGAGCGCGTGACAAATGATGCGAAAGTGATGCAGCCGGCCAGGTTGTAGGGTTTTGCCGTGATCGACCTGAAGCTGCTGCGTGAAGATCCCGACCGTGTCCGCCGCTCCCAGGTGGGTCGCGGTGAGGACCCGGCCCTGGTGGACGCCTTGCTGGCCGCCGACACCGCACGCCGTGCCGCCATCGCGGCCGCGGACTCGATGCGTGCCGAACAGAAGACCGCCAGCCGGTCGGTCGGGGCGGCATCGCCCGAGGAGCGCCCCGCCCTGCTGGCGCGGGCCAAGGAGCTCGCCGAGCAGGTCAAGGCCGCCGAGACCGCCCAAGGAGTGGCCGAGACCGCGTTCACGGCCGCGCACATGGCGATCGCCAATGTGGTGATCGACGGCGTGCCCCCCGGCGGCGAGGACGACTTTGCGGTGCTCGACATGGTCGGTGAGCCACCGGCCATCGAGAACCCACGGGATCATCTCGAGCTCGGTGAGGCGCTGGGCCTGATCGACATGGGCCGCGGAGCCAAGGTCTCCGGTTCGCGGTTCTACTTCTTGACCGGCCGCGGCGCTCTGCTGCAGCTGGGTCTGTTGCAGCTGGCCGTGCGACTGGCCGTCGACAACGGGTTCACCCCGATGATCACCCCGTCGCTGGTCCGTCCCGAAGTCATGTCCGGCACCGGATTTCTGGGTGCGCACGCCGACGAGGTGTATCGGCTCGAGGCAGACGACCTTTATCTGGTGGGCACCTCCGAGGTACCGCTGGCGGGCTACCACTCCGACGAGATCCTCGACCTGTCGGGCGGACCGCTGCGCTACGCCGGCTGGTCGTCGTGTTTCCGCCGGGAGGCCGGCAGCTACGGCAAGGACACCCGCGGCATCATTCGGGTGCACCAGTTCGACAAGGTCGAGGGGTTCGTCTACTGCCGGCCCGAGGACGCCGAAGCCGAACACGACCGGCTGCTCGGCTGGCAGCGCGAGATGCTGGCCCGTATCGAGGTGCCCTACCGGGTGATCGATGTCGCCGCAGGCGATCTCGGGTCCTCGGCCGCCCGCAAATTCGACTGTGAAGCGTGGGTGCCCTCCCAAGGCACCTACCGGGAGCTGACGTCGACGTCGAACTGCACCACCTTCCAGGCCCGCAGGCTGGCGACGCGCTATCGCGACGAGAACGGCAAGCCGCAGACCGCAGCCACCCTCAACGGCACCCTGGCCACCACCCGGTGGCTGGTGGCGATCCTGGAGAACCACCAGCAGCCCGACGGCAGCGTGCGGGTGCCGCAGGCGCTGGTGCCCTACGTGGGTGTAGACGTGCTGGAGCCGACGGCCTCCTGATCCGCGGCCGGGTCAGGCGGCGAAGAGCCGCCGCGAGCAGTCCAGCAGCATCCGGTGCAGTTCCTCGTTGGGAATGTCCGAAGCCGCGGGATCGGCCGCCGCGCCAAGAATTCCGGGCACCAGAACAGCGTTCGCGATGAGGGTGGCCGGATCGGGTTGGGGTCCCGCCAGGATGGACTGTAAGCGCCGTGAGGCGTCCCGGAATTCTCCGATGGCCTCGACGACCCCCACCACGGCGGGATCGGTGTGGACCAGGGCCGTCGTGCGGCGGTGACGGACCGCCAGTTCGATGATGCCGCTGATGGTGGCCTCGCGCTGGACCTCGCGGGAGTCGATGGCCTCGGCGATGGTGACCACCCGGGCAATGTCCTCGAACACCGGGCGAAACACCGCGACGACAATGTCGTTCTTGCAGTGGAATTGGTAGTACACCGCCGACTTATTGACGCCCAATCGGTCGGCGATCATCTGCAGCGACGTACCGCTCACCCCGTGCTCGGCGAACAGCCCTTGCGCGGCCTCTAGTACGCGCTCCCGCGCGAAACCACGCGGCGACGTCGGCTTCGCCACTCCCATGCCTCCCTGCTCGGATCGACCGCTCACGGGCGTGAGCCACGTCGCGCAGTTTCACTGACCGATCGCTTGATTCTACTTTACTGATCGTATAACTTGACCTTCCGTCACGCTTAACCTCAGATCTGGGCCGAAAGGGGCGTCGCTGATGCTGAACCCACAGGTGCACAGGCTTTCCCGGCCTGAATCGGTCACGCCGGGCGATGGTCCGATGACCCCGGGTGTCACCGCGTATGTGGTTGACGCGCCGGAGATAGCGGCCGGCGACCACCCGTTGTTCGATGCGATCGCCGAACTGGGCGCCACGGCGAATCGGTTCGCGTCCGACACCCATGTCCTGGTGGTGGTCAGCAAGGCCACCGCCAAGACCGGGTCCGCTCGATGAAGGCGCTGCGGCGCGCGTGGATGCCACTGCTCATCGTGGTGGTGGTGGTGCTCGGGACGCTCACCGTCCTACGGTTGCGCACCTACTTCGGCGGCGACAACTCGCACCTGATCAGCACCAAGGTCGACGACACCAAGCCGTACAACCCGAAGGTCGTCACCTATGAGGTCTTCGGCGAACCCGGCGCGACCGCCGACATCAGCTACCTCGACCTGGACAGCAAGCCGCAGCGCGTCGACGCCGCGACGCTGCCCTGGTCGGTGACCCTGAGCACCACGTTGTCCGCGGTATCGCCGAACCTCTACGCGCAGGGCAAAGGCTCCACCCTGGGCTGCCGGATCAGCATCGACAACGAGCTCAAAGACGAGAGAACCACCACCGGCGCCAGCGCCCTGACCTTCTGCTTGGTGAAATCTGCATGAGCACTTCCACGGAGAACTTCCCGCCCGGGGCGCCGACCGAGGTGATCGCCGCTGTCACTGACCACGCCCAGCCCGGCCGGATTGCCAAATGGATTCGGCGGCTGGCCATCCCGATCATGCTGGGCTGGATCGGGATCATCGTCTTGGCGAACGTGACCGTTCCCCAGTTGGAGAAGGTCGCCGAGATGGCCGCGGTCCAGATGACCCCGGACGAGGCGCCGTCGATGATCGCGGTCAAACGTCAGGGCGAGGTATTCAAGGAGTTCACCTCCAACAGCTCGGTCATGCTGGTCCTCGAGGGCGACGAGCCGCTGGGCGCCGACGCCCACCACTACTACGACCAGATCATCGACAAACTGAAGGCCGACACCACCCACGTCGAACACATCCAGGACTTCTGGGGTGATCGCCTGACCGCCGCGGGAGCCCAGAGCCCAGACGGCAAAGCCGCATACGTGCAGATCTATACCGCGGGTAACCAGGGCGAGGCGCTGGCGAATGAATCGGTCAAAGCGGTCAACCAAGCAGTCGACAGTGTCACCGCACCACCGGGCGTCAAGGCCTATGTGACCGGCGGCGCGGCGCTGGCAGCCGATCAGGACAAGGCCGGCACCCGCAGCATGCACATGATCGAGGGCCTGACGTTCGTCGTCATCATCACCATGATGCTGGCGGTCTACCGATCAATCACCACCGTGGCGTTGGCGCTGGCGATGGTGGTGACCGGTCTGGCGTCGGCCCGGGGCATCGTGGCCTTCCTGGGCTATCACGGGCTGATCGGGCTTTCGCCGTTCGCCACCAGCCTGTTGGTCACACTGGCCATCGCGGCAGCCACCGACTACGCGATCTTCCTGATCGGCCGATATCAGGAAGCCCGCAGTGCTGGTGAAGACCGGGAACAGGCGTACTACACCATGTTTCGCAGCACCGCCCATGTGGTGCTCGGTTCGGGCATGACCATCGCGGGTGCCACCTTGTGCCTGCACTTCACCCGGCTGCCCTACTTCCAGTCACTGGGCATTCCGCTGGGGATCGGCATGACGGTCGTGGTCATCACCTCGCTGACGATGGGGTCCGCCGTCATCGCGGTGGCCGGTCGGTTCGGCACCCTGTTGGAGCCCAAGCGGGCCAACCGGGGACGCGGCTGGCGGAAAATCGGTGCGGCCGTAAGCCGTTGGCCGGGGCCGATTCTGATCGCCGCCACCGCGGCAGCCCTGGTCGGCATCCTCGCGCTGCCCGGATACAAGCCCGGCTACAACGACCGCGCCTACATGCCCGCGGATCTACCAGCCAACCAGGGCTTCCTGGCCTCCGACCGCCACTTTCCGTCCGCGCGGATGAACCCAGAGATGCTGATGATCGAAACAGACCACGACATACGAAACTCCGCGGACTTTCTGGTGATCGAGCGAATCGCCAAGCGAGTCACTGGGGTAGAGGGAGTGTCCCGGGTCATGTCCATCACCCGGCCGCAGGGCATTCCGATGGAGCACTCCACCTTCGGCTACCTGCTCGGGATGCAGGCTGTCAGCCAGGACATGACCCGCAAGTTCAACGACGATCGCACGGCGGACATGCTGGCCCAAGCACAGGATATGCAGGTCAACATCGACACCATGACGAAGATGATCGAGCTCATGGAGGAGATGAACGCCACCATGGGGCGCATGGTCGGCAAGATGCACCTGATGGTCGACGACATCGAAGAACTGCGCGACAAGATCGCCAACTTCGACGACTTCTTCCGGCCGATGCGCAGCTACTTCTATTGGGAACCGCACTGCTTCGATATTCCGGTCTGCCACTCGCTGCGGTCGGTCTTCGATGCCATGGACGGCGTGGACACCATGACCGACAACTTCAAGCAGATCGTCCCGGACATGGACGCGATGGCCGCCCAGCTGCCGCAGATGCTCACGCTGATGCCGCCGATGATCCAGATGATGAAGAACGCCAAGGCAATGATGCAGGCTACGTACGCCACCCAGAGCGGACTGGCCAAGCAGGCGCAGGAAGCCCAAGGAGATCCCGCCGCGATGGGGGACGCCTTCGACAAAGCCCGCAACGACGACTCGTTCTATCTGCCGCCGGAGATCTTCGACAACGCCGAATTCCAGCGCGGCATGAAGAGTTTCATATCGCCCGACGGGCATGCCGTGCGGTTCATCGTCAACCACGAGGGCGATCCTCTGAGCGCAGAGGGCATCAAGCACATCGACGCGATCAAGCTCGCCGCCAAGGAAGCCATCAAGACCACCCCCTGGGAGGGCTCGAAGATCTACGTCGGGGGTACCGCCGCGATGTTCAAAGACATGCAGGAGGGCTCCAATTACGACCTGATGATCGCGGGCGTCGCGGCGTTGTGCCTGATCTTCATCATCATGCTGATCATCACCCGTGCCGTGGTGGCCGCGCTGGTGATCGTGGGCACCGTGGTGGTGTCGCTCGGCAGCGCCTTCGGCCTCTCGGTGTTGCTGTGGCAGAACATCATCGGACTGCAGGTGCACTGGATGGTGATGGCGATGGCGGTGATCATCCTGTTGGCGGTGGGTGCCGACTACAACCTGTTGCTGGTGTCCCGCCTGCGCGAGGAGATCCACGCCGGGCTGCACACCGGCATGATCCGGGCGATGGGGGGCAGCGGCTCGGTGGTGACCGCCGCGGGACTGGTGTTCGCCTTCACCATGATGACGATGGCGATCAGTGAACTGCGGGTGATCGGTCAGGTGGGCACCACCATCGGCTTGGGGCTGCTGCTTGACACCCTGATCATCCGCTCGTTCATGACACCGTCGATCGCGACGCTGCTCGGCAAATGGTTCTGGTGGCCGCAGGTGCCGCGGCTGCGGCCCAAGCCCGCTCCCTGGCCGGCGCCGTTGCAGCGCAACCCAAGCGACGAGCTCGTGGAGTCCGGTGGCGGAGCGCATCGGGGAGGTTGGTGATGAGGTTCGGGTCCCTGGCCGTGTTGGCAGGTGTGTCGGCGGCAATCTTTCTCGCGGTACCGGCGCACGCCGATGTCGATACCGATTTCGCCGGCCGGTTGCACGGCTACGGGATCTACGGGGCGCGTGACTACAACGCCTGGATCGGCAAACTCACCTGCAAGCGCTTGGCCAACCACGTCGACCGCGACGCCTTCGAGTCGGCGACCTTCGTCGGCAAGAACATCAAGGGTGCCGACTCCCAACAGGTCTGGCAGTTTGTGGGTACGGCGCTGAGCACCTACTGCCCCGACAAGCTGACCGTTCTGGAACAGGCCGGAGTTACCCGATGATGCGCAACCCCTGGCATTTGGTGATACAGGTTCTGGCAGTAGGGCTTCTGGCCGGTATGGCCGCGGCGGGGACCGCGTCGGCGGATGCGACGGAGAACTTCCCGATTCCCAACCGGATGCTGCACACCAGCTGTACCGCCGAACAGATCATGGCGGCCGCCCGCGATGTCGTGCCGGTCTACTACGAGCGCTACATGATCGACTACAACAACAAGTCCCCGCAGGTACATCAGGCGGTGCAGGACCGGATTCACTGGTTCTACTCCATGGATTACTCGGGCCGGCGCGCCTACTCGGAGAACCTGGCCACCGATATCTACTACGAGAACCTCGCGTTCGTGTGGCCGAACTGGGCCAAGCTGTTCTTCAACAACCATGGCGTCGCTGCCCGGACCACCGACGTGTGCCAGCAGTACCCCGCTGACGACATGAGGGTGTGGAACTGGACCTGACCCTTAGGTCAGCGGTTCGACCACTCGCCGCGCGATGGCCAGCAGGATCTCATGCAGTTCCTCGTCGGCGATGTCTTCGAGTTCCGGATCCGCTGCAGCGGTGAAGGTTCCCGCCATCAGCACGGTGGTGATGACGCGGGCCGTCGCATCCGGTTCGGGACCGTGCAGGATCGCCGCGGCGTCATCACCCACGGCCATGAAGTCTTCGCGGGATCGCACGGCGTGCTCCACGGCGCGGTCATAGAACAGGAATGTGAGCCGGCGGTATCGCACGGCGAGTTCGACGACGCCGCTGACCATTACGTCTCGCTTGCCCTGCTGGGTGGGCATGGCCTGGGCAATCTTGATGACTCGGACGATGTCGTCGAACATCGGCTCCACCAGCGCGATGACGATGTCGTCTCGGGAGCGGAACTGGTAGTAGACGGCCGGCTTACTCACGCCGAGCTGGTCGGCGATCATCTGCATGGACGTACCGCCCACGCTGTGCTCCACGAACAGGGCCAACGCCGCCTGCAGCACTCGCTCGCGCGCGGATCCGCGCGGTGCCACTGGCTTGGCCACGACAGTCCTCCTCCTCGACGCGGCCAGCCTATCGCGGTGCGGTTGGAGGCAGTCCTGCAACGACCCGGCTAGGCCGCAGCCTTGGCATGCCGGTGCTGACGTTCCATGGTGGCGAAGTAGAAGGCATAGGCGAACGCGCAGCTGGTGAACAGACTCGACACGAAGTAGAGCCACGGTCGCCGCAGCCCACGGCGATAGCCGTCGACGATGGTGAACAACGGCAGCAGCACGACGTTGATGATCGTGTAGTCCTGGCTGGCCGAGCCGGCAGCCGGGTTGGTGAACATCAGCTGGATGTACTGCGTCCAGCTGCCCGGCCCCCAGATCGGATTGTGGTTGGGGCCGTGCGCGTATTCCTGGACGAACCGGATGTTGAAGTACCAACCCAGCACGATCGAAGCGATACCGATCGCGTAGTACACCATCTCTAGAAGTGAGAAGGCTTTGCCCCCAGAGGGTTTCGCGAAGACCGCGCGGTTGGACGCCACGATCCACCAGATAGTCGCCAGGCCGAGCACTGCATGCACGATGAGCGAGATCATGCGGTCAGTCTCACCACGCGCCGCAAGTTTTGTCAATAATGACATTTTGGGCGGTTGAGCGCTGAGGTACGTTTACCGGCATGCCTCGAGCGCCCCAGACCGCCCGCAGCGAACGCACCCGCGAAGCGTTGCGCCAGGCCGCGCTGGTCCGCTTCCTGGCGCAGGGTGTGGAGGACACCTCCGCCGAGCAGATCGCCGCCGATGCCGGGGTGTCACTGCGGACGTTCTATCGGCACTTCACCTCCAAGCACGACCTGCTGTTCGCCGACTACGACGCCGGGCTGCAGTGGTTCCGCAGCGCCCTGGCCGCCCGCCCGCCCGCCGAGCCGATGATCGAGGCGGTCCAGGCGGCCATCTTCGCCTTCCCCTACGACGTCGAGGCGGTGACCCGTATCGCCGCGTTGCGTGCCGAGGAGCTCGATCCAGAGCGGATCGTGCGCCATATCCGGCAGGTGGAGGCCGATTTCGCCGACGCGGTGGCCGAGCGATTGCGGGCTACCGCGGCGGGCGAACCGGCTGACCCGCTGCGGGTGGCCGTGACGGCCCGCTGCATCGCGGCTGCTGTGTTCGCTGCGATGGAGGTCTGGATGCTGGGTGCCGACCGCTCACTGGCCGAGCTGGCCCGGATGTGCCGCGCCGGGCTGGACTCGCTGGGCAATCTCTAGTTACGTCAATATTGACAAAACTATCCACGCGTGCCAGCGTTCCTCCGAAAGCGGGAAGGGGCGGATGAATGACCGATTACGACGCGATCGTCATTGGCGCCGGACACAACGGCCTAGCCGCGGCGCTCATCCTGCAGCGCGCCGGACTGCGCACACTGTGCCTGGAGGCGGGGCGCTACGCCGGGGGGATGGCCTCGACGGTGGAGCTGTTCGACGGCTATCGGTTCGAGATCGCCGGCTCGGTGCAGTTCCCCACGTCGGCCGCGGTCAGCGCGGAACTGGGCCTCGACTCTCTGGAGAGCATCGACCTCGAGGTCATGTCGGTGGCGATGCGCGGCGTCGGTGACGACCCGCTGGTCCAGTACACCGACCCGATGAAGCTGTTCGCCCACCTCAGCGAGGTGCACGGCGCCGAGGCGGTCAACGGCATGGCCGGGTTGCTGGCCTGGAGTCAGGCGCCCACCCGGGCGCTGGGTCGGTTCGAGGCGGGTCGGGCGCCGAAATCGCTCGACGAGATGTATGCCTGCGCCACGAATGAATTCGAGCGATCAGCCATCGACGACATGCTGTTCGGATCGGTCACCGACGTGCTGGATCGTTACCTGCCCGATCGGGAGAAGCACGCGGCGCTGCGGGGCTCCTTCACCGTGCTGGCCGTCAACACCCTCTACCGCGGGCCCGACACCCCCGGCAGTGCCGCGGCACTGGCCTACGGACTGGGTGTGCCCGACGAGAACACCGTGCTGATGAAGAAGCTGCGCGGCGGAATCGGCGCGCTCACCGGGCACCTGTGTGACACGTTCACCGGCCTGGGCGGACAGCTGCGGCTGCGCAGCGCGGTCGCGGAGATCCTGGTCGCCGATGGGGCGGTCGGCGGGGTGCGCACCGAGTCCGGCGACATCGTGAGCGCACCGGTGGTGGTGTCGGCGATCGCTCCCGACGCCACCGTCACCGGACTGCTCGACGCGGCTGCGGTTCCAGACGACGTCCGCGCCCGCTACGCCCGTACCGATCATCGCGGCAGCTATCTGCAGATGCATTTCGCGTTGGATGAGGCGCCGGTGTTCGCTACGCCCTACGAGGCGCTCAATGACCCCGCCATGCAGGCCTCGGTGGGGATCTTCTGCACCCCTGAGGAGGTGCAGCAGCAGTGGGAGGATGCGCGCCGCGGCATCGTCCCGGCCGATCCGACCGTGGTGCTGCAGATCCCGTCGCTACACGATCCCGAGCTGGCCCCGCCGGGCAAGCATGCGGCGTCGGCGTTCGCGCTGTGGTTCCCCATCGAGGGGGACGGCAACTACGGCGAGATGAAGGTCGAGATGGGGCAGCGGGTGATCGACAAGATCACCAGGTTGGCGCCGAATTTCGAGCGCAGCGTCACTCGGCACACCACCTTCACCCCGCGTCATATGGGCACCATGTTCGGTGCGCCCGGCGGCGACTACTGCCACGGCTTGCTCAATCCGGATCAGATCGGCCCGAACCGGCCCGGGCCGCGGGGATTTCTCGGCCAGCCGTTACCGGTGGCAGGACTGTATCTGGGAAGCGCGGGTTGTCATGGCGGGCCGGGGATCACGTTCATCCCCGGCTACAACGCCGCCCACCAGGTGTTGGCCGACCGCTGAGCGTGGTAGGCGGCAATTACCGCTGGGCCGCCAGCAGCTCGTCGAGCAGTGCCCGGAACGTGTCCGGATCCGCCGGGGTGAATGCCGGATGCGGCCACGGGTCGCCGTGCAGCTCCAGGGTGATCAGGGTGGACCGCGTTGGGCGCTTGATGTCCAGCGGTAGCCAGCGCCGCAGATCCGAGCTGCCCCAGATCCGGAATCGGTGGGTCAGCATGCCCAGCGGCTCCGCGCGGTAACCGCGGATCGCCGACAGCGGGATCACCTTCGCGGTGCCGGAGGGGAAGTGATAGCGGCGCAACGTGATCGCCCGGCGATCCAGGAGCACTAGCCCATCATCGTAGGAGCCGTAGGAGTCGCCGGTCACAGCTTCTCGCAACGCAATTCGTGGCCCTTGGCGGTCAGGCAGCGGCCGGACTTGAGGTCCCACTCCCAGCCGTGCTGATTGCAGGTGAGAATGTCGCCCTCGACCACCCCGAACTTCGACAGGTCGGCCTTCATGTGCGGGCAGCGACGCTGAACCTGCCAGTCGCCCAGAGTGATGGTTGCCGAGTCGTCGTGACTCTCGCCGAACCAGCCTTCGGCGTAGACGATCCGGTCCTCGGTCAGGCACTTGAAGAAGGTGTAGAGGTACTCGTTGTAACCGCCGACCCGCCACGCCCTGAACCGGGTGGACAAGAAGATGGTGTTGACCCAGTCCGGTTCGCCGTCGCGCAGCACGGTCCGCACCAGCTCGGGCGGAATGCCGAACCCGTAGCGGAACTTCTCGCCGGGAATCGGCTCGCGCACCATGCGTTTGGGGAAGTCCAGCACCACCGTCTCGGTGTGGCCCTGCCCGTCCAGCACCAGCTCGACCGGGTAGCCGATGCCGTCGCAGATCTCGTTGCTGCGGGCCATGATCGGCTCGAACAGGGCGCGCAGCGGCTCGAGCATCGCCGGACCGGCCGCCGGCGCCCAGGACGCCTTCTCGGCGGCCAGCACCGGCGCCATCCGATCGGCGTAGGCGGCGATGTAGTCCGCCTTGCCGGTGGTGAAGATGGCCTCGACGTCGGCGTCGTCCAGCGGGTGGCTCAGCGAATCCAGTTGCGCTCCGGTGAAACTCGCGGTGCTCCCCGGAATCATCAACAACCCGCCGTCGTGGCCGTTACGGCGCAGCTGGTCGAGGAACACCATCTCGTCGGGGAAGATGTTGGCCGGATCGCCGTGGTCGTCGTTGAGGTAACGCAGCTCGGAATCCAGGAAACATGGCGGTCCCGCCGACGGCACCACCCAGGTCGCCCCGACGTGGGTGATGTATTGGCGGGCGCGGTCCATCTGCCGCTGGCGCTTCTGGGTGCCGAACGCCTCCTTGGCCCGGGCCGGCATGTCATAGACCATCGGGTACCAGATCGCCCCGGAGTACTGCACCAAGTGCACGTCGATCGCGTCGAAGGCCTGGAGCACGTCCAGGTCGATCGGGCGGGAGTCGTTCATATTGAAAAGGGTCGTTACACGGTCCGAAATCACCAGGCCGGAGTCGCCGATCGGGCCGTCGGCCGGGGCGCGCAGCGCGATGATCATCACGTCCAGATCGCCCTTGGGGCCGGACACGGTGTGCCGCTGCGAATCGGTCGTCTCGAAGAACCGGTGAAAGCCCAGCTCTTCCAGCTCGCGGCGCAGATCGGGCACGGGGTAATCGGGCAGCAGCACCACCGCGTCCTTGTTGACGTGCGCCGCCAGGTGCCGTGGGTCGAAGTGATCGTGGTGCAGGTGCGAGATGTAGAGGTAGTCGCAGTCTCCGAGGGTGTCCCAGTCCAGCGCCGAGTTGTCCGGGAACGGGAACCACGAGCCGAAGTAGGCCGGATTCACCCACGGGTCGCACAGGATGCTGCCTGCGGCGGTCTCGATCCGGAAGCCGGCGTGCCCGACGCTGGTGACCTGCACTAGTTCCTACTCCCGACGCTGTAAGAGATCCCTCTCGAGCTTACCGGCGGCCGAGCCGGCGTCATCGCCTAGGCTTGAGTGCTGTGGAGGCTTGGTACGGCGGTGTCGCCGCCGCTGCGCGAACCCTGTGGCGCTATGAGGGTCTGAAGATCATCGTCACCGGCCGGGAGCACATTCCCGCCACCGGCGGCGCGGTGGTCGCGATCAACCACACCGGCTACTTCGACTTCTTGTTTGCCGGAGTGGCCTCCTACGACGCGAAACCACGGCGCTGGGTGCGCTTCATGGCCAAGAAGGAGACCTTCGACAACCGCTTCACCGGCCCGATCATGCGAGGCTGCAAGCACATCGCGGTGGATCGCAGCCAGGGCGCGGAGTCCTATGCCACCGCGGTCGCCAAGCTGAAGGCCGGCGAACTGGTCGGGGTCTACCCGGAGGCGACCATCAGCCGCAGCTTCGAGCTCAAGGAGTTCAAAAGCGGCGCCGCACGGATGGCGATCGAGGCGCAGGTGCCGATCATCCCGCATATCGTGTGGGGCGCCCAGCGGCTGTGGACCAAGGACCACCCGAAACAGCTGGGCCGCACCAAGGTGCCGGTCACGGTGACGATCGGTGAGCCGATCCCGCCCACGCTCCCGGTCGACGAACTGCGTGCCCTGCTGCAGGCCCGCATGCAGCACCTGCTCGAACAGGCGCAGGACTCCTATCCCGACGACCATCCCGGCGGCGCCTTCTGGGTGCCGCGGAGCCTGGGGGGCAGCGCCCCCACGCCCGCTGAGGCGCTCGAACTCGATGCGGCCGAAGCGGTACGCAGGGCCGAGGAGCGGTCCGCCGGCCAGAAGAAGCCGCCGAGAACGACGGGCGTCGCGGAGTAGCACTGACATGCAGCCGGTCTTTCGCGCGCTGGAACTCACTGCACTGAGCGCGGTGAGGGTTGCCGGAGCGCGGATCGACTACCTCGGCCTGGAACACATCCCAGCTGAGAGCGGTGCGGTGATCGCGATCAACCACACCGGCTACGTGGACTTCCTGCCCGCGGGGCTGGCGGCGTATCACCGCGGCCGCCGGATGCGGTTCATGATCAAAGCCGAAATGCAGCAGGTGCGGCTGGTGAATTACCTGATCCACCACACCGGCACCATCCCGGTGGACCGTGGGGCCGGCGCCGACGCCTACCAGCACGCGGTGACCGCGTTGCGCTCCGGCGAAGTGGTGGGCGTCTACCCCGAAGCCACCATCAGCCGCAGCTTCGAGCTCAAGGAATTCAAATCCGGGGCGGCCCGCATGGCCCTAGAGGCGCAGGTGCCGATCGTCCCGTTGATCGTGTGGGGTGCCCACCGGCTGTGGACCAAGGATCACCCAAGGGCGCGGTTGGTGCGCAGCAAGATTCCGATCACCGTCCTGGCGGGCGAACCGCTGGCCCCATCCGGTGACGCCGCCGCGCTCAGCGCCCGATTACGCGAGCGGATGGCGCCTCTGCTGGCTCAGGTGCAGCAGGAATACCCGCACCCCGCCGGCGAGTTCTGGGTGCCCCGGCGACTCGGCGGCGGCGCGCCCACCCCCGACGAGGCTAGGGTTGCCGAAGAGCAGGAGCTGGCGGAACGGATGCGCAAGCGCGCCGGTGAGCGCCGGCCCGACCCATCTGGCACGGAGCAGTAGAGCATGGCAGAACCCTTCTTCCGGGCGCTGGAGATCGTGGTCCCGCGGCTGGCGAACGCCAACGGGCCGCATGTGACCTTCGACGGCCTGGAGAACATTCCCGAGCACGGCGGGGCGGTGCTCGCCGTCAATCACACCAGCTACTTGGACTGGTATCCGGCCTCGATCGCGGCCTTGCGGCGGCACCGCCGGCTGCGGTTCATGATCAAGGCCGAGATGACTGAGGTCCCGGTGGTCAACTACGTGATCAAGCACATCAAGTTGATCCCGGTCGACCGCTCCGCCGGGGCCGGCGCCTACGACGAAGCGGTGGCGCGGTTGCGGCAAGGCGAGCTGATCGGTCTGAATCCGGAGGCCACCATCAGCCGCAGCTTCGAGTTGCGGGAGTTCAAGACGGGGGCTGCCCGGATGGCCCACAGCGCGGGCGTTCCGCTCATCCCGATCATCGTCTGGGGAATCCACCGGATCTGGACAAAAGACCACCCGAAGCATCTATGGCGCAACCATATTCCGGTGCTGGCGAAGATCGGTGAGCCGATGGCTGCCGCCGCTGATGTGGCGGCGACCACCACTGAGCTGAGGAACACGATGGCGGCGATGCTCGAAGCGGCGCAACTGGAGTACCCGCATCCAGCAGGGGCCTACTGGGTGCCACGCCGGCTGGGGGGCAGCGCGCCCACCATGGCCGAGGCGTTGGAGATGCGGGCAGCTGAGCTGGCTGAGCGTGATCGCAAACGTACCGAGCAGGCCCAGGGCGGACGCCTGCGGCGGACACTGGCCGAACGGAGTTCGCGCTGATGCAGCCGCACGGCGGACCGCCCGCACTGATCGCCAGCGACGTCGACGGCACCCTGCTCGACGACACCGAGAACATCACCGCGCGGACGCGCGACGCGGTGCACGCAGCGGTGGACTCCGGCGCCCGCTTCGTACTGGCGACCGGACGCCCGCCGCGGTGGATCGCGCCGGTAGTCGACGCACTCGGGTTCGCCCCGATGGCGGTGTGCGCCAACGGTGCGGTGCTCTACGACCCTGCCACCGATCGGGTGGTCTCGGCCCGTACGCTCTCGGCGGACAGTCTGGTCAAGCTGGCCGAGGTCGTCGGCCGCGCCCTCCCGGGGGCGGGTCTGGCCGTGGAGCGCATCGGCGAGAGTGCGCACGACGCGGCCACCCCGCAGTTCGTCAGCTCGCCGGGTTACGAACACGCTTGGCTCAACCCCGACAACACCGAGGTGTCTTTCGAGGACCTGCTGTCGCAGCCGGCGATCAAGCTGTTGGTTCGCAAGGCGGACATGTCCAGTGCCGCCATGGCGGAGCAGCTGCAGGCCCACATCGGAACGGCCGCAGAGCTGACCTACTCCACCAATCACGGGCTGATCGAGGTGGTGCCGGCGGGCATCACCAAGGCCAGCGGGATCGAGGAGCTGATCGCGCCGCTCGGCATCGGCATCGAGCAGGTGGTGGCGTTCGGGGATATGCCCAACGACCTGCCGATGCTGGTGCGTGCGGGGCACGGCGTGGCGATGGGCAACGCCCACCCGGACGTGCTGGCGGCGGCCGCCGAGATCACCACACCCAATAGCGACGACGGCCTGGCTCGGGTGCTGGAGCGGATTTTTCGGCGATGACTCTGCGTCCACCAGGCACTGCACTCGAACTTCTGCCTGGTACACGCAGAGTCAACGGTGGTTAGCCGGCTCCGAACGGGTCGATCACCCGCGAGAAGCGCTCGAGTTGCACCGGCGGGCCCTCCGGCGGAGGCGGCGGCAACACCTCGGCGTTGCCGTCGACGACCCGGATGACCGTCGCGCTGGCCCGGTTGTAGTTCAGGGTGCCGTGCTGGAAGTTCTGGCCCACCCACTCCGGTTCGGCGAGCTCGGCGCTGGTCGGCAGCCCGAGCACGCCACGCTCATAACCCAGCGATGCCCAGGCGTCGTAGATGGCCCCGGTGATCGGCTGCGCGCCGGTCTCCGGCGACCAGTAGACCGCGCCGTGTTCGAAGGTGGCGTACTTGGTGGACCCCTCGCCGATCGCCTCCGGGGACGTCGGGGCGCCGAGCATGCCCTCCGCGCCGCCCAGTTCCATCCAGCGGGTGTGGATGGCGCCGCCCTCCATCACCCGGGCGAGGTCTTCGGGCCCGGGCGGTTCGTTGAACCGGGCGGCGATCTCCCGAATCTCGTTGAGTGCGACGTAGCCCTGCTCGCCGGGGCACTCGGTCGCGTCGAGGTCGCGGTGGCCGATGATCGAGGGCAGCATCAGTGACGCACCACGCGGGAAGTGGGTGAACGAGCCGCCGGCGGAGACCAGCTGCGTGACACCGCGTGGATCGGTGCGGTCCAGGCCCAGCCGCCAGCCCAACAACCGGCCGACCGTCTCGAGTTGGATCGGCGGGGGAGGTGCGTCGTCGAAGGTGCCGATCATGGACACCCCCCAGGTGTTGCTGTTGAACCCGCCCGCGTGGCTGCCCATGATGCCCCGGGCCAGACCGCCGGCCCGGCCCTCGAAAACCTGGCCGTACTTGTCCACCAGTGCGTTGTAGCCGATGTCGCACCAGCCCAGGGTGCGGGTGTGATAGGCGTAGATCGCCCGGATGATCTCCGCGGAGTCTTCGGGGGCGTAGTCGTTGGAGCCTGCGGTGTGGTGCACCACGGCCGCGTGGACCGGGCCGCTCTCCACGGGCTTGCCGCACCGGCCGTAGGCGCCCGCGCCCCAGTGGCTGCGCGGAATGATGTTGGGGGGCTGGCCCGGGCCCAGCACCGCCTTGGGCGGTTGCCACTGTGTGTCGGCCGGGGCCTTGGGCGGCGTGATCAGCACCGCGGAGACGTTCTGGGCGAAGGGTTGCGCGGCGGTGGCCGGCACATAACCGAGATCGCCCGGGGCGGAGTTCCTAGGGGCCGGCTCCGACTTGGTTGGGGAGCCCTTGGTTGTGGCCGGCCCTTTAGCCTTGGGCTTGGGTTGAGCTGGATCGCCGGTTCGGGTCACCGCGATCTGTACTGCTGTGGTCCGGCCGACGAACACCGGTTCGGTCCCGTCCGGGCCGGGAGCGGGTGCATCGGCCGGCCGGGGGCCCGGGGTCTCCTGCTTGGTCTCGTGCGCGGTCGCATACCAGGGCCCCCAGGACCCGTCGGCGCGCTTGGCGCGGATCCGTGCCGACGTGCCGCTCAGGTCGGCGCCGGTGAGCGCGACCATGGTGAACGGTTCGTCCTGGGTGATCTCGCGGACGGTGACGCCCGGTTCCAGGTTTGGCAGCGGCTGCTGGTTCAGCTTGGTCGCGGCAGCGCTGGGGGGCGTCTCAGAGGCGTCGATCGACTTGAAGCCCGACCCGGAGTTCAACGCCCACGGCAGGATCAGCACGGTCGCGAGAGACGCGGTCAGCTTGATCGTCGGCGGGGGACGACGACGGGTTGGCACGTGCTGATGTTACGTATGTGTCATGTGTTGTTGGTGATGCGACACGCGTCCTCCAACACCGGCCGCTTTCCTGGGCATTGTTAACGGCACCGCAGAGTCTTCCGGTGCCCGCCGGATGCGGGCTGACTCTGCGGTGCCGTCGGGGCGGAACAGCTCCGCTGTTGTGTCTGGTTAGGGCAGCGGCGGGGCCGGGGCGGCAACTGCCGGTCCGGCCCCCTGCGCGGCCTGCGCGATGGACGGGATCACCACACCCTTGAGCAGGTCGATGGCCTGTCCGGCGCCCAGCTGGTTGGCGGCGCTCATCAGGTCGCTGACCAGACCGCCGCTACCGCTGCCGCTCTCCGGCATGCCCAGGGACGGGTCGCCGAGGATCGGGTAGGTGCCGTCCAGGCCGGGGTCCAGGCCCACCGGCGAGGTGAGCGGCAGTCCGTCGGACCCGAGCAGGCCGGTATCCGGGCTGGTCAACCCCGGGCTGGTCAACCCCGGGCTGGTCAGGCCGGGGCTGGTCAAGGGGCTGGTCAGGCCGGGGCTGGTCAATCCCGGGCTGGTCAAGCCGGAATCGGTCAGCGGAGGCGTGGTCAGGCCGGGTGTGGTCAGACCAGATGTGGTGGACACACCGGGCGTGCCCAGCGGCGGCGTCGACAGTGACGGAGTGGTCAGCGACGGGTCAGTGAGCCCCGGCGTGCCCAGCCCGGGCGAGGTGAGCCCCGGTGTGCCCAGTCCGGGCGAGGTGAGCCCCGGTGTGCCCAGTCCGGGCGAGGTGAGCCCCGGCGCGCCCAGGGACGGGTCGGTGAGGCCCGGTGCGCCCAGCCCCGGTGAAGTCAGGCCGGGGTACATCCCCGTCGAGGCGGCTCCGTTGGTGAAGCCGGGCACCGGCGGGAGGTTCACCCCGAACTGGGACAGCCCCTGGGTGAGGGCGGTGATCAGCTCACTGGGCAGGTCGGCCACGGACGAAGCCGCGACAAAGTCATGGTGCTGGGGCGCGCTATTGTGGGCGGCCAGCTCGGACACTGCGACAACTGCGAACGGACTCGCGACCGCCAGGGCGGCGACTGCGCTCATGGTTGTCGAGAGCCTGCGTCGACGTCGGTTCGGCACGGAAGTCTCCTCAATATGTTTTGCCGTCAGGCCCCGCACTGCTTCTCCGCTTCGGGGGCCGTCGTGGCGCTTACTGCGCTTGCATCTGTCCTACGTGACCGACGGTACGCGTGTGACTCGTGTTAAAAGAGTGACGAGATCGAATCGTGAGGGAACCGCTATCAACCCTTCTCCGGCGTCCAGAGGCGGCCTCGGCGCCTCCAGATTGCCGAGCCGCTGGGAATCGGCGGGCGATACTCAAGGCGCAAGAGGGGACGGCGGGGCGCCGACGATGCGCGCGAGCGCTGGTCGGCTACCCTTGGCGCCGATGACCGCTCGTTTTGACCTCTTTGTCGTGGGTTCCGGATTCTTCGGCCTGACCATCGCCGAGCGCGCAGCCACGCAGCTCGGCAAGCGCGTTCTCGTCGTCGAGAAGCGCCCGCACATCGGCGGCAACGCCTACTCCGAAGCCGAACCGCAGACCGGCATCGAGGTCCACAAGTACGGTGCGCACCTGTTTCATACCTCTAATAAGAGGGTCTGGGATTACGTGCGGCAGTTCACCGAGTTCACCGGCTACCAACACCGGGTGTTTGCCATGCACGACGGTCAGGCCTACCAGTTCCCGATGGGGCTGGGCCTGGTGTCGCAGTTCTTCGGACGCTATTTCACCCCCGACGAAGCCCGGGCGCTCATCAAAGAGCAGGCTTCGGAAATATCGGCGATCGACGCCGCCAATTTCGAGGAGAAGGCGATCAGCCTGATCGGCCGCCCGCTGTACGAGGCGTTCGTCAAGGACTACACCGCCAAGCAGTGGCAGACCGACCCCAAGGAACTCCCGGCGGCCAACATCACCCGGCTGCCGGTGCGCTACACCTTCGACAACCGCTACTTCAACGACACCTACGAGGGCCTTCCGGTCGACGGCTACACCGCATGGCTGGAGAACATGGCGGCCGACGAACGCATCGAAGTCCGGCTCGACACCGACTGGTTCGACGTCCGCGACGAACTTCGGGCAGCCAGCCCTGAGGCCCCGGTGGTCTACACCGGTCCGCTGGACCGCTACTTCGACTACGCCGAAGGCAAGCTCGGTTGGCGCACCCTGGACTTCGAGCTCGAAGTGCTGCCCACCGGAGATTTCCAGGGCACGCCGGTGATGAACTACAACGACGGCGATGTGCCGTTCACCCGTATCCACGAGTTCCGGCACTTCCACCCGGAGCGCGATTACCCGGCCGACAAGACGGTGATCATGCGCGAGTACTCGCGCTTCGCCGACGACGCCGACGAGCCCTACTACCCGATCAACACCGAGGCCGACCGGGCGGTGCTGACCTCCTATCGGGCGCGCGCCAAGGCCGAGATGGACACCGCGAAGGTGCTCTTCGGTGGGCGGCTGGGCACCTACCAATACCTGGACATGCACATGGCCATCGCCAGTGCGTTGAACATGTACGACAACATCCTGGCGCCGCACCTGTCCGAAGGGGTGCCGCTGGGGGAGGGCAGTAAAGCATGACGGACAGTTCGCGCGCGGTGAGCCGGCTTTCGCGGATCATCCTGCCTCGCCAGGGCGAGCCGCTGGATGTACGCAAGCTCTACATCGAGGAATCCGAGACCAACAGCCGACGGGCACACCCGCTCACCCGCACCAGCCTGGAGATCGGCGAGGAGTCCGAAGTCTCGTTCGCCACGTACTTCAACGCCTTCCCGGCGTCCTACTGGCGTCGCTGGTCGATCGTCGAATCGGTGGTGCTGCAGCTGGAGCTGACCGGGGCCGGACGCGTCGATGTCTACCGCTCCAAAGCGACCGGTGCGCGTATCGCGGTGGACGGCAAGCCTTTCGGATCGGTCGAAAACAATGACACCCCGACGGTGGTGGAATTCGAGATTGGTCTGCAGCCGTTCGAGGACGGTGGCTGGATCTGGTTCGACATCACCACCGACACCGCGGTGACGCTGGACCGCGGCGGCTGGTACGCCCCGACCGAGGCGCCCAGCCGGGCTGACATCGCCGTGGGCATCCCGACCTTCAACCGGCCCGACGACTGCGTCAATGCGCTGCTCGCCCTGACCTCGGACCCGGACGTCGACGAGGTGATCAGCGCGGTCATCGTGCCCGACCAGGGCACCCGCAAGGTCCGCGACCATCCCGGCTTCCCCGCGGCGGCCGCCGGCCTGGGAGACCGGCTGTCGATCCACGACCAGCCCAACCTCGGCGGGTCCGGTGGCTACAGCCGGGTCATGTACGAGGCGCTGAAGAACACTGGCTGCGAACAGATCCTGTTCATGGACGACGACATCCGCATCGAGCCGGACTCGGTTCTGCGGGCGCTGGCCCTGAACCGGTTCGCCAAGACGCCCACCCTGATCGGCGGGCACATGCTCAACCTGCAGGAGCCCTCGCACCTGCACATCATGGGTGAGGTCGTCGACTCGGGCGTGTTCATGTGGACCAACGCCCCGCACACCGAGTACGACCACAACTTTGCCACTGACTCGCTAGCCGAGTCCCCGGACCTGCACCGGCGCATCGACGTCGACTTCAACGGCTGGTGGATGTGCATGATCCCGCGCGCCGTCGCCGAAGAGATCGGCCAGCCGATCCCGTCGTTCATCAAGTGGGACGACGCCGAGTACGGGATCCGGGCCGGCAAGCACGGTTACCCGACCGTCACCCTGCCGGGTGCGGCGATCTGGCACATGGCCTGGAGCGACAAAGACGACGCGATCGACTGGCAGGCGTACTTCCACCTGCGCAACCGACTCATGGTGGCGGCGCTGCACTGGGACGGCAACATCTCCGGACTGATCCGCAGCCACCTCAAGGCAACCCTGAAACATCTTGCCTGCCTGGAGTACTCGACGGTCGCGGTGCAGAACAAGGCGCTGGACGACTTCATGGCCGGTCCCGAGCACATCTTCTCGATCCTGGAGTCCGCGTTGCCGGGCATCCACGCGCTGCGCAAGACCTACCCCGACGCGGTGGTGCTACCGGCGGCCAGTGAACTGCCTGCCCCATCCGGACGCAAAAAGCCGATGCGGCCCCCGGTGCAGCCGCTGTCCATCGGCTACCGGCTGGCCCGCGGCATCCTGCACAACCTCAAGGCCACCGAGCCGGAGCACCATCGGCGCCCGCAGCTCAACGTGCCCACCCAGGACGCCCGCTGGTTCCTGCTGTGCACCCAGGACGGCGTCACCGTCACCACCGCCGACGGCCGCGGTGTGGTCTACCGGCAACGCGACCGGGAGAAGATGTTCGCGCTACTGCGCGAATCGCTGCGCCGCCAATACGAATTGGCGCGCCGCTTCGACACCCTGCGCCGGACCTACCGCCGGGCGTTGCCCACGCTGGCGAGCAAGCAGCAGTGGGAGACGGTGCTGCTTCCCGACGGTGCCGCGTCGTCATGACCGAACTCGGCCGCGCGCTCGACCTGGATGATTCGGTACCCCCGCACGGCGAGGACGCCGTGCTGGTCGGGGTGCAATCGGCACTGACCGGTCGGCCCGGCGTGCTGCCGGTAGCCCGGGCAATGTCGCACTTCGGTGAGCACAGCCTGGGCTGGCTGGCGATAGCGGCGCTCGGCGCCGTGCTCCAGCCGCAGCGGCGCCGCAGCTGGCTGCTTGCCGGCGCCGGAACATTCGCCGCGCACGTCGCCGCGGTGATCGTCAAACGCATCGTGCGGCGCAAACGCCCGAACCACCCGGCGATCGCGGTCAATGTCGGCACGCCGAGTGCCTTGAGCTTCCCCTCGGCGCACGCGACCTCCACCGCGGCGGCGGCCGTCCTGCTGGGCCGCGCGGCCGGCCTGCGGCGCAGGGGCCGATCGGCCCTGATGACACTGCTGGTGCCGCCGATGGCGCTGTCGCGCCTGGTGCTCGGGGTGCACTATCCCAGTGATGTTGCCGCCGGCGCGCTGATTGGCGCCGCCGTCGCCGCAGCCGCGATCCGCCTGGACAACTCTGGAGACTCGGGATGAGCGCAGAAACGCAAGATCGCACGTCGGAGCTCGGCCCGCCGGCCAACCTGCTCTCCGGGGTGATCAAGGCCATGCGGCCGCGCCAGTGGGTGAAGAACGTTCTGGTGGTCGCGGCCCCGTTGGCGGCGCTCGGCGGTGGCGTCCACTACGACTACGCCGATCTGGCACGCAAGTCGCTGATCGCGTTCGTGGTGTTCTCCCTGGCGGCGTCCGCGGTGTACCTGATCAACGACGCTCAGGACGTGGAAGCCGATCGGGCACATCCCACCAAGCGATTCCGGCCGATCGCTGCCGGTGTGGTGCCGGTCGGGTTGGCCTATGCCCTGGCGGCGTTGTTGGGGGCGGCCTCGCTGGGCATCTCCTGGTGGCTGACTCCGAACCTGGCTCTGGTGATGGCGATCTATCTCGCGATTCAGCTGGCTTACTGCTTTGGGCTCAAACATCAAGCGGTGCTGGATATCTGCATCGTCTCTTCGGGGTTCCTGATTCGGGCCATCGCCGGCGGCGTGGCCGCCAGCATCCCGTTGTCGCAGTGGTTCCTGTTGGTGATGGCGTTCGGGTCGCTGTTCATGGCGGCCGGCAAGCGCTACGCCGAGAAGCAATTGGCCGAACAGACCGGCGCCAAGATCCGTAAGTCGCTGGAGAACTACACCAGCACCTACCTGCGCTTCGTGTGGACGCTGGCGGCCACTGCGGCGGTGGTCTGCTACAGCCTGTACGCGTTCGAACGCGACAGCGGTTCGGGGTCGTGGTTCGCGGTGTCTATCATTCCGATCGTCATCGGCGTGCTGCGCTTCGCGGTGGACGTCGACGGGGGTATGGCCGGCGAAGCGGAGGACATCCTGCGACGTGACCGGGTGCTGCAGCTGGCGGCGCTGGCCTGGATCGGAACCATCGGTGCTGCCGTCGCCTTCGGCTAGCTCGGCCCGGGGGGCCACGAGCGGCAGAGCGCCGGACTCCCGGGTCCGGCCGCTGGGCTGGCCCGCGGTCTCCTACAACCCTTCGGTGCGGCTGAGCTCGTGGGCCGGGGTAGCGGTGGTGCTGCTGATGTTCGGCATCGGCGCGTGGCGGCGGCGCTGGATCTCCGACGACGGCCTGATCGTGCTGCGCACCGTGCGCAATCTGCTGGCCGGCAACGGCCCGGTGTTCAATGTCGGGGAGCGCGTAGAGGCCAATACCTCGACAGCCTGGACGTATCTGATGTATCTCGGCAGCTGGCTCGGTGGGCCGGTGCGTATGGAATACGTGGCGCTGGTCTTCGCGCTGGTGCTGACCCTGGCCGGAGTGGCGATGTTGATGCTGGGCACCGCTCGGCTCTACGCGCCGGGCCTGCAGGGTCGCCGCGCGCTGCTGCTGCCGGCCGGGGCGCTGGTCTACATCGCGATTCCCCCGGCCCGAGACTTCGCCACCTCCGGCCTGGAGGCCGGCCTGGTGCTGGCCTACCTGGGGCTGCTGTGGTGGATGCTGGTCTGCTGGTCCCAGGCGCTGCGGATGCCCCGATCGCGTGCTCGCGGCGCTCTTTTCACCGCATGCCTGGCATTCGTGGCCGGTTGCAGTGTGCTGGTCCGCCCCGAATTGGCGCTGATCGGCGGCGGCGCGCTGATCATGCTGTTGATCTCCGCGCGGGAGTGGCGGCCCCGCGCGCTGATCCTGGTGGCCGGCGGCGCGCTGCCGGTGGCGTATCAGATCTTCCGGATGGGCTACTACGCCCTGCTGGTGCCGGGGACCGCGCTGGCCAAAGACGCGGCCGGCGACAAGTGGTCGCAGGGCATGATCTACCTGGCCAACTTCAACGCCCCGTACGCGCTGTGGGTGCCCGCCGTGTTGCTGGTGGCGCTCGGCGCGGCATTGTGGGTGGGCGCTGCCGTCCGTTATCGGCCGCGCCGGCCGGTGCCGCCCGGCGTCGGCCCGTGGGCCCGCCTGGTGCAGAGCCCCGGAGCCGTGGTCTGTTTCTTCGTGTTCAGCGGGCTGCTGCAGGCGGCCTACTGGGTGCGCCAGGGCGGCGACTTCATGCACGGGCGGGTGCTGCTGGCACCGCTGTTCTGCATGCTGGCCCCGGTGGCGGTCATTCCGGTGCTGCTGCCCGACGGCGCGCGGTACCGCCGGGAGGCCGGCCTGCCGCTCAGCGGCGCCGTCGGGCTGCTGTGGCTGGCGGTGGCCGGCTGGGCGCTATGGGCGGCCAACTCGCCGGGGATGGGTGACGATGCCACTCGCGTCACCTACTCCGGGATCGTCGACGAGCGCCGGTTCTACTCCCAGGCGACCGGCAATGCCCACCCGCTGACCGCCGCGGACTACCTCGGCTATCCGCGGATGCGCGCGGTGTTGACCACGATTGCCGCCACCCCCGACGGGGCGCTGCTGCTGCCGTCGGGCAACTACGACCAGTGGGACGTGGTTCCGGTGATCCTGCCGGTGCCCCCGGGGATCGGTGTTGCGGCCGATCCCGATCCGGGCGGAACCGGTCCCCACACCGTCTTCTTCACCAACATGGGGATGCTGGGCATGAACACCGGCCTGGACGTCCGGGTGCTGGACCAGATCGGGCTGATCAATCCGATCGCGGCGCACACCGAACGGCTGGAGCACGGCCGGATCGGTCACGACAAGGACCTGTTCCGGGATTGGATCGTGGCTGACGGCCCGTGGGTCAAGTGGTACCCGCTGATCCCGGGCTACCTGGATCAGGACTGGATCGCCCAGGCGGAGGCGGCGCTGCGATGCCCCGACACCGCGGCGGTGCTGGGCTCGGTGCGTGCACCGATGGGCCCGCGCCGGTTTTTGTCCAATGTGTTGCACTCGCCGGGCTTCACCCGCTACCGCATCGAGCGGGTCCCTCGCGACGAATTGATCCGCTGCGGACTGGCCGTGTCCGAACCGACCCGACCGACCTATACCGGGATGCCGCCTGAGCTCCCCTGACTGTCGGGTGCCGGGCCGACTCAAAAATTGTGACGGACGTCATTCTCCGGACCCGGCAGCTACCCGTCTTGCCGGGTCTCACCGGCTGGAATGCCCACATGAGCGCAGCACGCCGACTGTCACAAAATCCGGTCGCTGGCCGGGTGGTGGGCCCCGTGATGGAACCCGGGGCCCTCGATGGCGAACGTTTTGTGGTTGACTACACCGGCACTGTTGCGTTGGCACGCACAGATCGGGTCCGAGTCGGGCCACGCTATGAGCTAAATACGGCAACGAACGAATGAGGATGCCAAGAATGAAGCTGCTTGACAGGTTGATGGTCGCCGCCGGTGGCGCGGCCCTGCTGGCGGGACTGGTCGGTGTCGTCGGTGGTACCCCGGAGGCGAGCGCGTTCTCCCGGCCCGGTCTGCCGGTCGAATACCTGCAGGTGCCTTCGGCCGGTATGGGGCGTGACATCAAGGTCCAGTTCCAGAGCGGTGGTTCGGACTCCCCGGGCCTGTACCTGCTCGACGGCATGCGGGCCCAGGACGACTTCAACGGCTGGGACATCAACACCCCGGCGTTCGAGTGGTACTTGAACTCGGGCATCTCGGTGATCATGCCGGTCGGCGGCCAGTCCAGCTTCTACAGCGACTGGTACAAGCCGGCTTGCGGCAAGGTCGGCTGCCAGACCTACAAGTGGGAGACCTTCCTCACCAGCGAGCTGCCGGCCTACCTGGCCTCGGAGTACGGCGTGAGCCAGAGCCGCAACGCCGCGGTCGGCCTGTCGATGGCGGGTTCGTCGGCCATGACGCTGGCGATCTACCACCCCAACCAGTTCACCTACGCCGGCTCGCTGTCGGGTTACCTGAACCCGTCCACCGGTAAGGGCTGGATCGGCCTGTCGATGGGTGACGCCGGCGGCTACAAGAAGAACGACATGTGGGGCGACGACAACGACCCGGCATGGTTGCGCAACGACCCGACGGTCAACGTCGACAAGCTGGTGGCCAACAACACCCGCCTGTGGGTCTTCTGCGGTAACGGCAAGGCCAACGAGCTGGGTGGCGACAACATCCCGGCCGTGTTCCTCGAGCAGAACTTCATGATCGGTGCGAACAAGAAGTTCCAGGAGCTCTACACCGCGGCGGGTGGCAACAACGCGATCTTCAACTTCCCGGAGTACGGCACGCACAGCTGGGAGTACTGGGGTCAGCAGCTGCAGGCCATGAAGCCGGACCTGCAGAGCCACCTGGGCGCCACGCCGGGAGGCGGCGCGAGCAGCAGCAGCTCGGGCGAGTAGTCCAGAACGCTAAAGATGTACCGCCGACGGCGGCGACCCCGACGGGTCGTCGCCGTCGGTCGTTTCCTGCCTTGCCCGCGAGTGCCGTGTGATTGACTACCTCCCGGGGTCAGGGCGCGCGACCAGCGGGTGGAATCATCACGAAATCTGTGCCGACGAGCGAGGTGGATATGAGCGGACTGTCGAAGTTGCTGCGGGCGCTGTGCGTGACCGTGCTGATGCTGGGAATGTGGGGCGGGGGCACGATCGTCGGCGCAGCGGCGCATGCCGCACAGTTCGAGAACCTGATGGTCCCGTCGCCCTCAATGGGCCGCGACATCCCGGTGGCGTTCCTCAACCAGGGACCGCACGCGGTGTACCTGCTCGACGCGTTCGACGCCCACCCCGAGGTGAGCAACTGGGTGACCGCGGGCAACGCGATGAACACCCTGGCCGGTAAGGGTGTGTCGGTCGTTGCCCCGGCCGGCGGCGCCTACAGCATGTACACCAACTGGGAGCAGGACGGCAGCAAGCAGTGGGACACCTTCCTGTCCAGTGAGCTGCCGGACTGGCTGGCGGCCAACCGGGGCCTGGCGCCGGGCGGGCACGCCGTGGTCGGTGCGTCCCAGGGCGGCTACGGGGCACTGGCGCTGGCCACCTTCCACCCCGACCGGTTCGGCTTCGCCGGCTCGATGTCGGGCTTCCTGGGGCCGGCCAACACCACCGAGGGCGGCGTCATCGCTGCGGGCCTGCAGAACTTCGGCGGGGTGGACCCGTACGGCATGTGGGGCGCACCGCAGCTCGGCCGGTGGAAGTGGCACGACCCGACCGTGCACGCCACCCTGCTGGCGCAGAACAACACCCGGGTCTGGATCTACGCTCCGCTGGGCGGCGCCTCCAACCCGGCCGCGATGATCGGCGACCCCTCGCAGGCGGCCGGCAGCGGTCGGTACTTCAACTCGCAGTACCGGCAGGTGCGCGGCAAGAACGGGCACTTCGACTTCTCGGCCGGTGACAACGGCTGGGGATCGTGGGCGTCGCAGCTGGGCGCCATGGCTGGCGACATCGTCGGCGCGATCCGGTAACTCTTGCGTTGACTCTGCGTCCACGGCGGGAAAGTTCGAGTAGGCACCGCCCTGGACGCAGAGTCAGTGTGTGCCGTCGCCGATCTGTACCGTGAAAGGCGATATGGCCAAGAAGAAGACATCGAGAACCTCGCGCAAATCCGCGAGATCTCCTCGCAAGTCCCCAGCCAACCGCCGCCGCGTCCTCGCCTGGATCGCCGCCGGCGCGATGGCGCTCGTGGTGGCGCTGGTGATCGTCGCGGTGGTGATCTGGATTCGGCGCCCGGCCACACCCCCGATCGCGGAGCAGCCGGGAGCGGGCGTCCCGTCGACCAGTTCGGTCCCGACGCGGACCCGCAAGCCACGCCCGGCCTACCAGGACGCCAGCTGCCCGGATGTGCAGCTGGTGTCGGTGCCCGGCACCTGGGAGTCCTCGCGGACCGATGACCCGCTCAACCCCACCGAGTTCCCCCGGGCGCTGCTGCTCACCGTCACCCGCCCGATCGCCGAGCAGTTCGACGCGGCCCGGGTGCAGACCTACACGGTTCCCTACACCGCGCAGTTCCATAATCCGCTGTCGGCCGACAAGCAGATGAGCTACAACGACAGCCGGGCCGAGGGCACCCGGGCGACCGTCAAGGCGATGACGGAGATGAACGACAAGTGCCCGCTGACCAGCTACGTGCTGGTCGGTTTCTCCCAGGGCGCGGTGATCGCCGGTGACGTCGCCAGCGACATCGGCAACGGCCGCGGCCCGGTCGACGAGGACCTGGTGCTGGGCGTGACGCTGATCGCCGACGGCCGGCGCCAGGCCGGCAGCGGTAGCGGTGTTGATGTGCCGCCTACCCCGCCGGGGCAAGGTGCCGAGGTCACCCTGCACGAACTGCCGATCCTGTCCGGGATGGGACTGACCATGACCGGTGCACGCAACGGCGGATTCGGAGATCTCGCCCAGCGCACCAACGAGATCTGTGCCCGCGGTGATCTGATCTGTGCCGCGCCGCGAGAGGCGTTCAGTGTCGGCAAATTGCCCGCCACCCTGGAGACATTGGCGGGCGGAGCGGGTCAGCCGGTGCACGCGCTGTACGGCACCACCGACTTCTGGGACCACGACGGCCAGTCCGCCACCCAGTGGACGTTGAACTGGGCACGTGACCTCGTCGACAACGCGCCGCATCCGCCGCACGGGTGATGCCCCCAGCCAACCCGGCGGTTTAGCGAGGCTCGACGAAGGAGAGGCGAAGCTGGAACCGCGGCATGAGCCCCGGCGGTTTAGCGAGGCTCGACGAAGGAGAGGCGAAGCTGGAACCGGCTCGTGACCTGGAGACTGGCGTCACACGCGGTACCGTTTGATTTGGCATGGGCCGCACCGACCTCTAACATTAAGAGAAATTTAAGAGCGGCGGTCCGTGGCCGCAGGGCAGCAGCGCGTCGTCCGGGTGCCGGCAACCATTACCATCTGTGAGGTCCCGGGCCCGCGCGATGTAACGCAGCGGCGTGGCCACACGCGCCCGGCAGCTGATGAGAACGTATGTTCGCGACAGGAGATTTTGCATGGCCCCGGCAACACAGGCCAACTACCACAACCCGTTCGTCAAGGACGGCAAGATCCGGTTCCCGGACAACGCCAACTTGGTGCGCACCGTCGAGCGCTGGGCTGCGTTGCGCGGCGACAAGGTGGCGTACCGCTTCCTGGACTACTCCACCGAGCGCGATGGCGTAGCTCGTGAGATCTCCTGGGCCGACTTCGGCGCCCGCAACCGCGCACTGGGTGCCCGGCTGCAGCAGGTCACCGAGCCCGGTGACCGGGTGGCGATCCTGTGCCCGCAGAACCTGGACTACCTGGTGTCGTTCTTCGGGATCATGTACTCCGGCCGGATCGCCGTGCCGCTGTTCGACCCGGGCGAGCCGGGCCACGTGGGCCGGCTGCACGCGGTGCTCGACGACTGCACCCCGTCGGCGGTGCTGACCACCACCGACTCCGCCGAGGGTGTGCGGAAGTTCTTCCGCAGCCGCCCGGCCAACGCCCGCCCGCGCGTGATCGCCGTCGACGCGGTGCCCGACGAGGTGGGGTCGACCTGGGTTATGCCCGAAGCCGACCGGACCGCGGTCGCCTACCTGCAGTACACCTCCGGCTCCACCCGCACCCCGACCGGGGTGAAGATCAGCCACTTGAACCTGCCCACCAACGTCGTCCAGCTGCTGGACGCGCTCAAGGGACGTGAGGGCGACCGTGGCGTCACCTGGCTGCCGTTCTTCCACGACATGGGCCTGGTCACCATCCTGCTGTCGTGCGTGATGGGGCAGCAGTTCACCTTCATGACCCCCGCGGCGTTCGTGCGCCGGCCCTACCGGTGGATCAAGGAGATGGCCCGCAAGGAAGGGGAGACCGGTGAGTGCTTCTCGGTGGCCCCCAACTTCGCCTTCGAGCACGCCGCGGCCCGCGGCCTGCCCAAGGAAGGCGACCCGCCGCTGGACCTGAGCAACGTCCGGGCGATCCTCAACGGCAGCGAGCCGGTGTCGGCGGCCTCGGTACGCAAGTTCAACGAGGCCTTCGGCCCGTACGGATTCCGCGAAGAGGCCATCAAGCCGTCCTACGGACTGGCCGAAGCCACCCTGTTTGTGTCCACCACCCCGCCCGACGAGGGACCGCGCGTGGTCTACGTCGACCGCGAGGAGCTCAACAACGGCAACCGCTTCATCGAGGTTCCCGCCGATGCCCCCAACGCCGTCAGCCAGGCTTCGGCCGGCCGGGTGGCCGTGGACCAGTGGGCGGTGATCGTCGACTACGAGACCGGCGCCGAGCTGCCCGACGGTCAGATCGGTGAGATCTGGCTGCAGGGCAACAACATGGGCATCGGCTACTGGAACCGGGAGCAGGAGACCGCCGACACGTTCCACAACGTGCTCAAGTCCCGGACCACCCCGTCACGGGCCGAGGGCGCCGACGAGAACGGTTTTTGGGTGCGTACCGGTGACTACGGCGCCTACTACAAGGACGACCTCTACATCACCGGTCGCGTCAAGGACCTGGTGATCGTGGACGGCCGTAACCACTATCCGCAGGACTTGGAGTACTCCGCGCAGGAGGCCAGCCGGGCGCTGCGGGCCGGCTACGTCGCGGCGTTCTCGGTGCCGGCCAACCAGCTGCCCCAGTCGGCCTTCGACAACCCGCACTCCGGGCTGAAGTTCGACGCCGAGGACAGCTCCGAGCAGCTGGTGATCGTCGCCGAGCGCGCCCCGGGCGCCCACAAGCTCGAATACCAGCCGATCGCCGACGACATCCGGGCGGCGATCGCGGTGCGCCACGGCGTGACCGTGCGTGATGTGCTGCTGGTGTCGGCGGGCACCGTCCCGCGTACCTCCAGTGGCAAGATCGGTCGCCGCGCCTGCCGGGCTGCCTACCTGGACGGCAGCCTGCGTGGCGGCACCACCGGCCCGAACGCCTACCCCGACGAGGTCTAACCCCAGATGAGCGAGGCTCCGCAGATGACCGGCGACGGCGACGACGCAACCCTGCGCGGCACCAGCCGCACCGACCTGACCGTCGCCGACATGCGGACCTGGCTGCGCGACTGGGTGGCCAAGGCCACCTCGCAGTCGCCGGACAAGATCAACGAGACCGCCCCGCTGATCGAACTGGGCCTGTCGTCGCGTGACGCGGTGGCGATGGCGTCCGACATCGAGGACTTCACCGGCGTGACGCTGTCGGCGACGGTGGCGTTCCGGCACCCGACGATCGAGGCGCTGGCCACCGTGATCGTCGAGGGCGAGCCGGTGCTGGAGGACGACGCGGCTGGCGAGGACTGGTCGCGGGACGCCGATGTCGCCGACATCGCGGTCGTCGGCTTGGCCACCCGATTCCCGGGCGACATGAATTCCCCCGAGGAGACCTGGGAGAAGCTGCTGGCGGGATTCGACGCCATCACCGATCTGCCCGAAGGGCGCTGGTCGGAGTTCATGGAGGAGCCTCGGGTTGCCGAACGCGTCAAGAAGGCGCGCACCCGCGGCGGCTACCTGTCTGACATCAAGGGCTTCGACGCGGAATTCTTCGCGCTGTCGAAGATGGAAGCCGACAACGTCGACCCGCAGCAGCGGATGGCCCTCGAGCTGACCTGGGAGGCCCTGGAGCACGCCCGAATCCCGGCATCGAGCCTGCGCGGCGAAGCGGTCGCGGTCTACATGGGATCGACCAACGGCGACTACCAGAACCTGGCGCTGTCCGACCCGAGCATCACCCACCCCTATGCCATCACCGGTAACTCGAGCTCGATCATCGCCAACCGGGTGAGCTACTTCTACGACTTCCGCGGTCCGTCGGTGACCGTCGACACGGCATGCTCGTCGTCGCTGGTCGCCGCGCACGCCGGTGTGCAGGCGCTGCGCAACGGCGAGGCGGACGTGGCGGTGGTCGGCGGTGTGAACGCCTTGGTCACCCCGCTGGTGACGGTTGGCTTCGACGAGGTCGGCGGGGTGCTGTCGCCCGATGGCCGGATCAAGTCGTTCTCGTCCGACGCCGACGGCTACTCCCGTGCCGAGGGCGGCGGCGTGCTGGTGCTCAAGCGGGTGGACGACGCGCGCCGCGACGGCGACCAGATCCTGGCGGTGATCGCCGGCTCCGCGGTCAACCACGACGGCCGGTCCAACGGCCTGCTGGCGCCCAACCCGGACGCTCAGGCAGCGGTGCTGCGCAAGGCCTACAAGAACGCCGGTATCGACCCGCGCACCGTCGACTACATCGAGGCGCACGGCACCGGCACCATCCTGGGTGACCCGATCGAGGCCGAGGCGCTGGGCCGGGTGGTCGGCCGGGGCCGCGCCGCGGACAAGCCCGCGCTGCTGGGCGCGGTGAAATCCAACGTGGGACACCTGGAGTCGGCGGCCGGCGCGGCCAGCCTGGCCAAGATCGTGCTCGCTATGCAGCACGACAAGATCCCGCCGTCGATCAACTACGCCGGGCCCAACCCCTACATCGACTTCGCCGGCACTCACCTCAAGGTCGCCGACACCGTCAGTGACTGGCCGCGCTACGGCGGCTATGCGGTTGCCGGGGTGTCCGGATTCGGCTTCGGTGGGGCCAACGCGCACCTGGTGGTGCGTGAGGTGTTGCCGCGTGACGTGATCGAGCGTGAGCCGCAGCCCGAAGATGCTGCCCCGGTTGCCGAGACCGCCGAGCCCGAGATCATCGAGCACGAAGCCCCGCGCTTCGACGAGTACGGCGAGTTCATCACGCCCGAAAGTTCGCACGGCTACGGCGACGAGCCCGAGTACGAACTGCCCGGCCTGACCGATGAGGCGTTGCGGCTGCGCGACGAGGCGCTGGCCGAGCTGGCGGCGCAAGAACCCGTGCAACCGCTGATCCCCTTGGCGATCTCGGCGTTTCTGACCTCCCGCAAGAAGGCCGCCGCGACCGAGCTGGCCGACTGGATCGACAGCGAAGAGGGCCGGGCCACCCCGCTGACGTCGATCGGCCGGTCGCTGTCCCGGCGCAACCACGGCCGTTCCCGCGCGGTGGTGCTGGCCCACGACCACGACGAGGCCATCGCCGGCCTGCGGGCGGTCGCCGAGGGCAAGCAGAAGCCGAACGTCTACTCCGCCGACGGCCCGGTCACCAACGGGCCGGTCTGGGTGATGGCCGGCTTCGGCGCGCAGCACCGCAAAATGGGCAAGAACCTCTACCTGCGCGACCCGATCTTCGCCGAGTGGATCGAGAAGGTCGACGCCCACGTCCAGGACGAGCGCGGCTACTCGGTACTGGAGCTGATCCTCGACGACTCGCACGACTACGGCATCGAGACGTCCAACATCGCCATCTTCGCCATCCAGATCGCGCTCGGCGAGGTGCTCAAACACCACGGCGCCCGCCCGGCCGCCGTCATCGGCCAGTCACTGGGCGAGCCGGCATCGGCCTACTTCTCCGGGGGTCTGTCGTTGGCCGACGCCACCCGGGTGATCTGCTCGCGCGCACACCTGATGGGTGAGGGCGAGGCGATGCTGTTCGGCGAGTACATCCGATTCATGGCGCTGGTCGAGTACTCCGCCGAGGAACTCAAGACGGTGTTCGCGGACTTCCCCGGCCTGGAGGTGTGTGTCTACGCCGCCCCGAGCCAGACCGTGATCGGCGGTCCGCCCGAGCAGATCGACGAGATCGTGGCGCGCGCCGAATCCGAGGGCCGCTTCGCCCGCAAGCTGCAGACCAAGGGTGCCGGCCACACCTCGCAGATGGACCCGCTGCTGGGCGAGTTCTCCGCGGAGTTGCAGGGCATCGAGCCACACACGCCGAACATCGGCATCTTCTCCACCGTGCACGAGGGCAGCTACGTCAAGCCCGGCGGTGAGCCGATCCACGACGTGGACTACTGGAAGAAGGGGATGCGCCACAGCGTCTACTTCACCCACGGGGTCCGCAACGCCGTCGACAACGGCTACACCACCTTCCTGGAGCTGGCGCCGAACCCGGTCGCGCTCATGCAGGTGGGGCTGACGACGGCCAGCGCCGGTCTGCACGATGCCCAGTTGATCGCCACGTTGGCTCGCAAGACCGACGACGTCGACGCCATGACGATCGCGATGGCCCAGCTCTACGTCTACGGCCACGACCTCGACTTCCGCACCCTTTTCCCGCGTGAGGTCGAAGGCCCGGTCAGCCCGGCGGAGTTCGCCAACATCCCGCCGACGCGCTTCAAGCGCAAGCCGCACTGGCTCGACGCCCGGTTCTCCGGGGATGCCACCGGTGTCATGCCCGGCTCGCACGTCGCAACCCCGGACGGCCGGCACGTCTTCGAGTACGCCGGTCGCGGTGAGACGGACTTGGCTGCCCTAGTGAAAGCCGCTGCCGCAACGGTCATTCCGGACTCGACCCTGGTGGCTTCCGAACAGCGGGCGGTACCGGCCGAGGGTTCTCGGCTGGTGACCACGCTGACCCGGCACCCAGGTGGCGCGGCTGTTCAGGTGCACTCGCGCATCGGCGAGTCGTTCACGCTGGTCTACGACGCACTGGTGTCGCGTGGCGGTGCAACCGGAGTCCTGCCGGTGGCAGTCGGCGCCGGGACCGCGGTGACGGCGGAATCTGTTGCGGCACCGGTCGAACCGGAGCAACAGGCCGACGACGCCGCGATCCTGAGCGACAACCTCACCGCGGGAGCCGGGCTGGCGGCCGGCTTCGCCAAGTGGTCACCGGAGAGCGGAGAGACCGTCGCTGAGCGGCTGGGTGCGATCGTCGGCGGCGCGATGGGCTACGAGCCCGAGGACCTGCCGTGGGAGGTGCCGCTGATCGAGCTGGGTCTGGACTCGCTGATGGCGGTGCGGATCAAGAACCGGGTCGAATACGACTTCGACATACCGCCGATCCAGCTGACCGCGGTCCGCGACGCGAACCTCTACAACATCGAAGAGATGCTCCGCTACGCAGTCGAGCACCGCGACGAGGTCGAGGCACTGCACGAGCATCAGCAGACCCAGACGCCCGAGGAGATCGCCGCCGAGCAGGCCGCGATCCTCGCCGCGGCCAAGGCGGCCGAGGCGGCGGAAGCCGCGCCGGTGGCTGCGGCCGAGCCCGCTGCGGCGCCACCCCCGTCGGACATCCCGATCCCGCCGCCGCCGACCAACCCGGCAGGGCCCGCGGTTCCACCGCCGCCGACCGACCCTTCCGGACCGTCCGGCGTGAGTTCCAAGACCGCCGCCGCGGCGGCCGCCAAGGTGCTCACCCAGGAAGCGGTGACCGAGGCGCTGGGCGCCGACGTGCCACCGCGTGACGCCGCCGAGCGGGTCACGTTCGCCACCTGGGCGATCGTCACCGGGAAGTCGCCGGGTGGCATCTTCAACGAGCTGCCCGCTCTCGACGACGACACCGCGACCAAGATGGCCGAGCGACTGTCGGAGCGGGCCGAGGGCATCATCACCGTCGACGACGTGAAGTCGGCGACCACCATCGAGGCGCTGGCGACCATCGTTCGCGATCAGCTCGAGGACGGTGTGGTAGACGGATTCGTTCGCACTCTGCGCGCCAAACCCGAAGGCTCGAACAAGGTTCCGCTGTTCGTGTTCCACCCGGCCGGTGGCTCGACGGTGGTCTACGAGCCGCTGATGAAGCGGCTGCCCGCCGATACTCCGGTCTACGGCATCGAGCGGGTGGAGGGCTCCATCGAGGAGCGCGCCGCCGAGTACGTGCCTAAGTTGCTGGAGCTGCACGACGGGCCGTTCGTGCTGGCGGGGTGGTCGCTGGGCGGGGCGATGGCCTACGCGTGTGCGATCGGGCTGAAGCAGGCCGGGGCCGACGTGCGTTACGTCGGGCTGATCGACGCGGTGATGCCCGGTGAGCCGATCGACCAGAGCAAGGAAGGCATGCGTGCCCGTTGGGACCGCTATGCGCGGTTCGCCGAGCGCACCTTCAACGTCGAGGTCCCCGAGATCCCCTACGAGGAGCTGGAAAAGCTCGACGATGAGGGCCAGGTTCGCTTCGTGATGGACGTCGTGGCCCAGAGCGGGGTGCAGATCCCGGGCGGCATCATCGAGCACCAGCGCACGTCGTACCTGGACAACCGGGCCCTGGACACCGCCGAATACCAGCCCTACGACGGCTATGTGGCGCTTTACATGGCTGACCGCTACCACGATGACGCCATCGTGTTCGAGCCCGCCTACGCCACCCGCAAGCCCGACGGCGGCTGGGGTGAATACGTCAGCGACCTGGAGATCGTGCCGATCGGGGGCGAGCACGTTCAGGTCATCGACGAGCCGTACATTGCCAAGGTAGGCGCCCACATGAGCGAGGCGATCAACCGGATCCAGGGAGAGCAGTGAGTAACAAGACCACCGCCGAACTGCTGGCCGAACTGCGCGAAAAACTGGAGCTGGCCAAGGAACCCGCCGGTGAGGCGGCCATCGCCAAGCGGGCCAAGAAGGGCATCCCGAGCGCCCGCGAGCGGATCCATGCGCTGCTGGACCCGGGCACGTTCCTGGAGATCGGCGCGCTGTGCAAGACCCCCGGTGACCCGAACGCACTGTACGGCGACGGCGTGGTCACCGGCCACGGCCGGATCAACGGCCGGCCCGTCGGGGTGTTCAGCCACGACCAGACCGTGTTCCAAGGCTCGGTCGGCGAGATGTTCGGCCGCAAGGTGGCCAAGCTGATGGAGTGGGTGGCCATGGTCGGCTGCCCGATCATCGGCATCAACGACTCCGCGGGCGCGCGCATCCAGGACGCGGTGACGTCGCTGGCCTGGTACGCCGAGCTGGGCCGGCGTCACGAAATGCTGCGCGGCCTGGTGCCGGAGATATCCATCATTCTGGGCAAATGTGCTGGCGGAGCAGTGTATTCGCCAGTCCAGACTGACCTGCTGGTGGCGGTGCGCGACCAGGGCTACATGTTCATCACCGGCCCCGACGTGATCAAGGACGTCACCGGTGAGGATGTGACGTTCGACGAGCTCGGCGGCGCCGACGCCCAGGCGCAGCGCGGAAACATTCACAAGGTGGTCGAGGACGAGGCTGCGGCGTTCCAATACGTGCGCGACTACCTGTCGTTCCTGCCTGCCAACCACTTCGACGAAGCGCCGATCGTCAACCCCGGCCTGGAGCCGGAGATCACCCCGCACGACCTGGAGCTGGACTCGATCGTTCCGGACGCGGACAACACCGCCTACGACATGCACGAGATCCTGCTGCGCATCTTCGACGATGGCGACGTCTTCGAGATCTCCGACCAGCGCGGCCAGGCGATGATCACCGCGTTTGCCCGAGTCGACGGGCATCCCGTCGGGGTGATTGCCAACCAGCCGATGTACATGTCCGGGGCTGTCGACACCGAGGCCTCCGACAAGGCAGCCAGCTTCATCCGGTTCTGCGACTCCTTCAACCTGCCCCTGGTCTTCGTCGTCGACACTCCCGGCGCCATGCCCGGGGTGGCCGAGGAGAAGAACGGGATCATCAAGCGCGGTGGCCGGTTCTTCAACGCGATCGTCGAGGCCGACGTGCCGAAGGTGACGGTGATCATCCGCAAGGCCTACGGCGGTGGCTACGCGGTGATGGGCTCCAAGCAGCTGTCCGCGGATCTGAACTTTGCCTGGCCCACGGCGCGTATCGCGGTGATCGGCGCCGACGGCGCGGCCCAGCTGCTAGTGAAGCGCTTCCCGGATCCGACCGCTCCCGAGGTGCAGAAGATCAAGGCGGACTTCATCGCCGGCTACAACGAGAACATGGCGATCCCGTGGACTGCCGCCGAGCGGGGCTACATCGACGCCGTGATCCAGCCGCATGAGACCCGACTGCTGCTGCGTAAGTCGCTGCGCCTGCTGCGGGACAAGCAGAACTTCCCCAAGGTGCAGCGCAAGCACGGCCTGCTGCCGATCTAGGCGCCGTCTTGTCCCGAGCCTGAGGGGCTCCAGTCCGCCCGTCGGCGGACAGTCCTGGCCTCCGCCGCGTTGGCGTGCCTGGTCCTCGCTGTCGGGCGAGGGAATAATTCTGCCGGACTAGATTGGGTGTAGGCCCGCCGTGGCTGGTCTCGGGTGGGTAAGTGTTGCGTAACGCTTCAGCAACACCAGTCACTTCTGTAGCAAACCAATTATCGTTTACCCCAGGCGATCCCATGATGGGCTGGCCGCCGAGGTTCCGATTGTGCGGGGCCGGAACGTGATTCCGGCCGCCCGGATCGCCGTGCGAACCGTCGGAGGCCGGATGAGGGGGTCGACGTGTGTGCTGGCAGTGTGTGCCTTAGCGGCGAGGCGCGATGAGTCTGTTGCTGCCGGCCAGGCCGTCGGCGCCGGTTTCGCGGAAACCGCGTAGTGCTCCAGATGAACAAAAGCGACTGCTGCGCAAAGCAATTGCAGCGTCAGCGATCGGCAACGCAACCGAATGGTATGACTACGGCGTCTATGCCGTCGTGGCGACCTATCTGACCGAGGCCTTCTTTCCGGACACGCTCGGCAACCTCGGGACCATGTTCGGCTTCGCCGTTTCATTCGTGCTTCGGCCGCTCGGCGGCATGATCTGGGGCCCGATCGGAGACCGGTTCGGGCGGAAGTCGGTCCTGGTCGCGACCATTCTGCTGATCGCGGTGGCGACGACGTTGATCGGGGTGTTGCCCACCTATGCCGCGGCGGGATGGTGGGCGCCAGGTCTGTTGATCGCGCTGCGGGTGGTGCAGGGCTTCTCGACCGGTGGTGAATACGGCGGCGCCGCAACATTTATGGCAGAATGCGCGCCCGACGACAAACGCGGGACCTACGGCAGCTTCCTGGAGTTCGGGGCCGTAGGCGGCTTCGTTCTCGGCAGTGCCGTCGTGTTGGCGCTGGAGGCGCTGCTGACCCACGAGCAGATGACGGCCTGGGGTTGGCGTATACCGTTCCTGCTGGCCCTGCCGTTGGGAGTGCTGGGGCTGGCGCTGCGCAGTCGGATGCCCGAGACGCCGGTGTTCGCCGAGTGCGTGGCCTGCGACGAGATCAAGGGATCGGCCTGGGACCGACTGGTCGACCTGATGACCAACTACACCCGACCGATCTTGGTCACTTTCGCGCTGCTGGTCGCGATGAGCATCATCGACTACACCCTGGTGACCTACCAGCCGACCTACCTGCACGCCTCCGCCGGCCTGGACGAACGCAGCCGGACGGCAGTGGTGCTGGTCGGGGAGCTGGCCATGATGGCCGGTATTCCGTTCGCGGGCGCCTGGTCGGACCGGATCGGCCGAAAGCCGCTGTGGCGCGGCTCGCTGATCGGGTTCATCGTGCTGGCGCTGCCGATGTACTGGCTCATGGGCCAAGGATTCGCCTGCGCGCTGGTGGGATTCACGGTGCTCAGTGTGCTGTTCGCTGCGCCGCTGGCAACCGTGGCGGCGACGTTCCCGGCGATGTTCCCCACCCAGGTGCGCTACGCGGGATTCGCGATCGCCAACAACGCGGCGGTCGCGGTCTTCGGCGGCACCGCGCCGGTGCTGGCCGACTCGGTCATCGCGCATACCGGATGGCAGCTCTTTCCGGCGGCGTATCTGGTGGCCGCCGCAGCGCTCGGCTTGGGCGCCCTGCGGTTCCTGCCGGAGACCCGCGGTTGCTCACTGCGCGGTACCGGAATCCCCGGCGTGCAGGGCGAACTCGAGCGGGAGCTGGCGGCCGTCATCGCGAAAGCGCCGCTCGGGCTTCGCGGGCCGTGAGCGGGGCGGCGTCAGTTAGGCCTTGATCCGGATCTGGCCCGGTGACCACCAGCCCGAACGCGTCGCGCTGCCCAGGTCCAACTCCGCGGGCGTGGCCGGCGTGATCACCTCGAACTGACGCAACGAGCCCCAGTCGCGGCCCCAGTCGTAGTTCAGGTAGGTGGCCATCACGTGGGCGCGCAGCAGCATGTCGGAGATGCCCAGCAGGCCGCCGTTGACGCCGTCCTGCCAGGTGTCGGTGTCCTGCTTCTTGGCGTTGTAGTCCGGGGTGATCCGGTACTCGGGCACCTCGGTGACACCGTTGGCGTGCAGCATCGGGTGCTGGCACGGGAAGGCCAGGCCCACCGCCCAGTCCAGCAGCACCGGCTTGTCGGAGCCGATGTACTCCTGGATGGTCTTCACCTCGGGCAGTCGCGGCGGGGTGAACGCGATCCAGTCCCGCGGGTTCAGCGACTTGTCCACGGCCACAATGCGTACCGCGACGGCGTCGGCGGGGATCTGGGCCCGCGGGTAGCGCAGGTTGCGCCACATCCGCGGCCACTCGCCGAACAGGTCGTAGGGCACCAGCCGGCCGGCAGCCACCGGCGCGCCGTCGGGCCCGGGCACGCCATACTCCAGCTGCACGTCCTGGCCGGTGGTGTAGCCCTTGAGGACGCTGTTGCCGGCGATGGTGCCAGCGGCGGTCACCGCCACCAGCGGGTGCCCCTCATCGGCCGAGGGCAGCGCGTACCAGGCCGACGTCAGCTTGGACTCCTGCTGACCGTCGGTGCTGTAGCTGCCCGCCAACGGAATCCGGGCCGGGTCCAGACCATAGGGGAGCGGCACGGTCGAGCCATTAACTCCAGCCGTCTTCAGCTTCTTCGGCGCGTCCCAGTCGTAGTCGGTACCCGGCTGGGTGATCGGCATCCGCAGCGACTCGGCGACCACCTTCTCCGGCACCCCGCTGGCGGTGAAGCCCACCGGGTCCACCCCGCCCAGCGGTCCGAGCTCGCCGTACTCACCGGGCAGCGGCGTCAGTGCGCCGTCGTTGGGGTCCGGCTCCACCAGCACGTTGTCGGCCAGCCCGCAGCCGCCCACGAAGGCGCGCACATTGGCCAGGCCATTGGAATACGTCGGGTATTCGCGGATGATCCCGGCCACCATCGAGGCCACGAACACGCACACCATGAAGCCGGCCGCCACCGGAATGGGCGCGGCGGTCAGGGCTCGGGCCAACCGGCCCTCGCCACGATCACGCGGCGCGAAATGCAGCCAGGCCGCCCATCCGGCCGCCACGGCGAACATGGCGAACAGGATTGTGCTGACGGTGATCCCGCCGATGCGCGGCATATCGGCGTTGAACGGCACGCCATAGCTAGAGACGTACCACCAGCCGTTGGTGGTGGCGAAACACAACGCCAGGATGAACAGCACCGCTGCCGCGAACGCCATTCGGTTTCTCGACCAGCGCACCACTTGTCGGGAGACCAGCACCGTGGTCAGCGCCGCCATCGCTCCGGCCACCGCGGCGAACAGCCCGAAGTGGTGCACCCACTTGGTGGGCGCGAACATCAGCGAGAACATGGTCGCCAAAATGACGCCCATCAGTCGCCACACCGGCCCGCTGGCGACACCGGCAACGCGCTTGCGCCGCAACATGATGAACATTGCGGTGAAAAGGCACAGCGCGCAGATCATGAAACCGAACCGACGCGACAGCGAGCCGTCGACGGTCGGCAGGATCAGGTAGTAGTAGCGCAGGTTCTCGGTGTACCAGGCCTGGCTGGGGCCGATCGCGGTGCGAACCCTGGTGGCTTCCAACACCGACCGGATGGTCTGATCGGAGAACACCACGGTCAGGATCACCGCGCCGGCGGCCAGCAGCGGTGCCACCAACGGCCAGGTGCCGTGAATGCGGTGACGGCGCACCAGAATCCGCAACAGCGGTCGGCCGCCGGCCAGCAGTGCGGCCACTGCGATTAGCCCGGTGGGCTGGATGCCCAGGGTGAAGGCCGCGCAGATGATCGCCAGCGCCGCCGGGGTAAGCCTGCTGGAGATGATCGCTCGTTCCACCAGCACCCAGGTGATCAGCGCACCGACCGCGATGATGCCCTCGGGGCGCAGGCCGTTGTTGAACGGCATCCATGCCGCCAGCAGCACCAGGCCGGCCGCCCACAGCGCGGGCTTGCTGGCCGCCACCGCCGGGCCGAATCGGGGCAGCACCTCGCGGCTCAGCAGCAGCCAGCACACCAGCCCGGCGACCAAGTCCGGCAGCCGGATCCAGATGCTGGCGTCGGAGACGTGCGTCATCAGCGCCAGCAGGTTGTAGTACCAGCCGAACGGGTCTTCGGGGCTGCCGAACCACCGGAAGTAGTTGCTCATGTAGCCGGCGTGGTCGGCGACCCGGGCCATCCCGAGGATGTAGCCGTCGTCGGAGGAGTTCGCGCCGATCACGTACCAGAGCAGGAATCCGAACACCACCGCCACGTCGGCCAACGAGAAGAACCGCCAGCGGCTCGGGATCAGCCGGTGCATCCGGTGGCCGTCCAGCCGGTCCAGGCGCCACAGCGCCAGCACCGCGATCACGGTGGCCAGGATGGCCGCGTAGATCGCCGCCCGCTTGAGGGCCGTGGGCTTGGTGGAGAACCGGGTGTCGATGTCGGCGGTCAGCGACAGCCCGGCCGGCGCGGGACCGGCCAGGTCGGTGAACACCCCGACGATCTGCGGGCGCAGGTTCGGGTCGGGCCAGCCGTAGCGTTGGGTGATCCCGCCGATGGTGGCGAAGGTTCCGGCGTGCGACGAGGTGACCTCGATGTCGGTACAGCCGGGGCCTTCGACCTTGGCTCGCGGCGCGGTGGCCAGCACCACGTTGCGGTCGGTGACGTCCACCCGTTTCTCGGTGACGGTGATGAACAGCCCGTTGAGCGCGGCGTCCTTGCCCTTGGCCGGCGCGGTCGCCAGCAGCGTGCCGCCCTCGGCGGGCAGTGCGCGCACCAACGCGCACGGCGCCTTCACCGTCATCGAGATCGGGGTCTGGGAGATCAGCGGGGCGGTCACGCTGCTCAGCTCGCCGTGCTGCGGCCAGTTCAGCGTGGCGGTGGTTTGCACCACCGGCAGCAGCGGGGTGGCCACGGACAGCAGGAAGCCGACCAGGCCGGCGACGGTCGCCACCCAGCGGGTCAATTTCAGGTCACGCGTCATGGCAGTGCTCGAATCGGTCCGGGCCGGCTCCAGCCGGTAACAGTGACGGTGCCCTGCTCGATGACGGCGTCGGGCGCGTCCTTTGCGGGGATGAGTCGGTGATAGGCCTCCACCGCACCCCAATCGCGATACCAGTCATTGCGCAGGTAGGTCGGGACGGTGGTGGTCCACAGCATGGCCTGGGTGATCATGAACGGCCCGCCGTCCTCGGCCGACTGCCACAGGTTCGACGACGCCGCCGTCTGCTTGTGGTCGGGCATAATCCGGTACTCCGGCAGTTCGGCGATGCCCAGGTGCTCGGTGAACGGCCGCTGGCACGGGAAGTTCGCCGCGACGGCGATGTCCATCAGCACCGGGGTCTGCGAGCCCATCAGCTCACTGATGGTCTTGACCACCGGCACCCGCGGCGGGGTGAAGGCGATCCACTGCTCGGTGGACAGATTCGGGTCGTTGGCGACGATGCGCACCACGTCGGTGCCCGGCGGCGCCCAGGCCAGCGGGAAACGCAGGTTGCGCCAGGAGTTCTGCGGCCCGATGTCGATCGGTTCGGTCTGCCCGAGGGCCTTGAACGTGCCGTCGGGGTTGCTGGTGCCCCACTCCAGGTTCAGTGGCTGGCCGTAGTCGAGCTTGCCGTCCTCGCCGTGCGACCAGATGGCGCCGGCGGCGGTGACCACGACAATCGGTGCCCGGTCCGGCGATTGTTCCGGCAGTCGGTACCAGACCGAGGTGGCGTGCGCGGCGACCTGCTCCTTGTACGAGCCGAGCACCGGGGTGACGGCCGGGTCCAGGCCGAACGGCAGCGCCACCCGGGAGCCGTTCACGCCGTCGGGGGCGTCGTCGGGGATCTTGCCGCCGGCGGTGCCCGCTGCGTCACTCTGGTTGGCGCTGGGCTTGTTCGGGGAGGCATCCGCGTTGGGCACACCTGGCTTGGCGATGACGGCCAGCGAGGTGAGGTCTTCGTCCACGGCGTTGGGGTCGAAGCCGTACGGGTCGGAACCACCCAGCGGGCCGAGCTCGCCGTAGGTCTGGCCGCTGACGGGTTGCAGCAGGCCGGCGTTGACGTCGGGTTCGGCCAGCACGTCGTCCGCCATGGCACACCCGGCCAGGCCGGATATCAGCGCGTCGGCGTTGGCCTTGGCGGTGGTGTAGGCGGGGTAGCGGCCCGCGGCGGCCTTGGCCATCGAGCCGACCATCAGCAGCACCATCAGGCTGGCGACGATCAGCAGCGGGGTGGAGGCCAGGATCCGGTTGCGCCGGTTGGGCGTCACCTCGGTGTGTCCCGTGTAGTCCAGCCGGAAGTGCTGCCAGCCGGCCAGCAGGCCGGTGGCGATCGAGGCGGCCAGGAACATCGACGTCACCGGGCGGCTGGCGATCACCGGCGGGATGTCGAACCACGGCACCCCGTATCCGCCGACGTAGAACCAGCCGTTGACCCCGGAGGTCGCCACGGCTACCAGGAACAGCAGCGCGGTCACATACAGGGTCATATTGCGTCGGCTGTGCAGCCCGACGCGGGCGAAAGTGAACGCGGTGAGCGCCGCCAGCGCCCCCGCCAGCCCGGCGAAGCCGCCGAACTGCACCGCCCACTTGGTCGGGGTGAACGTCAACAGCAGCAGGCCCACCGCGGTGGATCCGATCAGCCGCCAGGCCGGGCCACTGGCCACCCCGTTGATCCGGCCGCGCCGCAGCAGCACCACCAACATGGCGAACATGCAGAACAGCAGGACCAGCACGGCGAACCGGCGGGTCAGCGAGGCGTCGACGTTCTCTTCGACGGTCAGGAAGTAGTACCGCAAGAACTCCTGGTACCAGGCGATGGTCGGACCGACCACGTACTTGATGCGGGCCGATTCGGCGACCGCGGCCAGAGTCTGAGACCGGCAGACCACCACGGCGATCACCGACGCGGCCGCGGCCAGCACGGCCAGCGGGGCGATGAGGCCGTCGGTAGCCCGCCGCTTGCGGATCACCGCCTCGATGGCCCGGGAGCCGGTCAGCAGCGGGGCCAGTGCGATCAGTCCGTGCGGAGCCAACGTGACGGTGAAGACCGCGATCAGGACCGCGCACGCGCTGGGCACCAGCCGGCGGGTGGCGATGGTGCGTTCCACCAGCACCCAGACCAGCAGGGTGCCCAGCGCGATCAGCGGCTCGGGGCGCAGGCCGTTGTTGAACGGCAGCCAGGCCGCCGCGAACATGGCCGCGGCGGTGAACACCGCCACCCGGTTACCGGAGAGCCGGCCCAGCCGGGGCAGGATGCGGCGGCTGATGATCAGCCAGCAGGCCACACCGGCCAGCGTGGCGGGCAGGCGCATCCACACCCCGGCGGTGCTGACCGTGCTCAACAGGCCCAGCAGTGACGGGTACCAGTCGAACGGGGCCTCGCTGGCGCCGAAGAACCGGTAGTAGTTGGCCACATAGCCGGCGTGCGCGACGTTGCGCGCCATTGTGAGGTTGTAGCCGTCGTCGGATGAGATGGCGCCGATGACGTGCCACAGTGCCAGCGTGCCGATGACGCCCACGTCGGCGAGTCGGGTCACGGCGTGGACCTTGGATCTGGCGCGCCGACGCCGGGGTCCGTCCAGTACCGCCAGCGCGACGATCGATGCCAGCACCGCCAGCACGCCAAGCGCCATCACGGCGGTCTTGAGCATGGTGGGGCCGGTGATGAACCGGGTGTCGACGTCGATGCGGGCGTTCAGGCCCGGCTGCGGGCCGATCTCCAATTCGGTGAAGACGCCGCCGATCTGCGGCTTGTTCTCCGGCGGCAGGGTGCCGGCCGCGCCGGGGATGCCCACGAAATCGGCGCCGACGCCGCCAGCCCCGGCCCACAGGTGCAGTTCGGTGCAGTCGGCGAGCTTGCTCCGGGGGGCGGCCGCGGCCACGTGGTCGCGATAGGCGGCGAACACGGTGGTCTTGTTGGCCCGCACGAACAGGCCGTGCGCGGTGGCGTCGACGCCACCGGCCGGCACCGTCGACAGCACCAGGCCGCCTTTTTCGCCCAGGGTGGCCATCGCCGAGCAGGGGATGGTGATGTCCAGGCTGCGGGGCGCACCGGACACCAGCGGAGCGGTGACGTCGCTGACGTGGCCGTTGGCGTCGAGCCCCTGGGGCCAGGCGATGGTGGCGGTGGTCTGTTTGACCGGGAGCAGCGGGGTGATACCGCACAGCAGCACGCCGGTGAGGCCGGCCACCACCGCGATCAGCCGGGCGATCCGATGGCGCTGCTTGGGCTGGTCGTAGGTGGAGGACACGAGCCTCGATGTTAGGCGACCGCGTCGGCGCCGCGGGCGGACCATACGGAGAGTTGCCCAGCTTTGAGCGACAACCCACGTTATGTCGGCTTGCGGATGGGTTGCAGATGCGCCGCCTCGGCACGCAGCGCCATCACCCGCTGGTGAATCCGGTGCTCGGTACTGCGCGGCATGGAGGCGGGCCCGTAGCGGCCCCGGCCGCGGCGGAAAACGCGGCCGTGTTCGCGTTCCCAGCGCAGGGCATCCGAGATCGCCTTCGACGGCCGTCCCTGAACGCCGAAGCCTCGGGAGTCCAGTTCCGCGGCCAGTTCGCTGATGCTGCACGTCCCGCGATGCTGCAGGTAGTGGGTAAGTACGTAGCGCAGTTCGATGCCGCGCAATGATCTCCGGTTCGTCATGCGGCGAACCCTGGCACTGCGGTCCGACACGGAGGGCAGTTGTCGCTCAAAGGTGGGCAATCGCCACATGCCTCAGGTCCGGTGACGCGTGGGGTCAGTGAGAACAATGACGTAGATCAGTGCCGCAGCGGCGCCGGGCTCCACAGGCCCGAGCGCACGGCGGTGCCCAGATCCAGATGCGCAGGTGTGGCCGCGGGGTAGTACGGCGTCAATTGCTGCAGCGCACCCCAGTCGCGGAACCAGTCGTGGTTCAGATAACTGGGCACCGTGGTGGCACGAACCAGCAGCTCGGTGATGCCCAACGGGCCGCCACCATTGTTGTCCATCACCGGGGAGTTCGCCTCGGCGCCGAAACGATCCGGCAGGATCCGCCACTTCGGCACCTCGGTGACCCCGTTCTGGTGACCGAATGGACGCTGGCAGGGGAACGCCAGGCCGACCAGCCAGTCCAGCAGCACCGGGTCCTCCGAGCCCACCACTTCCTGCAGGGTGCGCAGCTGCGGGACCCGCGGCGGGGTCACCGCGATCCAGTGCTGCGGGGCCAGGTCGTCGTCGCGGACCACCAACCGGATGCGGGTGGCCTCGGCCGGGATCGCCGACATCGGCGCGCGCAGGTTGCGCCACGCCGGGACCGCACCGATGTCACCGAAGTCCACGGTGCCGCTGGAGTTATGCGGCGGTTCCAGCTTCGCCTCTCCTCCGTCGAGGCTCGCTGAACCGCCCGGTTTGTCGTTCGCCGCGCCGGACTCGGTGGCCCACTGCGCGGTCACCTCGCCGCGGTCGAACCGGCCCGCGGCCGCCACCACCAGCAGCGGCCCGGCGTTGGCCCGGTCGGCGGGCAGCCGGTACCAGGCCGAGCGCAGCAGGGCGGGCACCTGAATGCCCGGGCGCCAGCTGCCCAGCACCGGCACCCGGGCCGGGTCCAGCTTGTAGGGCAGCCGGGCTCGCGAACCGTTGACACCCTCGGCGGCGGTGGTGCCACCCTCGGTACCGGCCTCGCCGCCGGCCACCTGTGCGTCGTCGTCGGCCAGCCGGCCCAACCCGGGCGGGCCGATCACCTGGTCGGCCGAGACGTCGGCGGGGATCCCGTTGGGGGTGAACCCGACCGAGAATGTCGCGCCGAGGGCCTCGTCGACCGGGGAGTCGATCGGGGTGAGTATCCCGGCGGTGGGGTCCTGTTCGACCAGCACGTCGTCGGCGAGACCACAAGTATTGCCAGTGAGGGCGCCCAGGTTCGAGCGGCCCACCGTCCACGCCGGGTACTGGCCGAGCATCGAGGCGGTCAGCGACACCACCTCGAACACGATCAGCACCCAGGAGGCGATCGCCAGCGGATAACCCGACAGCGCCGCCCAGCGCGGTCGCCGCTCGGCGCCGTTGGCGAAGTGGAACCAGGCCGCCACGAGTGCCGCCAACAGCGTCAGCGCCACGCCCATGGTGGCGAACGCCAGATGCCACTTGGGGAAGGCATTCGACCACGGGACCCCGAAGTTGGAGACGTACCACCAGCCGTTGACGCTGGCGAACGACAGCGCGGTGATGAACAGCACCACCGCGGTGAACAGTGTTCGATTGCGCCTCGAGTGCATTGCCGCTGCGCTCACCGCGACGGCGGCCAGCGCACCCAGGGATCCGGCCAGCCCGGCGAACACACCGAAGTGATGCGTCCACTTGGTGGGCGTGAACATCATCGCGATGAACGAGATGATGGTGATCCCGATGATGCGCCGGCTCGGTCCGGCCGCGGTGCCGGGAATCCGGCCCTTGCGCAATGCCATCGCCACCGACACCGCCAGCGCGACGCCCAGTGCCAGCACCGGGAACCGGCGCGCCACCGAGCCGTCGGGGGTGGCCAGGAAAAGCCGTTCGTAGCGGACGTGCTCCTCGAACCAGGCCAGGCTGGGTCCGACCGCGGACTTCAGCGTGCTGGCCTCGATCTCGCCGGCCAGAGTCTGGTCACGGAAGATCACGATCGCGGTGATGCTGACCGCCGCGGCAATGGGCGCCAGTAGCGGCGCCAGCCCGAACTGCTGCCAGCGCCGGTGCAAGATGGTGCGCAGCGGTCCGATCGCCACCAGCAGCGCACCGATCGACGCGATCCCGGTCGGCCCGGAGAACAACGTCATCGCGCCGATGATGCAGGCGATCGCCAGTGGCAGCAGCCGGCTGGTGGCCACCGCCCGCTCCACCGAGCACCAGGTCGCCAGGATGCCCAGCGCGATGATCGGTTCGGGGCGCAGGCCGTTGTTCAGCGGCAGCCAGAACGCCAGGAACATGCCGGCCGCGGTCCAGGCCGCTGCCCGGCTGTGTTTGACGGCGTGGCCCAGTCGGGGGATCACCTCGCGGCTGATCAGCCACCAGCAGGCCAGTGCCATGGCCAGGGTGGGCAGCCTCATCCAGATGCTGGAGGTGGACACGTGCGCCCACACCGCGAGCAGGTCGTAGTACCAGCCAAACGGCGCCTCGGGGGTGCCGAACCAGCGGTAGAAGTTGGCCATGTAGCCGGCATGCTCGGAGATCCGGGCCATGGTCAGGATGTAGCCGTCGTCGCTGGTGTTGGCGCCGACGAAGTGCCACCAGACCAGTACGAGGGTGACCAGCGCGTCCAGCGGCGAGGCCGACCACCAGCGGGCCGGCAGGAAGCGCCGGTGCCGGGTGCCGTCGGCGGTGTCCAGGATGTGCAGGGCGATCAGCGCAACGATCGTCAATGCCACCCCGAGGATCATCGCGGCCAGCTTGAGGGCGGTCGGCGCGCTGGAGAAGCGGGTGTCGACGGTGGCGCTGAAGTCCAGTCCGGCGGGCGCGGGCCCGGACAGATCGGTGTAAACACCCACG